>NZ_CABPSG010000002.1:0-548747 GCF_902459595.1 Pandoraea soli | reverse complement strand
ATTGCGGTGACCGATGGCCTCAAGGGCATGCCCGAGGCGCTGGCTGCCGTATTTCCGGCAACAACGCTGCAAACCTGCATCGTTCACCTGATCCGCAATAGCCTCGATTATGCGAGCTGGAAAGACCGCAAATCGCTCGCTGCCGCGATCCGGCCGATCTACACCGCACCGAGCGCCGAAGCCGCACAGGCCGAACTCGATAGCTTCGCCGCTGGACCATGGGGCCAGAAATTTCCGCCGGTCAGTGCAGCCTGGCGTAATGCCTGGGATCGCGTGATTCCGTTCTTTGCGTTTCCACCGGAAGTGCGCAAGGTGATCTATACAACCAACGCCATCGAGAACATCAACTCGCAACTACGCAAGATCATCAAGACCCGCGGGCACTTCCCGAGCGATGATGCCGCAACCAAACTTATCTGGCTGGCGCTGCGCAACATTACGGCCGATTGGGGGCGAGCGGCCAAGGACTGGAAGACAGCAATGAACCAATTCGCTATCCTTTACGCGGATCGATTCGTTCGACCGTCCGTGTAATTCTCAACTCGCCTTGAACACGGAAATTCTGACACCCCCCCTCGCCGACCACCGGCACCCTTACCGTCGGGCACCAAAGTTCTCTTAACTTCGATTTGCTCACCCCGCTTAGTAACGCCTATCTCGCACAGTCATGGAACGCGTTCCATCCTGGCAATATCGACAATCTCGCAAACTCGGCGACGTCATCGATCGACAATGCGATCAAGTATCGTTCCGCGAACTATCACGGCCTCTCCGCAAGTTCGGTGTTCGGCCTTGGCAATACGGCCAATTTTGGCTTCGGCAACACCTTCAGCATCGGCGTCGATTTCGCGTCCGGGAATCTGAAAACGGCAGCCATTTTCTCCAACCAGCACAATCGCGCCTTTGGCGTCGCGGCAACAGGTCTCACCACATTTCAAGGAAGCGCAGCTTCTGCATACGTTGCAGACCATTCGCAGACATTCGGTGCAGGCCTTCTGTACACAGTCGGCAATCTTCGCGTACACGGGCTTTACACGCGCGTTCGCCTTGAAAAAGGCGCCGCCTCCGACGTCTACCAGACCTACGAGGCTGGTGCCGAGTACCAGCTAACGCTCTCCAATCAAGTGACTGGAGGCGTTGCGACGACAACGATGTCCGGTCACCGATGGTCGCAGGTCGAGGTGGGATACATCTACTCGCTGTCCAAGTCGACGCAACTGTATCTGCAAGCGCTGTGCGAGCACACCAACGCCGGAGCAAAGGCATATCTTTCGATCGCGGGGGCATCAAGCAATGAAAATCAGGTGCTTGTGCTGAGCGGCATGCACCATACTTTCTGAAGACATCAGGAATTCGGCCTCTGGCGGCGCCCGCCACCTCCCCCTGCGCGCACGGCGATACCCGCCCCCCCTGTTTCGCCTAAACTAGGCGGATCTCGTCTGCGCCGTTGGAACTCATGGCCCCTCGCGAATGCCGTCGTGACTCGATGCCAACCCCGTCTTCGGCCCCTTGCGTCGAACCGGCCGACACCGCGCCGTTGGAAGACCCGGCCTTGCTGCGGCGTCTGCTGCGCGCCAAAGACCGCATGGACTCGGCCTCGCACGAGGCCTGGCCCGTCAAGCGCCTGGCCGCGGTCAGCGGCACTTCCGAAGCGCACTTCGCGCGCTCGTTCAAGCGAGCCTTCGGCATTCCTCCACATCGCTACTTGCTGACACGGCGCATCGAGCAGGCCAACACGCTGTTGCGCGACACCGATCTGAGCATTACCGAGATTTCCTTTGCCACCGGCTGGGAGAGCGTTGGCACGTTCGGCCGCATCTTTCGCGACATCAATGGGCAAAGCCCAAGCACCGTTCGACAGTCGGCGCGGACCACCGCGCCCAACTGCCTGGATCGTGTTCCGGCCTGCGTCCTGAAAGCGGCGCAGCGGCCCGATCTCAAGATCGCAGTTTTGGAGAAGCGCCGCCGCGCGACCAAAGGTACAGTCCCTCCATCAACCAAGGAGGTCTTATGAAGCCAGGCATTCAAGTGGTCGGTGTGTACGTCGACGATCAGGATGAAGCGCTCGCGTTTTACGTCGAGAAGCTCGGATTCCGCGTTCACACGGACGTGCGCAACGGGCCATACCGTTGGCTCACGGTCCAGCATCCGGACCAGCCCTCGTTCCAGCTCGGCCTATTCGCCCCTGGCCCGCCCATCCACGACGACGCGACCGCGCAAACGTTGCGGGCGATGGTCGCCAAGGGCGCCATGCCGCCACTGGTGCTTCACGTATCGGACTGCCAGGATAGCTACGCCAGGCTGAAAGCCAGCGGCGTCGAGTTCACGCAGGCGCCGGTCGAGCGCTACGGCAGTGTCGACGCTGGATTTCGCGACCCGGCCGGCAATGGTTGGAAGATGATTCAAGCCTCGCCGGACGGTCAATGAACCGCCCGCGATGGCGTCGCTGTTCGACGTGACACCATCAATCCGGCCGCCGCCGAAACGCCCATCCACCGGCGGCGGCGGTCCCCGTGGCGACGATCGCGACCAGAACCCAGAAGCCATGCGGATGATCCGCCAGCGGTATACCGCCCACGTTCATGCCGAAGAAGCCCGCCACGATGTTGATGGGCAGGGCGAGCACGGTCACGACGGTGAGCGTATAGATCGTGCGCTCGGTGCGCTCGCTGACCATTGCCGCAATCTCTTCCTGCAGCAGCTTGATTCGCTCCAGCAAGGCCGACAAGTCATTGAGCACGACGGCAAATTCTTCGGTTGCCTGTCGAAACTCCTGCACGTCCTCGACATGCCCCCAGGGCGGAGGACGGCTCAGCAGACGAAAAAGCGCCGCCGGCTCCGGTGCCAGCAATCGCTGCAAGCGCACGAGCACCCGGCGCAACGACCCCAGATCGGCGCGATTGCTCTCGATACGCTGCTGCAATAGCCGGTCTTCGACCATATCCACGCGCCCGCTCGTCTCGCGCACGATGCGTTCGAGCACATCTGCCTGATCGCGCAGCAAATGCACGAGCAACGCCAGCGGCGAACGGAACGCTTCGCCACGTTTGACCGACGCGCGCAACTTATCGATGGATCGCAGCGGCTTCACCCGACCCGTCACCAGCAGCCGGGCATTGGCCGCGACACGCAGCGTCGAAATCTCCGACTGCGCGATGTCGAACGCGAAAATCACATCGTTGATGACGGCCAGCAGCCAGTCGTCGGAATGCTCGATGCGCGTGGAGCGCGAGCCTTCGCTCAGATGCTCGTAGAATTCGTCCGGCAAGCGCAGATGCTGCTGCAGCCACCGCTCGCACGCGGCATGCGCGAAGTTGAAATGCAGCCACATGAAGCCGGGCGCACGCTCGCCCTGCGCCAGCCACGCGAGGGCCTCGCCCGAATCGATGGGCTCAGGCGAGGTGCCGTCGGTGAATCGATAGCCATAGATCAGACCCGCCTGATCGCAGCCATAAGCGTTGTGAACCAAGTCGGCGAACATACGCGCGGTGTGTAGGCGAAAGTGGGGAACGGCGTGACCCGCGCCGCAGCGCGGACGGGCCTGACATCATGACCCCGTCACATGGCTGTTTTGTGACAATTCACATACTTCGCACACCGACTGCCAACGCCGCTTTCGCCCACCGGGCGGGGCTGACCGGGAACTCCTCGGCGCGGCGTTCGTCAACGCCATGCTAGTGTCATAAAATCGTCGCAGACTTTGGCTCACGCTCGGGTGCGCCCTGCACGCGGGACTACGCCGTGTGTCCGCCTGTCGTCACCCACGCTGGACGGGTGCCCTCCGTATTTTTTTTGGTCCGTAAGAGATCGTCGCCATGACCCAATTCGATTCCGATGCCGACCGCGACGCCTCGCTTGCGCGCCGCCTCCAAGATGATCTGATCGACAGCTACGATGAAGAGATCGAGATGGAGATCGACGATCTTCGTCTGCCCGGGCTGAATGACCTGAGCGCCGAGGCCCGCGGCGACCGCCTGCACTATTTCAGCGAACTGTTTCGTCTGCAGGGCGAACTCGTCAAATTGCAGGATTGGGTGATCCGCAGCCGCCATCGGCTCGTGGTGATCTTCGAAGGCCGCGATGCGGCCGGCAAGGGCGGCGCGATCAAGCGCATCACGCAACGGCTGAACCCTCGCGTGTGCCGCGTGGCCGCCCTGCCCGCCCCGAACGACCGCGAACGCACGCAGTGGTATTTTCAGCGCTACGTTCAGCATCTGCCCGCCGCCGGCGAAATCGTGCTGTTCGACCGTAGCTGGTATAACCGCGCCGGCGTGGAACACGTGATGGGGTTCTGCACCGAGAGCGAATACGAAGAATTCTTCCGCTCGGTGCCCGAGTTCGAAAAGATGCTCGTTCGCAGCGGTGTCCAGATCGTGAAGTACTGGTTCTCGATCTCGGACGATGAACAGGAGGCGCGCTTCCTCGCACGGATTCAGGACCCGCTCAAGCAATGGAAGCTCAGTCCGATGGACCTGGAAAGTCGCCGCCGCTGGGAAAGTTACACGCGCGCAAAGGAAGTGATGCTTGAGCGCACGCACATTCCGGAAGCCCCCTGGTGGGTCGTGCAGGCCGACGACAAGAAGCGCGCGCGCCTGAATTGCATGCATCACTTGCTCGCGCAAGTGCCGTATCACGACGTGGAGCGCTCGTCGGTGATATTGCCCGAACGCGCCCGCAGCGAAGACTATATGCGTCACCCGGTGCCGGATGAAATGATCGTGCCCGAGATTTACTGACGCGCCAGGATCGATGGCGGCTCAGCGCGACGGCACGCCGCCTGCGCCGCCCTAGCCACCCGAGGCATCACCTCAGCCGCCGGTAAGCCCAGGTGCGGGCATCACGGGCAAGCGCAGCGTGACACGAAGCCCGCCGTCCGGCGACGTCCCCAGCCGCACAGTGCCGCCCAGCCCCTCGACCAACCGTGCCACCAGCGACAGACCGAGTCCGCAATGGCCCTCGCCGCCGCGCGACGGATCGAGCCGCACGAACGGACGCATCGCCAGAGCCGCCTGATCGTCCGGAATCCCCGCGCCGCAGTCGCTGACTTCGATATATCCCACCGCCCCCTCGCACCAGGTCGCCAGACGCACGGGCGGTTCACCGTGCTCGAGCGCGTTGTCCACGAGATTCATCATCACCCGGTCGAGCAACGTGCGAGGCAACCGGAAACCCGGACCCGCGCGCAAATGGCTGGCGAACAGCGACGCGCTCTCGCTCGATTCGCGCGATTCGCTCAGACCACTCCGTGCGCTCGATGGTGTGGACGCGTCCAACGCGTTCGGCACCGGCGCAGCGTCATCGTGCTCGCCCTCACCCGCAGGAAATTGTTCGCACAAGAACGCGTCGACGCCCACGAGTGGACTCGTATCGGCTTCGTCGCGCGCATAGGCGAGGAACTGCTGGACGATGTGATCGATGGACGCGATGTCGCGCACAAACCCGTCGCGTGAGCTGTCGCTGTCGATCAAGTCGGCGCGAAGACGCAGACGCGTGAGCGGCGACTTCAGATCGTGGGCAATGCCCGCGAGCATGATCGCCTGGTTATCCTCCGCTTCCGCCAGGCGCTTGGCCATGTCGTTGAAAGCGTGCGTGAGGTCGCGCAACTCGTGCGGCCCTTGCTCGGGCAGCAGGGCCGGACGCCGTCCACGTGCGATCACACGCGCGGCCTGCGCCACGCGCGCGATCGGCCGCTGCATCTGCCAGGCCACCAGCAGCGCCAGCAACACCGCGCCGATCAGAATGCCCACCGTCTCGCGCACGAAGGGGGGCATCGGCGGCAAGTCGAGCGCGATGACGATCCACTCGCTATGGTGCGGCAGCAAGACCCACAAACTCCCGCGCTTGCGCTCGTCGACCATATGCAACTGCGTCCCCACCGGCAAGCGCGAGAGCAGCTCGTGACGCAGGCGCGCCGCGCGTTCGTCTTCTACGCGATCGGCAAACGTCGGCGCGTCGGCCAGCGGCACGCGACGCAGGCCATGCGGCGGCGCGAGGCTGCCGGGGTTCACGGCGCGTTGATCCACACTCTGGATGGCGATGAGCAGGCCGCGCGCGAACCCGTCCACCTGCTGACGCGGACGCTGATAGAACACCAGCGCACTCCATACGAGATGCATCACCAGCAAGACGGCAATGCCCAGCCCTGCCATGCGCGCAAAGAGCGAGTCGCGCAGCAGCCAACGCCGTTTCACGCCGCCGACTCCCGCCAGCCGCGCACCGTGCGCTTGACCACCGGCGCCGGCGAGGCGAGCGCCAGCCCGTCGTCGTGACCGCCTGCGCCGCCTGAACCGGACCGCTCACGCGAGTCGGACGTCGCGCTTTCGGACAATTCGCCGCCCGGCACGAAAACATAACCCTTGCTGCGGATCGTCTGGATATAGCGAGGCTCGGACGGATCGGCTTCCACGAGCCGTCGCAGACGCCACACCGGCACGTCCAGGCTGCGATCGCGAAATGTGATGCCGTCGCCATAGAGCATGGCGTGCAGCTTGACGCGCGGAAGTACCTGCATGGGGTGCTGCGTGAACGCCTTGAGCATGGCGAACTCGGTATCGCGCAGCGGCAAACGCTCGCCTTCGCGCTGCAACGTGCGCAGCGAGTAATCGAGTTCAAACGGACCGAAGCGGTACGGGGCGCGCGCGTCGGGGGCGCTGGCGGCCACCGGCCCGCGGCGGCGCAGCACAGCGTGAATCCGCGCGAGCAACTCCCGAGGATCGAACGGCTTGGCCAGATAGTCGTCCGCGCCCAGTTCCAGCCCGAGCGCCCGGTCGAGCGGCCCGCCACGCGCCGAGAGCATGATCACCGGGATGTCTTCGCCGGCCGCGCGCAAATCCTGCAACGCCCGCAAGCCGTCGCGCTCCGGCATCATGATGTCGAGCAGAATCACCGACGGCCGCTCGAGTTCGAGCCGGCGCAGCAGCGAGGCCCCGTTGTGCAGCACCGAGACCTGCATGCCGTTGGCATGCAGCAATTCGCGCAAGAGGTCGCGAACGACAGGATCGTCGTCGACCAGCAGAACATGCAGACTCATGAAATTCTCTCGGTGGTTTAAGTTTGTCGCCGAGCGGTCGCGGCTTGCGACAGTGTCACGGCACTTTCTTGCGTCACCGCGGACGGCGCTGAAGTCGTCGACAGCGCCCGTAGCGCATTCGTAAATCGATCCGGCGCCGACGACGCGCGACGCGTGCCGAGCGTCGCGGCGGGCCCCTGCCCCGGCAAACGCCAGGCGCGATGTGGCGCCGAACCCGGCGCGCCTATGCCTGTGGTCATGTCGTGTGCTCCCTTGGTGTCGAGATGCACCGAAGTGTGTGCGTTCATCCAGACCGGCATTGGCCGAAGCATCTTACAAAATGCAGCTCAATCCTTATTTCAGAAAGGATTGGAAAGGTGCCTCGGCATCGAGCGGCGCCATGACCACGAGGCAGCCCGAAGCGAGTCTTGCGTTTCACAGACGTTAAGCGATATAGCCAGCAATTATATTCATGTTAGCGCGATCGCATCCGCACTGCGATGTTGTCCCGTTACGCGGGATGGAGCTGGGCATCCGACATGCGCCGCGCAATCTCCACACTGTGCAGTCGCGTCGCGAGCATGCGGGTGACGAGCGTTGTCGTGATCGCGCCCCCCCTCGATGCGCGCCGGGCGCCCCGTCTCGCGGGGCTGACGGCGCTTCCGGACCTGCCCCGGGCGCGGGCGCGCCGGCGACACCGCAAAACTTCGGCCACGATCCGCGTCTGCACATTTTCGCGCCCATGGTCTCGACCGCCTACCCCGCTCGGGGCCGCCGTGCGCGAATCTGATTGGCAGGCCGGTGCGCATCCCGCACCGAAAACGCCTAGGCAAGGAGCGTCTTGACCAGTTCGTGCGTCGTAGGAACGTCAAACTTCTTCAAGAGCTTCCCCCGGAAGACCTCCACGGTTCGCGGGCTGATCCCCAGCACGATGCCAATTTCCTTGGCGGTCTGGTTCTGAATGAGCAATGCCGCCACATCGCGCTCGCGCTTCGTCATGGAATGCTTGGTTTCTGCGAGCCGCTTGTTGGCGGCACTTGCGCCACCCGACAGACTCATGCTCGCCCCCATCTCCGAAAAAAACCAGAGTGCCTCCCGGTACGGGTCGTCCCGGTGCTCGCTGACGCCGGTCACGTTCACCCAAAACAACTGCCCATCGAGCCGCAGCATGGCTCGCGGTTCCATGATTCGCCCGAACTTTTTCAGAGCGGGAATCACACGTGCACCAAATCGATCGAAGGCCACCTGGTTGGGGTACAGGATGCGAACCGACTGGCCGATCACGGCGTCGCCGCTCGTCCGAAACATGTCCAGAAATTGCTTGTTGCAGGCGGATATCACTCGCCTGCGGGTAACCATGAGCGCGACCGGTACATTCGCGAACACCTGTTCATAGTCGATCGGTTCAGACGCGAGCGCGCCGGCCGTCATGTCGTCCATGCCATCTCCTTGCCGTCAGGGTGATTCCGTACGTAATCGATACGTATATATATACGTATGCTGCACCACTAGACTCTTAAGTGCAATGTCGCTCAACTCATTGAATTGGAGTCATAAATGGACGATTACCAAAACCGCTCGTATGGGGCTGTCGGAATTGGCATGAAGGGGAAAGTCGGAATTGTCGTGGTGGACTATCAACTGGCCTTCACCGAGTCGAAATACCCGCTTGGCGGTGCGCCGCTGGTCATGCGTGGGCTTGCCAACACCGAGCGCCTGCTCAAGGTGGCCCGCGCGCACAACGTTCCGATCGCGACATGCTTCACCGCCTACAAAAATGAGCGCGACATGCCGTACTGGAAAATTGCCGCGGTTCGCGATCAGTTCAGGCTCGATCATCCCAGCTCGGCCCTCGACCCCCGGATCTACGACAAAGACTACGACGTGGTCGTGTGCAAGTATGGCCCGTCGATTTTCTTCCAGACGCCGGTTGTGCCGTACTTCGTGAAAGAGGGCGTCCAGACGGTCATCATCACGGGCTGCAACACGAGCGGATGCATTCGCGCGTCGACAATCGACAGCTTTCAATGGGGCTTTCGCACGATTGTTCCAGAAGACTGCGTTGGTGACATCGAGGAAGGTCCGCACCGCGACAATTTGCGCGACGTCGGCCGGCGCTATGCAGACGTGTCGAGCGCAGACGAAGTGATTGCCTATATCCGACAGTCGATGGCCTAAACGACGGCGCGCTCTCTCCCCCAACCGTGTCCGGTCCCGTCGCCAGCGATCGGTGACCGGCTCGCGCCCCCTGTCCTCATGGAGGGTTCCATGAATCAAACACACACTGTTGAGCGCACGCTCGAAGCGAACGAAGTCAACGAAAACGAGCGCAGCATCAAAACCATTGCCATCGCAAGCGTCATCGGCACGACGGTCGAATGGTACGACCTGTTCGTGTTCGCAACCGCCTCGGCGCTGGTGTTCAACAAGGTCTTCTTTCCAAGCTTTGTCCCGCTGATCGGCACTCTGCTCGCCTTCGGCACCTTCGCGTCCGCCTATCTTGCGCGAATGGTAGGTGCCGCGATGTTCGGCCATTTCGGCGATCGGCTGGGGCGCAAGTCGATGTTGCTCGTCTCGCTGGTCATGATGGGCATCTCCACGTTCTGCATCGGTCTGCTCCCCGATTACGCGTCGATCGGCCTCTGGGCGCCGCTTCTGCTCCTCACACTTCGCATCGTGCAGGGCCTGGCGCTCGGCGGCGAATGGGGCGGCGCGGTGTTGATGGCGGTCGAACACGCGCCCAAGCATCAGCGTGGGCTCTTCGGGTCATGGGTCCAGATCGGGGTGCCGGCAGGCACGTTGATCGCCAATCTCGTGTTTCTCTTGAGCAACGCCATGCTGCCCGATGGCGCCCTGCTCGCATGGGGTTGGCGCATCCCCTTCCTGGTCAGCGTATTGCTGGTCTTTGTCGGCCTCTACGTTCGACTGAACACCTCCGAGACGCCTTCGTTCCGTCGAATTCAGAAAGCCAATGCGCAGGTCAAGGTGCCGCTGGCCGCGTTGCTGAGCAAGCACTGGAAACGGGTACTGCTCGGCGGCATCGCCACCCTGTCGACGGGCACCTCCTTCAACCTGATCGTAGCGTTCGGGCTGACATATGGCACCCAAACCCTGGGCTTTTCGAGTAGCGCAATGCTGACGATCGCGCTCATCGCCTGCGCGCTTTGTCTCCTGTTGTTGCCCGCCTTTGGATGGCTCTCCGATCGGATCGGCCGCAGGCCCGTGATCATGGGCGGGATCCTCGCCGAGGCGCTGCTGGCATTTCCGCTGTTCTGGCTGCTCGACGCCCGCGAATTTTCCCTGGCGTTGCTCGGCTACTTGTTGATGATGACCGCCTTCGCTGCCAACTATGGACCGATCGCGACGTTTCTCGCGGAACCGTTCGGCCCAGAGATTCGCTACTCCGGCCTATCGGTGAGCTACATGCTGTCCGGCTTGCTGGGCAGCGCGGCGACCCCCATCGTCACGACGGCGTTGCTTTCCGCAACCGGGAAGGGATCGTCGGTCGCCTGGTTCATGGTGGGGTCGGCGGTCATATCGGCGACGGCGTTGTGGCGGCTTGGGGCGAGCGTGCCGAGCAGCGCCGCCACGTCGGGGTACTTCAGCCGATAGCCCAGTTCGCGCTTGAGCCGCGTGTTGGCGAGCCGTCGCGACTCCGACATGAACGACAGCAGCGTCGGTTCCAGCACGCGCCGGGCTTCGTCCCGCGAAATACGGGGCGGCCGGGGCAGTCCCAAGGCGTCCGCCACATGGTCGAAATACTCACCCATGCGCCATGCGGTGTCGTCGCTCGCATGCACGATGCGTTGCGGCTTGCCGCGCCACATGGCCCGCACCAGGATCGCCGCGAGATCGTCGGCGTGAATATGGTTGGTGAAAACGTCGTCGGACGCCTGCAACGCCGGGGTGCCTTTGTGCAACCGCGTGACCGGAAGACGGTCCGCCGCGTAAATCCCCGGAATGCGCACGAGCGTCGTTCGCCACGGCACACGCGCACGCTCGGTGAAACGCCAGACGGCAGGCGTGGCGCTCACCGATGTCGCACGGGCGCGTGCCGGGCCAGCGGCCTGTACACGATGCACGTCATGAGCGTGCCTCGACGGTCGGCCAAGCGAGCGCACCGTGCGTTCCGCGTCCACGCGACGCTGGCCTCGTGGCGAGCGCGGCCGCGGTGGCCGCGTTTCATCCACGTAGGCGCCGCCGCAGTCGCCATAAACCCCGCTGGTGCTCGCGTAGACCAGAATGCGACGCGGCGCTTGAGGCAGGCGCGACACAGCGCGCCGCCCTCCCTCGGGTACAATTGTGAGCTTCGGCGGCCGGGCAAGCGCCGCGCGCAAACGGCGGGTACGCCGGTCCTGGGTACCGCTGCCGGCGACCCCCGCGGGCGGGGCGAGATGCAACACGCGCGGTGCCAGACGGCCAATGCGGCGCAGGCTTGCCGCGTCGTCCAGATT
Source organism: Pandoraea soli (assembly GCF_902459595.1). Taxonomy (NCBI): domain Bacteria; kingdom Pseudomonadati; phylum Pseudomonadota; class Betaproteobacteria; order Burkholderiales; family Burkholderiaceae; genus Pandoraea; species Pandoraea soli. The sequence continues at coordinate 537,284 of NZ_CABPSG010000002.1, read as the reverse complement.
CGCGACAACCGGCACGGCCCCCGCCGCGCGCAACGCCGCATGACGGGCATCGCTGGACGTGACGGCAAAGACTCGAAAGTGTTTGACGAGCGCCGGCAGCGCACGCATGCCGACGTCGCCGCAGCCCACCACCAGCAGGCGCGGGCGACCGAAGGGTTTTGACGGATTATTCATTTTTCGGATTGTAGTATGGCTTACAACGTTACCCTCGTGCCGAGCGGGCGCGAGTTCCAGGTCGAAGACGGCGAAGCCGTGCTCAGCGCTGCGCTGCGTCAGGGTATCGGCCTGCCGTACGGCTGCAAAAACGGCGGTTGCGGTTCCTGCAAGGCCAAGCTGGTCGAGGGCAGCGTCGAGCACGGCGCGCATTCCAGCTCCGCACTCTCCAAGGACGAGGAAACGCGTGGCTTTGCGCTGCTCTGCTGTGCGCACGCCAAGGGCAACCTCGTGATCGAATGCCGTGAGGTCAAAGGCATCGGCGACATTCCGGTCAAGCGCCTGCCATGCCGCGTGAATGCACTGGAGCGCCGCGCCGACGACGTCATCGTCATGCGCCTGCAACTGCCCGCCAACGAGCGTTTTCAATATCTCGCCGGGCAGTACATCGAGTTCATTCTGAAAGACGGTAAGCGCCGCAGCTATTCGATGGCGACCGCGCCGCACGAGGAAGGCTTCCTCGAGCTTCACCTGCGTCACATGCCCGGCGGTGTATTCACCGACCACGTCTTCAATCAAATGAAGGAACGCGAAATCCTGCGCTTCGAAGGCCCCCTCGGCACGTTCTTCCTGCGTGAAGACACCGACAAGCCGATCGTGCTGCTCGCGTCGGGCACCGGCTTCGCGCCGATCAAGGCCATCGTCGAACACGCGGTACACAAGGGACTGAGGCGCCCCATGACCCTGTACTGGGGCGCGCGACAGTTGAAGGACATTTACCTGCGCGAGCTGGCCGAACAGTGGGCGCGCGAGATTCCCGGCTTCAAGTTCGTGCCGGTGCTCTCCGACGCCGCGCCGGAAGACCAGTGGCAAGGCCGCACGGGGTTCGTGCATCGTGCCGTGGTGGAAGACCTGCCGGATCTGTCGGACTACGAGGTCTACGCCTGCGGTGCCCCCGTGATGGTGGAATCGGCGCGCCGCGACTTCATCGCGCATCACCACCTGCCCGACGCGGCATTCTTCGCCGATGCGTTCACCACCGAGGCCGACAACCCGGGTGGCGGTCTGTGAGCCGCACGAATCGAGCGATGCTGACCGGGCGCCACGCGGCGCGCACGCCACAGTGCGCGCGAACCCTTTGACAAGCGCCGCGTCACCGACTTATGCTTGCCGACATGAACCTGATTGCCATCGCCTCGATCCGACGTCGCCATACGCTGCCCCAACCGGGATGCCGCGCGGCACGCTATCGACTGCGATAACTCGCAAGTTCTCAAACACAGCGAAGCCACGGGTAGCCCCCGTGGCTTTTTTTATTGTTCCGTCTCGCCCATCCTTGTCCTTCGGAGACCGTCATGTCGCTTGCCAACCCGTCCGCCGCTGCATCGCCCATTGCGTCCGCCGCCCCCAAGGGGGCACGTCACGCCAGGTTTGCCGAATTTCGCACCCAGGCGCTGCTGCCCATCACGTCGCGCCCCGACCTCGTGTTCACACACGGCAAGGGCGGCTGGCTGTATGACCACGAGGGCAAGCGATATCTCGACTTCATTCAGGGCTGGGCCGTCAACAGCCTCGGCCATTGTCATCCGGTGATGCGCGATGCGCTCGCCACGCAAAGCGGACTGCTGCTCAATCCCAGCCCGGCCTACTACAACGTGCCGATGATCGAGCTGGCCGGCCTGCTCGCCACGCTCTCGGGACTCGGCAAGGTCTTCTTCGCGAACAGCGGCGCCGAGGCGAACGAGAGTGCGATCAAGCTCGCCCGCAAGTGGGGCCAACTACATCCGAACCCATCGGGCGGTGCTCGTTTCGAGATCATCACGTTCAAGGATGCCTTCCACGGCCGCACGCTCGCCACCATGTCGGCGAGCGGCAAGCCCGGCTGGGACACGATCTTCGCACCACAGGTGCCGGGCTTCCCGAAGGCCGAGCTGAACAATATCGCCTCCGTCGAAGCGCTCATCGGCCCCGACACCGTCGCGGTGATGCTCGAACCGATTCAGGGCGAAGCCGGTGTCGTGCCGGCCACCGACGCGTTTCTGAAGGAACTGCGCACACTCACGAAATCGCGCGGACTGCTGCTGATCGTGGATGAAGTGCAGACCGGCTGCGGGCGCACCGGCACCCTCTTCTCGCATCAGCAGGCAGGCATCGTGCCCGACATCATGACGCTCGGCAAAGGCATTGGCGGCGGCGTGCCGCTCGCGGCGATGCTCTGCGGCGACGAATTCGCGGTCTTCCAGCCGGGCGATCAGGGCGGCACGTACAACGGCAACCCGCTCACGTGCGCCGTCGGACTCGCGGTCATGCGCACGGTCAGCGCACCGGGCTTCCTCGAATTCGTCCGCGCCCAGGCCGACTACCTGAGTGCCGGATTGCAGCATCTGTCGTCGCGTTACGGTGGCGAGGGCGAGCGCGGTGCAGGCCTGCTGCGGGCACTGCTGCTCGGCCGCGACATCGGCCCGCAACTGGTCGAAGCGGCGCGCGAGATGACTCCCGAGGGGCTGCTGCTCAATGCTGCGCGTCCGAACCTGTTGCGCTTCATGCCCGCACTGAACGTAAGCCGCGACGAAATCGACCAGATGCTCTCGATGCTCGACACGCTGCTCGCCAAGCATGCCTGACGAATCGTCTCGATGCGCGTCGCGATATGCCCGGCACTTGCCGGGCGGTGCGGCGCTCAACCCATCTCACAGGAGGCACCGTCAATGAACGATCTGAGTCACGCGCATCCGACACCGCCGGCCGACGCCATCGTCGATATTTCGTCCGACCCGGCGCGGCTCGACATCGGCTTCATCCATCACGCGCTCTCGACGCAAACGTACTGGGCGAAGGACATCCCACGCGTGACGCTCATGCGCGCCATCTCGCACTCCCTGTGCTTCGGGGCCTATGCCACGCAAGTCGAAGGCGGCGCGGCGCGTCAGGTGGGCTTCGCACGCGTGATTACCGATCGTGCAACGTTCGCCTATCTGGCCGACGTGTTCGTCGATCCGTCGATGCGCGGGCTCGGCATCGGCAAGCGGTTATGCGAGAACGTGCTGGCCCATCCCGCCTTGCAAGGGCTGCGGCGCTTTCTGCTCGCCACCACCGACGCGGCGGGCCTTTATGCCCGCTACGGATTCGAACCGCTCGACCCGGTGAACAAGATGATGCAGATCCATCGCCCCGACATCTACACCAGCCAACAGGAGGCGCCATGATCGCCATGCCCGCCGACATTCACATTCGCGGCTTCGACGACACCGATACCGACGCCGTGCTCGCCCTCTGGCGCGACGCATTTCCCGAATATCTCTCGGCCGACAAACCGCACCGCGAGCCACGCCGCTCGATCGCCAACAAGGTCGCCATGCGTGACGGGTTGTTCTTCGTCGCCGTACGCGAGCAGACAATCGTGGGCACCGTCATGGCCGGGTATGACGGCCACCGCGGCTGGGTCTACTCCCTGGCGGTAGGGCGTGCGCTGCGACGTCGCGGCGTGGCAAGCGCCCTGCTTCGCCACGCAGAATGCGCGCTGGCCGAACGAGGCTGCCTCAAGCTCAACTTGCAAGTGCTCACGCAATCGCGCGATGCGCTGGCGTTCTATACCGCGCACGGCTATGCGGCCGACAATGTCGTGAGCCTCGGAAAGCGGCTGCCGCTCGCGCAGGGCGCGGGGGCTCGACCGTAACGTTCGACCGCAAAGATCGACGAAAAACACAAAGGGCGCCGGAGTTGCCTTCGGCGCCCTTTGATCGTCGTCCGGCTCACGCCGGACGCTCATGCTCGCTTATTCCCCCAGATACGCGGCGCGCACCTTCGGATCGTCGAGCATGTCTTTCGCATCACCGGTCATGGTGACCAGACCGCTGTCCATCACGTAGGCACGGTGCGCGGCCTGGAGCGCCAGGCGCGCGTTCTGCTCCACGAGCAGCACGGTCACCCCTTCGCCCGACACCGTACGCACCACCTCGAAGATCTTCTCCACCATGATCGGCGAGAGTCCCATCGACGGCTCGTCGAGCAGCAGCAGCTTGGGCTGGCTCATGAGCGCGCGCGCCATGGCAAGCATCTGCTGCTCACCGCCCGACAACGTGCCCGCGAGCTGGTCACGACGCTCCTTCAGCCGCGGAAAGATGCCGAACATCTTGTCGACGTCCTGCTTGATCCCCGCGGTGTCGTTGCGCAGATACGCCCCCATCTGCATGTTCTCGAGAATGGTCATGCGCGTGAAGATGCCGCGCCCTTCCGGCACCATCGCGAGCCCCCGCTTGAGCAGATCGAACGCTTTCACACCGCGAATCGACTTGCCCAGATACTCGATGTCGCCATCGGCCCAAGGCAGCAGACCGGTGATCGCCTTCATCGTGGTCGTCTTGCCTGCGCCGTTCGCGCCAATCAGCGTGACCAGTTCGCCCGGCTGGATGCTCAGGTCGATCCCCTTGACCGCCTTGATCCCGCCGTAAGCGACTTTCAGGCCCTTGATCGTCAACATTGCGCTCATCAATGGCCTCCCGAACCCAGATACGCTTCAATCACCGCCGGATTTTTCTGCACATCCTGCGGCAAACCCTCGGCAATCACCTTGCCGTAGTCCAGCACCGTCATGCGGTTGCACAAGCCCATCACCAGCTTCACGTCGTGCTCGATGAGCAGGATCGTCTTGCCGTCGCTACGGATCTTGTCGAGCAAGCCGCGCAGCTCCACTTTCTCGGTCGCATTCATGCCCGCGGCCGGCTCGTCGAGCGCGAGCAACTTCGGGTCGGTCGCCAACGCACGCGCAATCTCCAGACGGCGCTGGTGGCCGTACGAGAGGTTCGCCGCCGTGTAGTTGGCATACTTCGCCACGCCCACATAGTCGAGCAACTCCATCGCGCGATCGCGAATGGCACGCTCCTCGGCCTTCGCACCCGGGTAACGGACGATCGCGCCGATCACGCCCATCTTGGTTCGCACGTGACGGCCGACCATCACGTTCTCGACCACGGTCATGCCGCCGAACAGGCGGATGTTCTGGAACGTACGGGCAATCCCCGCCTTCGCCACTTCGTGCACGGCGGTCGGCTTGTAGGCCGAACCGTCGAGCCTGAATTCGCCGGAGTCCGGCGTATAGAGGCCGGTGATCACATTGAAGAACGTGGTCTTGCCGGCACCGTTCGGGCCGATCAGCCCGTAGATTTGCCCCGGCTTGATCTCCAGACCCACATCGGTGAGGGCCTGCAGACCGCCGAAGCGCTTGTTCACGCCCTTGACGGACAGAAGAATTTGTTCGCTCATAGTCAGGTCATCTCCCTCAACTTACAGTGTCCGCTCTTCTGGACGCGGCGACGGCCACAGGCCGGCCGGACGGTACAGCATGATCAGGATCATGGCCAGACCGTACAGCAACTGCCGGATCACTTCGGGATCGACAATGACGCTACCAAACAGGCTCGTCTGCAACGGACCCATGGTCGAGCGCAGGATTTCCGGGAAGGCCGAGAGCAGGATACCGCCCAGGATCACGCCCGGAATGTGGCCCATGCCGCCGAGCACCACCATCGAGAGCACGATGATCGACTCCCAGAAGGTGAACGACTCGGGCGAGACGAAGCCCTGGAACGCCGAGAACATGCCGCCGGCCACCCCCCCGAACGACGCGCCCATGGCAAACGCGAGCAGCTTGATGTTGCGTGTATTGATACCCATTGCCTTGGCGGCGACTTCGTCTTCACGGATGGCCACCCAGGCGCGTCCGATGCGCGAGTGCTGCAAACGCACGCAGACGAACGCGATTAACAGCGCCAGGAAGACGAACAGGTAGTAATACATGTACACCGAGTTGACCTGGATCCCGAAGATGTTGTGCGCCTTCGAGAAGTCGAAGCCGGCGAACGATGCCGGTTCGATGCCAGTGATCCCCTTGGGGCCGTTGGTGATGTTCACCGGCCGGTCCAGGTTGTTCATGAAGATACGGATGATCTCGCCGAAGCCCAGCGTCACGATGGCCAGGTAGTCGCCGCGCAAACGCAGCGTCGGCGCACCGAGCAGGATGCCGAACGTGGCGGCGACCGCTGCCCCGATCGGAATCGTGAACCACACCGGCACGTGCAGCCCGCCGGGGAACAGATGCGCAATCCACGCAAAATGTTCGGTGAGGTGCGGCGAGCTGAGGAAAGCGGTGACGTACGCGCCCACGGCATAGAACGCGATGTAGCCCAAGTCGAGCAGGCCGGCGAAGCCCACCACGATGTTCAGACCCAGCGCGAGCATGATGTAGAGCAGCGCGAAGTCGAGTACGCGCACCCAGTAGTTGCCACCGGCATAGCCGACGAGCACCGGCGCGACAATCGCCGCGATGAGGAAGAATGCTAGGCCGCGATAGGCCTTGCGCGTGGCCGCCGCCGCAGAGATCTGCGTGGCCTCGCCAGTGGAGGTTTGCACGGGTTGATTCATGATGTCGTCTCTCCCCGCTTATGCACGATCCGCCACGCGCTCGCCGAGCAAACCACTCGGACGGAACACGAGCACCGCGATCAGGACAATGAAAGCGAACACGTCCTGATAGTTACTGCCGAACACACCACCGGTCAGATCCCCGATGTACCCCGCGCCGAGCGCTTCAATGAGGCCGAGCAGCACACCACCGACCATCGCGCCCTGCAGATTGCCGATACCGCCCAGCACCGCCGCCGTGAACGCTTTCATCCCGGGAATGAAACCCATGTAGAAGTGCACGTTGCCGTAGTTCGACGCCATCATCACGCCCGCGAGCGCCGCAAGTCCGCCGCCCAGCGCGAACGTTGCAGAGATCACGAAGTTCGGGTTCACGCCCATGAGGCCGGCGACGTTGCGATTTTCCGCGGTCGCCCGCATGGCGCGGCCGAGCTTGGTACGGTTCACGAGCTGCGTGAGACCGAACATCACGAGAAAGGCAACGACCACGATCACGACACCTGTGCCGTTGGTCACGGCGCCGATTTGGTCGCCGCGCTGCGGGATCACGGTCATGGCGTCGGTCGGCAGCAATTGCGGGAACGAGAGCGGGTTGCGCGACCAGATCAGCATGGCGATGGTCTGCAAGAGCAGCGACACACCGATCGCGGTGATCAGCGGCGCCAGACGCGGCGCGTTGCGCAACGGCCGATAAGCCACGCGCTCGATCACGAAATTGGTCAAGGCACACACGGGCATACACACGAGCGTGGCAATGGCCAACATGAGCGCCGGGTTCATGTCCGGCGCGATTTTCATCAACAGATTGATAGTGGATAGCGCAACCATCGCGCCGATCATCATCACGTCGGCGTGGGCGAAATTAATGATGCCCAAAATGCCATAGACCATCGTATAGCCCAGTGCAATGATCGCGTAGACGCTGCCAAGCACGAGGCCGTTCAAGATTTGTTGGATAAAGATATCCATGAAGCTAACTCCTTGTCCCGAGAACGGGCTCTCGACACGCTTGCCCGATCGGGCGCGCGAGGGGGTCGAGAGAATTGCGGGTAATGAGGCGTAATCCTGTGTCAGGAGGGGGGGCCGTGCCCGTCATGCAGGCACGGCGTATTTCCGCAGAGATCGAAACGGCACCGAACGGGTAGGCAGCGGTGCCGTTTCATGGCGCAAATGCCTTAGAGTTACATCTTCACCACGTCAAGCACGCTCTTCTTTTTGTCCTTGAAGTTGTAGAGCGTGATCACCGGTTCCTTCATGTCGCCCTTGCTGTCGAAGGCGATGTGGCCGATAACACCCTTGTAGTCGGTGGCCGGCATGGCGGCCAGGATCTTGGCCGGATCGGTCGAGTTGGCACGCTTCATGGCGTCAATGATCACGTTGACAGCGTCATACGTGAACGGCGCGTAGATCTGGATCGGCTGGTTGAAACGGGCTTCATAACGCTTCGCGAAGTCCGCGCCGCCTTCCATCTTCGACAGCGCCATACCCGCTTCCGAGCAGACGATGTTGTCGATCGCGTCGCCGGCCAATTCGGCCACCTTGTCGGTACACACGCCGTCGCCGGCAAGCACCTTGGCACCAATGCCCAGTTCCTTCGACTGCTTGGCGAACGGGCCGCCGGTCGCATCCATACCGCCGTACATGATGATGTCCGGACGCTCACCCTTGATCTTCGTCAGAATCGCGCGGAAGTCCGTGGCCTTGTCATTGGTCGCGTCGTGCGAGAGCACCTTCAGGCCGTTGGCCTTCGCGGTCTTCTCGAACTCGTCGGCCAAGCCCTTGCCGTAGGCCGTTGCGTCATCGACGATGGCCACCGACTTGGCGCCCAATGCCTTGGTCGCGTAGTTGGCCAGTGCCGGGCCCTGCTGAGCGTCGGTAGCCACTACACGATAGGCCGTCTTGAAGCCCTGCTGGGTGTAGGCCGGGTTAGTGGCCGACGGGGAGATCTGCACGATGCCAGCATCGCTATAGATCTTCGAGGCCGGGATCGTGGTGCCCGAATTCAAGTGGCCCACCACGGCAACGACCTTCTCGTCGACGAGCTTCTGGGCGACCTGCGTTGCGGTCTTCGGATCGGCCGCGTCATCTTCGGCGAGCAGTTCGAGCTTGACCGGCTTGCCGTCGATGGTCAGGCCCGCCTTGTTGGCTTCTTCGATAGCGAGGCGTGCACCATTTTCGTTATCTTTGCCCAAGTGAGCAATTTGGCCCGTCAGCGGCGCAACGTGACCAATTTTAACTACAACCGCATCGCCGCCCCCGCTGGCGGCAGTCGTCGCGGCGGGTGCCGAAGCGGCGCCCGAATCGGCCTGCTTTTCTTCCTTCTGACCGCATGCCGCCAACAGCGTCACTGCGGCAACGACGGGCAGTACCTTCGCGAACTTGAGTTGCATGTGATTATCTCCAGATTGTCGGCGGATGAATAACGCCAGTAACGCCAATTCAACGTTTCGTATGCGAAACGCGCGCATTGTAACTCCATTCTTTGCGGATGCGATGCTCGCCGCCACAGGGTTTTCCATAATGGAGGCCTAAGGTTTTATACCGACTTGTGCAACCCGATTTTTTCAAAAGCGCAACCCCAGATTGGTTAAAGGTTTTACACACTGTGCTCGCCGGCCCGGGTAGCGTCATGGTGCAACCGATGCACCAGTCATGGGCTCGGACGCTGCAATAACTAGATATGCAAGTTGCATGCCCGCGCGATCTGGAGCGCTTCATCTAATTAAGTGAATAAATAAATAATTGATTTCCGGGAAACCGAGTGTTAAACATTCAACCAATTCTGTACTCGCTGAATTGCGAGTCGCGTCGACAAGTTTTATCTAATAAGACGCCAAAATTGGTGAAATGCGTCGCGCGGATTTTCTGCGAAATTCAATTCTATTTTGCGCAGGTGCCGCACGCAAAATCCCGACCACGATCTGCAATTCGGTGAGCGACGCGGCGCTTACGCCGGGGAGGGCCGACGCACGGGGTCGCGGGGAGTCCTGCGTGGGGAGGGGTGGCGCGCGAAGGAGGCACAAAAAAACCGGGGCCATGCAATATGGCACCCGGTTTGCCAGCCATGCGGGGTTACCGCTGGCCGATCGGCGTTGTTGCGACGACGGCGCTTAGCCGGCGGTCACGGGCGCAAGGCCCTTGGGAAGCGGAAACGCAATATTTTCTTCCACGCCATCGAGCACCTTGACCTGATTGACGCCCAGCTCACGCAGACGCGAGACGATCGATTGCGCCAGCACTTCCGGGGCCGATGCCCCTGCCGTCACGCCAATCCGCCGTTTGCCGTCGAACCACTCCGGCTTGAGTTGCTCCGGGGCATCGATCATGTAGGCGGGCACGCCCATCTTCTCGGCCACTTCGCGCAGGCGATTGGAGTTGGAACTGTTCGGGCTGCCGACGACCACGACCACGTCGCACTGCGGCGCCATGAACTTCACGGCATCCTGGCGATTCTGCGTGGCGTAACAAATATCCTGCTTCTTCGGCTCGGTAATCGACGGGAAGCGCTGCTTGAGTGCGTTGATCACCTCGGCGGCGTCGTCGACGGACAGCGTCGTCTGCGTCACATAGGCCAGCTTGCTCTCGTCTGCGACTTGCAGCGCCAGCACGTCATCGATCGTCTCGACGAGGAACATGCCCTCGCCCGACTGGCCCATCGTGCCCTCCACTTCCGGGTGACCCTTGTGGCCGATCATGATGATCTCCAGCCCGTGGCTGCGCATCTTTGCAACTTCGACGTGCACCTTGGTGACGAGCGGGCAGGTCGCGTCGAAGATGCGCAGGCCGCGCGCTTCCGCTTCGGCACGCACCGCCTGAGATACACCATGGGCGCTGAAAATCAACGTGTTACCTGCCGGTACGTCGGTCAGCGCCTCGACGAAAATCGCGCCCTTCTTGCGCAGGTTGTCGACGACATAGGCGTTGTGCACGATCTCGTGGCGCACGTAAATCGGCGCGCCATACATCGCGAGCGCGCGCTCGACAATCTCGATCGCACGGTCGACGCCCGCGCAAAAGCCGCGCGGCTGGGCCAGCAGAATTTCCGCATCCGACAGGGTCGGTGCTACGACTTGGGTGGCGCTCATTTCGATTCCTACAGAATGCCGATAATCTGGACTTCGAACACGATCGGCTGACCGGCCAGCGGGTGGTTGAAGTCGAACAAGGCCCAGCCGTCGCCCAACTCTCGCAGGATGCCCGCATAGCGGCCGCCGCTCGGCGCGTTGAACTCGACCAGATCGCCAACGTTATAGGCTTCGCCAAAATTGCTGTTTTCCTGCAACGTCTTCATTGAAACGCGTTGCAGCAGCTCCGGGTTGCGCGGGCCGAACGCCTGCTCCGGCGCCAGCTCGGTCCGGCGACGCTCCCCCACCGTCATCCCCAGCAGCGACTGTTCCAACGTTGGCGCCATCTGGCCGCCGCCGAGTTGCAGCGTCGCCGGCGTACCTTCAAAAGTGTTGACAATGTCCGCGCCGTCGGGTGCGGCGATCCGGTAGTGGAGCGTCAGATAGGAATCGTCTTGAACCACAGGGGTTACGGCAGAACTCATGGGGGTCTCACAGCAAGGTCAAGCTAATATTGTAAAGGACGGCGCGTTGCGCGTCCGGCTCCCCATCGAAGCAGCCTCGATTTTTTCCTGTCGACGGCATTGTTTGTGATTCGTGACACCCGCGATCATGCGCGCGACCGTGTCTCCTTTGGAGTCGTCATGTCCATCGCTCAATGGCCGCTCGCCGAGCGTCCCCGTGAAAAAATGCTGGCCCGCGGCGCCGGTGCGCTGTCCGATGCCGAGTTGCTCGCCATTCTGTTGCGGACGGGCTCGCACGGGCGCAATGCCGTCGATCTCGGCCGCGAATTGCTGGCGCGAAGCGGATCGCTCACCCGGCTGCTCGCCACGCCCTTCGAGACGTTGCGGCAAATTCCCGGGCTAGGTCAGGCCAAAATTCTGCAATTTCAGGCGGCCCTCGAAGTGGCGCGCCGCATGCTGGGAGAAAGCATGCAGTCCGGCAATCTGCTCGATTCTCCGGCGCGCGTGCACGACTATCTGCGCCTCACGTTGCAGGATCGGTCGCGCGAGCGCTTCGCGTGCCTCTTTCTGGACGCCGCGCACCGGCTGATCAGCACGCGCGTCATGTTCGAGGGAACGCTCAACCAGACCTGCGCGTATCCGCGCGAGATCGTGCGCGCCGCGCTCGACGTCCACGCGGCGGCCGTCATCGTCGCGCACAATCACCCGTCCGGCGTTCCTACCCCGAGTGCGGCCGATCTGGCGCTCACTCGCCAGTTGGGCGACGCGCTGGCGCTGCTGGAAATCCGGCTGCTCGACCACTTCATCGTGGCCGGAACCCGCGTGTATTCACTCGCGGAGAATGGCGACCTGTGACACCCCACAACAACATCTGCACAGAATTTTGGCAGTTGGGTCGCGTTCGCGGAGCGCTTGCGCTATAATCCGTCCCTTCCCGAATCTCCGACAGACGTTTCCCGCCAGGGACTCGCATCCTGCATCGCGAAAGCGATTGATTTGTCTGGGATTTTTGTGGTATCATCGCGGTCTGTCTTTTCGACTCACCTTTTTTTACACAGAATTCTGGGTTAGGAGTGCTTCATGGCACGCGTATGTCAAGTGACCGGGAAAGCGCCGATGGTCGGCAATAACGTTTCCCACGCCAACAACAAAACCAAGCGTCGTTTTCTTCCGAACTTGCAAAATCGCCGGTTCTGGGTAGAGACCGAAAACCGCTTTGTGCGCCTGCGCATTTCGAAGGCCGGCCTGCGCCTGATCGACAAGAACGGCATCGACGCCGTTCTGGCGGACCTGCGTTCGCGCAACGCCATCTAAGTTTTAGGAGATCATCATGGCAAAAGGCGCTCGCGACAAGATTAAGCTGGAATCGACCGCTGGCACGGGTCATTTCTACACGACCACCAAGAACAAGCGTACCCATCCGGAAAAGATGGAAATCAGCAAGTTCGATCCGGTGGCTCGTAAGCATGTGGCTTACAAGGAAACCAAGATCAAATAAGATCAACAGGTTTTCTCGCAGCGGTTCGCTGCTGCGTTCGATACCCCGCCTCAGGCGGGGTTTTTCGTTTGGGCGTCCCGAAATTCGCAACGCTACGCTATGCGTAGTCACGCAACACAGAATTTCTCCGATGTGCGCATAGGGTCATGTGTCGCGCGCGTATTGACTCGCTATACTGGCTCATTTCCCATCACGAGAATCGCACCACGCCCGTGGCGTTGATTCCAGAGAGCGCGCGTATCATGAATTTCGATGTCGTCATCGTCGGCAGTGGGCTCGCCGGCCAGTCCGTTGCCCTGCATCTGGCCAAAACCTGCCGCGTAGCACTGGTCGCCAAACGTCCCATGCCCGAAGGGGCGAGCGACTGGGCACAGGGCGGCATCGCCGCCGTGCTCGACTCGACCGATAGCGTCGACGAGCATGTTGCGGACACCCTCATCGCCGGCGCCGACCTGTGCGACGAAGCCGCCACGCGATTCATCGTCGAACACAGCCGCGAAGCCATCGAATGGCTCATCGCGCAAGGCGTGCCGTTCACCCGCGACGACGCCGCCGAACTCGGCTTCCATCTCACGCGCGAAGGCGGCCATCGCCATCGCCGCATCATTCATGCCGCCGACGCCACCGGGCACGCCGTGATCGCCACGCTCACCGAACGCGTGCGCCAGCATCCAAATATCACCGTCTTCGAGAATCATTTCGCGGTCGATCTGATCACCTCCGACCGCGCCGATGCCGCACCGACGGCCGGGCGCCATTGCCAAGGCCTTTACGTGCAGGATCTCGGCACCGGCGAGGTCCACGCCATGACGGCGCGGCACACGGTGCTGGCCACGGGCGGTGCCGGCAAGGTGTATCTCTACACCACGAATCCCGACACCGCGACCGGCGACGGCATCGCCATGGCCTGGCGCGCCGGTTGCCGTATCGCAAACATGGAGTTCATCCAGTTTCACCCGACCTGCCTCTATCATCCGTACGCCAAGTCGTTCCTGATCACGGAAGCCGTGCGTGGTGAAGGCGGACGCCTGGTGTTGCCCGACGGTACTCGCTTCATGCCGCAACACGACCCGCGCGCCGAGCTGGCACCGCGCGACATCGTGGCTCGCGCCATCGACTTCGAGATGAAGAAGCACGGTCTGGACTGCGTGTATCTCGACATCAGCCACCAAAGCCCCGAATTTCTGAACGAGCATTTCCCCACGATTCTGGCGCGCTGTGCCGAACTGGGCATCGATATCACGAAGCAACCGATTCCGGTAGTGCCCGCAGCGCACTACACGTGCGGCGGCATCGTCACCGACATGCGCGGCCGCACGGACCTGCCTGGACTCCATGCCGTCGGCGAAGCCACCTACACCGGCTTGCATGGTGCCAACCGTCTCGCCAGCAACTCGCTGCTTGAATGCCTGGTGCTTGGCAAGGCGACTGCCGAAGATATCCAACGCGGGGAAGCGACGCCACCGCCGGCAGGCGACGTCCCGGCATGGGATGAAAGCCGTGTCTCGGATGCCGATGAGGAAGTGGTGGTCGCCCATAACTGGGACGAACTGCGTCGCATGATGTGGAACTACGTTGGCATTGTGCGCACGACCAAGCGGCTGGAGCGGGCGCAGCATCGTATCGCCCTGCTGCGCGAGGAAATTGCCGAGTACTACGCCAACTTCCGCGTGAGCCGCGATCTGCTGGAATTGCGCAACCTGGTCGACGTGGCGTCGTTGATCGTTGACAGTGCCCTGTCGCGCCACGAGAGTCGCGGCCTGCACTTCTCCCGAGACTTCCCCGACACCCTGCCGAAGGCCCTGCCGACAGTGCTTTCGCCCGTGTTACCGCGTCGCGATCGCTGATCGGCAACTGATCGACGCACACAGCCGCACCGACGAAAACAAAAAGGCCGCAGAGGGAAACCCTGCGGCCTTCGAACTTCCTGCATGACAAGCGCGACCAGCGCTTACCCCACCGTCTCCAGAATTCGCATCGAGAAATCGGTCGCGCGAACGTCCTTGGTCAGTGCACCGACGGAAATCCGATCGACGCCCGTTTCCGCAATCGCACGCAGCGTTTCGAGATGGATTCCGCCCGAAGCCTCCAGCACCGCGCGGCCATCCGTTACGCGTGCCGCCTCGCGCATCATTTCCAAGGTGAAGTTGTCGAGCAGGATCGAGGTCGCGCCGCATTCCAACGCCGTTTCCAGCTCTTCGAGCGACTCCACCTCGATCTGCACCGGCGCACCGTCGGCCAGACGGTCGGCGTTCGCCAGCACCTGCCGAATGCCGCCGGCCGCCGCGATGTGGTTTTCCTTGATGAGGATGCCATCGTAGAGCGCCAGGCGTTGATTCGCCCCGCCGCCCACGCGCACCGCAAACTTCTGCGCAAGGCGCAGGCCCGGCAATGTCTTGCGCGTATCGAGCACCCGCGCCTTCGTGCCCTCGACGATATCCGCATAACGACGCACCGCCGTTGCCACGCCGGAAAGCAATTGCAGGAAGTTCATCGACGTGCGCTCGCCCGTGAGCAGCGCGCGCGCCGGGCCGTGGATTTCGCACACCGCCGAGTCGGGCGCCATGCGCTCGCCTTCCCGGTAGTGCCACTGAACGCGCACCGACGCATCGACCCCTTGCATGCAGCGCTCGAACCAGCGCACGCCGCACAGCACCGCCGACTCACGCACGATGATGCGCGCGTGCGCCATTTCCTCGGACGGTACGAGCCAGCCGGTCAAATCGCCGGCGCCGATGTCTTCCGCAAGCGCGTCGCGCACGTTGCGCGATAGCGCCGTCTCGAGCGGCTCGCCGAACGCGGTGAAATCGGGCGAGAGCGCCTCGTCGGTATTCAGCATTTTGGATGACGTCATCATGCGGGGCCCACGCCAGCAAACAGCGCGCCGTCGCGCGCGAAATCACCGCTGGCGCGGACGTTCTGCTTGCGCGCCTCGGCGAACTTCAACATTCGGTCGATACAGGTATGAGCGCGACGGCCGATCTCCGCATCCACATGAATCTCATTGCGCCCGGACGCCAGTACGTCGGCCAGATTCTGCAGCGTGTTCATCGCCATCCACGGGCAGTGCGCGCAGCTCTTGCACGTGGCGCTGTTGCCGGCCGTTGGCGCTTCGATGAACCGCTTGCCCGGCGCCGCGGCGCGCATCTTGTGCAGAATGCCGTTGTCGGTCGCCACGATGAACTCCGTCGCATCCATCTTCTGGGCGGCGGTGATCATCTGCGACGTCGAACCGACCACGTCGGCCTGCTCGACGACCGAGGCGGGTGACTCCGGGTGCACCAGCACCTTGGCGTTCGGAAATTCGCGACGCAGCACTTCCAGTTCGGTGCCCTTGAATTCGTCGTGCACCAGGCAAGCGCCCTGCCACAAGAGCATGTCGGCGCCCGTCTGCTTCTGGACGTAACTGCCCAGATGGCGATCCGGCGCCCAGAGGATTTTCTTCCCCTGCGCGTGCAGATGCGCCACGATTTCCAGCCCGATCGACGACGTCACCATCCAGTCGGCTCGCGCCTTCACGGCAGCACTGGTATTCGCATAGACGACGACCGTACGGTCGGGATGCGCATCACAGAATGCAGCGAACTCGTCGGCGGGACAGCCGAGATCGAGCGAGCAGGTCGCATCGAGATCGGGCATCAGAATGCGCTTTTCGGGACTCAGAATCTTCGAGGTCTCCCCCATGAAACGCACGCCGGCCACCACCAGTGTCTTGGCCGAATGGTCTCGGCCGAATCGGGCCATTTCGAGCGAGTCGGCCACGCAACCGCCCGTTTCTTCGGCGAGATCCTGCAAGTCGGCGTCGACGTAGTAATGGGCCACCAGCACCGCGTTCTGCTCCACGAGCAGGCGCTTGATCTGGGCCTTGAGCGCCGCGCGTTCCGCTTGCGACGGCGCATCCGGGACACGTGCCCACGCATGGGCAACACACGTGGCGCCGCTCGGTGCGGGGCGCTCGAATTGTACGGATTTGATTGAGGCGTTCATTTTCACGTGGTCCGAGGGGGACCGGGAATGACAAAACCCCGCCTTGGCGGGGTTTTGATTATGCGTCAAAAACGAATTTCTGGCTGAGCCCGTTCACGCGTAGCGGCGCAGACGGGTCGCAAACTCCTGCAGCGCGTGAATACCGCTCTGCTCGGCGCGATGGCACCAGTTCTGCAACTGACTCAGGAGCTGTTCGCGCGACGCATTCGAGCGTTCCCAGATGCCGGCCAGTTCGCGACGCAGTTCGTAATACGTCTTGACGGCATTGCTGTGCGCAAAGATCTCGCCCAATTGCTGCTTCTGCGGCTCTTGCAACGAGGCTTCGTCGTGATGCAGCCATTTGCTCGCGCCACGCAGCAACTGGTACTCGCCAAGCTGACGCTTTTCCTTGAAGCGCGCGAGTTCCTGACCGTAGGCACGCTTGAACGTCTTGGCGTAGCGCTCCATCACTTCGTAGCGGTTCGAGAGCACGGCCTGCAGCGTGTCGTCATCGCACGCCGCCTTGTTCTTCGCAAGCTTCGGCGTCGGCGCGATCTTCTTCACCTTGGCCAGGCCCAGCACCGACAACACACGGATATAGAGCCAGCCGATGTCGAACTCGTACCACTTGTTCGACAGCTTGGCCGAGGTCGCGTACGTGTGGTGATTGTTGTGCAGTTCCTCACCGCCGATGATGATGCCCCACGGCAGCAGGTTGGTCGACGCGTCCGCGCAATTGAAGTTGCGGTAACCCCAGTAGTGACCCAGACCGTTGACCACGCCGGCCGCCCAGAACGGAATCCACACCATCTGCACGGCCCACACCGTCAGACCGACCGCGCCGAACAGGGCGATGTCGATGATCATCATGAAGCTCACACCCAGAATCGGATAGCGCTTGTAGAGATGATTCTCGATCCAGTCGTTCGGCGTGCCGTGGCTGAACTTGCGCAGCGTTTCTTCATTCTTTGCTTCCGCACGATAGAGTTCGGCCCCTTCGGCAAGCACTTTCCACAGACCACGCGTTTGCGGGCTGTGCGGATCTTCCGGGGTTTCGCACTTGGCGTGGTGCTTGCGGTGAATGGCAGCCCACTCGCTGGTGACCATGCCAGTGGTCATCCACAGCCAGAAACGGAAGAAATGGGCGACGACCGGGTGCACGTCGAGCGCGCGGTGCGCCTGGCAACGGTGCAGATAGATCGTCACGCCCGCGATCGTCACATGGGTGACGATCAACGTGAACAAGGTGATCTTCCAGCCGCTCCAGTCGAGCAGGCCGGTCGAGATGAATCCAAGGAGACTGTCCAGCAAAATATCACTCCAAACTAATCAATACGGTAGCAATCACGGCAACGCTGCCGTGTCTTGTCTTGTCGGGCCGATAAGGCATCGATGGCCGTCGCGTCAAGTCTCGTTCTTGAGCTCGCTTGACGCTTGGATTCGCTGAAGATCGGCAAGTTGCTGAATGCCGGGGCGAGATGGGCGGAAAACGTGCCAGGGAACGTCGAGTTTTTATGGTTTGGCAAGCATTTTACCTGACGGACTGACGCCCGTGTGTAACGTCCCCCCCCACGCATTTTGTCGCAGGTCAACCCGCCGCCCCGGAGAAAAGCGTCAATTCCGGGCTACGCAGGCCGCTTCTCGCCGCCTTCGGCCTGCTGCGGCGCGAGTTCAGACGATTCTGCCGGTAACGCCGGCGGATGCGCAGCGCCAACCGGCATGCCGTCAGTCCAGTCATTCAGAATGCGTATTTCGCGCTGCGCATACGGAATTTCAATACCGTGCTCGCGAAATGTGCGCCAAATCCGCAAATTGATCTCAGAGCGGATCGCACCACTGCCTTGAGCAGGATCCTGAACCCAGAAGCCCATTTCGAGATCCATCCCATCCGCGCCGAAGTTCAACAACAACGCCGAAGGTGCCGGATCGGCCAAAACGCGCGGAATGCCCACGGCCGCCTTGAGCATCAGCGACATGGCCAGTTCGACGTCGGCGCTGTAAGCCACCTGCACATTCACCTTGGCGCGCCCGCGGGTCTCGGTGAACGAGTGATTCTGGACGACGTTCGTCACCAGTTGCTCGTTCGGCACCAGGGCTTCGACGCCGTCCAGCCCTCGAACGACCGTATAGCGCGTATTGATCTGCGAAACGGTGCCGTGATAAGGGCTGACCGTGATGAGGTCGCCAATGCGCACGGAGCGGTCGAGCAGGATGATGAAGCCCGACACGAGATTCGCCGCGATCTTCTGCAAACCGAAGCCCAGTCCGACGCCGAGTGCGCCGCCGAATACGCCGAGCACCGTGATGTCGATGCCAACGAACGACAGCGTCGTGAGCACGGCAATCAGCGTGAGCACGCCCTTGACCAGCCGCGAGAGCACCACCTTCAGATTGCCGTCGAGCGTGGCCGTGCGCATGATCCGGTCTTCGATCAGCGCCCCCACCCACATCGCCAGCACAAGCGTCACGCCGATCCAGAGCAGGCCGGAGAGGATCGAGAGCAACGTCAGATGGCTCGATCCCACGGCAAAGCGCACGCTGGCGAGCCACTTCAGGATGTCGTCGTGGACACCGAGCACGTACGCCAGCATCGACAGCCAGGCGAGCGTCGTGAAAACGCGCTCGAAGACTTTCAGCAGCCCCGACGCGTGGGGAGACGATGCGAACAACCGGCGTGCGAGATAGAACGCCAGATAGATCAGCGCGGTGCCGAACAGCGGCACCTCCGCGAGCATCAGCAGCGAGACATGCGTGTAGTCCTGAAGCACCACGCGCGTGAGCGCCACGCAGATCCAGCCGAAGATCGGGAAGAAGGCGCGACGCAGGCTCGACGCTCCCGCCCGGCGCGCCGGTGCGACACGCTCGAAATGACGGTCGAGCCGGCCGATCATCCAGCGCCGCAGCACGAAGGCGACGACGAGCGCGAGCGCGAGCGCCACGACCTGCCAGACGATCTGCGGTTCGCCGACATCCCGCACGACATCACGCACCAATCTCGCGAAAGCCGGACTTTGCTGCATCGCTCTCTCTCTTCTTGTTTTTTGTTAGCCGACGCCGAGCACAGCGTTACGCCGGACGTCGCTCGAACACGGCGGCGAAAAAGCCGTCGGTCGCGTGGCGGTTCGGCAGCAGTTCGAGATACTCGCCCGTGTCGATGTCGATTTTCTGCGCCGCCAGCAATGCATTCGCCGGTAACAGCGCGAAATCCGGATGTGCGGCGGCAAACGCCTCGGCGATGGCACTGTTCTCTTCGGTCAGCAGGCTGCACGTAGCGTACACGAGACGGCCGCCCGGCTTCACCAGACGTGCTGCGCTCGCGAGGATCGACGCCTGCTTTTGCGTGAGTTCCGCAACCGACTGTGGCGACTGACGCCATTTCAGATCCGGATTGCGACGCAGCGTGCCAAGCCCACTGCAAGGGGCGTCGACCAGTACACGGTCGATCTTGCCCGCCAGGCGCTTGATCTTGCTGTCGTTTTCGCTGTCGATCATGACCGGGTAGACATTCGACAGGCCGCTGCGCGCCAGACGCGGCTTGAGCTTCGCCAGACGCTTTTCCGAGATGTCGAACGCGTAAAGGCGGCCCGTCGAACGCATCTGCGCGCCGATGGCGAGCGTCTTGCCGCCGGCCCCGGCGCAGAAGTCGACGATCATCTCCCCGCGCCGCGGCGCGACCAGTTGGCAAAGCAACTGGCTTCCCTCGTCCTGGACTTCGATCGCGCCGGAAACGAACAGCGGATGCTTTTGCAGTGCGGGCTTGCCGGCCAGACGAATGCCGTTGGCGGCAAACGGCGTTGGCTCGGCCGAGAAGCCGTCCGCACGCAGTTGCGCAAGCACGTCGTCCCGGGTCGCCTTGACCACGTTCACACGGCAGTCGAGCGGCGCGGGCTGGTTGAGGGCAGCGGCGAGCGCTTCGAGTTCGGTGCCGTCGAATCGCTTGGCCAGACGCTCGTAGAGCCATTCCGGCAAATTGGTGCGCACACGTGCAGACAGGCTGGCCGGGTCGATCTGACCGACATGCTCGAGCCACGCGATTTCATCAGGCGTTGCCACCAGTTGCACCGACGCCAGGCCGCGCGTGAACGCCAGCCCGAGCAGTGCCAGACGGCGCTCCAGCGGCCCGGAGCCGCTGCCCGCATGCTGACCGAATTCGAGCTTGCGGCGCAGAATGGCGAAGACCGTTTCCGCCAGCACACCGCGCTCGCGGTGGCCCAGCTTGGCGTTGGCGCGGAAGTACGTACTCACGAGCGTGTCGGCCGGGCCGCTGAATGTCAGCACGCTGCCGAGCAGGCGTTGCGTGTGTTCGAAGAGTGCGGGCGACAGATGCTCGCCACGCATGCGGGCGGTTTCGGCGGGCGGCGCCTCCGGGCGGCGATCGTTGCGCGCACGGTCACGGTCGTAGCGATCAGGGCGGACATATCGCTCCTGACGCTCTCCCGCCTGTCCTCCCTTGGACGGCTGGCGGGTATCGGTGGATCGGCCGCCTGAGCGGTGACCGGATGAATTGGCGCCATCGCGGCGCTGCGTCGGGCGGGTGCTCATGCGTTCTCACCAAAAAGCCATTGCGGATCGGGCGTGCCGTCGGCACCGGGCGTGATCGTCACGCGGCCATCGGCCACGACCAGACGGTCTTCCACGAACCAGCGCACGGCGCGCGGATAAATGATGTGTTCCAGCGGAAGAATACGCTCGGCCAGCGTCTCGGGGGTGTCGCCCGCCCGCACCGGCAACGCCGCCTGCAGGATATACGGGCCGTGATCCAGCTCGGCCGTCACGAAATGCACGGTCGCACCGACAACCTTGCAGCCGGCATCCAGCGCGCGGGCGTGCGTTTGCAGCCCCGGAAAGGCGGGCAACAGCGACGGGTGAATGTTCAGGAGTCGCCCGGCGTAGCGCTCGGTAAAGGCCGGCGTCAGAATGCGCATGAAGCCGGCGAGCACCACCACATCGGCCTGATGGCGATCGATCTCGGCGGCGAGTTCGGCGTCGAATGCCTCGCGAGTCTTGCCCTGACTGGGCACCACGGCCGTTGCGATGCCGTTTTCCTGGGCGAATGCCAGGCCTTCGGCGTCGGCGCGATTGGTGATGATGGCCGCCACGCGGGCCGGCCAGCCTTCTGCGGTACAGGCACGGACGATGGCCTCCATATTGCTGCCTCGTCCGGAAATCAGGATGACAATGTTCTTCATCGCAGGATTTTATCATTGGTGCGACGCACCAGACAGGTGGCATTGGCCGCGTCGTGCGCCGCGATGGCCCCGAAGCGTTTATAATTCAACGTTCTGCGGCGCCGCAATGTCGGATCGGCCGTCCTGCGCCGCCCCGGGTTCGTCCCGCCGCCGCGGGCCGGTGGGTCTTCGCAACCGCGCCGCGCGACTTATCCACCAACGCTCAACTCGACGTCTTGACCTGACGCTTCCTTTATCGTGCGAGTCTTCCGGGGTCTACCCAACGCGCAGAGCAAAGCGCCCTGCGTGCTGACGATCGGCAATTTCGACGGCGTGCACCTGGGCCACCAGGCGCTGCTCGCGCGCGTGCGCGCCTCGGCGGCCGCACGTGGCCTGCCGGTGTGCGTGATGACGTTCGAGCCGCATCCCCGCGAGTATTTCATGCCCGACCGGGCGCCCGCGCGCATTTCCAATCTGCGCGACAAGTTCGAGGCGCTTCGCTCGCATGGGGTCGATCGCCTCGTGGTGGAACACTTCAACGCCCATTTCGCCGGCCAGTCGCCTGAAGACTTCGTGCGTAACATCATCGTCGACGGGTTGCACACCCGCTGGCTGCTCGTGGGCGACGACTTCCGCTTCGGCGCGAAGCGCGCGGGCGACATCGAATATTTGCGCGATGCCGGCCGTCGCTTCGATTTCGTCGTCGAACAAATGCCGACCTTCGCGCACGACGGCGTGCGGATTTCCAGCTCGGAAGTGCGCACAGCGCTCGCCGACGGCAATTTCGAGCGCGCCCATGCGCTGCTCGGCCGTCCGTACGCGATCACGGGCCATGTCGTGCATGGCATGAAGCTCGGCCGCAAGCTGGGCTTCCCGACGCTCAATCTGCGCATCGCCCACAAGCATCCGGCGCTCACGGGAATTTTCGTCGTGCAGGTGCATGGCCTGGCGGACCGACCGCTGCCCGCCGTGGCCAGCCTGGGTTGGCGCCCGACGGTGGACGATTCCGGGCGCGTGCTGCTCGAAGTCCATCTGCTCGATTTCGACGGCGATTGTTATGGCAAGCTGGTGCGTGTGGAATTCTTGCAAAAGCTGCGTGACGAAGCCAAATTCGACGGGCTGGCCGAACTGGAAGCAGCCATCGCGCAGGACACGCGCGAGGCGCGCGCCTACTTCGCGCATGCGCTCGACGCCAACGGCCCGAGCGCACGACGCGACTTTGCCACTTCGGCTACCGACCGAATTAGTTGATCTTCGCCCGCGTGCGCCGGCGCCCAGCGCCTCGCGCGCGGCCCGCCGCCGCCACTGGCACCTGCCCGGGCGTTGCCGCTTCCGGCCCACAAGGCCCGCCTGCAACGCTAACGGCGCGAGCGCCCCATACCCCGATATTCCAAATTCGTAGCGAAGCCCCATGAGCGAAAAGAAAGCCCCGAGCAAATATCCCGTCAACCTGCTGGACACGCCGTTCCCGATGCGCGGCGATCTACCCAAGCGCGAGCCTCAGTGGGTCAAGCAATGGCAGGACAAGAAGATCTACGACAAGATCCGCCGCGCAAGCAAAGGCCGTCCGAAGTTCATCCTGCATGACGGCCCGCCGTATGCCAACGGTGACATTCACCTCGGCCACGCGGTCAACAAGATCCTCAAGGACATGATCGTCAAGGCACGCAGCCTGGCGGGCTTCGACGCCGCCTATGTGCCGGGCTGGGATTGCCACGGCATGCCGATCGAAATCCAGATCGAAAAGCAGTTCGGCAAGCACCTGCCGGTGCGCGAAGTGCAGGAAAAGGCGCGGGCCTACGCGGCGGAACAGATCGAACGCCAGAAGCCCAACTTCAAGCGTCTGGGCGTGCTCGGCGACTGGGACAACCCGTACAAGACCATGAACTTCTCGAACGAAGCGAACGAGCTTCGTGCGCTCGCGAAGATCATGGAGAACGGCTACGTCTACCGTGGCCTGAAGCCGGTGAACTGGTGCTTCGACTGCGGATCGGCACTCGCCGAAGCGGAAGTCGAGTACAAGGACAAGACCGATCTGGCCATCGATGTCGGCTTTGCCTTCGCAGAGCCGGAGAAAGTCGCGAAGGCCTTCGGCCTGCCGAAGCTGCCGCACGAAAACGGCCACATCGTCATCTGGACGACCACCCCGTGGACGATCCCGTCAAACCAGGCGCTCAATGTTCACCCGGAAG
Organism: Pandoraea soli; assembly: GCF_902459595.1. Lineage (NCBI taxonomy): Bacteria > Pseudomonadati > Pseudomonadota > Betaproteobacteria > Burkholderiales > Burkholderiaceae > Pandoraea > Pandoraea soli. The sequence goes on along the minus strand of NZ_CABPSG010000002.1, from coordinate 513,359 downwards.
TCGAATACGCGCTGGTCTCGACCGAGCGCGGTCTGCTGATTCTGGCAAGCGAACGCGTTGAAGACTGCCTGAAGACTTACGGCCTGCACGGCGACATCATCGCGCGCACGAAGGGCGAAGCGCTCTCGCTGATCCGCTTCCGTCACCCCTTGTCGACGGCCGACGCCGGCTACGAGCGCACCTCGCCGGTCTATCTCGGCGACTACGTGACGACCGAGACGGGGACGGGCATCGTCCACTCGGCCCCCGCCTATGGCGTGGAAGACTTCGTGTCGTGCAAGGCGCATGGCATGTCCGACGCGGATATCCGCATGCCGGTGCTGGGCGACGGACACTATCAGGACAGCCTGCCGCTGTTCGGCGGCCAGTCGATCTGGGACGCCAACCCGCAGATCGTCGAAGCGCTGCGCGAAGCCGGTACGCTGTTCCACTCGTTCAAGTACACGCACAGCTACATGCACTGCTGGCGTCACAAGTCCCCGATCATCTACCGCGCGACCAACCAGTGGTTCGCCGGCATGGACGTGAAGCCGGTCGACGGCGCACCGGGCGGCGGCAAGACCCTGCGCGAGATCGCGCTTGCCGGCATCGAAGCCACCGAGTTCTTCCCGGCGTGGGGCAAGCAGCGCCTGCACAACATGATCGCGCACCGCCCGGACTGGACGCTCTCCCGCCAGCGCCAATGGGGCGTGCCGATGGCCTTCTTCGTGCACAGGGAAACCGGCGCGCTGCATCCGCGCACCCCGGAACTGCTCGAAGCCGTGGCCAAGCGCGTGGAAACCGAGGGCATCGAAGCGTGGCAAACGCTCGACCCGGTGGAACTGCTCGGCGACGAGGCCAAGGATTACGTGAAGAACCGCGACACGCTCGACGTGTGGTTCGACTCTGGCACGACGCACTGGCATGTGCTGCGCGGCTCGCACGCGCATGAGCTGGGCTTCCCGGCCGACCTGTATCTTGAAGGCTCGGATCAGCACCGCGGCTGGTTCCATTCGTCGCTGCTCACGGCCTCGATGATCGACGGCCGCCCGCCGTACAAGGCGCTGCTCACGCACGGCTTCACGGTCGACGGTCAGGGCCGCAAGATGTCGAAATCGATCGGCAACACGATTCTGCCGCAAGACGTCGCAGACAAGCTCGGTGCCGAAATCATCCGCCTGTGGGTGGCGTCGACCGATTACTCGGGCGAGCTGTCGATCTCGGACGAAATCCTCAAGCGCGTGACCGAAGGGTATCGCCGTATCCGTAACACGCTGCGCTTCCTGCTGTCGAATCTGGCCGATTACGACCACGCGAAGCACGCGCTGCCGGCCGACCAATGGCTGGAAATCGACCGCTACGCCGTGGCATTGGCGCAGTCGCTGCAAACCGAAGTGCTGAGCCACTACGACCGCTATGAATTCCACCCGGTCGTGGCCAAGCTCCAGACGTTCTGCTCGGAGGATCTCGGCGGCTTCTACCTCGACATCCTGAAGGATCGCCTGTACACGAGCGCACCGGACTCGCCGGCCCGCCGCGCCGCCCAGAACGCGCTGTACCACATCACGCATGGCCTGCTCAAGCTCATGGCTCCGTTCCTGTCGTTCACGGCGGAAGAAGCATGGCAGGTGTTCCAGCCGGGCAATGATACGATCTTCACGGAAACGTACTACGCTTATCCGGACGTCGCGGAAGGCTCGCGTCTGCTCGAGAAGTGGAACCTCCTGCGCACGGTGCGCGGCGACGTCACCAAGGCGCTCGAAGAGGCACGCGCGGCGGAGCAGATCGGGTCGTCGCTGCAGGCCGAAGTCGACGTGCGCGTCTCGGGGCGCAAGTACGAGGTACTGGCGAGCCTCGGCGACGACCTGCGCTTCGTGCTGATCACGTCGGCGGCGGCCGTCACGCAGGTGGCGACCGAAGCGGACGAAGGCGTGGTGGTCACGCCGTCCTCGCACCAGAAGTGCGAGCGTTGCTGGCACTATCGTGAAGAGGTGGGCGCAGACGCGGCCCACCCCACCCTTTGTGGCCGCTGCGTGTCGAATCTGTTCGGCAGCGGCGAACACCGGAGCGCGGCATAATGGCAAGCAAGGCAGGCGCCCGTACGGGCGCACGACGCAGCAATGGCAATGGGGGCGCGCGGGGCGGCGCCGCTTATGGCTTGGCCCCGTGGCTTGGGGTCGCGGTCATCGCGATCCTGGTCGATCAGGTCACCAAGCTGACGATTCTGAAGACGTTCCAGTACGGCGAGTTTCATCCGCTGACGTCGTTCTTCAATCTGGTGCTGGTGTACAACAAGGGCGCGGCGTTCAGCTTCCTGGCGGCCGCAGGCGGTTGGCAGCGCTGGTTCTTCACGTTGCTCGGTCTGGTGGCGGCGACCGTGATCATCTTCCTGCTCAAGCGCCATCACGGCCAGAAGATGTTCTGCCTGTCGCTCTCTCTGATTTTGGGCGGCGCGCTGGGCAACGTGATCGATCGTGTGATCTACGGCCACGTGATCGACTTCCTGGACTTTCACGTCGGCGGCTGGCATTGGCCGGCGTTCAACATGGCCGACTCGGCCATTTGCGTGGGCGCCGTACTACTGGTGATCGACGAGCTGCGACGCGTGCGGCGCGGCAAATAACGCACCGCGGATCGAGGCAAAACACCGTCGCGGCGCCCAGGAGGCGCCGCGCAGCACTTTGGAGGAGGCACTCCCTATGGATCGCGGTGAACTTGCGGGCAAGACCATCGTTCTCGGCCTGACCGGCGGCATTGCCTGCTACAAATCGGCCGAACTCACCCGGTTGCTCATCAAGGCCGGTGCGACGGTGCAGGTCGTGATGACCGAGGCCGCCACGCAATTCATCACCCCGCTCACGATGCAGGCGCTCTCGGGCCGCCCGGTCTTCACCAGTCAGTGGGATGGCCGCATCGACAACAACATGGCGCACATCGATCTCTCGCGCGAGGCCGACGCCATTCTCATCGCCCCGGCCTCCACCGACTTTCTCGCCAAGCTCGCGCACGGCATGGCGGACGATCTGCTGTCCACGCTGTGTGTGGCGCGCGATTGCCCGCTGCTGGTGGCGCCCGCGATGAACCGTCAGATGTGGGCCAACCCGGCCACCCAGCGCAATGCGGCGACGCTGCGTGGCGATGGCATCGCGGTCCTCGGCCCCGGCAGCGGCGAGCAGGCCTGCGGCGAAATCGGCGACGGGCGGATGCTCGAACCGGAGGACCTGTTCGAGGCGCTCGCCAGCTTCTTCCAGCCCAAGCGACTCGCCGGGCGCCGCGTGCTCATTACCGCCGGCCCGACCTTCGAGCCCATCGACCCGGTCCGCGGCCTGACCAATCTGTCCAGCGGCAAGATGGGCTTCGCGCTCGCGCGTGCAGCGGCGCAGGCCGGTGCCGAGGTACATCTGATCGCCGGCCCGTGCGCGCTGCCGACGCCCTACGGCGTCACGCGCCGCAACGTCCAGACGGCGCAGCAAATGTACGACGCGGTGATGGCCGACCTATCGCAGCTATCACACGTATCGCACAACGACCTCTTCATCGCGGTGGCCGCCGTGGCCGATTGGCGCGTGCGCGACGTGGCCCGCGACAAGATCAAGAAGACGGGCGACGCCGACGTGCCGACGCTCGAATTCGTGCAGAACCCCGACATCCTCGCGGCCGTCGCGCAGTTGCCGACGCCGCCTTTCTGCGTGGGGTTCGCGGCCGAGTCGGGCGACCTGGAGACGCACGGCGCCCAGAAGCGCAAACGCAAGCAGGTGCCGCTGCTCGTCGGCAATCTCGGTCCGGCCACGTTCGGGCAGGACGACAACGAAGTCATCCTGTTCGACGAAGCGGGGCAGCAGCGTCTACCGCGCGCCGACAAGGCATCGCTCGCCCAGCGCCTGATCGCTGAAATCGCCGCCCGGCTTCCGTCGCGCGCGCCGGGCTGACGAGCATCCCCGCCACACCCAGCGCCGCCCACCGCCTCATCGGTGTCTCGTCTGTCATCGTCGTTGTCCGGCGACGCTGGCAGATTGGCTGCAACGCTCGGCGTCACGGCCTGAGCCTTTCGGCCATCGCAAACAATAACAAGCCAAATGACGCAACCTCCTACCCTCGCGCGGCCCGCCGTCAGTGTCTACGGGACCCTGAGCATGCTCGCCGCAATCATGTTCTTCGGTTTCATGACGATCGGCATGCCGCTGCCGGTGCTCCCGGTCTACGTGCATGAAACGCTCGGCTACGGCTCGTTCGTGGTCGGCGTGACCATCGGCATCCAGTCGGTCGTCACGTTGCTGCTGCGCTCCTACGCCGGACGCACCGTCGACACCCGTGGCCCGCGCCGCGCCGTGCTGACCGGCCTGTGCGGCTGCGGCGCGGCGGGTGTGCTGTATCTGGCGGCGTCGATGGTGCCGAACCCGGCGCTCGCGCTGGGCATTCTCATCGCGGGACGCGTTGTGCTCGGCTTCGGCGAAAGCCTGATCCTGACCGGCGGCATGTCGTGGGGCATCGGCCTGCTCGGCGCCGCCCACGCCAGCAAGGCGATTTCGTGGCAGGGCGTGTCGATGTACACGGCGATCGCCATCGGTGCGCCGTTCGGTGCCTATCTGCTGCAATCGGCGGGCTTTACGGCGGTCTCGCTCGTGAACATCGCCCTGCCCGCCGTCGCCTTCGCGATCGCGCTGCGTCTGCCGGCCGCCGCGCCCGTCGGTGGAAATCGTCTGCCGTTCTTCCGTGTGGTGGGGCTGGTATGGCGCCCGGGATTGGCCATGACGCTGGGCAGCATCGGCTATGCCGTCATTGCCGCGTTCATCACGCTTTACTATGCGAGCCACGGCTGGTCGGGTGCCGCGTTCGCGCTCACGCTCTACAGCGCGTGTTTTATCGGCATGCGGATCGTGCTCGCGCACGCGGTCGATCGTTTCGGCGGACGCCGCGTGGCCATGGCCTCGCTCGTGTTCAGCGCCATCGGCCAGTTCCTGCTGTGGGGCGCAGTGAACCCGGATATGGCCCTCGTGGGCGCCGGACTCACCGGCGTGGGCTTCTCGCTGGTCTTCCCGGCCCTGGGCGTGGAAGCGCTGCGCCAGGTGCCGCCGCAGAACCGCGGCGCGGCGCTGGCGGCCTACTCGGCATTCTTCGATCTGGCGCTCGGCCTGATCGGTCCGATGGCCGGACTCGTCGCCAACTATTTCGGCTATGCCTCGATCTTCCTGTGCGGTGCCCTCGGCGGCATCGTCGCGATTCTCATGATTGCGCGCCTGCCGCACGCAGGTCCGGTCGCGACACCGGCGGATTCGTCCGCCGGCAGCGGCCACTGATTCTGCATCACTACGATGTCGATGGCCCGACGCCGTCGACCTGGAGCCTCGAACTCATGACGTCTACGGCCGCGGCACGCATCAAGCTGTCGATCCTCGATCAAACTCCCGTAATTCACGGCCACAGTGTGGCGGACGCCATCGCAGCGACCGTCGAACTGGCGCAGGCCGCCGACGATCTGGGCTACACGCGCTACTGGTGTGCGGAGCATCACGGGTTGCGTGGTGTAGCCAATCCGGCGCCGGAGGTCATGATCGCGCGGCTCGCCAGCGTGACGAAGTACCTGCGGGTCGGCTCGGGCGGCGTCATGCTGCCGTACTACAGCCCGTTCAAGTTGGCCGAGCAATTTCTGATGCTCGAGGCGTTGTTTCCGAATCGCATCGACCTTGGCGTCGGACGCGCCCCCGGCGGCGACATGCGCACGGCGCGCGCTGTCGCGAAAGGGCCCTACGATGCCGGCGAGCACTTCCCGCAACAGGTGGCTGAGCTGGCCGGCCTATTCAATGACACGCTGGCCGACGATCACCCGTATCGCGACGTGCTGCTGCAACCGGCGGTGGCAACGCGCCCCGAGTTGTGGGTGCTGGGCTCGAGCGAGTTCGGCGGTCTGCTGGCCGCGCAGCTCGGCCTGCGCTACTGCTTCGCCCACTTCATCAATGCCCATTATGGCCATCGCGTCACGCAGGCGTATCGCGAGCGCTTCACGCCGGGCGCGTTGAGCAAGCCTTATTGCGCCGTGGCGCTCTTCGTCATCTGTGCCGATACCGACGCCGAGGCGCAAGCGCTGGAAGCCGGCGTCGACTTGCGCCGCGTGCAGATGGCGTACGGCATGAACGAACCGATTCCAAGTCTTGAGCAAGGCGCGCAGGCCACGGCACAGTATCGTGAACGGGAGTTGTCCGTGATCGCGCGCGAGAAGCCGCGTAGTATCATCGGCACCCCGGAGCGCGTAACCGAACGCGTGCTGGCGTTGCAGGAACAGTTCGAGGCCGACGAAATTGTCGTGTTGACCGTGGCCGGCAGTTATCGCGCCCGGCTGCGCTCACATGAACTGCTCGCGCAAGCGTTTTCGTTGCGCAGCGCCGACTGACGGGCACCGGAGACGCGCTTGCCTGTGCGCGAAGCGTCCCCGGCCGCATTTTTCGACAGCAATCCCCCATCCAACGCCATAAGACCATGAACCTCGACGTCAAGATTCTCGACGAACGCCTGCGCTCGCAGTTGCCCGCCTATGCCACGCCCGGTAGCGCCGGGCTCGACCTCCGGGCGTGCCTCGACACACCGATGACCATTGAACCGGGACAGACGGTGCTCGTGCCGACGGGGCTGGCGATTCATCTGTCCGATCCCGGCTACGCCGCGTTGATCCTGCCGCGCTCGGGCCTCGGCCACAAACACGGCATCGTGCTTGGCAATCTGGTGGGACTGATCGACTCGGATTACCAGGGCCAATTGATGGTCTCGACCTGGAACCGGGGTCATGTGCCGTTCGTGCTGAATCCGTTCGAGCGTCTGGCGCAACTGGTGATCGTGCCGGTCGTGCAGGCCACGTTCAACCTCGTCGACGCGTTCCCCGAGAGCGATCGCGGCGCGGGCGGTTTCGGCAGCACCGGCAAGCACTGACGCCACGCGGCGGCGGCGCGACCCGGCCGACGAGGACCACGAAAAAGCGCCGCATGAAGCGGCGCTTTTTCATTGGGCGATGCCGTGACGATTACTCGACTTCGGCCGCTTCCGGTTCGGCACGGGCGTTACCATCCTGCGGGAAGGACAGTTGTACCTGATCGTGCTCGTCCAGATTCACCGTGACGCGCCCGCCGCTGGTCAGACGCCCGAACAGCAATTCGTCCGCCAGAGCACGACGGATCGTGTCCTGGATCAAACGTTGCATTGGACGCGCGCCCATCAGCGGATCGAAGCCCTTCTTCGCCAGGAACGCGCGCAGCTTGTCGGTGAAGACCACTTCGACCTTCTTCTCGTGCAACTGGTCTTCCAACTGGATGAGGAACTTGTCGACCACGCGCAGGATGATCTGCTCGTCAAGCGGCTTGAAGCTGATGATCGCGTCCAGACGGTTGCGGAACTCCGGCGTGAACATGCGCTTGATGTCGGCCATTTCGTCGCCGGCCTGACGCTCGTTCGTAAAGCCGATGCTCGCACGGTTGATCGTCTCCGCGCCTGCATTCGTCGTCATGATGACGATGACGTTACGGAAATCCGCCTTGCGACCGTTGTTGTCGGTGAGCGTGCCGTGGTCCATCACCTGAAGCAGAACGTTGAAGATGTCCGGATGCGCCTTCTCGATTTCATCGAGCAGCAGCACGCAATGCGGCTTCTTCGTGACGGCTTCGGTGAGCAGCCCGCCCTGGTCGAACCCCACATACCCCGGGGGCGCGCCAATCAGACGACTCACCGCATGACGTTCCATGTACTCCGACATATCGAAGCGGATCAGCTCGATGCCCAGCGTGAAAGCGAGCTGCTTCGCGACTTCGGTCTTGCCCACACCGGTCGGGCCCGAGAACAGGAACGCCCCGATCGGCTTGTCCGTCTTGCCCAGCCCGGCACGCGACATCTTGATCGCGGCCGACAAGGCGTCGATGGCCGGGTCCTGCCCGAACACCACGCTCTTGAGGTCGCGGTCGAGCGTCTGGAGCTTGCCGCGGTCATCCGCCGACACACTCTGCGCCGGAATGCGCGCAATCTTCGACACGATGTCCTCGATCTCGCCCTTACCGATCGTCTTCTTCTGCTTGGACTTCGGCAGGATGCGCTGGGCGGCGCCGGCTTCGTCAATCACGTCGATGGCCTTGTCAGGCAGGTGACGGTCGGTGATGAACTTGGCGGACAGCTCGGCCGCGGCCGACAGCGCACTCGACGAATACTTCACGCCGTGATGCTCTTCGAAGCGCGACTTCAGCCCCCGCAGAATCTGTACCGTCTGCTCGACGGTCGGCTCGTTCACATCGATCTTCTGGAAACGACGCGACAACGCGGCGTCCTTTTCGAAAATGCCGCGGTACTCGGTGAAGGTCGTGGCGCCGATGCACTTGAGCTGCCCCGACGACAACGCCGGCTTGAGCAGGTTCGAGGCGTCGAGCGTGCCGCCCGACGCGGCGCCCGCGCCGATCAGCGTATGAATCTCGTCGATGAACAGGATCGCGTTGTTGCGCTCCTTGAGTTCCTTGAGCACCGCCTTCAGGCGTTGCTCGAAGTCGCCGCGATACTTCGTGCCGGCGAGCAGCGCGCCCATGTCGAGCGAGTAGACGGTGGCGTCCTGCAGAATCTCGGGCACTTCGCCGCGCGTCACGCGCCAGGCGAGGCCTTCTGCGATGGCTGTCTTGCCCACGCCGGCTTCGCCGACGAGCAGCGGGTTGTTCTTGCGGCGGCGGCACAGCACCTGCACCACACGCTCGACTTCCGCCTCGCGCCCGATGAGCGGATCGATCTTGCCGTCGCGCGCCAACTGGTTGAGGTTCTGGGTGTACTGCGCGAGCGGGCTTTCCTTGGCGTTCGCCCCCTCTTCCCCTTCGGCACTGCCTTCGCCGGCCTTGGCCGACTCGCCAGGCGCGCCCGTCTTGGAAATGCCGTGGGAGATGAAATTGACGACGTCCAGACGCGTCACGCCCTGCTGCTGCAGGTAGTAGACCGCGTGGGAGTCCTTTTCACCGAAGATCGCGACCAGCACGTTGGCGCCCGTCACTTCCTTCTTGCCGTTGGAAGTCGATTGCACGTGCATGATGGCGCGTTGAATCACACGCTGGAACCCGAGCGTGGGCTGTGTGTCGACCTCGTCGCTACCCGGCACCGTCGGCGTATTGTCGGCGATGAAGTTGCGCAGGTTCTGCCGTAAATCCTCAAGATTTGCGGCGCAGGCGCGCAACACTTCGGCAGCGGTCGGGTTATCCAACAGGGCGAGCAACAGGTGCTCCACCGTGATGAATTCGTGTCGTGCCTGGCGCGCTTCCATAAACGCCATGTGCAGGCTGACTTCCAATTCCTGGGCAATCATGCTTCCTCCATCACGCACTGCAGCGGGTGCCCGGACTGCCTTGCATGGCTAACAACTTGCTCAACTTTGGTCGCCGCGACGTCGCGCGTAAAGACCCCACAAACTCCCCTGCCCTCTCGGTGAACCTTGAGCATGATCTGCGTGGCAGACTCCCGGTCCTTATTGAAATATTCCTGAATGACCATCACCACGAATTCCATCGGGGTGAAATCGTCGTTCAACAGTACCACCTTGTACATCGATGGCGGCTTGAGCTGTTGCTCCTGCCGCTCCTGTACGGTGTCGTCATGCGTTGTCGGTAAGGTTGCCATACGTGGATTGTAAACAACTCCCGGGTTCAGCATGCCATCGGAGCCCCGATTGCCGCCTGCCGTCCGGTCGTCCACCGGAATGCCAACACTCGTCGTTCCGCGCGTTGTCCAGCAAGGCGCCGCAGCCCCGACCATCGGGACGTGCCACACCCATATGAGTCAGCTTAACCCAAATTTCAAGGGCGTGTCTCCGCACGGCCGGCGCCCGCGCAAGCATCAGGGTAAAACCTGATCGAGCACAACTTCTATCGTTCAAAAAGGGCTTGACACTATTGGTAGTTAGCGAAAACAATCAACGTGGCGCTTTTCCTCAATAAGGGTTTTAAAAGAAAAGATGCCTGGGTGAGCCTAAGAAGCCGCCGCCAGCCGGCGGGATTTTCAGATGTGCTCGTTGTTGCGGTGATGTGTAGTAGTCGTAATTGTTCAGGGGAAGTTCGTATGGCAACCGGTACGGTCAAATGGTTTAACGACGCCAAGGGTTTCGGGTTCATCACGCCGGATGAGGGTGGCGAAGATCTGTTCGCGCACTTCTCGGCAATTCAGATGAACGGCTTCAAGACCCTCAAGGAAGGTCAAAAGGTGCAGTTCGAGGTCGTCCAAGGCCCGAAGGGCAAGCAGGCTTCGAACATCCAGGCACCTGCCTGAGGTAGCGTCGCTCGTCGCATTGAAGACCCGGCTTCGGCCGGGTTTTTTATTGCGTCGCAACAATGCAACCTGTGCCGATGAATTTCCGCTTCGCGTTGCGGATACCAAAAGCGAAGCCGCTTTCCACTCTGTCCGGGTAGCTTTATGAAATTCGATGGCGTTTAAGCCATTTGTTACTTGGCTTCATCGATATATTCCGCTCCATTATTAAGTTGGCATTGGCTATTGTCGTGCTGCGGAAATCCATTGCGCATCTGGCCTATTTGACTCAGCATTCCTATGCAGTCGGCCGGTCAACCACCACTCAATAGTCGCGTGTTAAGTATTGGAATGAACGGATTGTTTAAGGCGTCCGCAAGCCGAATCCGTGGCAGTTATGCGAATCACGCATGAATATCATTTGTTTCTCGTGAAATATTTTTGAAACGAATGATTCATTCCGGTTCGAACGGCCCCCGTCTCTCTTAGCGTTGCCCCAAGGCGGGGCAACGCGCCGGTCTCACGGCAAAGGCGTCAGCCCAGATCGACGTAGACCTTGTCGGCCTCGACGCGGATCGGATAGCGCCTCACTGCCGCGGTGAGCGGCGCGCACATCGCTGCGCCGGTTCGCACGTCGAACTTCCCCTGATGCAGCGGGCACTCGATCTCGTGCCCGTCGAGAAAGCCGTCGCACAGGCGCGCGTTTCCATGCGTGCAGGCGTTGTCCGTCGCATACACCTCGCCATCCACGCCGTACAGGGCAATCTCCCGGCCACCCACGATCACGCCGATCGCGTCGTCCTCGGGAATGGCGTCGCGCGACGCAGCCTCAATCCAGTTGCCGCTCATCATGTACCTCGCTTCAGATCGGATAGATCAGCGAGTTGGGGATCATCTCGCTGTCGAAAATGCATTGGCGGGACGCGAATTTCCATCCGTCGCCCGTTCGTTTGACGATGTCCAGATAGCGCCCGACCGACAGAATGTCGGTGAGCTGATCCGGCTTCGTCCGAAATACCGCGTAGTTGGCCTCGACCCGCAGCGTGTCGTCGTCGAGTCGCCGAATGGCCGGCAGTCCGATCACGTGGCGCTGGTAGTAAGGGTCGTGGAACAGCGTGTCGCGAATGCCGTAGATGCGATCGCGCAGCATGCCGCGGCTCTCGAACGACAGCGTTGCCAGTGGCAGACCCAACTCGAAATTTTCGCGCGGCTGAATGCGATACACGCAGTCATCCAGGAAGAAATCGGGCCAGGCATCCCACTGTTGCGCGTCGAGCGCCGCGGCGTAGGCGGCATTGAGGTCGACCACGGCCTGAAACGTTGCAAAATCCACCATCGCGTCGTCTCCTCAAACGCCCATGACGCGGCGCCAATAGGCGTACATGCCGCGAATCAAGGTTTCCGTCACCATGTGTTCCGTGTTTTCCACACCCGTGCCGCCCAGTTCCGCAATGGCGCGATGCCAGGGCTTCTGCGCGAACCCCTCCTGCGAACACTCGATGGCCTCGCCGTCGTCGGCCGACACGAAACCGGCCGGGCCGAACAGATTGGCCTGACGCAAACGGCGCTGCGTCATTTCCTCGGTATCGTCTTCGAAACCGAAATGTGTCCAGACGAAGTCGAACGCATCGTGACCGCGCGGCTGGATGTGACGCGTCGATACCGAGTTGACTTGCTGCTGCAGAATCACGCTCGGGAAAAGCGTCATGAGCACGGCCGTCGGCCCCTTCCACCAGTCTTCCTGCACGATGTCGAGAAAGCGCGTGTCGTTGAGCGACATCGACGCCTTGAAACTCGACACCCCCGAGGTCACTTCCCCGCCACCGCCCTGCCCGCGCGTGGACACCATCGCGGCATGACGCCCGTGCTCGTCCATCACCAGGCGCGATTTGTTATCGGCGCGCCACAACCCAAACGTCACGAACCATGTGTGCAGCAACCCTGGGTGGTACGGGTCCTTGATGTTCTCCTGCATCAGCTTCCAGTTCCCGGGAATGCGCTGCTTGTTGTAGCCGAGCAGTTTGAGCTTTCGCCCGTCGAACAGACGATCGAAGTAGGCGCAGATCTCCGGCCCGAGAAAGTCCTCGAGCGATTCGATCTCATGATCGAACGACGCGAAGATCACACCGCCGCGCGTGGCGACCCTGAGCCGGGTGAGGCCGTGATCTTCTGGATTGAAGTCCTTCGGCATGCCGCCGTTGATCTTGCCTTCCTGCTTCACGCCGCGCCGGAACGGCACGCCCTGCAGATTGCCCTTCAGGTCGTAGTTCCACTGGTGATACGGGCAGTGGAAGTCCGTGCGGTTGCCGCGCTTTTCGCGACAGAACTTCATGCCGCGATGCGCGCAGACGTTTTCGACGACGTTGATGTCCCCTGCGGCATCTCGCGTCACGATGACGGAGCGCTCTCCGATCACCGTTCGTTTGAAATCGCCCGGATTCGGCACTTCGGCCTCCAGCCCGACGTAGTTCCAGTGGTTGCGGTAGAAGCAGGCGTCCAGCTCGCGTCGATACAGTTCTGCGTCCGTATAGACGCGAAAAGGAATGCGGCTCGAGCCCTCGGCGGGCCAGACATCCGACGGTTGCGCGCCGGCGCACGGCGCCGGGTCGAACTCGGCGGTCTGCGGTGTGGTACTCATGATCGTCTCCTGAGGGGGATGCAGGGAAGGTTGGGGAGGCCGGGCAGGCGCCAGTGCACTGCTGGCGGGAACTTCACCGGCCGTCATGCCACCTTCGCGTAAAACGCGTCGGCATAGATATGGGCGGCATCGATACCGCGCTCGCGCAGCAGCCGGGTGGCGGCGTCGACCATCGGCGGCGCACCGCACAGATAAGCGCGCCAGCCCGAGAGCGCATCGGGGCCGACGTAATCGGCAGCGAGCGCGTGCGTGACATGCCCCAGGCGGAATCCCGGATTCGGTGCGTCGGGTGCGATGGGTGCACCCGGGGCGTCGGTCGTCGTCACGACATGCAGGCGAACGCCGTCGTGACGCGATGCGAGTTCGCGCAGCCACGCGAGGCCATACACGTCCGCCGGCGAGCGCGCGCCGACGTAGATGTCGATGGGATTGGTCATGCCTCGCGCGAGCGCCCCGCGCACGATCGAGAGCACCGGCGCCAGACCGGTGCCGCCGGCGACGCAGAGCATCGGCCCGTCATGCCGCGTGCGCAGATACGACGTGCCGAGCGGCCCTGACACGCGCACGGCATCGCCGACCTTGAGCTGTTCGTCGACGTAGCCGGTCACGGACCCGCCGGGCACACGGCGGATGTGGAATTCGAGCGTGTCGTCGGCATCGACCCCGGCCATGGAATACGGACGACTATGCGCAGGCGTGAATTGCAGCGTGGCGTACTGACCAGGCGAGAAGCTGAGTGGTTTCGCGGGCTTGAGCACCAGACGCTTGATGTCGTGGGTCAGCGGCTCGATCGCGAGCACGGTCGCCTTGAGAATCTTCGCGGGATGCACGACCACTTCGTCGACATCCGGCAATCCGATCTCGCAGTCGCCGTGGACGCTCGACTGGCACGCGAGCACGTAACGCCCAGGGGGTGTCGTGTCGCCTTCCTGTCCCGTCATGTCGTCGTCGTGATGACGATATTCAACGCCGTCGGCTTCGCGCACGTCCCCTGAAACGACTCGGCAGCGGCATGTGCCGCAGCGGCCTGACAGGCAACTGTAAGACATCGGGATCTGCCGATCGGTGAGCGCTTTCAGCAAATTGTCGCCGGGCGCGACGTCGATGCGCTCGCCGAGCGGTTGCACGTGAACTTGCATGGGGATTGTCTCCGTTCTGTCGGCACCCGCCCCGGGCACCGAGTGTGGCGTTTGGACGCCGTTTGAAAGAAGCATCGCGCAAGCCGCTTTATAAACCAATAGAATCTCGTTTATATCCTCCATAAATTTCAGTGATTTTTCTGATCATCGAGACGCTGCTCCATGGACCTGCATTCCGTCGACCTGAACCTGCTGGTGGTCTTCCAGCATCTGTACAACGCGCGACGCGTGTCTCGCGTGGCAGAGACGCTTGGTGTGACGCAACCCGCGATCAGCAATTCGCTCGCGCGACTGCGCAAGTTGTTCAACGACGAGTTGTTCATCCGCACATCGCGCGGCATGCTGCCGACCCCGATGGCCATCGAACTGGCCGAACCGGTCGCCGCGGCGCTGGATGCGCTACATGGGGTCTTCAATCGTCAGCTCGCCTTCGATCCGGCAACGAGCCAGCGCGCGTTTCAAATCGCCATGACGGACATCGGTGAAGTGCACTTCCTGCCCAGGCTCATGCACGCGCTTGGCGAGCGGGCACCGGGCATTACGATCAGCACGGTGCGCAATACGGCGGTCAACTTGCAGGAGGAGATGGCGGCGGGTCAGGTGGATCTCGCCGTGGGGCATCTGCCGGATCTGACGACGGAGTTTTTCCAGCGGCGTCTGTTTCGTCAGAAGTATGTGTGCATGTTTCGCCCCGGGCATCCGCTCGACCGACCGGCGACGGCGAGGATGGCGCGCGAGGATTTCGAGCACGCCGAGCAGGTGATGGTGGTCGCCGCCGGCACCGGGCACGGCCGGGTCGACGATTTCATGGCGCGCGCTCACGTACAGCGCAACATCCGGCTGCGAGTGCCGCACTTCGTCGCGCTCGCCGACATTCTGCACGCCACGGATCTCATCGCCACGGTGACGGAGAAGTTTGCCCAACGCAGCGCGCAGCACTTCGGCTTGCGTTACGTCGACCATCCGCTGGACCTGCCCGAGGTGCAGATCAACCTGTTCTGGCACGCGCGCTATCACCGCGAACCGGCAAGCCAGTGGATGCGCGCGCTACTGTTCGAGCTGTTCTCGGAGTGAGGCGGCGAGCCGCCGCCCCGTTCCGAATCACGCGTTGAAACCGCCATCGATGGTCAGGCTGGCACCCGTCACGAAACCCGCCTCGTCGCTGGCGACATAAGCCACCATCGCTGCGATTTCCTCGGGACGCGCATGACGCTTGAGCGCCATCAGGTCGTGCATCGTCGCCGCGAAATCCCCGGTGGCGGGATTCATGTCGGTATTCGTCGGGCCCGGCTGCACGTTGTTGACCGTAATGCCGCGCGGCCCAAGGTCACGGGCCATGCCCTTGACGAGGCCGACCAGTGCCGCCTTGCTCATCGCATACGTCGCGCCGCCCGCAAACGGCATGCGCTCCGCGTTGCACGAGCCGATATTGATGATGCGACCGCCCTCGCCCATGTGCGCGAGTACCGCCTTCGAGGCCACGAACACAGCGCGCACGTTCACGTCGAGCATGCGGTCGAATTCCTCCAGCGCAAGGTCGGCCACCGACGCCATCGAAAACACGCCGGCATTGTTCACCAGAATGTCGATCTTGCCGAGCGCGTGGGCGGCATCGTTGATTGCCTGGGTCAGGGCGGTGGCATCTGCTGCATCCACGGGCAAGGCCATGGCACGCCCGCCGGACGCCTGAATGCGCTCGACCAGATCCTGCGCCGCGGCCTTCGATCCCTTGTACGTGAACGCAACCGCCGCACCGCCATGCGCGAGCCGCTGCACGATCGCCGCGCCGATACCGCGCGAGCCGCCTGTCACGAAAGCCACCTTGCCTTGAAAGTTCGTTGCCATCTCATTGCTCCATTCGGTTAAGAGGTGAAGCCAGTATCGCGGGCAAATTACGCCTCAACTAGACCATAATCCCTATCATCACTTTCAACCCCATGGAATAGATGACCGATGGACGCCTTGCATCTGATCGAATCATTCGTCCTGAGTGCGCGTGCGGGCAGTTTCTCGGCGGCCGCGCGACGACTGGGGATGACCCCTGCAGCGGTAAGCAAGAATGTGGCGCGACTGGAGGGGCAGCTCGGCTTGCGGCTGTTTCACCGCAGTACCCGCAGCCTGACATTGACGGCGGGCGGCGAGCGATTCCTGCTGGACGTCGATGGCCCGTTCGCGGCCCTGAACGACGCCTTTTCACGCGCCGCCGAGCGCGAAGGCACCCCTTCCGGGATCCTCAAGGTGAGCGTGGCCCACGCCTTCGGCCGCCAGTATCTCGTGCCGTTGCTGGGCGACTTTCTTGCCCGCTATCCGGATGTCGTGCCGGATTGGCGATTCGACAACCGGGGCGTGGACGTGGTGAGCGAGGGTTTCGACGCCGCGATAGGCGGCGGCATCGAACTCACCCCCGGCGTCATCGCCCGGCGCCTGGCACCGACGTACGCCGTGATTTGCGCGTCGTCCGACTATATGCGCGCGCGCCAGGTACCGGGGCATCCCGCCGAACTCGCGACGTTCGACGCGATCGTCCGGCGCTCCGGAACGTCGGGCCGGCTGCGCGCATGGGATTTGCGAAACGCGATCGGTGAGCGGGTCAACGTCGAGGCGCGAACCCGCATGATTTTCGACGACCCGGAGGCGATGGCGCACGCCGTCGCGCTGGGCTATGGCGTGGCGTTGCTACCGATGCCGCATGCCGCGCCCCTGCTCGCGTCCGGTCGCATTCAACGGCTGTTGCCGGGTTGGTTCGAGGAATACGGCGGGGTATCCCTCTACTATTCGAACAAGAAGCAGCTACCGCTGCGGACACGCGTGTTCGTGGATCACGTTGTCCACGCGTTCGAAGCCCAACGCCTCGCCGCGTATTTCGACGGGCGGTGAGTGGCCTCGACAGCATCGCTCCCCCGTGCGCATTGCGACCCGCCGCGCGTGAGGCTACCGAGTCGAAGACCCCGCGGGTCGCGCTGGTCGGCGCGCTGCGCGCCCGTCCCTTGCGTTACGCGTACGCATGCACTGTAATGAAAGCGTTGTGCCGACGGCTTGTGCGGGCAAGGAGAACGTCCACGTGTCGGCCGCGAAAGGGGGGTTGGGAGGTCCGACATGGACACCACGACGACCGCATGGCGAGTCATGGGACTCGTCGCGTGCCTGCTCACGGCGGGCGCGGCGCATGCACAGTCAGCGTATCCTCCGCCGACCCTCGCGGTAAGCGTGGGCGTCGGCGAGAAGGTGGCGATCTGGGTGCAACCCAACTTCAGCGTGCTGTGCCGCTCGTTGGGCCAGCCGACGTTCGAACTCGACTCGACGCCCGCACTCGGTAAAGTCACGCCGGAATGGATCGACTACGTGGTTCCGGACGGACAACGCTGCGAGACGATGCATTTTCCCGGCATGGTCGTCTGGTATCAGGCGGGATCGTCGCCGGGCACGGACACCGTCGTCTGGACCCTCGGTTTTCCGCGCGAACTGACGAGCCGTGTGCCAAGCACCGGCGACCACCGCGTGAGCACCACCATCGTCGTGCACTAGGCCGAGCGCTCCCAGACGGAAGCGTCGGCGTTGCCAGGCGAGCGGCGGCAAATCAGCGGCAGCCCCGTGACGCGTTACATGTTGGCGATCATCACGTTGCCGAAGCCCGAGCACGACACCTGTGTCGCCCCTTCCATCAGGCGGGCAAAGTCATAGGTCACCTGCTTCGACAGGATCGACTTTTCCATCGACGCGATGATCAGATCCGCCGCTTCCGTCCAGCCCATGTGCCGCAGCATCATCTCGGCCGAGAGAATCTCCGACCCAGGATTCACGTAGTCCTTGCCCGCGTACTTCGGCGCCGTGCCGTGCGTCGCTTCGAACATCGCAACCGAGTCGGACAGGTTCGCCCCTGGAGCGATTCCGATGCCCCCCACCTGCGCGGCGAGCGCATCGGAGATGTAGTCGCCGTTCAGGTTGAGCGTGGCGATCACGTCGTACTCTGCGGGGCGCAACAGAATCTGCTGCAGGAAGGCGTCAGCGATCGAGTCTTTGATCGTGATCTCCTTGCCCGTCGTGGGGTGCTTTACCTTGCACCACGGACCGCCGTCGATCTCCATCGCGCCAAATTCGTTCTTGGCGAGCGCGTATCCCCAATCGCGGAATCCGCCCTCGGTGAACTTCATGATGTTGCCTTTGTGAACGAGCGTCACCGAGTCGCGGTTGTTGTCAATCGCATACTGAATGGCCTTGCGCACCAATCGCTCCGTGCCCTCGCGCGAGACCGGCTTGATGCCGATACCCGACGTCTGCGGAAAGCGAATCTTGGTTACGCCCATCTCGTCCTGCAGGAAGGCGATCAGCTTCTTGGCGGCAGCCGATTCCGCTTCCCACTCGATGCCCGCGTAAATGTCTTCGGAGTTCTCGCGGAAGATCACCATATCGATCTTCTCGGGATGACGCACCGGGGACGGCACGCCTTTGAAGTACTGCACCGGACGCAGGCACACATAAAGGTCGAGCTGTTGGCGCAACGCGACGTTGAGCGATCGAATGCCACCGCCCACGGGGGTAGTCAGTGGCCCCTTGATCGATACTACGTAGTCCTTGACAACCTGGAGCGTTTCATCTGGCAGCCATACATCCGGTCCGTAGACCCGCGTCGATTTCTCGCCGGCATAGACTTCCATCCAATGGATCTTGCGCTTCTCGCCGTACGCTTTGGCCACTGCCGCGTCGACGACCTTGAGCATCACCGGCGTAATATCCACGCCGGTGCCGTCGCCCTCGATGTACGGGATGATCGGATTGTCCGGCACGTTCAGGGAGAAATCCTTGTTGACCGTAATCTTCTCGCCTGCCGGGACCTTGATGTGCTGATACGACATGGTGGGGCTCCAATGGGATGAATCGGACTGTGAGCGTCGAACGGGGCGAAGGACCACCGCCCTGCGCGTTACCGCTTTATTGTAGTCACAGCGTTCTATGGCGCGTTGACGCAAATCAAGTCTTATATAAGACATAAGACTTCGGCTCTCGATTATGCATTAACATGACGTTGCTGACCAGCAGCGCGCGCGCCCGCCAAGCGCGTTGCCATACAATCGCGCGCGACGGCATCGGCAACTTCTGATTTTCTTCCCTTGGTATGACACTTCTCGCACTCAACAAGCCCTTCGGTACGATCTGCCAGTTCTCGCCGCATCCGACACGTCCCACGCTCGCCGATTGCGTGGCTCGCCCCGGCGTCTATCCGGCAGGACGGCTCGACGCCGACAGCGAAGGACTCCTGCTGCTCACCGACGACGGTCGTCTGCAGGCCCGCATCGCGGAGCCGGAACGCAAATTGCCGAAGACGTATTGGGCGCAGGTCGAGGGCGAGTACGACGAGGCGGCCGTCGCACGGCTACGCGCCGGTCTCGATCTGGGCGACTTCGTTACGCTGCCGTGCGAAGCACGCGAGATCGCCGAGCCCGCCCAGCTCTGGCCACGTCACCCGCCGATCCGCTATCGCGCCAGCATCCCGACCCACTGGCTCGAAATCACGCTCGTCGAAGGCAAGAATCGCCAGGTCAGACGCATGACCGCCGCCGTCGGCAAACCGACGCTGCGACTGGTTCGCATTGCGATCGGCCCGGTTGACGTCTTTTCGTTGAAGCTGGCCCCGGGACAATGGTGCGAACTGCCGCAACAAATACTTACACTTCCCGGTCAACGAAGCGGTCGTCCACCTCGTTGAGGGAACAGGTGCGCAACATACGCGCCACTCCGAAACAAGGAAACCAAGTCATGAACAAACTGCTGCTTGCACTGACCGCCGGGCTGATTGTGTCCGGCGCCGCGATGGCCCAACAATCGGCGCCGGCCACGGCGCCTGTCGCACCGGCGGCACCCGCAGCAGCGGCGCCCGCGATGTCGGCACCGGCGGCGGCGGATCGCGCAGCCCCCGCGAAAAAGGCTCCGAAGCACAAAAGGCATCACTACAAGAAGTATCACCACAAGAAGCCGGCCACCAAGCAACCGGCCGTCGGTAACAAGCCGTAATACGTTTCACTGAAAAAATCCGCGAGCGGGTTGTCAACCGATGTCCTGAACGGACGTTATAGGAAGTGACTCACTTCGCGGGTCAACGAGTACATCACCCCAACATCGAGCTCCAACGAGGAATCTCATGAAAAAACTGATCGCTGCCCTGGTCGCTGGCCTGTTCGCAACGGGCGTGTTCGCCCAAGCTTCGGCTCCGGCCGCTGACGCTGCTGCTCCGGCTGCCGCTACGAAGCCGGCTGCCAAGTCGACCCACAAGAAGGCCCACAAGAAGTCGCACAAGAAGTCGGCCAAGAAGGCTGCTGCTGCCGAAGCTCCGGCCGCTGCCAGCAAGTAAGTACCACGTCGCGCAGCCTCGCTGCGCAACGCATGGTAATAAGCAGGTTGCTCACGCAGCCTGCTTTTTTTTCGCCCGGCGGCTACAATGGCTCGCCACGTACTTGACGTTCCCCCGATCTTTCCAGGAGCCGTTTGTGATCCGGATTCCACGTCAACTGGCCGCGCTCGCCGCCAGCGCCACGTTTGCCGCTACCGCCGCCGTCCTGGCACTCGCGCCGGCCAGCGCCTCGGCACAAATCAAGCAGGCCGGGCAGTTCCCGACCGTTCAGCTCTCCGCCGGCATGTATCTCATCAAGGCCGAGGTCGCCGCCAATGAGGCCGACCGCGAACAGGGCCTGATGTATCGCACGACGATGCCCGCCAACGCCGGCATGCTCTTCGTGTTCGAACAACGCGCCGGTCACTGCTTCTGGATGAAGAACACCGATCTGCCACTGTCGATCGCGTTCCTGGCCGACGACGGCACGATCGTCAACATCGAAGACATGGCGCCGCAGACCGAGGACAACCATTGCCCGCGCGCCGCCGTGCGTTACGCGCTGGAAATGAATCAAGGCTGGTTCAAAAGCAAGCACATCGGTCCCGGCGCAAAGATTTCCGGCCTGCCGCGCTGAACGAAGGCGTTGCCCTCAGTGCGCGCCGCTCGATAACCGCAACGCGGGCCCGAGCGAGCGCTCGAGAAAACGATCCAGCAGCCATGGATCGAAGTGACGCCCGCGCTCCGCGAGCATCGCCTCGACGATCTGCGCGGGACTGAGCGCCGCGCGATACGGACGGTGACTCGCGAGCGCGTCGAACACATCGACCAGCGCCACGATCCGACCGGCCAACGGAATACGATTCCCCGACAGCGCATCAGGATAGCCACCGCCGTCGTAACGCTCGTGATGCGTGCAGGCGACCGTCGCGGCCAACGCGCAGGCGGCGCCGCCGAGCGTGCTCAGTATGTCGGCCCCCGATTGCGGATGCATGCGCATCACGCGAATCTCATCGGGCGTCAGCTTGCCCGGCTTTTCCAATATCGCGTTTGGAACACACAGCTTGCCAGTGTCGTGCAGCGCAGCGGCGAGTCCGAGGGCCTGCGCCTCTACGGTTGGTATCCCCAACGCTTGGGCGAAACGCCAGGTGAGCGCGCCGACACGCCACATGTGGGTCGCGGTACCGCCGCGCTTGTGTTCGGCCAACCGGAAGAGTGCCCACGCCGCGGGCGGCAGGCTGCGCATGAGACGAGCGTCGGCGAGCCAGTGGCGGTGCGAGTGGGGTTGGGCGCGGTCGCGCGGGGCATCGTTACAGGTCGCTGCACGCGCGGCATCGCGGGTGCAAGAGGCGCGCGCCACGGGGATGGCGTGCGTTGGCGCAGGGTCGGGCATACATTGTTCGGTGAGTTGAAACGCACACTCTAACGACGCGCAGATCCGCAAATATTGATTGCCATCAAGCCCAGGGCAGATGCCTACAGTCTGGCAACCGCAGCAAAACGAAAGCCCACCGCTCGCGGTGGGCTTTCTTTTTGCCGGTGACGCCAGACGCTCGGGTCGGGCGCCTGACGTCACCTCGTTGGCACGTTGCCGACGTCGACCGCGTCGACCGGCAACGTCCGGGGCCTCGATTACGCGAAGTTCTTTGCGGCGAAGTCCCAGTTGACCAGGTTCCAGAATGCCTCGACGAACTTCGGACGGGCATTGCGGTAGTCGATGTAGTACGCGTGTTCCCACACGTCGATCGTGATCAGCGGCTTGTCCGCGCCGGTCAGCGGCGTGGCGGCGTTGCTGGTGTTGACGATGTCGACCGACCCGTCGGCCTTCTTCACGAGCCACGTCCAGCCCGAACCGAAGTTGCCGACGGCCGACTTCGAGAAGGTTTCCTTGAAGGCGTCGAACGAGCCGAACTTGGCGTCGATGGCCTTGGCCAGATCGCCCGACGGCGCACCGCCGCCCTTCGGCGACAGCGTGTTCCAGAAGAAGGTGTGGTTCCACACCTGCGCCGCATTGTTGAACACGCCGCCCGACGACTTCTTGATGATGTCTTCGAGGCTGGCGCTTTCGAATTCGGTGCCCTTGATCAGGTTATTCAGGTTGGTCACATAGGCTTGGTGATGCTTGCCGTAGTGATACTCCATCGTTTCCTTGGAGATGGTCGGCGCCAGTGCGTCGATGGCGTACGGCAGTTCAGGGAGCTTGTGTTCCATGGCGATTGTCCTTTGTGCTCTGAGGGGAACCCGATTTTGCGTTATCCGGAGCCATCGATTCTAGGGCAGATGCGATAACCCCGCAAACCGCACGGTTACTCGTCTGGCCGCATCGGGTGGCGCCAACGCGACGATTGTTGGCCAATACCGCCTGATCGACGCACGATGCCCGCGATTGACTCGGATTGTCGAACCGAGCCCCGCTAAAAAGTATCGTCTAGCCTGACCTGAACATCACCAATACCCACATCGGCTGCGCCGTCGGCCAGATGCATCGTCACATGCTGGCCGCGCTGGAGTTTGCGCGGGTCGCGCAACGGCTGCCCCTTGGCGTCGAGCACGGCGGCATAGCCGCGCTGCAGCGTGCGGCGCGGGTTGAGCAGCTCGAGTTGCGCCGTCGCATCGGCCAGCCGTTGTGCCGAGCGCTCCGTACGGCGTGACATTGCGTTTTGCAGGCGCTGCGAGAGGAGCGCAACGCGCTCGTGCTGCGGGGCGATGCCGGGCACGGCGCGCGTCAGACGCAGGCGCAGCATCTCGAAGCGGCTTCGGCGCTGAGCCAACGGGCGTTCAAGCGCGTGACGCAACCGATCGGCCAAGTGTGCCAGTTCGCCCCGCTGGCGCGCCAGACGCTCACGCGGCGACACCAGCGCGCGCGACACACTGTCGAGCTGCTGGGCGCGTTGCTCGAGCATGCGCCACATGGCCCGCGTCAGACGTTGGCCCTCACGGTCGACCTCGCGCAAACATTCGTCGCGCGACGCACTGATCAGCTCCGCCGCCGCCGTCGGCGTGGGCGCCCGAACGTCCGCCACAAAGTCGGCAATGGTGAAATCGGTTTCATGCCCCACACCGGACACCACGGGCAACTCGCTGCGCGCGATCGCGTGGGCCAGCACTTCCTCGTTGAATGCCCACAGGTCTTCGATGGCACCGCCGCCCCGGCAAAGCAGCAGGGTATCGACCTCGCGGCGAGCGTTGGCCGTGTCGAGAGCCGCCGCGAGCCGCATGGCGGCATCGGCGCCCTGCACCGGCGCGGGATACACCACGACCGAGACGTGCGGTGCGCGCCGGGCAAGCGTCGTCAGCACGTCGCGCAGGGCTGCCGCCTGCAGCGACGTTACGACGCCGATGCGACGGGCATATCGCGGCAACTCACGCTTGCGCGCCACGTCGAACAGTCCGGCCGCCGCCAGCTTTTCCTTGAGTCGCAGAAACGCCTCATACAGATTGCCTTGCCCGGCGCGGCGGATCGCTTCGACATTGAGCTGCACTTCCCCGCGCGGCACATACATGGAGAGCAGCGCGCGGACCTCGACCCGATCGCCCTCCTTCGGCGAGAAGTCGGCGTGTTGGGCGCGGCCGCGAAACATCACGCAGCGCATTTGCGCCTGGGCGTCCTTGATCGAGAAATACCAATGGCCGCTTGCCGCGCGCGTGAAGTTCGAGATTTCACCGCTGACCCATGCCAGGGGGAAGCTCCGCTCCAGCACGCCGGCCACGGCTTTGTTCAAATCCGAAACACTTAGCACGCGATCCGCGCCACCAGCGGGCCGGGCGTCGTCGAAAGATAAGTTCATGCGTGTTTGCCGGCAAAAAAACTGTCCACAGGCCCGCTAATTTAAGGGTTTTCTCGCCCGGTCGCCGCATTTTTCCTTCGCCCCAATGCCAAACCCTTGATTTATTGGCCCTTGCGGAGCGATTCGCAGCGATGCAGCGACGTGATATCGCCGTCGTCGTGACGCGATCTCTTGATTCGCCGACATGTTCACATAGTTATCCACAGGCGCGCGGCGATTGACTGGGAATCGCGAGTTTGCGGATGTGTTCATTTCTGAAACGTTTTTGTGCCCATTTTTTCATCACGGAGGAAAAAATCACGTCGCATCAATCAGTTGCTGAATGTATCCCAAGCTTTTCCACATCCTTGTGCGCCTGTGGTGTGGAAAACGGTGCTTGCCCATCCCCCCCCTGCACGCTACAGTTCGGACTCGTTTGCCCCATCCCCCGCAATAAGTAAGAGGTCGTCCTTGTTTGCCGTTATCCAGGCCGCCGGCTGGCCCATCTGGCCACTTCTCATCGCCTCCGTATTCGCGCTCGCCCTGATCGTCGAGCGCGCCCTGTCGCTGCGCCGCACCCGCGTGCTGCCAAGCGGCGTGCTCGAAAACGCCATCACGCTCGCCCGACGAGGCTCGGGCAAACAAGACGCGACCGACGCGCTGGCGCGGGGTTCGTTGCTTGGGCGCGTGCTTGCCACCGGCGTTCGCTACGTCGCGCGCAACCCGCAGGGTCCGCGCGACGGCGCGAAAGAAGCGCTGGAAGAGACCGGGCGTGCTGTCGCGCACGAGCTGGAGCGTTTTCTGCCGGCACTGGGCACCATTGCGTCGGTCGCGCCGCTGATGGGCCTGTTCGGCACCGTCGTCGGCATGATCGAAATCTTTGGTGCGCAAGATGCCTCGGGCACGGATCCCGCGCAATTGGCGCACGGCATTTCGGTCGCGCTCTATAACACCGGCTTCGGTCTGATGATCGCGATTCCCGCGATGATCTTCTATCGTTACTACCGCACCCGTGTCGACGCGTTCCTGGTCGAACTCGAGACGCAGGCGGTCCATTTTCTCGATGCCACGCTGCCGCGGCACTGATCCGAGAGACGCACGATGAATTTCCGTCGAGGTCTCTCCACGCGCGACGAACCGGAGATCAACCTGATCCCGCTCATCGACGTGCTGCTTGTCATTCTGATCTTTCTGATGGTCACCACGACCTACACGCGCTACACGGCGCTGAAGGTCAACCTCCCGACGGCCGATGCACAGAAGGCCGTCGTGCCGCCGCGTCAGATCGTGGTCTCGGTCGGCGCCGACGGCAGTTACGCCATTGACCGTCACGCGCTCGCGCAGCGCGATGTCGCGAGTCTTACGGCAGCACTGCGTCAGGCCGTCGGTCCCGCGAACACCGAAGCCGAGTCGCCGGTCGTCGTGATCAATGCCGACGCCAAAAGCGCGCATCAGTCGGTCATCAACGTCATGGAAGCCGCCCGCGAGGCCGGTCTGTCTCGCCTGACGTTCGCCGCACGCGCGACGACGGCCCACGGCGCGGCGGGGCAACCGTCCCGATGACGACACCATCGTCACATCCCAGCCCTGCCGCGGGCGTGCGCTCGCGCGCGCTGGTGCCGCGTCTGTCGGGCTCGTTGGTGCATTGGGTCAGCGCGCAGTGGCAACGACGAGGACTCATCGCCTGGCTGCTGTGGCCGATATCGTGGCTTTTTGCCGCCATGTCGGCCTGGCGGCGCCTGTGCTTCCGCCGGGGATGGAAAACGTCGACGCGGCTGCCGGTTCCGGTCGTCGTCGTCGGCAATCTCACGGTGGGGGGCACCGGCAAAACGCCGACCGTCATCGCGCTGGTCGGCGCGTTACGCGCGCTCGGTTATACGCCCGGCGTTCTGTCGCGCGGATACGGGGCAACGCTGCGACGTCCGACCGAAGTGAGTCCAACGGCACGCCCCGACACGGTCGGCGACGAGCCGCTGCTGATCGCCAAGCGCACGGGTGTGCCGGTGTGGGTGTGGCCGTCACGTGTCGAAGGTGGCCGCGCGCTTCTGGCCGCACATCCGGCATGCGACGTCATCGTTTGCGATGACGGCCTGCAACATTACGCGCTCGCGCGTGACGTCGAAATCGCCGTGTTCGACCACCGATTCGGCGGCAACGGCTTCCTGCTGCCCGCCGGGCCGTTGCGCGAACCGCTCTCGCGTCGACGCGACGCCAATCTGATCAACGCCCCCTACGGCAGATCCCTCCCCGAGTGGCCCGACACCTGGCGGCTGACGCTCACGCTGGGCGATGCCTGGTGCGTGAGCCAGCCGACCCTGACCCGGGCGCTGGCGCACTTCTCGGGCAAACGCGTGTTGGCGGCCGCTGGTATCGGCGCGCCGGAACGCTTCTTCGCGGCGCTGCGTGCCGCAGGACTGCAGATCGAGACGCTGGCGTTGCCCGATCATTACGACTTTGCGACGAATCCGTTCGACGGCGTTGCGGCCGATGCCATCCTGATCACCGAAAAGGATGCAGTAAAATGCGTCACCTGGTCCGACCCACGCGTGTGGGCCGTGCCTGCGGAGGCAGCGCTCGACGCGCGCCTCGTATCCCTGGTAGTGGAGAAATTGCGTGGACAACCGACTGTTTGAGATTCTCGTCTGCCCGTTGTGCAAGGGCCCCCTGGAGTACGACAAGAAAGCCCAGGAGCTGATTTGCCACGCCGACAAGCTCGCTTACCCGATTCGGGACGGCATTCCCGTCATGCTGGCCGATGAGGCGCGCCAGTCCGTCGAAGGCACGCCCGTGCCGCTGAGCGGCGACAAGCCGGCATCGTGAGCGATTCGATGAACACCGTCGACTTTGTCGCCGTCGTGCCGGCGCGTCTCGCGTCGACGCGTCTGCCGAACAAGCCGCTCGCCGATATCGGCGGCAAGCCGATGGTCGTGCGCGTGGCCGAGCGGGCGCGCGAATCGGGGGCGTGTCAGGTGGTCGTCGCGACCGACTCGCAGCGTGTGGCCGATGCCGTCGCCGCGCACGGCTTCGATGTCGCGTTGACGCGTGCGGATCACCCGACGGGCACCGATCGTCTCGCCGAGGTGGCCGTCCAGCAGGGGTGGCCCGACGACACGATCGTCGTCAATGTGCAGGGCGACGAGCCACTCATCGATCCGCGTCTGGTGCACGCGGTAGCGGCGCATCTGGCCGAGCATCCGGAATGCGCCCTGTCGACGGCGGCGCATCCGATCACCGACAACGCCGAGATCTTCTCGCCGAATGTGGTCAAGGTCGTGCTCGACGCCCATAGCCGCGCCCTCTACTTCTCGCGCGCGCCGATTCCGTGGTCGCGCGATGCATGGTCCGCCGGGCTTGCCCATACCGCAACGTTACCCGCGGCGACCACGCCCGTCTTTCGTCACATCGGGCTGTACGCCTATCGCGCCAAATTCCTGCGCACTTATCCGAGCCTGCCGCAGGCCCCGATCGAGACCGCCGAATCGCTCGAGCAACTCCGCGCCCTCTGGCACGGGGAGCGCATTGCCGTGCTCGTGACCGCCGACGCCCCGCTGCCGGGCGTCGACACGGCGGACGATCTCGAACGCGTTCGCGCGCTGCTGCGGAACTAACGCTCGATCCAGCATCAGTTCCAACGTTGACACGCGTGCCGATCGCCGGCGCGCTTGTCCCGGAAATCGCACCGGTACGACGGCCATCGGTCGGCAAAACCCCGCCAGACGGGCTCATCGTGGCATAATCGCTCTGATTCTCGCGAGCAGCCTCCCTGGTCGCGCGCGACGCGCCCGTCCGACGCGTCGCCTGCGCGCAGCGCGGTTGGCCGGTCATCCGACCCGCAACCGCCGCCGAGTCCCGGAGACGCGCCTGCCCGCCGCACGCACAGCATTCACAAATCACAAACTTTCAGGAGTCATTGATGCGTCTGATTTTGTTGGGGGCACCCGGGGCCGGCAAAGGCACCCAAGCCACTTTCATCAAAGAGAAATTCGGCATCCCGCAAATCTCGACCGGCGATATGCTGCGCGCCGCGATCAAGGAAGGCACTCAGCTTGGCCTCGAAGCCAAGCGTTACATGGACGCGGGTGACCTCGTGCCGGACGCCGTCATCATTGGCATGGTGCGTGAGCGCCTGACCGCCGACGACTGCAAAAGCGGCTACCTGTTCGATGGCTTCCCGCGCACGATTGCGCAGGCGGAAGCCATGAAGGACGCCGGTGTCGCCATCGACTTCGTGCTCGAGATCGACGTGCCTTTCGACGAAATCATCACGCGCATGAGCGGTCGTCGCACGCATCCGGCGTCGGGGCGTACCTACCACGTCACGTTCAACCCGCCCAAGGTCGAAGGCAAGGACGACGTGACCGGCGAACCGCTCGTGCAGCGCGGCGACGACAAGGAAGACACCGTCAAAAAGCGCCTGAGCGTGTACGAATCGCAAACCAAGCCGCTCGTGGCGTACTACTCGGATTGGGCGAAGCATGGCAGCCCGGGCGCGACCGTCGAGGCACCGCAGTATCGCAAGATCTCGGGGCAAGGTAGCGTGGACGAAATCCGCGCGCGCGTGTTCGACGCACTGAAGTAAGCACGCGAGCGTCGTCCCATTGACCCCGTGCGTCATTCGCGGCGCCCGGGGTCAGGTCGACGCGAATGACGACGTAGCGAAAGGCGGCCAGGTCACTCTGAGCCGCCTTTTTTGCCAATATCAAGCAGTGTCGCTCCCGCCGTATCAACGGGGCGAGTCGAATTGCCGCAGCGCAGCATATTGTTGTTACGCCGATGACTACAATGGAAGGCCGAACGCACCTTGCGGTCGGCTCAGTCGCCGAGGCTGTCGGCGCCGATCTCGCACTCTCCCCGTCCCCATGGCAGGAGGCTGGCATGAAATCACTGGCGCAACAGATGTCGTTCTACCAGCGCTATCACCGCAGTCCCAAGAATCGTCTGAGCCATTTTTTCGGCGTTCCCATGATCATTCTGGCCGTGATGCAGGCGTTCTCAACCCTGCCGCTCGGCCCAAGCGGCCTGAACGTCGCGCATGTGATTGTGTTGGTGCTGCTGATGTACTACTTCCTGCTCGATGTTCCGCTGGCGCTCGCCATGACGGCCTTCTTCGCCGCGCTGCTGGCCATCACGCAGCACTTGGCCACGTTGTCGTGGCCGTGGGCGCTGACCGTCTTTGGGGTGCTGTTCGTCGGCGGCTGGATCGTTCAACTGATCGGCCATCATTTTGAGGGCCGTAAGCCGGCGCTGCTCGATAACGTCTTTCAGATCTTTATCGCACCGATGTTCCTGATGGCCGAGGTCTTCTTTCATTTCGGCTACAAACCCGGTCTGCAACGGCGCGTCCAGGAGTTGGCGGCACAGTCGGCGTGACGGGCCGCGTGTCCCGACGAACGACGCGCGATGTCTCAACGCCAGCCGGCACGGCTGGCGTTTTGCATTCGAGACGGCGAAAGCGACAAGCGCAAACAGGCGGCGCCGGCCGTTATCCGTGACTGCCCGGACGGCGACTCAGATCGTCGAGAATCTGCCGAATCGCATTGGCGTCTTCGGCATCGGGACGCGTGCCGAGATAGTGCTCGAGATCGTCCTGCGCCGGACGCACCAGCCCAAGTCGAGCATAGGCCAGCCCGCGATCGCGCTGCTCGACCGGCTGATCGGGCAAGACGAGCACCATGCGTTCCTGCACCGCAAGTACACGTTCCCATCGCTCGTTCTGCGTGTAGATCGCGCGTAGATTGCGCAACATCCGCGCCAGGATTTCGCGCGGCGTGGCGGGTTCGAGAAAGGGGTGCAGCAACGCCCACAGCGCCAACTCCTGAATCGGCTCGGCGCTCTCGTCGCGATAGTGCTTCAGATAGGGCTCGACCATTTCGAGCAGTCGCTGCGGCGACAGCGAGTTGCCCGAGATCGGATCGATGACCACGTCGCCGGCCGGCACGGCAAGCCGAAGCAGGAAATGCCCCGGGAACGACAGACCCCGCAGCGGCAGGCCGATCTGATGGCCAATCTCCATGCAAAGCACGGCCAACGAAATCGGAATGCCGCGACGCCGGTCCAGCACCACATGCAGATGACTGTTGTCCGGATCGTAGTAATCGTTCTGGTTGACGGAGAACCCGAGTTCGCGGAAGAAGAAATGGTCGAGCAACTGGAGCTTCTGCAGGGGCCCGGCGTCGGGCGGCAGACGCTTGGCCAGACGCGCGGCGAGCGCGTCGATCCGGGTCAGCGTGTCCTGGACGTCGAGATCGGGATAGACGTCTTGCGCGATGGCGATGGCCGCTTCGGTCAGCGGCAGACCGTCGTCGGACGCGACCAGCGCAGCAAAATACTCGAGAAATCGATTCGCCATGCGGTATCCGTGAAGTCCGCCGTGCCAGTGGCGCGCGAGCGAATCGCTAGCGAGTGCGCCGGCGGAAGAACGAGAAGTTGAAACCCATGAGGAATAATGCCCCGAAATACACCACCGCGCATAGCACCAGACTGGCGCCAAGCAGCGCAATGCGCGAGAGCGGGCGCGCGCCCATCGCTACCCAGTCGAAGCTTTGGGTGAACCACAGCAGCAAGCCCGCCAGAATCAGGCAGGCAGCCAGCAATTGCACGAAGAACAGACGCCATCCGGGCGCCGGCCGGTAGATGCCACGCTTGTAAAGCCCCGCGAACAGCAACACCGCATTCATGCACGCGCCCACGCCGATCGACAGCGAAAGCCCCGCATGGGCGAACCACCGAACGAAGAGCAGGTTGGAGAGCTGCGTGGCAATGAGCACCACGACGGCGATCTTCACCGGCGTTTTGATGTCTTGCTTGGCATAGAAGCCGGGCGCCAGAATCTTGATGAGAATCAGGCCGACCAGCCCGACGCCGTAGGCGGTCAGCGCGTGTGCCGTCATCGCGACGTCGGTCGCGTCGAAACGGCCATATTGATAGAGCGTTGCGGTCAGCGGCTCGGCGTAGACGAACAGCGCGACGGCACTCGGCATCGCCAGCAGGAAGGTCAGGCGCAGCCCCCAGTCCAGCAAGGCGGAATACTCGGCACCGTCGCCATCGGCATGGGCGCGCGAGAGGCTCGGCAGCAGGATCGTGCCCAGCGCCACGCCGAGCAATGCCGTCGGAAACTCCATCAGGCGGTCGGCATACGCCAGCCATGACACGCTGCCCTGCGCGAGGCGCGACGCGATGTTCGTGTTGATGATTAGGCTCACCTGCGCCACCGACACGGCCAGCGTAGCCGGCACCATCTTCGCCAATACCCGCTTCACGCCGGTGTTACGCAGCGCCGCCGCGATATTGATCGTGATGCGCGGCAACATGTCGATGCGCGCGAGCGCCGGGAGCTGGATGACCAATTGCAGCACGCCGCCAACGATCACCGCGAAGGCCAGCGCGTAGACCGGCTTCGCCAGATGCGGCGCGACCCACAGCGAGGCGATGATCGAACACAGATTGAGCAGCACGGGCGCGAACGCCGGCATCGAGAATTTCCGCCACGTATTGAGCACCCCGGCGGCAAGGGTCGTGATCGAGATGAGGGTGATGTACGGGAACATCACACGCGTCATGAACACGGCCGAGTCGAACGTGCCGTTCTCACGCGAGAGCCCAGTTGCGACGGCATAGACGACCCCGGTCGCGCCGAGCACCCCGGCAATCGTGATCGCCAGCAACCCCCAGAACAGTACGGTGGTCACGGAATCGACGAGGGTTCTCGTCTCCTCGTGACTGCGCTGCGACTTGAATTCGGCCAGGATCGGCACGAAGGCCTGCGAAAACGCACCTTCGGCGGACAGGCGGCGCAGCAGATTGGGGATGCGGAATGCGACGTTGTAGGCGTCGGTCATGGGACCGGCGCCAAACATGCGTGCAATAAGGATTTCACGGACCAGACCGGTGATGCGCGAGAGCATCGTGAAACCGCTGACCGTAGCGAGAGCTTTGAGCAAATTCATGTTGCGCGTATTATACGCACAGCATTGCAGCAAAGAAGTTGCAATTTCCATTGGCGTTCGGCTATAATCGACGGTTTCGAAGTCAATGGATTGCTTCCTGGCCACCGTGTCTCCCAGGGAGCCGAGCCAAACTGCATAGAAGCCGCATCAGGCGGAGCAATTCAAGGAATTCACCGAACATGGCAAATACCGCACAAGCACGCAAGCGCGCGCGTCAAACCGTTAAGATCAACGCCCACAACTCGGCACTGCGTTCGCGTCTGCGCACGGCCGTCAAGGCGGTCCGCAAGGCCATCGCCGCTGGCGACCCCACCGCTGCCAAGGAAGTGCTGCGCAAGTCGGCCAAGACGATCGACATCATCGCTGACAAGAAGATCGTTCACAAGAACACCGCCGCTCGTCAAAAGAGCCGCCTGTCGGCCGCCATCAAGGCGATGTCGGCTGCTGCCTAACCGCGCAAGCGGTCAAGCAGACTCAGTTGCTTGCCGGTTTCGACTCCGGTCGGAACACAAAAAAAGCCCGCTTCGTGCGGGCTTTTTTTCTTTTCACTGAAGCCAAACATCGATCGCGCTAACGCGTTGCGCGCGCAAGCCACCGTGTCGCTGCGAGAAAATCCGGGACGAGTACGGGAACGGCGCGAACCACGAGGGCAGTCGCCGCGAGACGGCCGACGACAGAGCGGAACGACGGTGAGTCA
This sequence comes from Pandoraea soli, assembly GCF_902459595.1. Taxonomy (NCBI): domain Bacteria; kingdom Pseudomonadati; phylum Pseudomonadota; class Betaproteobacteria; order Burkholderiales; family Burkholderiaceae; genus Pandoraea; species Pandoraea soli. The sequence goes on along the minus strand of NZ_CABPSG010000002.1, from coordinate 480,623 downwards.
GGGCCAAAGGCCCGGCACTCACGTCTGGCCGAAAGACGGCCGCGGGGGATTACTTGACGTCGGGAACGAAGCAGGCTTCGGTCAGTTGCAGGTCGTTGTCACGCGCAAAATTCATCACGAAATCGAAAGCCATCGGCTCGATGTCGCGCAACCGCTCGTCAACAACGACGCATTTGACGTCGCCCACCATGATCGGACGCACATAGGGGGAGTACTGCATGTATGCGTTCGGGCCGGTATCGCGCCGGCCACAGAACGACACGGCGCCGCACAGACGCTCCGCCCAGTCACTCGGACGGAACTTCTTGCCACCCCGGGTGAGCCCCTGGATGAAATACTCGCGCGCGGAAACCTGGTCGGTCATATCGCTCAATCACCTCAAAAAACACCTGGCCAGCCATACGCGGGTAGCGTCGCTGACAGAGACAGTATTATATCTTATATAAGACTCAAACCTGTCCCCCACCCTCGCTGCCGATGTTTTTTTCGGTCTTGCCAGCCGTTTTTGGCCGTGCAGCATCGCGCTCGATCATACGCTTTTCGTGTGACGGTAAAACGATTTGGTAGACTAGCGGCTGTTCCCCTGATGCCAGCAACCGGTAGAACACCTTCACGCGCCTGACCGGGGGACAGGCCTCAAGGCTTGTTCGTCGTGCCGCAAGCGAGAGAGTTCCCTTTGAATTCCCGCGCTATCGGCCTCCAGCAGAACATCCAAATGACCACCGCCAAACCCATCAAGCACTACCTTCAGTTTTCGGATTTGACGCTCGACGAGTACGACTACGTGCTCGAGCGCACCCGCATCCTCAAGAAGAAATTCAAGAACTACGAGACCTACCATCCGCTGCACGACCGCACGCTGGCGATGATTTTCGAGAAAAGCTCGACGCGCACGCGGCTCTCGTTCGAAGCCGGGATTCACCAGTTGGGCGGCCACGCCGTGTTCCTGAACACGCGCGACACGCAGCTCGGCCGGGGCGAGCCAATCGAAGACGCGGCCCAGGTGATCTCGCGAATGACCGACATCATCATGATCCGCACGTTCGGTCAGGAGATCATCGAGCGCTTCGCGCAGCACTCGCGCGTACCGGTGATCAACGGCCTGACCAACGAATATCACCCGTGCCAGGTGATGGCGGACATCTTCACGTTCTACGAGCATCGCGGCCCGATCAAGGGCAAGACGGTGACGTGGATCGGTGACGCGAACAACATGTCCTACACGTGGATCCAGGCCGCCGAGATCTTCGGCTTCCAGTTCAACATCTCGACGCCGCCCGGCTACCGCCTCGATCAGGCGATGGTGGCCGAGTCGAGCCGCCCGTTCGTGCGCGAGTTTGACGACCCGCGCGCGGCCTGCGAAGGCGCGGATCTCGTGTCGACCGACGTCTGGACGAGCATGGGTTATGAAGCGGAGAACGAGGCGCGAAAGGCGGCCTTCGCTCAGTGGTGCGTGAATGCCGATCTCATGCAGCGCGCCAAACCGAACGCGCTGTTCATGCATTGCCTGCCCGCGCACCGTGGCGAGGAAGTGTCGGCCGACGTGATCGATGGCGCCCAAAGCGTCGTCTGGGACGAAGCGGAGAACCGTCTGCACGTGCAGAAGGCGCTCATGGAATACCTGATGCTCGGTCGCGTCTAACGCGTCGATCAGACCACGCCCGGACCAGCGCAACGCCGTCCGGGCGTTATTCTGGACCATCGCGCCCGCGCCTCCCCCGCACCTCCCACGCGTCACCTCCGCCCGCCCCCTCCAACACCGGCATCCCCACCGTAGCCAGCGTTCCGCTATCATCCCTCACGCGCAGGCGTCCCTCGTTGACGCACGTTTCATCACCGCACGTTGTAGCCCGTATCGTCCGTCAGAACATTTCGCAATTTGCACCACAACGGGGCAAATTCGTTGTGCATTGCACAAAACCCAGACGGGTGGACGTTCGAAACGTGCTAGCATGAATTCACGCTTGCCCTGTTGGGGCAGGCCTATCGACCCATCATCGCGACTTTCCATCGCATTCGACTCCGCATTCGGTCATGACGCAAAACGCAACGCAGTTCGACAACGTTTCCGTAATCAAGCGCGCCAACACCTATTTCGACGGCAAGTGCGTTTCGCACACCGTGCTGTTTCCAGACGGCACGCGCAAGACGCTGGGCGTGATTTTCCCGGCCACGCTCCAGTTCGGCACCGATGCGCCCGAAATCATGGAAGTCACGGGCGGCCGCTGCCGCATCCGTCTGGCCGGCCAGGCCGAGTGGCAGGAATACGCCGCCGGCCAGCAGTTCTCCGTGCCGGGCAACAGCAAGTTCGATATCGAGGTCGTGGAGACGCTCGATTACGTCTGCCATTACGGCTAACCGACCGGCCAGCATCGCGACTGCGTGGGGGTCCCCTCGCAGTCGCCCTCTCGGCCGGTTCAGCGCGGCCCGGCGCCGCTACTCACTATGTCGCGTCTGCCCCCCGAATCCGCCGACGATGCTACCGGCGACCGAGCTTTTGACACCCCTGCCGATACGCAGGCCACGGATTCGACCGCCTCTCACTCTCTGTCGGCCGAATCCGCTTCCGAATCGGTAAACGGCACGAGCACCGATCTCGAGCCGACCGACGTCCCGTTGCTCCCGCCAGATGGCCTCACCCGGCCGGCACGTAACGGCAACGCGCCCCAGAAATCCGCCACACCTCGCGCTCGCAAGCGCACCTCCGCCACGGACGCACCGAGCGACACCCTCTCGGCCAAGGTCGGTACGGAGACACCGGAAGCTCCCCGTAATCGCGCTCCGGCCAAATCCACGAAATCCTCACGCGGCCGCTCTGCTAAGCGAAAAGGCATCGACCTTGGGCTGCAAGGGGGCGGTGCGCATGGCGCCTACACCTGGGGGGTGCTCGACAAATTGCTGGAAGACGGACGTCTCGAGTTCGAGGGTATCAGCGGCGCGTCCGCAGGCACGATGAACGCCGTCGTACTGGCGCACGGCCTGCTCGATCGTCCGGGCGTCGACCCGCGCGAGAAGGCGCGCGAAGCGCTGCACAGCTTCTGGCTCGGTGTGTCGCAGGCAGGCTCCTCGGCGACCGCCTGGGCGCAGACCGTCTTCAGTTGGCTCAACGGCCGTCCGACCGAATACCCGGTCTGGCACGACTGGATGCAGAGCATGCAGCAATGGATGACGCCGTTCGCGCAGCCCCCGGCCGAAATCAACCCGCTGCGTACCGTACTCGAAGCGCAGGTCGATTTCGAACGGTTGCGCGAGAGCACCGCGACGCGCCTGTTCGTGTCCGCGACCAACGTCCGCACCGGCAACATCCACATCTTTCGCACACACGAAATCACGCTCGACGTCGCGATGGCGTCGGCGTGTCTACCGTGGCTCTTCAAGCCGGTGAAAATCGACGAGGATTTTTACTGGGATGGCGGCTATCTCGGCAACCCACCGCTCTATCCGTTTTATTACGAGACGCTCACGAGCGACATCCTGATCGTGCACATCAACCCGATCGAGCGCAAAGAGAAACCCGTGCTGCCGGGGCAGATCATGAATCGCGTGAATGAGATCACGTTCAATGCGTCGCTGCAGCGCGAATTCCGCGCTATTTCCTTTGTGCACAAACTGCTTGACGAGGGATGGCTCAAGCCTGAGTTTCGCAAGCGTCTGAAGTACCCGTTGATTCACTCGATTCGCGCGGACAAGGCACTGTACGACTTGTCGTCATCGACGAAATTCGTGACCGACTGGCACTTCCTCACCGCGCTGCGCGACCGTGGCCGCGAGGCGGCGAGCCGCTGGCTCGATGCACACTTCGACGACGTCGGTGTGCGCTCCACCGTCGACCTGCGGCGCGATTACCTGCAGCGTCTGCCCGACGCCACGTCGATCAAAGCATGAGCGGTTCGGGCTCGAGCGCGATACCGAAGCGCTCCTGCACGCTGGCTTGTATGGCGCGCGCGAGCGCCACGATGTCCGCGCCGCTGGCGCCGCCTCGATTGACGAGCACGAGCGCTTGACGCTCATGCACGCCCGCGTGGCCGAGCGACTTGCCGCGCCAGCCGCATTGGTCGATCAGCCAGCCCGCGGCGACTTTCCAGGCGCCGTCCGGCTGCGCATAGCCGACCGCCTGCGGACACCGCTCGCGCAGTGCGCCAAACGTTGCGGCGTCGACCACGGGGTTCTTGAAGAAGCTCCCGGCGTTGCCGAGTTCGGCCGGATCGGGCAGTTTGCGGCGGCGAATGTCCACAACGGCCTCGAAGATCTGCCGCGCATTCGGCTGCTCGATGCCTGCCTGGGCGAGCGTGTGCGACACGTCCGCATAGCCGGTCACGGGCTGCCACGGCTGCGGCAGCCGCAATGTGACCGACACGATGAGGTAACGCCCGGGCTCGCGCTTGAACAGCGAATCGCGATAGCCGAACGCGCACGCCTCGCGGGTGAGGGTGACGAATGCGCCCGTGGCCGTATCGAGCGCGCGCACCTCGGCAAAGCGCTCGGCCAGCTCCAGCCCGTAGGCGCCGATGTTCTGAATCGGGGCAGCCCCGAGGGTGCCCGGGATCAGGGCGAGGTTTTCCAGGCCAGGACAATCCTGCGAGAGCGTCCAGTCGACGAAGTCGTGCCAGACCTCGCCGGCGCCACCGCGCACATAGCGCGCGTGCGCGTCGTCCGCAAGGCGCTCACGGCCGCGAATTGCCATGCGGAACACCACGCCGTCGAAGTCGTGCGTGAGCACCACATTGCTGCCGCCGCCAAGCACGAGGCGCGGCAAACCGGCCAGTTCGGGCATGGCGAGCGCGTCGAGGAGCGCTGCTTCGCTGTCGATCGTCACAACAAAGCGGGCAGTGGCGGGCAGGCCGAAGGTATTGAAGTCGCGCAGGCTGACGTCGCGTTGCAACTGAGGCATGAAGTCGGGAAAAATCCGTGGGTGATCCGTGGGGCTGCCGTCCCGGACAGCATCCGGAAGGGACGCGGGCGCGACGGCTGAATTACAATGTCGGGCGAAAGAATTTTGCGCACCATTATAGCGGCCACGCGGCCGAGGTTCGCGCTGCGCGCATGACCCGGTCGTCCCGGACAACGGGTGCGCCGGCGCCACCGTCCCCCGTGCGGCACGCCCGGCGTGCCATTTCACGAACCCTTTACCTTTCAGGAGAGCCAGATGCCATCGTTCGACGTGGTTAGCGAAGCCAACATGATTGAAGTCAAGAACGCCATCGAGCAGGCCAACAAGGAAATCTCGACGCGATTCGACTTCAAGGGATCGGACTCGCGAATCGAGCACAAGGAACAGGAACTCACACTGTTCGCCGACGACAACTTCAAGCTCGAGCAAGTCACGCAGGTGCTCATCAGCAAGATGGCCAAGCGCAACGTGGACGTGCGCTTCCTCGACTACGGCAAGGTCGAGAAGATCAGCGGCGACAAGGTCAAGCAGGTCGTCAAGGTGAAGAAAGGTGTCGAAGGCGACCTGGCAAAGAAGATCGTGCGCGTGATCAAGGACAGCAAGATGAAGGTGCAGGCGAGCATCCAGGGCGACAGCGTGCGCATCGCGGGCGCCAAGCGCGACGACCTGCAGAGCGCCATGGCCCTGCTGCGCAAGGACGTGACGGACACCCCGCTCGACTTCAACAACTTCCGCGACTGACAGACTCGCGCGGCAGACAAGCAAAACCCGCAGACTCGCTGCGGGTTTTGTCATGGTCGAGACCGTCCCGGGTTCGGCCGCGCCGACGTGACGCCGGCCTTACTTCGCTTTCTTCTGCCCGATGCGGCTTTCCTTGCCCGCCATCAGCTTGCCGATGTTGGCGCGGTGCCGGTAGACCAGCAGGATCGCCATGACGATTACCGCCGGGGCGTACGGTCCGAAGCCAGACATGAACACGTAGTAAAGCGGCGCGAACACAGCGGCCACCAGCGCGGCGAGCGACGAATAGCGGAAGAAGATCGCGATGATGAGCCACGTCGCGAGCACGGCGAGCCCCAGCACCGGGTGGATGGCGAACAGGACGCCGGCCGCCGTCGCCACGCCTTTGCCGCCCGCAAAGCGCAGAAACACCGGATACAGATGGCCCATGAAGACCGCAAGGGCCACGGCCGCCAGACCAAAGTCACCCACGCCCCACGTATCGGCGAAGCGCTGCGCAAGATACACCGCAAGCCAGCCCTTGAGGGCGTCGCCGATCAGCGTGAGCACAGCGGCCTTCTTGTTGCCGGAGCGCAGCACGTTCGTAGCGCCCGGGTTGCCCGAGCCATAACTGCGCGGGTCGGCGAGACCCATCGTGCGGCTGACGATCACCGCGAACGGCAACGAGCCGATCAGGTACGCGAGAACGATAAAAACCAGTGTGGCCATGAACTTCGAGCGTGAGCAGAATGTGTAATGGCCGCCATTCTACTTGACGCGCTCCGCCCCTCCATTCTGGCAACCACGGGGTTGCGCCGGGATCGGATCGATCGGACCGACGCAGGCCGCCGTGCCGTGGCGACTACGCGTCGCTCAGCGCACACGACACCGGCTTGGCCGCCAATGTGTTGAGCAGCACCTGCGGGGCGATGCCAATGAGGTACCCGCGTCGCCCGCCGTTGATGAATATGCGCGGCAGATCGAGAATCGACGCCTCCACATACACGGTCATCGCGCGCTTGGTACCGAACGGCGACGTGCCGCCCACCAGATAACCCGAATGACGCTGGGCGACCTCCGGCTTGCAGGGCTCCACGCGCTTGGCGCCGATCTGGCGCGCGAGGTTCTTGGTCGAGACGGTCCGGTCGCCGTGCATGAGGACGATCAGCGGCCGGGCCTTCTCGTCTTCCATGACGAGCGTCTTGACGACCGCGTGCTCGTGCACGTCCAACTGGCGTGCCGACTCGCCGGTCCCGCCATGTTCGACGTACTCGTAGACGTGTTCGGTGAAGGCCACTTTCTTTTGCTTCAGAAACTGCGTGGCCGGCGTTTCCGAGACGTGTTTGGTCTTGCTCATGGGCGACTATTGTAATGAAACGGCCAAGGACTGCGGTCCCGGAATGCGCGCACCGCCGTCATCCTCGACGGCTCGTGCGATGCTCGATGGCGGCGAGCGCATTACAATGCCGGCATGTCAGCCTCTCCCGCCCCCTCTCATCCGGACACCTTCGCCGCCAGCTTGCTCGCGAATCTGCCCGCACGCATCGACACGCTGCCCGCGCGGATCGCCGCGCAAGCGCCCACGCGCATCGCCCTGATCGACGACTTCAGCCGTCTCACCTACGGGGCACTGGCGAACACCGTCAGCGCCTGCACCGAGCGCCTGCGCGCGCACGGCGTGCGGGGTGGCGATCGCGTGATGATCGTCGGTGAGAACGGCATCGCGTATGTGGTGCTGCTGCTCGCCGTGGCAGCCCTCGACGCTTGGCCGCTGCTGTGCAACGCGCGGGTCAGCGCCGCGGAATTGAACGCCATTCGCGATCATGCGCAACCGCGCTGCGCGATCTACACCGTCGATGCCTCGCCCGATGCCGCCGCGCACGCCCGGGGCGACGCCGCCAAGGTCGCCTGGACCGACCTCGCGCTCGGCGCCATCGCGGTGTCCGACACCGATCCCGACAGCGTCACCGAGCCGGTGCAGACCGATCCGGCGCGCCAATGCGCGGCGCTCATCTACACGACGGGCACGACCGGCACGCCCAAGGGCGTTCGTCTCTCGCATCGCAACCTGATGTTCATCGCCGCGGTGTCGAGCACGCTGCGACGCGTCGGTGCCGACGATATTGCCTACGGCGTGCTGCCGATCTCGCATGTCTATGGCCTGACGTCGGTGTGTCTGGGCACGCTGTACGCTGGCGGCACGCTGCGGCTGGCCGCGCGCTTTACCCCCGAAGCCGTGCTCGATTCGCTCGCCCACGACGGGCTGACGATCCTGCAAGGGGTGCCCGCGATGCACGCCCGCCTGATGGCCTATGTGACGGCGCGGAACCGGACACTCATCGCACCGCGGCTGCGCTTCGTCTACTCGGGCGGCTCGCCCCTCGATGCGGCGCTCAAGGCGCGTGCCGAAGCGTTCTATGGCCTGCCGATTCACAACGGGTACGGGTTGACGGAGAGTAGTCCGACCGTCTCGCAGACGCTGCTCGACGCCCCGCGCGACGACTGCGCCGTGGGGCCGGCGATCCCCGGCGTGACGGTACGTATCGTCGATCGCGACGGGCATGACCTGCCCGATGGCGACGTTGGCGAACTCTGGGTGCGTGGTCCTAACGTGATGCTCGGGTACTACCGTGCCCCAGAGCTGACGGCGGCAGCCGTGACCGACGACGGCTGGCTGCGCACCGGCGATCTTGCGCGTCGCACCGCCGACGGTGCGCTCTTCCTCGCGGGACGCGCCAAGGAACTCATCATCCACTCCGGCTTCAACGTTTATCCGCTCGAAGTCGAGCAGGCGCTGGCGAGCCACCCGGATGTGCTGCAAGCAGCCGTCCTCGGACGTCCCGACGAGGAGAACGAACAGGTGATCGCGTTCGTGGAGGCGCGCCCGGGCCATGCCATCGACGTCGCAGCGCTGGCCGCGTGGGCGGCGACGCGGCTCGCACCGTACAAGCGTCCGGCGCAGATTCGAGTGCTCGATGCCCTGCCCGCCGCGTCGACGGGCAAGGTGCTCAAGCACAAGCTCAAGGCGTTGCTTTGAAGTTTGATGGCGCGGCGGCGTCGCTCGCCTACCGCGCCGGCCTTGCTTGCCATACACGCGGCCCACGCAGCACGCGCTTCACACACGGCACTCACCCGCGCGGATGATGCTGTGCATGCAGCGACTTGAGGCGTTCGCGCGCGACGTGCGTGTAGATCTGTGTGGTGGAGATGTCGGCGTGGCCGAGCAACAACTGCACCACGCGCAGATCCGCGCCGTGATTGATCAGATGCGTCGCGAAGGCATGACGCAGCGTATGCGGTGAGAGCGGCGCACGAATGTCCGCCTGCACCGCATAGCGCTTGATCAGATACCAGAACGCCTGCCGCGTCATCCCCTGGCCGCGTTGCGTGACAAACAGCGTGTCGCAGGCGCGACCGGCCAGCAGCACCCCTCGACTCTGCGCCAGATATCGCGTGAGCCACGCGTTGGCCTCTTCGCCGAACGGCACCAGTCGCTCCTTCGCGCCCTTGCCGAAGATGCGCAGCACACCCTCGTTCAATCCCACTTCAATCGTCTTGAGCGCGACCAGTTCCGAAACGCGCAGACCGCTCGCGTACATCAATTCGAGCATCGCGCGATCACGCAACCCAAGCGGTTGGGTCAGATCGGGGGCGGCCAGCAACGCTTCGACCTGCGCCTCCGACAATGTCGAGGGCAACCGCTGGGCACGCTTGGCCGATGCGATGCGCAAACACGGGTCCTGATGCACGACATGGTCGCGCAGCGCCCATTGATAGAACCGTTTGAAGACCGACAGACGACGATTGACGCTGCTCGCCAGACTCTCGCGGCGCCACGCCAGATAGGCGGCGAGCGCCGCCTCGTCCACGCCATCGAGCGAAGTCTCGCGCTTGGCGGCGAGCCATTGCGCGAAGAGGCGCAAATCCCGTCGGTAAGCGTCGAGCGTATTGCGAGAGAGGCCGTCTTCGAGCCAGATCGTGTCGCAGAACTGGTCGATGAGCGTGACACTGCGCACATAGGTCGCGCCGTCGGGGTCGAAGGCCAGCGGAGGCGACAGATCATCGAGATCGTCGACGTCGGTGAGGTTCTCGCTCGCGGGGTGGGTGCCTGGGGTCAAACGGTGGCTCCTTCCTGGGCCAGCGCCCATTCGACATGCTCGCGTACCAGCGCCGACGGGTAATCGCGTCGCGCGAGCAAGGCCTCGCGCAGCGGCGCGCGCGCGGCGGCATCTGCCGTGTTGCGCAGTGCATTGCCGAGCCCGACGGCCAGATTGCGCAGCCATCGCTCATGACCAATGCGACGAATGGGGCTGCCGGCCAGCTTATCCATGAATTCCGTTTCGCTCCAGGCGAACAGGTCGACGAGCGAGGCGCTATCGAGCCGGTTGCGCGGAGCGAAATCGGCGAGCGGCGACGGCTGCGCAAACTTGTTCCACGGGCAGTAGAGCTGGCAATCGTCGCAGCCATAGATGCGATTGCCCATCTTCGCGCGCAAATTCTCGGGAATCGCCCCTTTGTGCTCGATCGTCAGATACGACACGCACAACCGCGCATCGACGCGAAACGCTTCGGTGATGGCGCCGGTCGGACAAACGTCGCGGCATCGCTGACATTGCCCGCAATGCTCGCCCGGTTGCAGGCGGTGCCCCGTTGCCTTGCCTGGTACCTCGCTCTGCGTGCTTGCCGCGTCGGCATCGACCGGCAGCGGCACGTCGACAAAGATCTCGCCGAGAAAGAAGAGCGACCCCGCGTCGCGCGAGAGCAGCAGAGTGTGCTTGCCGCGCCAGCCCAGCCCGGCCTTCTGCGCGAGTTCGACTTCGAGCACCGGGGCCGAATCGGTGAATGCACGGTAGCCGAACGGCCCGATGGCCTGGGTAATGCGCTCCGCCAGTTGTTGCAGCCGATGGCGCATGACCTTGTGATAGTCGCGTCCGCGCGCATAGATCGACACGACCGCCTCGGCGGGCATCGCCACGCGCGCGGCTTCACGCGCGCGCCAGGTCTCCCTGTCGGTCTCGTTCGGGAGATAGTTCATGCGTGCGCTGATGACGCGTACCGTGCCGGGGACGAGCTCCGCGGGCCGCGCGCGCTTCATGCCGTGCGCCGCCATGTAGTCCATATCGCCGTGACAGCCGTCGTCGAGCCACTGTTGCAGCCCCGCTTCGGCGTGCGAGAGATCGATGTCCGTGATGCCGACCCGGCCGAAACCGAGTTCCCTCGCCCATGCGCGAATCTGTCCGGCAAGCGCGGTCAAGTCCTCGGCATCGAGGGCGGGAGACGTCGCATTGTCGCGCGAGGACGACACTTCCGAAGCATTCGGAGGTGTCGCCGACTCGACTTGTGCGGCGGTAGCGGGGAAAATCACGGAAGCTTTCATCGACTCCATTTTACGCAATGCCCGATTCATCAACGCCGACGCCCTTGGGCGAGCGCATCTTCGCGCTGCCGGACGAAGCCGCCACCGAGGCCTTCGCCGCTGCGCTCGCGCGCGCCATCGTGGCACGCGCGGCGCACACCGACGCGGCGCATGCGGGACTTCACGTGCAGCTCTCGGGCGACCTCGGCGCGGGGAAAACCACGCTGGTGCGTGCCCTGCTGCGCGCGCTGGGGCATACCGGACGCGTCAAAAGTCCCACGTATGCATTGTGTGAACCTTACAACATCGACACACCACAAGGCGTGTTGCCGGTCTATCATTTCGACCTGTACCGCTTCGCCGATCCGGCCGAATGGCACGACACGGGCTTTCGGGAGCACTTTGCAGGCGACGCCCTGTGCCTCGTCGAGTGGCCGGAGAAAGCCGAAGGTCTCCTGGGCACCCCCGATTTGGGCCTTTGGCTGGAACCTGTTGGCAACAGCCGCCGTCTGACGACGAGCGCCTACACGCCGGCCGGTCTTGCTTGCCTGAACTCATGCTGATCAAACGCTTTACTCGTACCGACGACGCCTCATCGCCCAATGCCGGCCGCCGCCGTGCATTGCGCGCCGGCGCATCAACACTCATCCTCGCCATTACCGGCCCGCGTCTCGCGTTCGCCAACGCCATCGTGGCGGTGCGCGTCTGGCCGGCCAAGGACTACACGCGCGTCACGCTCGAGACTGACAACCCGGTCAAGTTCCAGCAACAGCTCATGGCGAGTCCGAACCGCTTCGTCATCGATCTCGATGAAGTGGATCTGAGCCCGGCGCTGCGCGATCTCGTGTCAAAGATCCAGCCGAACGACCCGCAGATCATGCAGGTGCGCGTGGGACAGTTCAAACCCGGCGTCGTGCGCATGGTGTTCGATCTGAAGGCCGGCGTGAAGCCGCAATCCTTCACGTTGCCGCCGGTCGCGGGCTACAAGTACCGCACCGTGTTCGACCTGTATCCGGCGGTCGAACCCGACCCGCTCATGGAACTGCTCGCCAAGTCCAGCCACAAGGCCGAGGCATTGGCGCAGAACACGCCGCCCGCTCAGCCCTCGAACCCGTCGTCTGGCACGGGCACGCCGAGCACGGAGGAGAGCGAAGCGTTCTTTCAGCGTTACGCGCAACGTGAGCCGGGCCCGCGCGTCTCACGCCCCCCGGCGCCCTCGTCCACGGACAGAATGCCGTCGCTCGCCCAGCGCAACGACGACGGGCTGCTCACGCCACCGTCACGCGGACCGAAGACCGCCCGCCTGCTCACCATCGCCCTCGACCCCGGCCATGGCGGAGAAGACCCGGGCGCGATCGGCAGCAGCGGCACCTACGAGAAAGTGGTGGTGCTGCAGATCGCCAAGCGGCTGCGCGAGAAGATCGATGCGCAGCCCAATATGCGGGTGATGATGACGCGCGACGCCGACTTCTTCGTGCCGCTCGGCGTGCGGGTGCAGAAGGCCCGCCGCGTGGACGCCGACCTGTTCATGTCGATTCACGCCGATGCGTTCACCTCGCCGTCGGCGAACGGGGCGTCGGTATTCGCCCTGTCCGAGCGTGGCGCCACGAGTGCAACGGCACGTCTGCTGGAAAAGACGCAAAACGCGTCCGATCTGATCGGCGGCGTCAACATCAAGACTAACGACCGCGCCGTAGCGCATGCGTTGCTCGATATGTCGACAACGGCGCAGATCCGTGACAGCAAGGTATTCGGCACGGCGCTGCTCGCTGAGATCGGCACCGTCGCGGACCGGCTGCACAGCAAGCACGTCGAACAGGCGGCCTTCGCGGTGCTCAAGGCCCCCGACATCCCGTCGGTGCTCGTCGAGACGGCCTTCATCAGCAACCCCAAGGAAGAGCAGGCGCTGAACGATCCGGCCTACCAGGAGCGGCTCGCCGATGCGCTGCTCAAGGGCATCAAGGCCTACTTCGCCAAGAATCCGCCCCTCGCAAAGAATCGGACAGCCTGACGGCCGGCCACGGACGTTCGCGCAACGCCAAGACAAAAATGGCGCGCCCGGTCATCAACCGGACGCGCCATTTTTTATTGAACCTGCGAGGTCACTGTCTGCCCGACAGTCGACCTTACTCGCCCTGGCCCTGCGCCACACGGCGACGACCGCGCGTGACCAGTTTCCAGAGCGCCCCGAGTGCGATCGGCACCACCGCTGCCGAAATGCCCACCAGCACGATGACGTTCAGGTATTGCTTGACGATCGGCAGGTTGCCGAACAGGTAACCGCCGCCCACGAGCAGCGTCACCCAGATCAGGGCGCCGAGCAAGTTGTAGAGCTGGAAGCGTACCCACGACATGGCCGACACCCCCGCCACGAACGGCGCGAACGTTCGCACGATCGGCACGAAACGCGCAATCACAATGGTCTTGCCGCCGTGATGCTCGTAGAAGTCGTGGGTCTTGCGCAAGGCGTCGCGATCGAGAAAACGCCAGTTCTTCTCGTACACGCGCGGCCCGATCTTCGATCCGATCCAGAAGTTGAGCGTGTTGCCGGTCACTGCCGCAATGAAGAGCAGTACGCCGAGCAACCACGGATCCATCGCTCCGGTCGCCGCAAATGCACCGCCAATGAACAGCAGGGAATCACCCGGAAGGAACGGAAAGAGCACCAGCCCCGTTTCCACGAACACGATCATGAACAGGAACAGATACACCCAGTTTCCGTATTGATCGATAAACACCCCCAGATGTTTATCGATGTGGAGCACCATCTCCACCAATTGCACCAAAGTATCCAAGTCGATTCCTCAAGATAAAGGACGCCGGCCCGTCCCTGCGGGCACGCGACGAACGCATGATACCAGCGCAAACGTCGGGCGTCGTGTCGTGCCCGTGACGGTCGACGCCGACCGTCACGGGTATGTCGAATCCATGGTCCAGCCTACAACCCTCCCATGACAGGAATGAGTGGTACTTCTACGGGCACCGTTGCGGGTATTGCCCGCTAAAACCTGGCTCGACCTATGTCTTTGAGGGCAACCTTTATAATGGTTCCCATGTCTGCGACCCCGACCTCCTCCCCCCCTGCACACGACCCGGCCGGCGTGCCCGAACCTACCGGCACCGAGGCCCCTGAGCGCCGCCCCGGCCCCATGCCGGCGGGCCTCGCGCCGCTGCGCGCCATCCAGGTCCTTCCCGACCAGCTGATCAGCCAGATCGCCGCGGGCGAGGTGGTGGAACGCCCCGCGTCCGTCGTCAAGGAATTGCTCGAGAACGCCCTGGATGCTGGCGCCCGCGCACTCCAGATCAAGCTCGAAGAAGGCGGCGTGCGCCGCATCGCCATCACCGACGACGGCGGCGGCATGTCCGCCGAACAATTGCCGCTGGCGCTCACGCGCCACGCGACGAGCAAGATTCGCTCGCTCGACGAACTCGAATCGGTGCTCACGTTGGGGTTCCGTGGGGAAGCGCTCGCCTCCATCGCGTCGGTGGCCCAACTCACGCTGTCGAGCCGCCAGGCCGATGCGCCGCACGCGAGCGCCATCGACGGCAATACCGGTGCGCTGACCCCCGCCGCGGGCCCGGTGGGCACGACGGTCGACGTTCGCGACCTGTACTTCAACACCCCCGCGCGGCGCAAATTCCTGAAGACCGAGCAAACCGAGTTCGGTCATTGCATGGACGTTATTCGCCGCAGCGCGCTCGCGCGTCCCGACGTCGGCTTCTCGATCCTGCACAACAACCGGGCGGTGGAGCACTGGAACGCGTCTGACGCCGCGACGCGCGTCACCCGCGTGCTCGGCAACGACTTTGCCGGCGCGCATCTGGCGCTGGACGAGGGCGCCGCCGAGTTGCGCCTGTCGGGCTTCGTCGGGTTGCCGACCGCCAGCCGTGGGCGCGCCGACCAGCAGTATTTCTTCGTGAACGGCCGCTTCGTGCGCGACAAGCTGCTCACCCACGCGGTACGCGCTGCCTATGAAGACGTGCTCCACGGCGACCGCTATCCGGCCTACGTGCTGTATTTCGAACTGCCGCCGCAATTGGTCGACGTCAATGTCCACCCCTCGAAGATCGAAGTGCGGTTTCGCGATGCCCGCAGCGTCCACCAGTTCGTATTCCACGTCGTGCAACGTGCGCTGGCCCGTGCAGCGGGCAGTGGCGGCGCGACGCACGCCGCCCACCTGACCGACGGCGGTGGTCTTGCCGCCGGGCCGGGTGCCGCATTGGGCGGCGGCGGCATGATGGCTGCGCGCCCGGCCGGAGGTATCGGTGGCGCCGGCAGCAGTTGGAATCCCCGCATGCAGCAAGGTACGCTGCCGATGGCGCAACCGCTGTCCGTCTACGACAACCTGTTCGGACGCGCCGCCCCCCCCGCCCCGCGCCCGTATGGCCAGCCGGGCGTGACGGATGCGCCCCCGCCGCCGTATGGCAATGCCGGCGCGACGCAAGGCGACACGACGCTCACCGGCGGTCTCGACGTCTTGCCGGCAGGCACCGCCGACGCCATGGCGCTGGAACAACCGCTCGGCTTCGCACTCGGCCAATTGCACGGCATCTACATCCTCGCGCAGAACGCCTATGGCCTGGTGCTCGTCGACATGCACGCGGCCCACGAGCGCATTCTCTACGAGCGCTTCAAGCAGGCGCTCGTGGAACGCAGCGTGCCGGTGCAGCCGCTGCTGATTCCCGTGACGTTCTTCGCCGACCCGGTGGAAATCGGCACGACGGAAGAGCATCAGGAAACGCTCACCGCACTGGGTTTCGACCTCGCGGCGATGTCGCCGACCACGCTCGCCGTACGCGCCATTCCCGCCCTGCTCGACGGCGCCGACGCGCAAGCGCTGGCGCGCGCCGTGCTCGCGGACCTACGCCAGTACGGCGGTTCGCGCGTGCTCACGGAACGTCAGCATGAACTGCTCGGCACGCTCGCCTGCCACACGGCGGTACGCGCGAATCGACGGCTCACGCACGAAGAGATGAACGCGCTGCTGCGCCAGATGGAAGCGACCGAGCGCGCCGATCAGTGCAATCACGGGCGTCCCACCTGGTACCAGCTCACGCTCGGCGATCTCGACAAGTTGTTCATGCGGGGACGTTGAGCCGGTCATGACGTCACCTCCTCCGATCGTCTGCGTGCTGGGCCCAACGGCATCCGGCAAGACCGCCGCCGCGCTTGCGCTGGCGCAGGACACCCCGCTCGAGATCATCAGCGTCGACTCCGCGCTCGTCTATCGTGAGATGGACATCGGCACGGCCAAGCCGAGCGCGGCCGAGCTGGCCGCCGTTCCCCATCACCTGATCGACATCATCGATCCGCGCGACGCCTATTCGGCCGCGCAATTCCGGGAAGACACGCTGCGTCTTGTCGACGAGATTGCCGCGCGCGGATGCCGCCCGCTGCTCGTCGGCGGCACGATGCTGTACTACAAGGCACTCACGCAAGGTCTCTCGCCGCTGCCGTCGGCCAACGCCGACGTACGCGCCCAACTTGACGAAGACGCCGCGCGCGAGGGCTGGCGAGCCATGCATGCACGGCTCGCCAGCGTCGATCCGGTGACGGCAGCCCGCCTCGCGCCGAACGACGCGCAGCGCATTCAACGCGCGCTGGAAATCTTCGTACTGTCGGGCAAGCCGATGTCGCAATGGCTTGCCGAAGAGGCCCGGACGCCTGCCGCGTCACCGGCCCACACGTTCGTGCCGGTGGCGCTGGAGCCGGGCGACCGCGCGGTACTGCACGCACGCATTGCCGAACGGTTTCGTCTGATGCTCGCGGCCGGGTTCATCGAAGAAGTCGAACACCTGCGCGCACGCGGCGATCTCGACCCGGGCCTGCCGTCCATGCGCTGTGTCGGCTACCGGCAGGTCTGGGAATACCTCGACGGCGAGAGCGATTACGACACGATGCGCGACAAGGGCATCTTCGCGACGCGCCAGTTGTGCAAGCGTCAACTCACCTGGCTGCGCTCGATGCCCGAGCGCCACATTGTCGACTGCACGGCCGCCCACGCCTTGCAACACGCCATCGACGCCGTACGCGCGCTCTGGCAGGTCTGAACCCATCGCCATCCCTGTGGTACGCCTCGCTGATCGCGCGGCGAGGCGTTCGGTGCCCGCGTGCGTCGCACGCTGCGAAACCCGCATCGCCTTATCGCCCCAGCCGTTTCCCGCCTCCGTTGAAACCCTGACAGCTTTCCGGTTTGCATGACGATTTTGATATGCTAATTTGCATATCAACGTTTCATGCAATGCAAATTTGCATCGAATCCACGATACCGGGAAGGACGTCAATGACGCAGACTTCGATGGAGTCAGGTGGGGTGGCGGGTGACGGGCTGCGGCGGCCGACCGGCGGCGTGCGGCGCGTGCCCGTCGCGAAATGGGCGGTGCGCGCCGGGGTCACGCTGATCTATCTGTTCATGCTCAGCCCGCTGATCTTCGTTGTCTGGCTGAGCTTCTTCAAAGACGCGATCATCACGTTCCCGCCGAGCGGCTACACGGTCTCATGGTATTTGAACGCCTGGCGCAACGCCGCGTTCGCCGACGGCTTCCTCCTCTCGCTCCAACTCGCCGCGTGTGCGGCCATCGGCGGCGTCATCCTCGGCGTTGCCGCCTCCCTCGCCCTCGCGCGTTACCGCTTTCCCGGCCGCCGCACGCTCGGCAATGTGTTGCTGTTGCCGCTGGTGGTCCCGGGCATCGTCGCGGGCATCGCGACTTACCTTTTCTATCTGCGCGCCGAAAACACGCTCGACATGGACATCGTCGGCACCTTCGGCGGTCTCGTGATCGCGCACGTCTGCCTGACCATTCCGTGGACGATGCGTCTCGTCGGGGCGAGCCTTGCACAGATCGACGGCACCATCGAGGAAGCCGCCCGTAATCTCGGTGCGGGTCCGTGGCGCACGCTGTGGCGCGTCACGCTGCCGATGCTGCGGCCTGCGGTCGTGGCGGCGGGGCTGTTCAGCTTCATCGTGTCGTTCGAGAACCTCGAACTCACATTGCCGCTGGTGGGACCGGGCAAGACCACCCTGCCCATCGCGATCATGCAGTACCTCGAATTCAACCTCGATCCGACGATTGCCGCCGTCTCCGCGGCGCAGATCGTCCTGCTCGGCATCGTCATGCTGATCACCGATCGGTTCGTCAAACTCAGCCAGGTGATCTGACATGGCCAACGTTTCGTTGCGCGGCCTGCGCAAGCAATACGGCAACGCCGCCGCCGTGGCGGACTTCTCGCTGGAAATCGCCGACGGCGAACTCGTCGCCTTCCTTGGCCCGAGCGGCTGCGGCAAGACCACGACGCTGCGCATGGTCGCGGGCTTCGTCGAGCCGACGGCCGGCGAAATCTGGATCGGCGGCAAGGAGGTCTCGCGCCTGCCCGCGCATCGCCGCAATACCGGCATGGTGTTCCAGCGTTACGCGCTCTTTCCACACATGACCGTGGCAGAGAACGTGGCGTTCGGCCTGGAAATGCGGCACGTGTCCAGTGCCGAGCGCGTCACGCGGATTCGCGAAGCGCTCGATATGGTGCGTCTCACGTCGCTCGCGGATCGCTATCCGCGCCAGCTCTCCGGCGGTCAACAGCAGCGTGTGGCGATTGCCCGCGCACTGGCGATTCGTCCCGACGTGTTTTTGCTCGACGAGCCGCTTTCCAACCTCGACGCCAAGCTGCGCACCGAAGTGCGCGAAGAGATCCGCGCGTTGCAGCGACGGCTCGGCCTGACGACGATCTTCGTCACCCACGATCAGGAAGAAGCGCTGGCGATTGCCGACCGCCTGGCCGTGATGCACGACGGCTGCGTGCAGCAGATCGGCACCGCCGATGCGCTCTACGAACGCCCGGCCAATCCGTTTGTCGCGAACTTCCTCGGCAAGATGAATTTCCTCGCCGGGCGGATGACCGACGGCCATTTCGTGACCGCCAAAGGCGAGCGCCTGGCATTGCCGAGCGCCGCCCCCGACGCCACGACGCTCGGCATTCGCCCCGAGCGCCTGCGCCTGAGCGACACGCCTGTGCACAACGAGACGGCCATGCCGGTCACGGTCGACCAGACGATCTATCTCGGTTCCACGCTCGAACTCCGTCTGAAGAGTCCGCAGGGCGAGATGCTCGTCGCGCACGTGCAGAACACCGCACGCGACGATGTCAGCCGCTACGCCCCGGGCCGCGCCCTCAACGCGTGCTTCGCGAGCACCGATTGCCTGTTTTTCAACGCCTGACGACACAGCCTCACTTCCACCCGCTTCGGCCCATGTATTGGCCAACCTCGTGGCCAACGTTTTGAAGGATAACGACATGACGCACGCCCTGAACCGCCGCTCGTTTCTCAAGACCGCTTCCGGTCTGGTGATCGCCCCCGCGCTCGGCCTCGACGCCCTCTCGGCACACGCTGCCGCCGCCTGTCCGAACGTGGTCGTCGGCACCTGGGGCGGCGACTATCTGAATCTTCTCGAACAGAACATCGGCAAGCCGATCATCGAGGCCGCCGGTGGCAAGGTCACGTACGACTCGGCCGGGCAGGTCGAGCGCATGACGAAGCTGCGCGCCGAGAAGGCGTCGCGACGCGGCTCGCTCGACGTCGCATGCCTGGCCGATCTCGATATGTACGACATCAACCGCTCGGGCATTCTCGAAGCGGTCGACGCCAAGCTCGTCCCGAACCTGGCGAATGCGCTGGAGGCGTTGCGCCGTCCGTACTCGATCCCGCACATCTTCAGTGCGATGGTGATCGTCTACAACCCGGAGAAGCTCGGCACGAAGCCCGACTCATTTACCGCCGCGCTCGATCCCAAGCTCAAGGGCCGCGTCGGCTTCTCGGACATTCTCTACAACTTCAACGTGGTGAGCAGCTCCCTCGCGGCCGGCCACAAAGACGGCGACATGGCCGGCGGTGTGCAATTCCTGCGCGAGTTGCGCAAGACGCAGCAGCCCAAGGTCTACCCGTCGAACGAAGCCGTGGCGTCGGCGCTCAAGAGCGGCGACATCTGGTTCACTTGCATGTGGAAAGCGCGCGCGCTGCAGTGGAAGAAGGCGGGCGTGCCGATCGATTACGTGGTGCCCAAGGAAGGCGCCGTGCCGGTAACGTTCGAAGCCGCCGTGCCGAAGAATTCGCAGTCCAAGCTGTGTGGCTTCAACTACCTGAACGCGATGCTCGATCCGCGCGCCCAGATCGGCTTTGCGGAGACGATGGGCTATGCGCCGACCGTGACGAACGCGAATCTGCCGCCGTCGCTGCAGGAAAGCGTGGGCTTCACCCGCGCCGAACTCGATCGCATGGTCAAGCTCGATTACGCCCAATTCACCGCCGACAAGCCCGCGTTGCTCGACTTCTGGAACAAGGAATTCAAGGTGGGGCTGTGACCGTCGTCGACACCCCGGAGCCCGCGATGACGCCGCCCCCGCCTGCTGCCGACGCCTCCCGAGCCTCCCGGGCCGCCACCGCGCGCGCGGTGCGCGGCGCGCTCACGGGCGGCTCGCTCGCCACGCCCGCCACGCTCGTGGTGTTGCTCGTCATCGTGCTGCCCGGGTTGCAACTGGTGCGCTACAGCTTCAACCGGTTCGATCCGGTCGACATGATGCAGGCGGCACTGATCGGCACGAACTACGTCAAGTTCTTCACCGATCCGTATTACCTCTCGGTGCTCTGGACGACGATCAAGGTCGCCTCGCTGTGCACGGCGCTCGCGCTCGTGTTCGGCTTCCCTGTCGCCTACGTGCTCGCGCGCACGCAAACCCGCTTCAAGAGTCTGCTGGTGATGCTGCTGGTCTTCCCGCTGCTGGTGGGCAACGTCGTGCGCGCGGCCGGCTGGATGGTCATGCTCGGCACGGCCGGCTTCGTCAACGCCATGCTCGTGTCGCTGGGCATCGTGCCGCAGCCGATTCGCTTGCTGTACACGCCGTTCGCGGTCGTGGTGGGCACCACCGCCGTGGTGCTGCCTTACATGATCCTCACGTTGCAAAGCGTGCTCGAAGGCATGGACTTCTCCGTCGAGGAAGCGGCGCGCAATCTGGGCGCCACGTTCTGGCAGACGCTCACGCGCGTGATCCTGCCGATGGCCGCACCGGGCATCGCCGCCGGCACCATGCTCGTGTTCATTCTCTGCATGAATGCCTATGCCACCCCCGTACTGCTCGGCGGCACCGGCATCACCATGATGACGCCCACGATCTACGACCAGATCGCGAAAGCGAACAACTGGCCATTCGGCGCGGTGCTGTCCATCGTCTCGATGGTGGTGACGTTCGTGCTCGCCATTGCGTCGCACTGGATCATCCATCGGCGCTATGCGAAGACGATGATGACCTGACCGATCTGCCCGCCCTGATCCGCGCGACCTCGCGCGCCGGCCGGCCCCGTCAGTCGGTCGTGCCCAACGCCGTCTGCCCCCTGACATTCGCCCCAATTTGCCGATAAGGACTTCGTGATGCCGACTCTCTCCGATGCGACACGTCAGTACCGCCATCGTCTGATGCAAGACCTGATGGACCGCGCGCGCGTCGACGCGCTCGTGTTCACCGCCGCCGATTTCTTTCAGTGGGCCACGAACTTCCACGTCGATGTGCAGACGTGGGAGCGCCCCATCGCCGTGTGCGTGCCGCGCAACGGCGAGCCGTTCGCGGTGATGAACGAGCTGTCGACGCATCACCTGATGATGGCGCGCGAGCGGGGCCATCTGTGGCTCGATCTCGATCGTGTCACCCTTTACGCCGAGCATCCGCGCGTGACCCAGCGCCAGCCGCTGCTCGCCGATGTGCCCACGCTGATCGCCGACACGCTGCGCGCCGCCGGTCTGGCGGGCTCGCGCATTGGCGTCGATGCGGCCGGTGGCCCGCTGGCGCGCGCCGGTGGCCTGCTGGCCGACGCGAAGCTCGTGCCCATGCTTGCCGAGATGCGCGCCCTGCGCTGGGTCAAGCACGACGAGGAAATCGCCATCATGCGCGCCGCCGCCGAGTTGGCCGACTGGGTGCAGGACCGGTATCGCGAGAACATTCGTCCCGGGCGTCTGGTGCAGGAACTCGACTACGCGATGGCCGCGCTGATGGTCACGGAAGGGGCCAAGCGCTTCCCCGGCGAAAACCTCGAAGTGATGCGCTGCTGGACACTGTCCGGCCCCGCCTCGGCCTCGCCGCATGGCGATGGGGCGTCGTGCGGGGCGCGGATCAATGCGGGCGACGGCATGGTCAACATCGTGATCCCACGCCTGAACGGTCTCGTGATCGAGAATGAACGCACATGGTTCTGCGGCAAGCCGTCGAGCGAGCAGGCGCGCTACTACGAGGTCGCGCGCGCCGCCAATGAAGCCGCGGTGAACGCGGCCGTGACCGGCAAGCCCGTCTCGGGGATCGACGCTGCGGCGCAGGCCGTCATCGAGAAAGCCGGGTGCGGTGAGTTCATCCGACATCGCACGGGCCACGGCATGGGCATCATCGGCCACGAGTACCCGGACGACATGGCGTTCAATCATCGTCCGCTGCTCGCGAACGAGGTCTATTCGGCCGAGCCGGGCATCTACGTCTACGGTCTGGGCGGCTTCCGTCTGGACGACTCGGTCGTTACCGGCGACACCCCCGTGATGCTCACTCGCACGCCCCGTACGCTCGCCCACGCCACGATCGATTGACGATTGAAGGCGCGCGAGTCACGGTTGCCCGCTGACCCGGGCAACCTCATACACACCATTCTGGAGGAGAGGTCATGGAGTCGATTCTGTTGTCGAATTGTGCGCTGCTCGACCCGGTCAAGGGCGAGTTGCGCGAAGACCACGCCGTACTGATCGAAGGCGGACGCATCAAGGAAGTGTCGGACAAGCCGATTCGGGCGGCGTCGGCGCGCGAGATCGATGCCCACGGGCGCACCGTGATGCCGGGGCTGATCGATCTGCATGTGCACGTGCATGCCACGCAGCTCAACCTGGCCTCGCAAGCCCATCTGCCGAACGTGCTCGTCACGCTCCGGTCGGTGCCGATTCTGCAGGGCATGCTGCGGCGCGGCTTCACCACCGTGCGGGACGCGGGCGGCGCGGGACACGCCATCAAGCAAGCGGTCGAAAGCGGGCTGGCCGAAGGGCCGCGCCTGTTCGTGTCGGGCCGCGCGATCAGCCAGACCGGCGGACACGGCGACGGTCGCGCGCGCACCGACTACCTCGGCACCGACGGGCCCTGCCCGTGCTGCGTGCGCGTCGGCGCCCTGTCGCGCGTGGCCGATGGCGTCGACGAGGTTCGACGCGCGGTGCGCGAAGAGCTGCAAATGGGCGCCGACCAGATCAAGATCATGGCCTCGGGCGGCGTGGCCTCGCCCACCGATCCCGTTGGGGCCTGGGGTTATTCCGAAGACGAAATCCGCGCCATCGTCGCGGAGGCGCGCGGGCGCGGCACCTATGTGCTCGCCCACGCCTACACGGCATCGGCCATCGAACGCGCCGTGCGCTGCGGCGTGCGCACCATCGAACACGGCAACCTCGTCGACGCCCCCACGGCCCGCTACATGGCCGAGCAGGGCGCTTACGTCGTACCCACGTTGGTGACATACGACGCTCTCGCGAACGAAGGCAAGTCGCTCGGGTTGCCCGACGACAGCGTCGCGAAGATCGCCAACGTTCATGCGGCGGGCCTGCGTTCGCTGGAGATCTTCCGCGAGGCCGGTGTGAAGATGGGTTACGGCTCGGATTTGCTGGGTGAGTCGCAGCGCCTGCAAAGCGACGAATTCCGTCTGCGCGCCGAAGTGCTCTCGCCGGCGGAGATTCTGCGCAGCGCGACGGTCATCGGCGCCGAGGTGCTCGGGCAGTCGGGCCAGTTGGGCGAGATCGTGCCCGGCGCGCATGCCGACGTGCTGATCGTCGACGGCAATCCGCTGGCGTCGATCGATTGTCTGCTCGGCCAGGGGGAGCGGATTCCGATGGTGATGAAGGGCGGTAGAATCCACGCTTTCGCGCTGTAGGCCCCATGCGCAAGGGCCCCGACAGCTAACCCTTCCGTGGAGAATCGATGGATTTCCGGCACATCGACGCCTTTCGGGCGCTGATGCTCACGCGCACGACCACCAAAGCGGCCCAGGTGCTTGGCACGTCGCAGTCCGCGGTCAGCCGTCTCGTGGCCGATCTCGAACGCTCGACGCGTCTCACGCTGTTCGACCGCGCGCGCGGACGGCTCGAACCGACGGCCGAGGCGTTCGCGCTCTTCGAGGAAGTCGAGCGCCGCTATGCCGGCCTCGACAACATCCGCGAATTCGCGCTGAATCTGCGTAACCCCGACACGGCCGTCATTCGCGTGGGGTCGGTCGTGTCGTTCGGCCTGGGCTTCTTTGCACGCGTGATGGCCGGCTATCGGGCGTTGCATCCGAGCGTGCAGCTCGCGCTGACCACGGGGGCCTCCGATCTCATCCGCGACCAGGTCGTCACGCATCAGCTCGCGCTCGGCCTCGTGACCAACACCATCGACGTGGCCGCGACCGATGCCGTCTCGTTCGCCAAGCTCGACGCGATCTGCGCCCTGCCCGCGGGGCACGTCCTCGCGCGCAAGAAGGTGATCCGTCTGGCCGATCTGAAGGGGCAGCCGATCCTGTCTTACGAGCCGACCGACATGGTGCGCTGGGGCATGGATCAACTTTTCGCCGAGGGCAATCTGCATCAACAGGTCGTTGCCACGGCCCGCTACTCGGTCAACATCGGCACGATGGTGAAAGAGAACGTCGGCATCGGGTTGCTGCACCCGGTGTCGGCGTACGACTTCCTCGACTCCGATCTTGTGCTGCGACGTTTCGAGCCGTCGATGCCATTTCATACGCTGCGCATCACGCCTCGCGCCGCGGCCCCCAGCGCGCAACTCGACGATCTCGTGCGCGTGATGGAGACCACGCTGGAGGATGTCATGCGAGCCGTGGAGGCGCGGATGAAGCGCTGACGCGGCCGATCTGGGTGAGCCCTCGACCGACACTGCCGTACGCTGACCTCGCGCCGCCATAAAAAATATCCCCCATCGTTATCAATTGAATAACGCGGGTGCCTCAGAGACTGACTCGGCACGAGGCATCGAGCGCAGCCCGCGAGCCCGACAGCGAAACGCCGGGATGCCCACTCATGGGTCTTGCCAAGCAGACGGTTAAAGCTCTAGTGGTGGACCGGTACCGAGGCGGAATAGAGGTTCATTTCGTCCGAAATAAATCTACAAATTTCGGACGATCTCTTGTCATTTGTCCGAAAAAAGTATACAAATATCGGACAGGAGGGATAATGTCCGCACTCAAATCCCACATTTCAGCCCTGATCGAAGCGGCTGAACCCGGACAAGTTTGGGTACCGACCGACTTTGCGCAGTTGGGCAGTCGTGATGCCATCGACAAAACCTTGCAGCGCATGGTGCAGGCGGGAGAATTGCGTCGCATCGACAGAGGCCTATATGACAGGCCCAAGGTCAATAGCCTGACCAAACGTCCAACAACGCCGGATTACCGTGCCGTGGCTGAAGCCATTGCCCGCCGCGATCACCTGCGCCTGTTGGTAGACGGCATGACCGCCGCCAATGACCTCGGCCTGACCCATGCGGTACCAGCACGTGTCATCATCCATACCGACACCCGTCGCCGCGCAATTCAGCTGGACAAACTCATCATTGAATTCAAGCAGACAGCACCCAGCCGTCTTTACTGGGCGGGGCGTCCGGCCATGCGTATCGTGCAGGCGCTGCACTGGTTGAAAGACACTTTGACTTCTGAACGTTCTCTTATCCTGACCAAGCTGACCCACGTGCTGGCCGACCCTATTCACGGCGATGCGCTCCGCCAGGATCTGCTTGAAGGTTTCAACGCGTTGCCGGCGTGGATGCAAAGTCTGGTCCGTGAACTTCCCGGATGTGACCCGCAGACCGCGTCGACTGCAACACCTCAATCACCCAGTGATGAAAAGCCACGGTCTGCGCGACGCCGCTCGGCCAAACACGTGGAGGTCCGTTGAATCCATCATTCCATTCCGTCATCACCGCCAGCGATGCCGAGCGGCGAGACTTGTTTCTTGGCGCCTCGGCTCGCCTGGGTACAGCGGTTCAAAACATCGAGAAGGATTTCTGGGTCTGCTGGACGCTGGATGCGCTGTTTAACGGTCTCGAAGCGAGTGGCCCCCGCCTGCTGTTCAAGGGCGGCACTTCGCTCTCCAAAGCCTTTGGTCTCATTGCCCGCTTTTCCGAAGACATTGACATCACAGTGTTTCGTGATGACTTGGGGCAGAGTGCCGAGATTTCCGACCTGGACGCATTGAGTGGCAAGAAGCGCCGTGCACGTCTCGATGCCATCCGCGATGCATGCCAGGCTTACATTGCAGGGCCATTAACCGCACAGTTCACTCATCTCGCGGCATCGGTCATTCCTGAGGAGCGTTTTCGGCTGGCGCCCGATCCCGACGACAAGGATGGTCAGAGCTTGCTGTTCTGGTATCCCGCAGTCACGGCCACCGCTGGCGACTACATCCGCTCAGCCGTCAAGATAGAGGCAGGCGCCAAGTCTGCACTCGATCCGCATGTGGCGGCCTCCGTCACGCCCTACGTCACACAGGACCTGCCAGATTTGGATTTGACCGTGACGAATGTGACCACTGTGAAGCCCGAGCGCACCTTCTGGGACAAGGTCATGATCTTGCATGGACTACGTCAATGGCATGATCGGCGCGGCGAACTGCGACACGGCGGACAACGTGTCTCACGCCACTACTATGACGTGCATCAACTGATGCAGGCGCCGTGTGCAGCCGCGTGGCAAGTCGATCACGCGTTGGCGATCGACTGTGCTCACCATGCGAGGTTGTTCTTCGGTAGCGCCGATCTGGGGCTTGATATTGCAGCGCCCGGTACGTTTACGCTGGCGCCAAGTCCGGCGATGCGAGAGGCGCTGGAAAAAGACTATGACGCAATGGCTGGCATGGTCTTCGACGACGTTCCCCCACTCGACGCGGTGCTGCGCAGCGCGGAACACTTCGAGCAGATCGTCAATGCCGCTGCAATGGCCACTTAGTTTCTAATTCTCGCGGCCGTGGAAAACGAGAGCATTACCCCCAGTAATGCCGGGCACCAGCGTACCGCGCGGCTCTACGGCCTGCGCCTGGGGTTGTGCCGCGTCGACGGCGGACTTTGTCAGTTCGATCTTCGCCGTGATGACTCCTCAGAAAGCGCAGCCTATGATGGACGCACCTACGGTATTGATAAACCTGCTGTATCCGGTCTTTGCGCAATCCAGCGAAGTACCGGGCTGGAGTCATGGTGAAATAAAAAAGCCCGCCGAAGCGATCGCCGGCGGGCTTTCAGTGCATTTCGCATTTCCGGAGGGCATCGCCCTCCCGTGCCTTACGACACGATCGTCTGCGCTTCGCCTTCCTTGCGCTCGCGGATCGTGCCCAGACGGTAGACCGTCTCGCCCGACGCTTCGAGATGCTTGACGGCCGCGTCGGCGTCAGCCGCCGAGACGATCACCGCCATGCCGATACCGCAGTTGAACACGCGGTGCATTTCGGCGTCGGCCACCTTGCCATGCGCCTGCAGCCACTGGAACAACGGCGGCAGCGTCCAGGCGTCTTGCTTGATGTCGGCCGTCAAATGGTCTTGCAGCACGCGCGGAATGTTCTCGACGATGCCGCCACCCGTGATGTGAGCCATGCCCTTGACCGGCAGCGACTGCATCAGCGCCAACAGCGGCTTGACGTAGATGCGCGTCGGGGCCATCAGCACGTCGCGCAACGGTTGGCCGTGAAAATCGGCGTCCAGGTCCGGCTTGGCAACGTCGATGATCTTGCGAACGAGCGAATAACCGTTCGAGTGCGCACCCGACGAGGCCAGACCCAGCACCACGTCGCCCGGCACAATGGTCGTGCCGTCGATGATCTTGCTCTTCTCGACCGCACCGACGGCAAAGCCGGCCAGATCGTACTCACCGTCCGGGTACATGCTCGGCATTTCGGCCGTCTCGCCGCCGATCAGGGCGCAGCCTGCCAGCTCACACCCCTGGGCGATGCCCTTGACGACGGTGGCCGCAGTGGCGACGTCGAGCTTGCCGCAGGCAAAGTAGTCGAGGAAGAACAGCGGCTCGGCACCCTGCACCAGAATGTCGTTCACGCTCATGGCCACCAGATCCTGGCCGACCGTGTCGTGCTTGTTCAGCGTGAAGGCCAGCTTGAGCTTGGTGCCCACGCCGTCGGTCCCCGAAACAAGCACCGGCTCCTTGTAGCGCTTGGGTACTTCGAACAGCGCGCCGAAGCCGCCAATGCCACCCAGCACGCCGTCGCGCAAGGTTTTTTTGGCAAACGGCTTGATCGCTTCGACCAATGCGTCGCCCGCTTCGATGTCGACGCCAGCGTCGCGATAGGAAAGGCCGGATGTTTCGTTAGGGTGTGACATGACGGGAATGCATCAAGGTTCGGTAAAATGCGATTTTACCCGATGCGCGTGCCCTTTCGGCATGCAAACCGGATATCGGATGCAAGCTGACGTCGGCTTGCCCTGTAAACCGTACTCCGCCAGCCTTTTGCCGGCTTTCCTCGTTCGTGATCCAGCAACTGTTTCTCGACCTCGGCACACCGCCGCCCGCCACGTTCGACAATTTCATTGTCGGGCCCAATCGCGAGGCGGCGCAAACGCTCGCCGGCCTGCCCGCCGAACTCTCGGCCGGCACGGCGCGCGATCGCGGCATCTACCTATGGGGGACGGCCGGGTCCGGCCGCACCCACCTGATGGAGGCCCTGTGCCATGCCGTCGGCCCGAGCGCGCGCTATTTGCGCCCGAACAGCCCGCTGGCCGCCTTCACGTTCGACGACGCGAGCACGATCTACTGCGTCGACGATTGTGACCATCTCTCACCCACCCAGCAGATCGCCGCCTTCAACCTGTTCAACGAGACACGCGCCCGCCCGCACTGTGCCTTCGTGGCCGCGGGCGCCCAGCCCCCTGTCGACATGCCGCTGCGCGAGGACCTGCGCACCCGCCTCGGCTGGGGTCTCGTATTTCACATTGTGGGACTCGATGACGACGGCAAGAAGCAGGCGCTGCAGAATGCCGCCCGCGAGCGCGGGTTGCAGTTGGCGACCGACGTGCCCGCCTATCTGCTCACGCACTTCGAGCGCGATATGTCGAGCCTCATGGCGTTGCTCGATCGTCTCGACCGGTTTTCGATGGAACAAAAGCGCGCGGTGACCCTGCCGTTGCTGCGCCAGATGCTGACACACACCGATCCGGCCACCCCCGAAGGGAAAAACTGACCGGTATCGCGTCGGTTCAGGTAAGCCGCCCTTAGCTTCAGGTAAAATTCGCGCAATGACCAATTTAGCCCTCTTCGATCTCGACCACACTCTGCTGCCCACGGACAGCGACAAGGAGTGGGGTCGTTTCCTCGTGCGCCAGGGTGCTGTCGAACGTGATTCGTACGCACAGGCCAACGAGGCGTTCTATCAGGATTACTGCGAAGGCCGGCTCGATATGCCGGCTTATCTGCGTTTCTGCCTCGCGCCGCTCGCGCGCTATCCGCGCGACCAGCTCGACGCGTGGCACGCGCAGTACATGGAAGAAGCGATCCTGCCGCACATTCGTCCCGAAGCGCTCGAACTGCTCGACACCCACCGTCAGGCCGGCGACCTGTGCGCGATCGTGACGGCCACCAACACGTTCGTCACGCGGCCGATCGCCCGGGCGTTCGGTATCGATCATCTGATCGGCACCGAGCCGGCGACCGCCAGCAACGATCCGAACGCGCGTTACACCGGCGACTATGTCGGTACGCCAAGCTTCCGCGAGGGCAAGATCACGCGCACCGAAGCCTGGCTCGCCAGCCTTGGCAAGTCGTGGCACGATTTCGACCACGTCTTTTTCTATAGCGATTCCGCCAACGACGTCCCCCTGATGGAGAAGGTGAACCATCCGGTGGCAACGAACCCCGATGAGGCGCTGCGCGACATCGCGCTGGCGCGTCGCTGGCCCATTCTCGAGTTGTTCCAGTGATCCGCAAACTCATCAAGAAACTGCTTGGCAAAGACAGCCAGGCCACCCTGCCCCCGACCGGCAAGCCGGTCGTCATTCCCGCCTCGGTCCACGGTATCGATCCGAGCCTGCTCTCGAAGAACGCCGTGCGCGTGACCGACACGCTGCAGCAAGCCGGATTCAAGGCCTTCATCGTCGGCGGCGCCGTGCGCGATCTGCTGCTGGGCATTGCCCCGAAAGACTTCGACGTCGCCACCAGCGCCACGCCCGAGCAGGTCCAGCGCCTGTTCCGCCGCGCGCGCATCATCGGCCGTCGCTTCCAGATCGTGCACGTGCAGTTCGGGCAGGAGATCATCGAGACCTCCACGTTCCGGGCGCTGGTCGATGCCGTCGACAGCGAGCAGATCGGCGCACGTCGTCCGAAAAAAGGCGAACTCGACCGCAAGACGCACGTCACCGACGAGTCAGGGCGCGTGCTGCGTGACAACGTGTGGGGCGAGCAGGAGGAAGACGCCGCCCGGCGCGACTTCACCGTCAACGCCATGTATTACGATCCGGCGGCCCAGACGGTGCACGACTATCACCATGGCTGGGAAGACATTCAGAAGCGTGTGCTGCGCATGATCGGCGACCCGACCACGCGCTACCGCGAAGACCCCGTGCGCATGCTGCGCGTGGTGCGTTTCGCGGCCAAGCTCGGCTTCAAGATCGACGACGCGACGGCCGCGCCGATTACGCAGCTTGCGCCACTCGTCGACAACGTGCCGGCGGCGCGTCTGTTCGACGAAATGCTCAAGTTGCTGCTCTCGGGTCATGCGTGGGCCTGCGTGCAGCAACTGCGAGAGCAGGGCCTGCATCACGGCCTGCTACCGTTGCTCGATGTGGTGCTGGAGCAGCCGTTGGGCGAGAAGTTCGTCATGCTGGCGCTCGCCAACACCGATGCGCGCATCCGCGCAGGCAAGCCGGTCTCACCCGGCTTCCTGTTCGCCGCGCTGCTCTGGCATCTCGTGCTCGAAAAGTGGCAAGCCTATCAAAGTGCGGGCGAATATCCGATTCCGGCGCTGCATCTCGCCATGGACGACGTGCTCGACGCGCAAACCGGCAAGCTGGCGATCCAGCGTCGTTTCGTCGCCGACATGAAGGATATCTGGGGCTTGCAGGTGCGTCTGGACAAACGCGTTGGCCGCACGCCGCTGCGCATGCTCGAGCATCCGCGCCTGCGCGCCGGTTACGATTTCCTGCTGCTGCGTTGCGAATCGGGTGAAGTCCCGGCCGAAGCGGGCCAGTGGTGGACCGATTTCCTCGAAGGCGACGCCGCGACACGCGACGCCCTGCTTTCCCAAGGCAGTGGACCGGGCTCCACCCCGGCCGCCAAGCGTCGCCGTCGGCGTCGCAAGCCGACGGGCGGAAGCGGTGGCGAAGGCTCGGGCGGCGATGAGCGTGGCGACGGGGGAAGCGGCAACGAGAGCACGACCAGCGAGAATCAGGGCAAGCGGGTATCATCGCGACAGCATGGTTCCGAAGGTGCTTCATGACTGTTGCCTACATCGGGCTCGGCGCGAATCTCGGTGACGCCCGCCAATCGATCAAGGACGCCATCGTCTGCCTGGCGCAGCAGATCGGCGTCACGATCATTGGCAAGTCTGACTTGTATCGCACGGCGCCCATCGAATCGAGCGGCGACGACTATCTCAATTGCGCCGTCGCCGTCGAGACAAGCCTGAGCGCTCATCAGTTGCTCACGCTGTGCCTGAAGATCGAGTTGCATTTCGGGCGCGAGCGACCGTACAAGAATGCGCCGCGCACGCTCGATCTCGATCTGCTGCTGTACGGCAACGAGTGCATCGCCGAACCCGATCTGATCGTCCCGCATCCGCGCATGGCCGCGCGCGCCTTCGTGCTGCGCCCGCTCGCGGATCTCGCTCCCGAACTCGACATTCCTGGCCTGGGCCGCGTCAGCGCCTTGCTGCCGGGCGTCGCCGACCAGCGCATCGAGCGCGTCGCGCAGTGCTGCTGCCCGACGAAGCGCGCCTACGCGTCATGAGATCGCCCGTGCTCGGGCGTTTTCGCTACCTGGCCGTCGAGGGCCCCATCGGGGTCGGCAAGACGTCGCTGGCCCAGCGCCTGGCCGATGCCGCCGGCGCCACAGTGTTGCTCGAGCAGCCCACGCTCAATCCGTTTCTCGAACGTTTCTATCGCGACAGCGCACGCTACGCGATGCCCGCGCAGTTGTCGTTCTGTCTACAACGAGTCGACGAAGCGACGGAAATTGCGCGGCGTGAGATCGACGGCAAACCGATCTTTACCGACTTTCTTCCCGAAAAAGATGGCCTGTTCGCACGCCTGACGCTCTCGACCGACGAACTCGACCTGTATCGCAAGCTCGTGGCGCACATCGAGCGGCCGCACCGGGCGCCGGATCTCGTGATTCATCTGCAGGCGAGCCCCGAGACGCTGTTCGCGCGCATTCAGAAGCGCGCCATTCCGATGGAACAGCAAATTCCCGATACGTATCTGCGCGCGCTGTGCGACATCTACGGCGAATTCTTCTATCATTACGCCGCTGCGCCGGTATTGACGGTCGACACCGAGCAATTCGACCCGGCGCATAACGACAACGACTTCGCCCTGCTGGTCGAACGCATCGATCAGATGCGCGGACGCAAGGAAGTCTTCGTCAAGGGCGCTCGCCCCTGATCGTCGCCCACGCCGCGCAGGCGAACGGGCGACACCTCATGAACCGAGGCTGACATGAGTTATCTGCAAGAATCCAACCGCAAGGCCGTGACCGTTCCCGGGCTTGCCCAGATGCGCGAGCGCGGCGAGAAGATCGCCATGCTCACCGCGTATGACGCGAGTTTCGCCGCGCTGCTCGACCGCGTGGGGGTCGACGCCATTCTGATTGGCGACTCGCTCGGCAACGTAATCCAAGGCCAGCGCACGACGTTGCCCGTCACGTTGCGCGACATCTGTTATCACACCGAATGCGTGGCGCGCAGTGTCGACAAGGCACTCGTACTGGCCGACCTGCCGTTCGGCACCTATGGCACGAAGGAGCAGGCTTATCAGAGCGCCGTGGCCGTCATGCAGGCCGGTGCGCAAATGGTGAAGATCGAAGGCGGCGCATGGCTCGCCGAGACCGTGCGCTTTCTGGTGGAGCGCAGCATTCCCGTGTGTGCGCATCTTGGGCTCACGCCGCAGTCGGTGCACGCGTTCGGTGGTTTCAAGGTTCAGGCGCGCGAAGATGCTGCGCAAACGCAGCTGATCGACGATGCGCGTACGCTGCAAGCGGCAGGCGCGCAGTTGGTCGTGCTCGAAGCCATTCCGGCCGCCGTCGCGGCGCGCGTCACACCGGAAGTGCCGACGATGCCGACCATCGGCATCGGGGCCGGTCCCGAATGCGACGGACAAGTGCTGGTGTTGCAGGACATGCTCGGTGTGTTCCCCGGCAAGTCACCGAAGTTCTCGATGAACTTCATGGAAGGCCAGCCGAGCATTGCCGCCGCCATCGAAGCGTACGTGCAAGCGGTCAAGCACGGCACGTTCCCTGCGCAAGCGCATTGCTTCTGAGCGAGCGGATACCCCCCACGCGCTGACGAGACGGCGGTTCGGGAACGCGCCGCTGCCTCTGTCCACGCTGATTTGCCACTCGTGCACGAACCTTCCACGATCCTGCCGCACCCCTTGCGCCCTCTTGCGCAATCGTTCCCCGCTCATCCCGCCATCGGCAGCGTCAACACGACGGCGAACCCCGCGTCGCGGCCCCACTCGAACGTCATCGTCCCGCCGTGCGCAAGCATCACCTCGGCCACCATCGCCAACCCCAGGCTCGCCCCTTCGCGTCCGTCGGCGCGCGATGAGAACGGCGTGCGCACCCGCTGCCACTCCGACTCGGGGATGCCGGGTCCATCGTCGAAGAACCGCACGCGCCATTGATCGTCGACGCGCGTCACATCGACGTGAAGCCGATGCGGTGCGCCATACGCCAGCGCGTTGACCAGCACGTTCTTGATCGCTTCGCGCAGGCTCAGGGCATCGCCGACGATCATGCAGGGCGTCGGCGGTGCGTGAAAGGCCACATCGATATCGCGTGTTGCATACGACAGCGTCTCGCGCATCGCCACCGGCAACAACGTCTTCAGATCGACCGGCGTGGGCGCCACGCTGTCGGCGCGATGCTGCACCATCGCGTGATTGATCAACTGGTGAATGAGTCCGCCCAGCCCACGCGCCTGCTTCTGGATGCGCGCGATATGCGCCTGACGCGCCGCCTCGTCCTGCGTCTGCGTGAGCATTTCCGCCTGCGCGGTGAGCGCCGTCACCGGCGTGCGCAATTGATGCGCGGCGTCGCCGATGACACGACGCATCAGCGCGCGCGAGGTGGCCAGCCGCTGCATGAAGTCATTGATTGCGCCGACGAGCGCCAGCGTCTCGGCCGGCGCGGTCACCGCCAGCGGCACGAGGTCGTTCGAATCGCGCGCCCGGATGGCCGCTTCGATCTGCTTGAGCGGCGCGAGCGCCTGACGCAGCGTCCACAACGCCGCGAGCATCGTCAGCACGCCGGTGGCGATGGTGATGAGCAACGTGTTGTCCGCCAGTCCGCGCGTGAACCGCACGCGTGCATTCTGCGTGTGCGCCAGCGCCACCACGGCCCACGGATGCGGCGCGCTCACCGGCATGCGACGGCCGACGATGGCGATGCGGATGGGCATCTCCTGATACGTGCCGTCGACCACGATCGGCCCGCCGGCCAGCTTGTCCCACGGAATATCGGGACGGAACTCCGAATCGCCCGCGACCGAGCGGCCGTTCGGATCGAGCACGTTGTAGAAGATCTGATCGCCCGGCGCGAGAGCGGAAAAGGCGGCGAGCGGCACGTCGACGTTGACCTCGCCATTCTGATACCACGTGTTTTCCGCGACCTGCAGCGCGCTGCCGAGCAGCCAGCGGTCGTACGCGCGGTCGACGGCCGCGCGCGTCGAGAACCAGATGCCGAGCAGCACCGCCGCCACGGCGAAGGCCAGCACAGCGCCCATGCGAACGACCAGCCGCAGATACAGGGAACGACCGGGAACGATCATGACAGCACGAGTTGATAACCCAGTCCGCGCAACGTGCGAATCTGGAATTGCGCGGCGGCCAGTTTCTTGCGCAGACGCGCCACATATTGCTCGATGGCGTTCGCGTTCGGTGCCGGCTCGTCGCCATACAGGCGATCCATGAGTTCGTCTTTGCCGAAGATGCGTCCCGGGCGCGCCGCGAGAATTTCGAGCAGCGTCACTTCGCGGCGCGTCAGTTCGATCGGCAGGCCATCGACCTCGACGCCGCGACTCTTGCGGTCCAACGTGAGGTTGGCGCATGTCAGCCGATTCGTGGCGTCCTGCCCGGTGCGCCGCATGAGCGCCCGCACGCGCGCTTCCAGCTCGCGAAAATCGAACGGCTTGGTGAGGTAGTCGTCGGCCCCGAGATCGAGCGCACGCACGCGTTCCTCGATCTCCGCGCACGCGGTGAGCATGAGCACGCGTGTGGACAGGCCGCGCTCGCGCACGCGTCGCAGCAACTCGAAGCCATCGATGTGCGGCAGCATGACGTCGAGGATCAGCAGGTCGTAATCGTCGCCGATGCGTGCCGCGGCGGCCGCGCCGTCGGTCTCGCAATCGAGCGCGTGGCCGAGCCTGCGCAACTGGGTGGCGATCGCTTCGGCGACATCGGCGGTGTCTTCCACCAGCATGATGCGCATGGTTCCTGGGTCTCCTTCGAGGATTATCGTGCGGCGGCCGGCATTGTCCGGCGGCTACCCGCGATGTTCACGGCATTCTCGCGGAAATCGCGGGCAACTTCCTCGGGGTTTCCCCTGAATACGGGCGTCGCGAGCCCGGCATGTCAGCTTCGCTACAGCTTCGCTGCTTAGCATGGGAACCGATTATAAAAGCATCCCTCAGGAGACACGCAATGCACAACGCCCCCCATGCGGGCGCCGCCGGGACCCCTGCGCCCGCGGTGCCGCCATTGCTCGAAATCGATGGCGTCACGCTGCAATACAAGACCGACGATTACCTGGTGACCGCCGCGCAGCAAGTGAGCTTCAACGTCTATCCGGGCGACCGGTTCGTGTTGCTCGGCCCGTCGGGCTGCGGCAAATCGACGTTGCTCAAGGCCATTGGCGGCTATCTGCCGCCGGTCCACGGCGAGATTCGCCTCAAGGGCCGTGCGATCACCGAACCCGGGCCCGATCGCATGATGGTGTTCCAGGAGTTCGATCAACTGCTGCCGTGGAAAACCGTGCGTCAGAACGTGGAGTTCGCGCTGATCGCCAGCGGTCGCCTCAAGCGACGCGAAGCCGCCGAGCGCGCCGCCCACTACATCGAAAAGGTTGGCCTCGCGAAGTTCATCGACAGCTATCCGCACACGCTCTCCGGCGGCATGAAACAGCGCGTGTCCATCGCGCGCGGAATGGCGATGGAGCCCGACGTCCTGCTCATGGACGAGCCGTTCGCCGCGCTCGACGCCCTCACCCGCCGCAAGATGCAGGACGAACTGCTGCGCCTGTGGGACGACACGCGTTTCACGGTGCTGTTCGTCACGCACGGCATCGACGAAGCGATTCGCATCGGCACGCGCATTTTGCTGCTCTCGCCGCACCCCGGCCAGGTCAAGGCCGAACTCAATAGCATCGCCCCGGAGCAACTCGGTACGGCGCACCAGAGCGCGCTCGAGACGCGCATCGATCAACTGCTGTTCGCAGCCCACTGAGGAGACGGCCATGAACGCCATGACCTCGCAACACACCCCGTCGCCCCCCCAAGCGACCCCTGAAGCGTCCCTCGAAGCTGTCTACCGGCCGGAATTCGTGCTGGAACCAACGCCGGCCGAGCTGTCGTCGATTCAGCGTCCGCTGTCGACCTTCGAAACGCTGTATCGGCTGAGCTGGCTGCGCAAGACGCTCATCCTGTGCGTGCTCGCCGTGATCTGGGAAATCTACGGCCGCTGGCTCGACAACGCGCTGCTCTTCCCGAGTTTCACCGACACGGTCGCCGCCTTCGCCGGCGGGCTGACGAGCGGTGTGCTGCTGCTGCGCGCCGCCGTCTCGCTCAAGACGCTGCTCATCGGCTACAGCATCGGCATCGGGCTCGCGGGCGTGCTCACCACCGTCGCCATCAGTTCGAAGATCGGTAACGACCTGCTCGAAACGCTCACGGCCATGTTCAACCCGCTACCGGCCATCGCACTGCTGCCGCTCGCGTTGATCTGGTTTGGCCTCGGCAACGGCAGCGTGATCTTCGTGCTCGTGCACTCGGTGCTGTGGGCCGTGGCGCTCAACACGCACAGCGGCTTTCGCGGCGTATCGAAAACGCTGCGCATGGTCGGGCAGAACTACGGGCTCAAGCGTTTCGCGCTGGTTCGGCATGTGCTCATTCCGGCCGCGTTCCCGAGCATTCTCACCGGGCTGAAAGTGGGCTGGGCGTTTGCGTGGCGCACCTTGATCGCGGCGGAACTGGTGTTCGGCGTGTCGTCCGGCTCGGGCGGTCTGGGCTGGTACATCTTCGAGAACCGCAACTCGCTGGAGACGGCCAATGTGTTCGCCGGCCTGTTCTTCGTCATCCTGATCGGTCTCGCAGTCGAGAACCTGCTGTTCGCCCGCATCGAAAAGCGCACGCTGCACCGCTGGGGCATGCAGCACTGACTCACGATTCACACGATTTTTTGCGGCAGTGTCTGATTGACGCCCCTTCGGGGGTATGAATAATTCCAACTATCCGGAGACAACAACACCATGAACCGACGCCATTTCACCCGCTGGGCAAGCGCGCTGACGCTCGCTGCCACGACCGCCCTGTCCACGCTCGGCAACGTCGCGCACGCCGAAGCGAGCACCGTGCGTTTGTCGCACGGCTACGGCATTCTCTATCTGCCGCTGATGGTCATGCGCGACCAGCATCTCATCGAGAAGCACGCGAAGGCACTGGGCCTGGGTGACGTGAAGACGACGTGGTCCGTGCTCGACGGCGGCAACGTCATCAACGACGCCATGCTCGCCGGCAATCTCGATGTCGCGGGCACGGGCGCGCCCGGCTTCGTCACGTTGTGGTCGAAAGCGCACGGCATTCCGCGCTCGGAAGTGATCGGTCTGTCGGCCCTCTCGAGCGGCCCGCTCTGGCTCAACACGAACAATCCGAACGTCAAGTCGCTCAAGGACTTCACCTCGAAGGACAAGATTGCGATTCCGGGCATCAAGACGTCGCTCTCGGCCGTGCTGCTGCAAATGGCGGCGGCCAAGGCCTTCGGTATCGAGAACTACGCGAAGCTCGATCCGCTGACGGTCAGCCTGAGCCATCCGGAAGCCGTCAGTGCCCTGCTCTCCCGCAAGACGGAAATCACGGCGCACTTCACCTCGCCGCCGTTCTCGTACCAGGAACTGAAGGATCCGCGCATCAAGCGCGTGCTGAATTCCACCGACGTGCTCGGCAACATCACCATCGACGTGGTCTTCGCGCCGAAGCAGTTCACCGTGCAGAATCCCAAGCTGGTGCAAGCGATCCTGGACGCCCAGGACGAAGCGGCCGCGTACATCGCCAAGGATCACGTCGGCGCCGCGCAAACTTACCTGCGCGTGTCGAAGATGAAGGTGCCGCAAGCCGACATCGAGCAGATTCTGGCCGATCCGGGCATGAAATTCACCACCACGCCCAATGGCCTGATGCAGTATGTCGAGTTCATGAGCCGCGCGGGCACGATCAAGACGCGTCCCGCGAAGTGGAGCGATCTGTTCGTGCCGCAGATGGCAGCGCGTCAGGGCAGTTAATGGCATGACGCACGGCGGCGCGTGTTGGCGCCGCCGTGCGTCAGTCGCTTGCATCAGTCGCTTGCCGTCGTCGATGGCGCTGTTGATGGCATCGACGGTGGCGTCGGTGGCGTCGTCAGTGAAGCCGCCAGCAACGTCGCAGGCAGCGCGCCGCGCAGCGCATTGCACACGACAATTGCCTGTGCGCTCAGCACGTCTTCTCGCGTGAGCACGGCTTCCACCGCCGACCATTTCGCGTCGTCGAGCATCACCCCGCGCATCACGCCCGGTAGCACACCGCACGACAGCGGCGGCGTCATCCAGATGCCGTCGCGCTTGACGAACACATTGCTGCGCCCGCCCTCGGTCAGCTCGCCGCGCTCGTTGAAGCACAGCATGTCGAACGCCCCATTCGCTTCCGCCCGCTTCCACGCCGCATCGTAACGCGCACGCACCGTGGTCTTGTGGCGCAGGAACAGGTCGTTCGCGCGCGTCGTGCTCGCGGGATCGTCGGCCGCCGCCAGCAGCACCTTGACCGACTTGCCCGGTAGCGGTGCCAGCACGGCGTGCGTTATCGCGACCCCTCCGTCATGCGAGAGCGCCAGACGCACACGGTGAATGTCGTCTTCGCTCAGCGTGGCGACAACCGCATCGATCTGTGCACGCAAGGCTGCCTCATCGAACCGGAAGCCGAACCACTTCGCGGACGCCGCCAGGCGTGCCATGTGCCGCGCGAGATGAGCCACGCCCGACGCCTGCGTCGCCTGCATCGTCTCGAAGAGTTCGAAGCCCGGATCGAGCGCACTCAGGAAACGCGCCTTGAGCTTGCACTCTTCGCGCTCCTCGTGTGCCTGGCTGTCGAGCACAATGCCCGCCCCGACCCCCAATCGTCCGTGCCGCAGCCCGCTGGCGTCCGGCGCATCGAGTTCCAGCGTGCGAATGGCGACGGACAGGCAGAAGTCACCGAGCGCGTGCGGATCGTCTTCCCGTGCATCCAGCCAGCCGATCGCGC
Organism: Pandoraea soli; assembly: GCF_902459595.1. Taxonomy (NCBI): domain Bacteria; kingdom Pseudomonadati; phylum Pseudomonadota; class Betaproteobacteria; order Burkholderiales; family Burkholderiaceae; genus Pandoraea; species Pandoraea soli. Next base: position 440,922 of record NZ_CABPSG010000002.1, on the reverse strand, counting down.
CGGTGTAGAGCCCGCGCTGCGACGCCTCGAGTTCACCGATCAGTTGCATCGCGCGATATTTCGGCGCGCCCGTGATCGAACCGCAGGGATACAGCGCGCGCAACACGTCGGCGAACGTCGCCGCTGGCGGCAGCGTTGCCGTGACGGTCGATGTCATCTGCAGGACGCTCGCGAATCGCGTCACCTCGAAGCGCCTCGGCACCTCGACCGAGCCGGGTATTGCGATGCGTCCGAGATCGTTGCGCAACAGATCGACGATCATCACATTCTCGGCGCGGTTCTTCTCGTCGGCCGCGAGCGCGGCGCGGCGCTCGGCGTCCTCCGATGCGTCGCCGCTGGCCGGCGCCGTGCCTTTCATCGGACGCGCCTCGATCTGGCCGCGCGAATGACGCAGGAACAGTTCGGGCGAGAGCGAGAGAATCGCCCGGCCGGCCACGCCCGAGGCGCCCGGCAACATGACGAGCGCACCGTACGGTACCGGCTGGCGCGCGCGCAGCCGGCGATACAGCGCGACGGGCGAGCCGAACGCGTCGAAATTCAAACGGTACGTGTAGTTGATCTGATAGCACTCGCCTTGCGCGAGCCAGTCGTGGATGCGGGCGATGGCGTCGTCGAAGGCCGCATCGCTCACGTCGCTTTGCAGCGCCGCGACCCCGGCCACGCCGGGCGGCGCAATGCCGTCGCCGTTACCGGCAACGACAGGCGCCCCCCTGCCGTCACAGGCATCCGCCGCTTCGCGTTGCGACAGCCACGCCTGCGTTTGCGTCGCGTCGAGCCGCTGCAACTCGCGAAACAACAGGGCGCGCAATCGTCCCCGCGCGCGACGCGTCGCCACCGTTTGTACGCCCGCGAGACGCACGCCAAATTCGTAGTCGGCCAGCAACACGGCATGCAGGCCGTGGCACGTGGCGTCTTCCACTTCGCGAAGCGCGTCGGAAAGCACACCGGGCTCGTCGCAAGTCACCTCGCGCACGAGCCCGGTATACAGACGCGCCCCGCCGGCCGGATCCGCGCTGTCGTCCAACAGCGCGAACGCGGCCAAGGGGGATTCACATAACATGGAATTACTCGAAGAACTGCTTCACGCGGTCGAACCAACCCTTCGTCTGCGGGCTGTGACGAGCGCCGCCGGCCTTGAGTGCCGTATCGAAGTCACGCAGCATTTGCTTCTGCTTGTCGTCGAGCTTGACCGGGGTTTCGACCTGCACATGCACGTACAGATCGCCCGGATAGCTCGCGCGCAGGCCCTTGATGCCCTTGCCGCGCAGGCGGAACGTCTTGCCCGTCTGCGTGCCTTCCGGCACTTCGAACGTCGCCTTGCCGTGCAGCGTCGGGGCGTCGATGTCGCCACCGAGTGCCGCCGTCGCAAACGAAATCGGCATCTGGCAATGCAGATCGTCGCCATCGCGCTCGAACACGTTGTGCGCCTTGATGTGGATTTCCACATACAGGTCGCCCGCAGGACCGCCATTCACACCCGGTTCGCCGTTGCCGCCCGAACGGATGCGCATGCCATCTTCGATACCCGCCGGGATCTTGATCTCCAGCGTCTTGGTCTTCTTGATCTTGCCCGAGCCGTGGCAGTTCGTGCAGGGGTCGGGCAGGTACGAGCCCGTGCCGTGGCACTTCGGGCAGGTCTGCTGAATGCTGAAGAAGCCCTGCGACATGCGCACCGCGCCCGATCCGTTACAGGTCGGGCAGGTCTCGGGCTTCGTGCCCGGCTTCGCGCCATTGCCGTGGCAGATCTCGCATTCGTCCCAGCTCGGCACGCGAATCTGCGTGTCGAAACCGTTCGCGGCCTGCTCGAGCGTGATCTCCATGTTGTAGCGCAGATCCGCGCCGCGATACACCTGCGGACCGCCCCGACCACCCCGGCCGGCCGCACCGCCAGGGCCGCCCTGACCGAAGATGTCGCCGAAGATGTCGCCGAACGCGTCCGCGAAGCCGCCGAAACCCTGACCGCCCGCCCCGCCGAAGCCGCCCATGTTCGGGTCGACGCCCGCATGACCATACTGGTCGTACGCGGCACGCTTCTCCGGCTCGGAGAGCATCTCGTAAGCCTCTTTGACTTCCTTGAACTTCTCTTCGGCGTCCTTGCTGTCCGGATTGCGGTCCGGATGGTACTTCATCGCCAGCTTGCGATACGCCTTCTTGATTTCGTCGTCGGCGGCGTTCTTGGCAACGCCAAGCACTTCGTAGTAATCACGTTTGGCCATAAGTCTTTCCAATGTTGGCGCATGTCGCCATCAGGCAAAAAGCCGGGTCGAGATTCCCTTGTCAGAGAACTTCGATACCCGGCCTACACGCGACGCACACTCACGAGCGTCGCGCGCCATGCACGCCTTACTTCTTGTCGGTGACGTCCTTCACTTCGGCGTCGACGACGTTATCGTCATGCGGCTTGCCCGGCTCGGCGCCCGCGGCACCCGCGGCACCGGCTTGCGCCTGCATGTCGGCATACATCTTCTCGCCGAGCTTCTGGCTGGCCGTGCCCAGCGCCTCGACCTTGGCATCGATGTCCGCCTTGTCCGAACCGCGCAGCGCGCCTTCCAGTGCCGTGATGGCCGACTCGATCGCTTCCTTTTCCGAGGCTTCGATCTTGTCGCCGTACTCCGTCAGCGCCTTGCGGGTGCTGTGCACGAGCGCGTCGCCCTGATTACGGGAGTCGGCCAATTCGCGCGCCTTCTTGTCTTCCTCGGCATTCAGCTCGGCGTCCTTGACCATCTGCTCGATCTCGGCGTCCGACAGACCCGAGTTCGCCTTGATGACGATCTTGTTTTCCTTGCCCGTGGCCTTGTCCTTCGCGCCGACGTGCAAAATGCCGTTGGCGTCGATGTCAAAGGTCACTTCGATCTGCGGCGTACCCCGTGCGGCGGGCGGAATGCCTTCGAGGTTGAACTCGCCCAGCGACTTGTTGCCGGCGGCCATCTCGCGCTCCCCCTGGTACACCTTGATCGTCACGGCCGGCTGGTTGTCGTCGGCCGTCGAGAACACTTGCGAGTGCTTCGTCGGGATCGTGGTGTTCTTCGTGATCATCTTCGTCATCACGCCGCCCAGCGTTTCAATACCGAGCGAGAGCGGGGTCACGTCGAGCAGCAGCACGTCCTTGCGGTCGCCCGAGAGGACCGAACCCTGAATCGAGGCACCTGCGGCCACGGCTTCGTCCGGGTTCACGTCCTTGCGCGGTTCCTTGCCGAAGAACTCCTTGACCTTCTCCTGCACCTTCGGCATGCGGGTCATACCGCCGACCAGAATCACGTCGTCGATGTCGCTCACCTTCACGCCGGCATCCTTGATGGCCAGACGGCAGGGATCCATCGTGCGGGCGATCAGCTCTTCGACCAGCGCTTCGAGCTTGGCGCGCGTGATCTTCAGGTTCAAGTGCTTCGGACCCGAGGCATCGGCCGTGATGTACGGCAGGTTGATTTCGGTCTGCTGGCTCGACGACAGTTCGATCTTGGCCTTTTCCGCCGCTTCCTTCAGGCGTTGCAGCGCGAGCACGTCTTTCGACAAATCGACGCCTTGTTCCTTCTTGAACTCGCCGATGATGTAGTCGATGATGCGCTGGTCGAAGTCTTCGCCACCGAGGAACGTGTCGCCGTTGGTCGACAGCACTTCGAACTGGTGTTCGCCGTCCACGTCCGCGATTTCGATGATCGAGATGTCGAACGTGCCGCCACCCAGGTCATACACCGCGATCTTGCGGTCGCCGCCTTCCTTCTTGTCCAGACCGAATGCCAGTGCGGCAGCGGTCGGCTCGTTGATGATGCGCTTGACTTCCAGACCGGCGATACGGCCAGCGTCCTTCGTGGCCTGACGCTGGCTGTCGTTGAAGTAGGCCGGCACCGTGATCACGGCTTCCGTGACCGGCTCGCCCAGGTAGTCCTCGGCGGTCTTCTTCATCTTGCGCAGCACTTCAGCGGAAATCTGCGGCGGAGCCAGCTTCTGGTCGCGCACTTCCACCCAGGCGTCGCCGTTGTCAGCCTTGACAATCTTGTAAGGCATCAGGCCGATGTCCTTCTGTACTTCCTTTTCTTCGAAGCGGCGGCCGATCAGGCGCTTGACAGCGTACAGCGTGTTCGTCGGATTGGTCACCGCCTGGCGCTTGGCCGGTGCGCCGACCAGAATCTCGCCATCTTCCATATAGGCGATGATCGACGGCGTGGTGCGTGCACCTTCCGCGTTCTCGATGATCTTGACCTGATTGCCTTCCATGACGGCCACGCACGAGTTCGTGGTGCCCAAGTCGATACCGATGATTTTACCCATGTTTATTTCTCCTAGCGTCCTTTGCGTCGTTCCGTGGGGCCTGTGGCCCGCTCAAATCGTTGATCTGCACGTCATATGGGTGCAAGCCCGGTCCATTTCAAGACCCTTCCTGTCGTCGGGTTTTGCCCCGCGTCATGCCAGCTTCTCTGTCGGCATGACGCTCGCGCAGGCCCCTGCCGCGAATGCCGTGCAGACTGCCGGAACGCCGAAACTTGCCATGATGTCATGACGTTCGACGCCGGCGCGGCCCGATTACTTGGCCGCCGCGACGGTCACGAGTGCCGGGCGCAACACGCGATCGGCGATCAGGTAACCCTTTTGCAGTACCGCGACGACGGTGTTCGGCTCCTGCTCGGCCGGCACCATCGAGATGGCCTGGTGTTGATGCGGATCGAACTTCGCACCGGCCGGGTCGATGACCGTCACCCGGCTGCGTTCGAGCGCCGAGACAAGCTGGCGCAACGTCAGGGCGACGCCTTCCTGGAGCTTGGCCACATCGCCGCTCTTGTCGGCCGCGGCCGCTTCCAGGCTGTCGATCACCGGCAGAAGATTCTCCGCGAAGCTCTCGACGGCGAATTTGCGGGCCTTTGCCACGTCGTCTTCCGCGCGGCGGCGGACGTTCTCCATCTCGGCGCGCGCGCGCAAGGCGTCGTCGCGCAGGGCGGCCGCTTCGGCCTGGGCCGCCAGCAGTTGCGCCTCGACCGAGGGCAGCGCGTCGTTCGCGCCCGCAGCGTCGGTCGGGGCCGCGTCGGCCTGGGACGGAATCGGCTGATCGGGGGTGTTTTGCGGTTCAGTCATGAGCTTGAGTCGTCAAAAGGTTCTTGCGGCGCACCACGACGATGCGCCACCGGTTCAAATCCCTTTGGATAGTAGGGGCGTTCACACCGATTTCAAGGGCTGGCGGCACGCTGTGCGCCATGCCGGTGCGCGCCGCGTGCCGATAAATATCCGGTTACACGCGTTACGAGTCCGCTATTGTATCGGCCGTTGCTGCGACCTAACATGAAATACGGTTCAGCGGATGCATGTGCCGCGCTGGACCTGGCCGCTCGCCGGACATCCCCCCGTCCCGTCGAGCGTTCTCTCAGGAGCGCATCATGAAGCTGCCACTGGCTGTTGTCTTCATCCTTGCGTTGGTGACGACGGTAACGATTACGATCTGCTTGTCCGGCGCAGTGACCCCCCGCGATACCGAGTACGGTGGCGTGCGGGCGGTGCTGTATCACGACTTTGAAATGCCGGGCGTTCCGGTGCATTCGTCCAATACCGGAATTCCTTCGCGCTAGTCACCCGAGGGCGCGGCCGTCTCATCGACGGGTCAGCGCTCTCGCACGTTCCCCCTATTCGCCAACGCCACCGAGACGCCGTCGATCCCGTTTCGTCGGCCGCCCGTGCATTTGCGCAGCGGGCTCCTGGAACAGACGTCGGCGTTCGCTCTCGTTCGCACGCATGCGCCGACTGGCGTCGGTCTCTTCATACAGCGACTGCGCCACCGGGGCCGAGCCCCGGACTTCCGCGATGGCCTTCACACGCACTTCCCAGCGCGTGCTGCCGTTATCCACCGTGACAAGGTCCCCCGGGCGCACGTCGCGCGCCGGTTTGACCCGGGCGTCGTTGCACAGCACCCGCCCACGGTCGACGGCTTGCGTGGCGAGGGAGCGTGTCTTGAAGAAACGCGCCGCCCACAACCATTTGTCGATGCGGGTGGCGGCCTGCGGCGAATCGTCCACCTTGACGCTCACGTGCCCGCTCCGGGTTGGCCCTGCGCCGATAAGGCCGATGCTGCCGACGCTGCCGCTGCCGCCGCCGCATTGGCTTCGTCGAACGCCGCCACGGCCGCGACTTGCCGTTGCCGGGTCGAGGCCACCGCCGCCGACGACGCCTGAGCGGCGCCCTCGGGCGTGAGCACCGGCCACCCTTGCAGGTGACGCGCCGCAATTTCGCCAAGCGCCGTGATCCAGGCGCTCGCACCGTTCAGACACGGGATGAAATGGAATGCCTTGCCGCCGGCGGACAGGTACGCGTGGCGGCCTTCCATATTGATTTCTTCGAGCGTCTCGAGACAGTCGGAGGTGAAGCCCGGGCAGAACACATCGACACGCGGCGTGCCGCCACGGCCCAGCTCTTCGAGCGTGGGTGCCGTGTAAGGCTGGAGCCATTCGGCCTTGCCGAAACGCGATTGAAACGTGAGACGGCAGGTCGTCTCATCGAGGCCCAGCGCGGCGGCCAGTGCGCGCGCGGTCTTTACGCATTGATCGTGGTAGGGATCGCCCAGGTCGAGCGTACGGCGCGGCACGCCGTGAAAGCTGAGCAACAGCCGCTCGCCCGCCGAGAAATCGGGCCGGCCGTGCTGCTGCCAATAGCCTTCGACCTGCTGGCGCAATGCCTCGATGTACGCCGGATGATCGTGATAGTCGCGCACCGTGCGCACATCGGGCTGATTGCGCAGCCGGCCGAGCACGCGGAACACGGCATCGGTCGCGGTGGCGGTCGTACTGCTCGAATACTGGGGATAGAGCGGCAGCACCAGAATGCGCTCGACGCCGGTTTGCCGCAGCGCACGAATGCGCTCCGGAATCGACGGGTTGCCGTAGCGCATGGCGTAGTCGACGACCACGTCGTAGTCGTTCGCGTGCAGCAAGGCCCGCAACGCGTTCGTCTGGTACTCGGTGTTCACCTTGAGCGGAGAGCCGTCACGGGTCCAGATCGTCGCGTATTTCTGCGCCGACTGACGCGAGCGGAACGGCAGGATTACCAGCCGCAGCAACGGCTGCCATATCAACGAGGGAATTTCCACGACGCGAGGATCCGACAGAAACTCGCGCAAATAGCGGCGCACGGCCGCGGGACGCGGCTCGTCGGGCGTGCCTAGGTTAATCAGCAGAACGGCCGTCTTGCCGGTCTGGCCATGCGAAATGGGTTCGGGATCGAAGCGCATGGAGCGTACTTTACCGCAAGGCGGGCAACGCGTGCCGGGCCCCAGCCGCGTCGCCCCCGCCGTCCGCCAGGGGATGACGGCGGGTCGCGGCGTTCGGTGCGTCAATTAGCCGCGCGGGGGCTCGCCTTCGCGTGACGGACGATGCGCTGCGGTGGGACGCTCGACGCCATGCGCAGGGGCCTGCGTGCCCTCTGGCTTGCGCTCACGCGGCGCAGGCTGCGGATGTTCCTGCGGTTGCGGTTGCTGGTGCGGCCGAGGGGGGGCCTGCGGACGCTCCGGTTGAGGCTGCGGTCTCGGCGCGGCTTGCTGACGCTCGATCTGCGGTTGCGGACGAGGTTGCGGCTGAGGATGCGGCTGCGGCTGAGGATGCGGCTGAGGATGCGGCTGCGGCTGCGGATGCGCCATCTGCGGTTGCGGCTGAACGGGCTGCTGCGGCGCTTGCGGCTGCGAGTGCGACTGCCACTGCTGCGGTCGACGCGACGGCCCTGCCGCATCCGGTTGAACGCGCTGCGGCTCGGGCGACGCCGCGGGCGTCTGCGGGGATGGGCGATACCGCTGCATGTCCCGTTGCGCCGCGTCGTGCCCAGGCTGAGGCATCGTCTGCGGGGCTTCGCCTCGCACGGCAGGTTGCCCCGGCACCATCACGCCCGGCGGGTGCGGCACGGCCTGTCCACCGCGGACTGACGGTTGGGACTGCGGCACGAGTTGCCCCGGACGACTCTGATAAACGCCATGCCCTGGCACCCCGGGCTCTCCCGGGACCCCTGGCACCCCTGGCATGCCCGGCGTTCCCGGCACACCCTGTATCGGCGGTACGGCGTGGGTCGGTGGTAGCCCCCCATGCGCCGCTTCCGCGCCCGTGGCCTTGAGGGGCGGTTGCGCGCGCGTTGCACCTGCCGCTCCGTTCGCCGCACCGACCGGCCCGTGCGTTTCGACCACCGTCACGCGCGGCTGCACACGCCCCTGCGGGTTCGGCCCCGTCGGCCTGCCGCTCTGACGTGGTTGCGCGTTCTGGCCGAACGTCAGCGGCGCGCCGCCGGCATTCGGCACCGCGTGCAACGTGCTCGTGAGTTCACGCGACGGCATCGCGCGACCGACCGGCGCACGCGTCGCCAGTACCTGCCGGTTGAACGCGCCGGCCGGGGGCGTGACCGGTGCCGGGCGACTATTGCCGAACACGCTCTGCTGCACCGGTGCGACGCCAGGCGTATTTCCAACACGCCAAGTCTGTCCAGCGCGCGGGGCGGCCAATGCCACCGGCGCGCCCACCCGCCGGCCCTGCACGAACGCCTGTGCCGGCATCGTCGAGACGGCGCCGCGCACATTACGGTTCACATACACATTGTTGACGTTGATATTCGTGACATTGGTCGTCTGGATCACCGTCGATCGATTGATGTTGGTGACATACGACGCGCTGGCGCGATACGCCGGACGGTAAGCGTCGTGCGGTCCCAATGCGAACCACGCGAGTCCCGCGCCGCCTGTTGCAAACGCGATCCCCCATGCATTCCCGCCGCTGTTGCCGCTCACCCAGCCGACCAGCGCCGGTGCGTACACCGGACGCACCGCGACCGGCCCCGGCACCCAGCACCAGCGTGCGTCGACATAGGCCCACCGTCCGTAGTGATAGGGCGCGAAGCCCCAAGGCGCATCGTCGACCCAGGTCCATCCCCACGGGTCGACCCAGGCCCAATGGCCCGTGCGATACGGTGCCCAGCCCGTCGGCACGTCCGAGGGCACCCAAACGGCACCGTAGCCCGGGGTCTCCTGCCATGCGCCATAATCGTCCAGGCTTTCGAACCCGGTCATGTCGCGCGACACATAGCGCGCGGAGACCGAGCCCGCCTCGCGCGTGTCGCGCTGGCGCACCCATTGGTCGAACGCATCGGCCACGAGTGGCCCGGCCGACTGCTGCGTCAGATTCTGACCCACGAACGCCACCCGTTGGCCCGGTCGCAACGGCACCGACGCGCCCTGCCCATAGACGGTCGCCACCCCGCGCCAGACGCTCACGGTCGTCACCCCGCCCGGATCAACATCCACACGATACTCCCCGGCCTGCTGCGGGACGAACGCCAGATTCGGCGTGTCGATCTCGTAAGGCTGGTTCGGATCGAAAGCCCTCAAATGCAGACCGACGGTGCCCTGCGTTACGTTCAGTTGCACATTCTCGTCGGTCACGGCCGAGAGAACGACGCTCGTGGATGCCCCCATGCGAACCGCCGTGCCGCCCACATGCATCTCCGCGCGGCTGTTGCGCTCGACCCAGACGGCGTCGCCCGTGGTGAGCGGTCGGTTGCGATCCGCGTAGCGCCAGTCGCTGGTACCTGCGGGGGCGTACGTGACCGTGCCGTCGAATTCGTTCAGACGCGCTACGCGCCCCGGGGGATCGGCGCTCTGTGCCTGCGCCAGCGCGGGAAGTCCCGCCGCGCCAAGCGCTCCGAGCGCGAGCCCGACGCCGAGATAGCGAACCACCGTCCGCCAGGAAATCAGGGATTTCATAGACACTCCGGGCACTGTCCGGTGCACGCGCCGAGCGTTGTCTCGGTCGCACCACCTTGTTGCTCTGTCCGAATCCTTCGGCGAACGCCGTGACCGCGACTTCGCCATAAGTGACGCTTCAAGCGTAAGCCTGCCGTGTGTGACAGCGTGTAAAGGAATGCTACGGGGGTGTAACGAGACGAGGGGCCAGGGGCGATGTTCGGAATGCTTGGCGTGACGAAGCGCAGGATGGACCGTCACGCGGGCCCAGCCGCCGCCTAATGTTGGCTGAGCGCGCTGGAAAGCAGCTTGGCTGTGATGTCGACGATGGGAATCACACGCTCGTAGGCCATGCGCGTCGGGCCGATCACGCCCAACGTGCCGACCACTTCGCCGTCGACTTCGTACGGTGCCGTGATGACCGTCATCTCTTCGATCGGCACGAGGCTCGACTCGCCGCCGATGAAAATCTGAACACCCTGCGCCCGGCTCGACACGTCGAGCAGTTGCAGCAGGCCGGTCTTGGACTCGAACACGTCGAACAGCTTGCGCAGTCGCGCCATGTTCGACGACAGATCCTCCACGCCCAGCAGATTGCGCTCGCCCGAGATCAGCAAGCTCTCGCGCGAGGTGTCGGCCATGGCGTCGCTGCCCGCCTGGACAGCCGCCTGCATCAAGGCACTCATGTCGGAGCGCAGGGCATCGAGTTCGCCGCGCAAGCTGGCGCGCACCTCATCGAAGCTTTGGCCCCCGAAATGCGCGTTCAGGTAGTTCGCCGCCTCGACCAGTTGTGCGGGGGAGTGATCCTTTTCCGTCAGGATGATGCGGTTCTGCACGTCGCCGTCGGGGGTGACGATGATGAGCAGCACGCGCTTTTCGGACAGTCGCAGGAATTCGATCTGCCGAAAGATCTGGCTGCGGCGCGGTGTCAGCACCACACCCGCGAACTGCGAGAGATTCGAGAGCACTTCCGCCGCCGAGGCGACCAGTTGCTGCGGCCCCGCCGGCTGCAACCGGGTCTGTACCTGCGACGCCAACTGATGCACGGCATCGCCGAGCGGGCTCACCGTCAGCATGGTGTCGACGAACAGCCGGTAGGCACGCGGCGTCGGAATCCGACCGGCGGACGTATGCGGGCTGGCCACGAAGCCGAGCGCCTCGAGGTCGGCCATCGCATTGCGGATGGTTGCCGGCGACAGATCGAGCCCGGAGTATCGCGATAGCGTGCGCGACCCCACCGGCTGGCCATCGGCGATGTACCGTTCGATCAGGGTTTTGAGTAGCGTTTGCGCACGTTGATCTAGCATGGCGAAAATTGTAACGCGAAATGTACAAGCACGGCGTGCGGCAAACCCCGAGGGGCCGGCAAGGCCGCGCGTGCCGATGGTTGCTGTCATCGACTTATGGTGTAATGGCGGCATGAAAACAGGGAGCCCTTTCAAGACCGTGGCGCTCGTCGGGAAATACCATGCCGACGGCGTTGCCGAACCGTTGCTCACGCTGGCGGCATGCATCGCCCAGCGGGGTCATCACGTCATCTTCGAGCGTGATACGGCGCACAACATCGGCGCGGCCGCCGATCCCTACCGCCCCCTCGATATTCAGGAAATCGGCACCCAGGCCGATGTGGCGGTGGTCATCGGTGGTGACGGGACGATGCTCGGCGTCGGCCGTCAACTGGCCGCCTCGAAGGTGCCGCTCATCGGCGTGAACCACGGACGCGTCGGTTTCATCACCGATATTCCGCTCGACGAGATGCGACAGGTCGTGCCGGCCATGCTCGAAGGGCATTTCGAAGCCGAGCAGCGCACGCTGTTGGCCGCACGTGTCGAGCGCGACGGCCAGACGCTGTTCGAGACGCTCGCGTTCAACGACGTGGTGGTGAACCGCTCGGGCATCTCGGGCATGGTCGAGCTGCGTGTCGACGTTGACGGCCGCTTCATGTACAAGCAGCGTTCGGACGGCCTGATCGTCGCCACGCCCACGGGCTCGACCGCCTATGCGCTCTCGGCCACCGGCCCGATCCTGCATCCGCGTCTTGGCGGCGTGGTGCTCGTGCCGATTGCCCCGCACGCGCTGTCGAACCGCCCGATCGTGCTGCCGGATTCGAGCGAAATCGTCATCACGATCACCGGCGGGCGCGAGGTCGGCGCCAACTTCGACATGCAGTCGTTTGCCGAACTGCGTCAGGGCGACCGGATTCTGCTGGGCCGTTCCGAGCACCAGGTGACGTTCCTGCACCCGGTCGGCTACAACTACTACGCGACGCTGCGCCGCAAGCTGCACTGGAACGAGCACATCTCCGACGAAGATTCGCCGCAGACCTGACTTCACGCCCTACCCGACCGCCCATGCTACGCAGTCTCTCGATTCGCGATTTCGTGATCGTCGATCGTCTCGACCTGGAATTCTCCGCCGGCTTCACCGTGTTCTCGGGGGAGACCGGCGCGGGCAAATCGATTCTGATCGACGCGCTCGCGCTGGCCATGGGCGAGCGCGGCGACACCAGTATGGTGCGCGCCGGACAAACGCGCGCCGACATCACCGCTGAGTTCGCCGCCGACGCCGAGGCCCGCCCCGATCTCGAAGCCTGGCTGCAGGCGCAGGCGCTCACGCTCGAAGAACACGGCGGCGTGCTGCTGCGCCGCGTGCTCGACTCGGGCGGACGCTCGCGCGCCTTCGTCAACGGCACGCCCGCCACCCTCACCCAACTGCGTGAACTCGGCGAGATGCTCGTCGACATTCACGGGCAGCACGCCCATCAACAGTTGCTGCGTCCCGACGCACAGCGCCGCCTGCTCGACGCCCATGCCGGCGCCACCGCGCTCGCGGCGGACACGGCGGCGGCGCACAAGGAATGGCGGCGTCTCGTCAAACGTTGCGAGGAAGCCCACGGGCGCGACCGCGAGCTACAGCTCGAGCGCGAGCGTCTCGAATGGCAGACATCCGAACTCGACAAACTGAATCCGCAGGAAGGGGAATGGGACGACGTGAGCGCCGAACATCGCCGCCTGTCGCACGCCGCCAGCCTGATCAATGGCGTGCAAGGCGCGCTTGACGTGCTCGCGGAAGCCGATGGCGCACTCGTCCCGTCGCTCGGTCACGTGGTGCACCAGATCCGCGAACTGGCCGAGATCGATGCCGGGCTGGCCGACGCACTGGCCGCGCTGGAGCCGGCCGAGATCCAACTCCGCGAAGCCGTGCACTCGCTCACGCATTACGCGCAACGCATCGATCTCGATCCGGAACGTCTGGCCGTGATCGAGCAACGGCTAGAGGCGCTGCACTCGGCGGCCCGCAAGTTTCGCGTCACGCCCGAGCAACTGCCCGCCGAGCGAGCCGAACGCCGTGCCCAACTGGACGAACTGACCGCGTCGCAGGACACGGCGACCATGCAGGCGGCAGCCGACGCCGCGCACGCGAGCTATCTGACGCTGGCGGCCACCTTGTCGAAGGCACGCGCGGCGGCCGCGGCGTCGCTTTCGCGGGAAGTCACGCGCGCCATGCAGGATCTCTCGATGCCGGGCGGACGCTTCGAGGTCGCCCTGAGTCCCACGCCGGAGCCGCAGTCGTTCGGTCTGGAGACGGTCGAATTTCTCGTCGCCGGTCACCCGGGCGTGCCCACGCGGCCGCTGGCCAAGGTGGCGTCGGGCGGCGAGTTGGCGCGCATCAGCCTGGCGTTGCAGGTGATCGCCAGCAGCGTGAGCCTCACGCCGACCCTGATTTTCGACGAAGTCGATTCGGGCATCGGCGGCGCCGTGGCCGAAGTGGTCGGCCGTTTGCTGCGGGAACTGGGGCAGGGACGGCAAGTGTTGTGCGTCACCCACCTGCCTCAGGTCGCCGCGCTCGGCCACCAGCATCTGCGCGTGAAAAAACGCAGCGACGGCGATACGACGATGAGTGAAATCGAGCCGCTCGGTCGCACGGAGCGCGTCGAGGAGATCGCCCGGATGCTCGGCGGTGTGGAGATCACCGCAACGACGCGCAAACACGCGCGGGAGATGCTCGCGCTCTGAGCGCGCGGGTTGCCGCCATCGCGCGCAGGGCAAGCACGGGCGGCGAGTCATCGTCCGCCCGTGAACGTTATCACCCCGACACAGCGCCCGCGAACACCGAATCCCACAGCGCCATGACGGCGTCGCGTTCGGCCGCCACGTCACTGGCCGGCACGCGGGCCGCTTCCACCCCATCGAGCCGCAACTTGTGCTGGCGTTTGCGATAGATCCGATAAGCGGCGGCCGCGCCGTCCGCAAGCGTCGCGTCGATCAGCCCGAGTTGCGCCGCTTCGCGCAACAGCGCGATATTGCCCGCATTGCGGAGCAGCGACGGATGCGCCCCCGAATGCAGCAGCACCAGGTACTGCACGGTAAATTCGATGTCCACCATGCCCCCGCGGTCGTGCTTCAGATCGAACAGCGGGGTCGGGTTCGGATGCCCCTCCAGCACCTTGCGCCGCATCGCCACAATTTCCTGGGCAAGCGGTAGCGCCTCGCGGGGCGTAGCGAGCACCTGCGCGCGGATCTTCTCGAACGTCGCGCCAATCGCCTCGTCCCCGGCACAGAAGCGAGCGCGCGTGAGCGCCTGATGCTCCCAGACCCACGCGGTGTTCGCATTGCCCTCGCGGAACTGGTACTGGCGGAAGCTCTCGACGCTCGTCACCAACAAGCCCGACAAGCCGTTCGGCCGCAGCCGCAGATCGACGTCGAAGAGCGTGCCCGCGCCGGTGTGCGTGGTGAGCCAGGTCACGAAACGGCGAGCGAGCGCGGCATAGGCGTCCGGCGCGCGGTCGTCATCGTCGTCGTAAAGGAAGATCAGGTCGAGGTCGGACACATAGCCCAGCTCCTTGCCGCCGAGCTTGCCATACGCGATGACCGAGAAACGCGGGACCTCGCGGTGGCGTGTGGCCACGTGCGGCCACACGGTCGAGATCGTCACGTCGACAATGATGTCCGCCAGTTCCGAGAGCCGGTCGCCGATCGCCTCGACCGACAACGTGCCCTGCAAATCGAGCAGCAGGATACGGAACACCTCGGCGTGATGTGCGCGCCGCAGAATGTCCATCTGCACTTCGACGTTGCCGGCCGCGCCCGACGCATTCAGGCTCAACAGCAACTGTGTTTTGAAAGACGCCCAGTCGAACGGCGCGGCGAGCGCTTCGTCGTCGAGCAGCTCGTCGAGCAATTGCGGGTGACGGATCAGGTAGCCTGCCGCCCAACGCGAGCCGGCCAACACCTTGACAACGCGCTCCAGCGCGCGCGGATACTCGGTGAGCAGCGCCAGATACGAACTGCGACGGCTGATCGCCGAAAGCAGGTCGAGCATGCGCGCAAGCACGGCGTCGGCCTCGCCCGTGCCGGCCGAGCCTTCCACGGCGCGCTGCACCAGTTGATCGAAGCGGCGCCGGCTGGTTTCGCCCAGCGCCTTGTAGCGCGACGACGTCCAGACGGCGCGCAGCCGGTCGAGGGCACCGTCGGCGTCGGTGAAGCCCAGGCGCGCGAGCTGATTGCCGAGATCGCCCGTCTGCGTCTCGTCGGCCAGGCATTCGCTCCACAATTCCGGCGGACATTCGCATTGGCCTGTGTCCGACGCCGCCGCCTTGCGTCCGCTGCCGCCGGCCTTGTCCGCGAAGATCTCGTCGAACTGCGCGGCGACGAACTCGCGATGCTCGTCGAGCACCGTCATGAAGCTCGCTTCGTCGGGGAAACCCATGGCGTGCGCCACCGCAAGACGATCGTCGCCAGAGGCCGGGAGAATGTGCGTCTGCGCATCGTCCAGATACTGAATACGGTGTTCGAGCTTGCGCAGGAAGACGTAGGCGTTCGCGAGTTCGTCGGCCACGTGCTGGGCGAGCCAGCCGCGTCGCGCCGCCACGCCCAGCACGGCGAGCGTCGGCCGCACGCGCAGTTCCGGCTCTTGCCCGCCCCGAATCAGTTGAAACACTTGCGCGGAGAACTCCACTTCGCGAATGCCGCCGCGTCCGAGCTTGATGTCGTTGATGCGTGCCGGCTTGGCGCGCGCACGGCGCTCCGCCTCGTGACGAATCTGCTCGTGCAGCGCGCGAATGGCGCCGATCACGCCGTAATCCAGGTAACGGCGGAACACGAACGGCTGGACCAGCGCCGCGAGCAGCCGCTCGGTGCGCTTGCCGGGTTCGCTCGCCACCTCGGACACCAGCCGCCCCTTGATCCACGCATAGCGCTCCCACTCGCGCCCCTGCACGTAGAAATACTCTTCGAGCATCGGCAGGCTGCACACAAGCGGCCCGGAATCGCCATTGGGACGCAGGCGCATGTCCACGCGGAACACATAGCCGTCCGGGGTGAGTTCGGAAATCATGCCGATCAGCTTGCGACCGAGCTTGGTGAAGAATTCGTGGTTCGAGAGCGAACGCAAGCGGCTCGCCGCCGCCGGCTCGGCATCGTCGGGCGCCGACGTATCGCCGTCGTCTTCATAGACGAAGATCAGGTCGATGTCCGACGAGACGTTCAATTCGCGTCCGCCAAGCTTGCCCATGCCGACCACGGCGAGCGTCTGTCGCTGCCCTTCCGCATTGCGCGGCACGCCGTGGATGGCTTCGAGGTCGCGCGAGAGGACCGTGATGCCCGCCTGGATGGCGAACTCGGCGAGGGCCGTCATGGCTTCGGTGACCTCGGCCAACTCGGCGCGACCGTCCAGATCGCGCTGCATGACGGCGCACAAGGCTTCCACGCGCAGCACGCGCAGCGCCCGGGCGAGGCCCGCCTCGTCAACGCCCGAGACCCCCGTGGGCTGCTCGGGCGGCGATAGCTGCGTGCCGGTGATGGCTTCGAAGCGACGGGCGAGCCAACGCGCGTCCACAGGGTGCTCGGCCAAGGCGGGCAAAGCCTCGACGAGCGCGGGACGGCTCGCCAGCATGCGCGCCGCATAGCGCGAGTAGGACGGGATATCGCTGGGGTTTTCGGGTGAACTCACTGGCGGGGTTCCGGTCATCAATGAGGTTGAAGAGACTTTCGAAGGCTTACCCGTGCGCGATGAAACGCCGGATCACACGTCTGTTTCTCCTACGGCCGGGCCGTCGGGCGGCCTTGGGCTTGTGTTACAGTCTTTGCCACAGAAACTACCACATTCCCTCGTAGACGCGCAGCATGACCGACCGTAAGCCGCCCGCCTCGTCCACCGGCAACCGGTCCTGGTTCTCGTCACTGCCGCGTGGCTTGCGACTGGGCCTGGAATGGCTGCTGGCGCTCGTCGTCATCGCCTATTTCGGACTTGGCGCCGTCGTCCTCACGACCCGGTACGTCATCCTGCCGCGTGTGTCGGACTACCGAGCGCAGATCGAAGCGGCCGCCTCGCGCGCCATCGGCCTGCCCGTCGCCATCGGCCGCATCGACGCCGTCTGGCACGGCTGGCACCCTTACCTGACGCTCGAAGACGTTCGCATCACGCGCCCGGCCCCCCCCACGCCGGACACGCCGCCCGGGGCGCCCCCGCCCGCCGAGCCAAGCCTGACGCTCCACCGTCTCGACGCGGTGCTCTCGTGGACCAGCCTGATCCACCTCGACGTGCGCCTGTCGAACCTCACGTTATCCGAACCCGATCTCACCATCGAACGCCTCACCGACGGCTCGATTCTTGTCGCGGGCATGCCGGTGACCGGCACCGGCGGCACGACCGACTCGACCGCCGCCGACTGGCTCATGCGTCAGTCGCGGGTCGTGATTCGCAACGGCACCTTGCGCTGGCGCGATGCCACGCGCAACGCGCCCGACGTCGTCGTCACGCAGGTCAACGCCATGCTGCGCAATCGCGGCTTCGACCATCGCTTCGGCATGCAGGCGAATCCGCCGCCGGGTATCGTGGCGCCGCTCGACATTCGGGCGCGGTTCACCAATCCTCTGTTTGCACGCCCCGGCGAAGTCAGGCGGTGGCGCGGTCAGCTCTACGGCGAGGTCGGCACGCTCGATCTCACCGAACTGGCCCGCTACGTCGATCTGCCGGGCAAGGACACGCGCGGTCGCGTTGCCGCGCGGGCATGGGTCGACTTCGACGATGGGGCGATCACGGGGGCGACGCTGCGCGCCGCGGGAGCGGACACGTCGGTGCAACTGGCCGACGATTTGCCGCCGCTCACCTTCGACGCCACGCAGGGCCGGATCGACGTGACCCGCGTAACGCCCCACGCCGACGCCGGCTGGCAACTGCGCGCCCGCGATCTGACGTTGCAAGCCGCGGGCCGCCCGACGCTCGACGTGCCCGATCTGCGCGCCACCTACACGCCGGGCACGAACGAGCACGGACTGCACGCCGCGTTTGCGGGCCAGCGCTTCGACATCGGCGCCGCGATGGCGCTCGTGCCGTCGCTGCCGCTCGCCCCGCAAACACGCGACGCGCTCGCGAGTTTCCAGCCGCGCGGCCGACTGATCAATTTCGACCTCAGCTACCAGGCCCCCAAGCCGCACGGCCCGGGCAACTGGCGCGACCTGCCGGGGATCCGGCAACTGCCGCCCGAGCGCGAACGCTATCGGGTGGTCGCCGACTTTGAAGGTCTCGGTGTCGACAGCGCACCGAGTGAGCATCCGCCGGCGAATCCGGGGTCACCCAATGCGGGACGCCCGGGCTTCGCCAATCTGAGCGGGCACATCGACGCCGATCAGTCGCGCGGCGCCCTGACCCTCAATGCGAAGCACGCCGCGCTCGACTTTCCGGGCCGCTTCGACCAGCCGCGCATCGATCTCGACACGCTCACCGCGCGCACGTCGTGGCGCGTCTCGCACTCGGCGACCCAGCGCGACGCCCCAGCGGACGTGGAGGTGCGCGTCGATGCCCTGCACCTGCAGAACGCCGAGTTGGCGGGCGATGTCACCGGCACGTGGCGCAACGGCGGCAAGGGCAACGGCATCGTCGACCTGAAGGGCAACATTGTGCGCGCGAGCGCCGGCGCGGTGCCGCGCTATCTGCCGACCGACATCGGCGCGAGCGTGCGCGATTATCTGCAACGCGCGCTGCTTGCGGGCACGGTGCAGAACGCGCCGTTCGCCGTACAGGGCGATCTCGACAACTTCCCGTACGGCAAGGGCGGCGGCAAGTTCCGCATCGACATTCCGCTCGTCGACGTCACCTTCAACCCGTCACCGCTACGCCCCGGCCACACGGAAGTCTGGCCGGCCTTTGAGAAGGTGCGTGGCAATCTGCGCTTCGACGCCGACAAGTTGCACATCGCCATCGACAGCGGCACAGTCTTCGGCGTCTCGCTCAACCAGGTGGTGGGCGACATCAACGACATTGGACAGGACGATTCCGTACTCACCCTCAAGGGCGACGCGCGCGGTCCGGCGGCCGACTTCGTGAAGTACCTGAACGGCAGCCCGGTGGGGCACTGGATCGGCGACTTTACCGACGAGACACGCGCGAGCGGCAACACACAGCTCGCGATGCAGTTGTCGATGCCACTCGATCACACCGATCGATCCAAGGTCACGGGGCGCGCGCGCTTCCTGCGCAACGACATCACGCTGCTGAACGGTCTGCCGACCTTCGGCGCCGTCGACGGGGAACTCGCGTTCACCGAGCGCGGTATCTCGCTCGACAATCTGCGCGGCACGTTCCTCGGCGGCGATGTGCGCGCTTCGGGCGGCAGTCGCAGCGACGGCACCATCGCGCTGAACATTGGCGGCACGTTGAGCGCGCAAGGCCTGCGCGACAATCAGGACAGCGCGTCGCTGGCGCAACTGGCCAAGCGCATGACGGGCGGCACGCCCTATTCGGCAACGGTCACAGTACGTCAAGGCATGACCGACGTGGCGGTCCAATCCACGCTCGTCGGCCTGGCCGTGAACCTGCCCGCCCCGCTCGGCAAGCGTGCGGAGACCTCGTTGCCCGCACGCTTCACGCTGCGTCCCCAGCCGAGTCCGGGCGGCCGTCGCATCGATACACTCGACTTCGCCGTCGGCAGCGTTCAAGGCAATTACGTGCAAGAGCGCAGCGGCGGGAGCGCAGGAAACCCCGCGCGCGTCGAGGTGCTGCGTGGCGGCATCGGCATCAACCAGCCCGTGCCCGCGCCGCGCGAGGGGGTTCAGGCAGCCGCCCAGTTCGATACCCTCGACGTGGACGCCTGGCGAAGCGTGATTGCGTCGCTTGGCAGCGACGCGGGGACTGCCAACGCGCCGCCCCCCCAAAGCGCCCAGGGCACGCCCCCCGCCCCGGCGGGGACGTCGGCCACGGCCACGACGGCGCGCGACGAGTTCGGCGCGCTCACGCCCTACCTGCCGACGCGTCTCGCCCTGCATGCCAAGCAGGTGCGCCTGATGTCGCGCCAGTGGCCCGAACTGGTGGTGGGCGCCCAGCGCAGCGATCGCGACTGGCAGGTCAGTCTGGCCTCCGACCTCGTTTCCGGCTTTGCCGAGTGGCACGCGCCCGATGCGAAGAACCCGTCGGGCACCCTGCGCGCGCGGCTCGCGAAGCTGGTGATTCCACGCGAGGACCACGGCAGCGATGTCCTCACGCAAGTCCTCGATGAGCCGAGCGACGAATTCCCGGCCATCGACGTCGTGGCCAATGATTTCGTGCTGCGCGACAAGCCGCTGGGCCGGCTGCAATTGAACGCGCACAACGATATCGAGGACGGCGTGCCCGTGTGGCAGCTCACCCAACTGTCGCTCACCAACAGCGCCGCCACGCTCAACGTCAAGGGCAACTGGCGCACCTCGCGTCGCCGCGCAGCCCCCGCGGGGAGCGACGACGTGCCGCGCCGCACCGTGCTCGACTTCAATCTCGACGTGAAGGACGCGGGTGGCCTGCTCGACCGCCTGGGGATGCCCAAGACCGTCAAGGACGGCTCGGGGACGGTCTCGGGCCGTTTCGGTTGGCGAGGCGGTCCCGACGCGATCGACTACCCGACGCTCGGCGGCCGTGTCACGATCGATCTCAAGCGCGGGCAGATCCTGAAGGCCGACCCCGGACTGGCCAAGCTGCTGGGCATTTTTTCAGTGCAGACACTCGCCAAGTTCCTGACGTTCAATTTCAGCAGCGTGATCGGCAGCGGCCTGCCCTTCGACAGCATCGACGGGAACGCCACGATGCAGGGTGGCGTGGCCAACACCACCGATCTGACGATCAACGCCAATGCGGCGACCATCAAGATCGACGGTCATACCGACCTAGCGCGCGAGACGCAGGACCTCACCGTGTTGGTGCTGCCGAAGATCAACGCGGCGTCGGCCTCGCTCGCGTGGGCGATTGTCAACCCGGCACTGGGCATCGGTTCGTTTTTCGCGCAACTGGCGCTGGGCGAGCAGCTTTCGCGCACGCTCTCGACGACCTACCATGTGAGCGGCTCCTGGGACAATCCCGTCATCGAACAAGCCGACGGCAATAAGAGTAAGATCGTTCCATCCCCGGAAGCCCTGCCCGGCGCGCAAAACAGCGCGCAGCCGGCCGGCCTGCGCGGCAACTGAGCGCCTATCCGACAGGCCTGAGACACGCTTGCGTGCCCAATCCACCCATGACATGACGAGTTCCGACACGCTGTCCGCCGCCCAGTCCGCCACCGCTCCGGCGATGCCATACGGACGTTTGAAGCACCCGTTGCCGGGGTCTTTGATGGCCGCATGGGCCGATCGGGCGGCGATGACCTGCGTTTTCCCGGGTTGCCCCGTGCCATGGGCGACGGTACGCTCGGCGTCGTACCCGCTGCCCCTGGCCACCAAGGGCCATCGAGCATCAGTGCCACGTGCAGGCGTCCGCGCAGGGCAGTCTGGCGTGCTGCAGGGTTGATTTCGCTGCATCCGCCCTCATCTACCGAACATATATCCTTGGCCTGACACCGCATGAAAATCATCGATACCGGCATCCAGAACCTGGCCACGGCCCGCGAGCTGCTGCTCACGCCGTACGGCCTTGACGAAAGCCACCTGCAACGCGCGCTGGGCGACATTTTCACGCACCGCGTGGACTACGCGGACCTGTATTTCCAATACACACGCAGCGAAGCCTGGAGCCTCGAGGAAGGCATCGTCAAATCGGGTTCGTTCTCGATCGATCAAGGCGTGGGCGTGCGTGCCATCGTGGGCGACCGGACCGCGTTCGCCTACTCCGACGACATCTCCGACATCGCGCTCAAGGACGCCGCCGCCGCGACGCGCAGCATCGCCACGGCCGGACGCGGGCGTGTGAAGGTCGGTAGCAAGCTCTCGAATGCCAGCGGGCACGGGCTGTACCTGCCGTCCGATCCGCTCGCCTCGCTCGACGCGAACGGCAAGGTAGCGTTGCTCGAACGCATCGAGAAGCTCGCGCGCGCACGCGATCCGCGCGTGTCGCAAGTGATGGCGGGGCTGGCCGGTGAGTATGACGTCGTGCTGGTCGCGCGCAGCGACGGCGTGATCGCCGCCGACGTGCGTCCGCTGGTGCGGGTGTCGGTCACGGTGATCGTCGAATCCAACGGACGCCGCGAAATCGGCAACAGCGGCGGCGGTGCGCGTCTCGACTACGCGTTCTTCACCGACGATCTGCTCGAAAAGTACGTCAAGGAAGCGGTCGACGGCGCGATCGTCAAGCTCGACGCCCGCCCGGCACCGGCTGGGGCGATGACGGTCGTTCTCGGGCCGGGCTGGCCCGGCGTGCTGCTGCACGAAGCCATCGGCCACGGCCTGGAAGGCGATTTCAACCGCAAGGGATCGTCGGCCTTCTCCGGACGCCTGGGCGAGCGTGTCGCCGCCAAGGGCGTCACGGTGGTCGACGACGGCACGCTGTCCAACCGCCGCGGCTCGCTGAACATCGACGACGAAGGCAATCCGACGCAGTGCACCACGCTCATCGAAGACGGGATTCTGCGCGGCTACATGCAGGACAGCCTGAATGCGCGTCTGATGAAGATGCCGGTCACGGGTAACGGCCGGCGCGAGTCGTATGCCGCGCTGCCGATGCCGCGCATGACCAACACGTATATGCTCGGCGGCGACAAGGATCCCAAGGAAATCATCGCGTCGGTCAAGCGCGGACTTTACGCCGTGAACTTCGGCGGCGGCCAGGTGGATATCACCAATGGCAAGTTCGTGTTCTCGATGTCCGAGGCCTACATGATCGAGGACGGCAAGATCACGTACCCGGTCAAGGGCGCCACGCTGATCGGCAACGGCCCGGAATCGCTCAAGGACGTCACGATGATCGGCAACGATATGTCGCTCGATTCAGGCGTGGGCGTGTGCGGCAAGGAAGGCCAGAGCGTGCCGGTGGGCGTCGGCCAACCGACGCTGCGCATGGAGAACATGACGGTCGGCGGCACGGCGTAAGACTGGCAGGCTGGCGGCGCATGCCATGTCACGCGTCGGATGGCGCACCGCAAAAAATGCGTCAAGCATAGCAAAGCGCCCGGTTCAAACCGGGCGTTTTCGCGCAATTTTCGAAAAACACGATTATTTGACGCAATTCACCGCGCTAAAATACGGAGATTCCGCGCGTTTCCCCGGCATGTAGCGGCCCCCGCGGTTGCGGCGTCATTCGATTAGGCGTATAAAGTGATTCCTGTGCACGGCAAACGCGTGCAATGCAACGTAGAACACATCTCTCATGACTGCCCATCCGTCGTACTTTTATTTTTTTGCGATTCTCGCACCGCTGGCGGAAGGAGAGGGGCAGTTGCAGCAGTAAGCACCGAAACGAATCCTGAAAAACCGCCAGCCAGCCTGGCGGTTTTTTTTTGACCCGAATCCCGAGAAACGAACCGCAGCTCGAACTGCGCAGGAGAAATGCCATGCCTCCCCACAACACCGATGATGTCCGTATTCGCGAACTCAAGGAACTGACGCCGCCGGCGCATCTGATTCGCGAATACCCATGCTCGGACAAGAGCGCGGACCTCATCCATCGCTCGCGCGGCGCCATCCACCGCGTGCTGCACGGCATGGAAGACCGTCTCGTCGTCATCATCGGCCCGTGCTCGATCCACGATCCGAAAGCCGCGATGGAATACGCCGAGCGCCTGGTCGAACAGCGCGAACGCCTGAGCGGCGAACTCGAAATCGTGATGCGCGTGTATTTCGAGAAGCCGCGCACGACGGTGGGCTGGAAGGGTCTGATCAACGACCCGCACATGGACAACAGCTTCAAGATCAACGACGGCCTGCGCCTCGCGCGCGAACTGCTCGCCCAGATCAACGAACTGGGGCTGCCCGCCGGCACCGAGTACCTCGACATGATCAGCCCGCAGTACATCGCCGATCTCGTGTCGTGGGGTGCCATCGGCGCGCGCACTACCGAATCGCAGGTGCACCGCGAACTGGCGTCGGGCCTGTCGTGCCCGGTCGGTTTCAAGAACGGCACCGACGGCAACGTGAAGATCGCCGTCGACGCCATCAAGGCCGCGTCGCAGCCGCACCATTTCCTGTCGGTGACGAAGGGCGGCCATTCGGCCATCGTGTCGACCGCGGGTAACGAAGACTGCCATCTGATCCTGCGTGGCGGCAAGACGCCGAACTACGACGCCGCCAGCGTGCAGACCGCCTGCGACGACATCGCCAAGTCGGGCCTGGCCGCGCGCGTGATGATCGACGCGTCGCACGCCAACAGTCAGAAGAAGCATGAAAACCAGATCCCGGTCTGCGAGGACATCGCCCGCCAGATCGCCGGCGGCGACGACCGGATCATCGGTGTGATGGTCGAGTCGAACCTCGTGGCCGGGCGTCAGGACCATGTGCCCGGCAAGCCCCTGACCTACGGCCAGAGCATCACCGATGCCTGCATCGACTGGGAAGACAGCCTGAAGGTGCTCGATACGCTGGCCGATGCCGTGCGTGCGCGTCGTCTGGCACGCGGCGCAGGTAATTGATGTGGCGGGCGGCCGGTGGCCGCCCGCTCTCCCGCTCCCCCGCTCTCATCGCCGCCCCACCCTCCCCGCGAATGCCTGCGGCCCCGGGGCGCGGTTGGTCGGTAGCGCGGTTATGCGTTGCCTTCGGTCCGATCGCGACGCCACAGCACGTCGGTGCCGCCACCGGCCCGATTGAGCACTCGGGAAAGTACGAACATCAGGTCGGACAGGCGATTGACGTACTGACGCGGCGCAGGGGCCACCGTCTCCTCGACGCCCAGCGCCACCATGGCGCGTTCCGCCCTTCGGGCAACGGTCCGGACCACATGCGCCAGCGCTGCCGCGCGTGTGCCGCCCGGCAGGATGAACTCCTTGAGCGGCGGCAGATCGGCGTTGTAATGCGCCAGCCAGCCGTCGAGTCTGGCCACCTGGGCATCGCCGATCAGCGTGTGACGCGGCATGCTCAGTTCGCCGCCGAGATCGAACAGATCGTGCTGAATGTCGAGAAGCACGGCGCGCACGTCCGGCGGCAGGTCTTCACACAGCAGCACTCCGAGATGCGAATTGGTCTCGTCGATCTCGCCGATGGCGACGATACGCGGGCTGAACTTGTCCACGCGTGCGCCGTCCCCAAGGCCGGTCTTGCCGCCGTCGCCCGTGCGCGTGACGATCTTGCTCAAACGATTCCCCATCTTCTGCTCTCTACCCCTTGCGGCATCGCTAGCCCGCCAGCACGCAATCCGGCCGCGGGACGACTTGCCTTCGTCGATTGAAATGCGCCGCGCAGGCCCCGGATGGCCACTTTTCGGGCGATTCCGATGGCGCGCATTGGCGGCAAGTCCGTATGATATGACGCAAAGGGTGGGGAAAAACGCCGCCACAGCGTAAAATCCCCGCTCATAAGGCGTCAGGGCGCGTGCACCGAAGTATTGTCGGTCCAACGCATGCCCGAGAGCCCGCCACCGATTTGGAGCCAGCCACCGCCGACCCGCGCTGGCCGCCCGGAGACCCGAAGGAGAAAGCCGTGAATCATCCCCACCTGCCGTTCGCCGCCAAGCGGGCGTTCCCCGACGTGCTGTTCACCGAGCTCCAAGCGCTGCTGGGCGAACGCGTGAGCACGCAAGCGGCGCTGCGCGAACATCACGGCCGGGACGAGTCTCCGTTCGACCCCATGCTGCCCGATGCCGTCGCGTTCGCGCATAACACCGACGAGGTGTCGCAGATCGTCAAGCTGTGCGCCAAGTACAACGTCCCCATCATTCCGTACGGCGCGGGCTCGTCGCTGGAAGGTCACCTCCTCGCGGTCGAGGGCGGCCTGTCGCTCGACCTCTCGGAGATGAATCAGGTCGTCTCGATCAACGCCGAAGACCTGACCGTCACCACGCAACCGGGCATTTCGCGCAAGGCGCTCAATGAAGCACTGCGCGACACCGGCCTGTTCTTCCCGATCGACCCGGGTGCCGACGCCAGCATTGGCGGCATGTGCGCCACGCGCGCGTCGGGCACCAACGCCGTGCGCTACGGCACCATGCGCGAAAACGTGCTGGCGTTGACCGTCGTGCTCGCAGATGGCCGCGTGATCCACACCGGCACGCGCGCCCGCAAGTCCTCGGCCGGCTACGACCTGACGCGCCTGTTCGTCGGCAGCGAAGGCACGCTGGGCATCATTACCGAGGCGACGGTGCGTCTGTATCCGCAGCCCGAGGCGGTGTCCGCCGCCATCTGTGCGTTCGCCACCATGACGGATGCCGTGAACTGCGTCATTCAGACGATTCAGTTGGGTGTGCCGGTCGCTCGCGTCGAGTTCGTCGATGCGCTGGCCGTGCGCGCCATCAACAAGCATTCCAAGCTGACGTTGCCCGAGACACAAACGCTGTTCTTCGAATTTCACGGCAGCGATGCCGGCGTGAAGGAGCAAGCGGAAACCGTCGAGGAACTGGCCAAGGACAACGGCGGTACCGGTTTCGAATGGGCCACCCGCACGGAAGATCGCAACCGTCTGTGGAGCGCGCGGCATAGCGCGTACTTTGCAATGCTGCAACTCAGGCCAGGCTGCCGCGCGGTAACCACGGACGTTTGCGTGCCGATCTCGCGTCTGGCCGAGTGTGTGGGCGAAACCGAGCAAGACCTGCGAGCATCGAGCTTGCCCTGCCCGATTGTGGGTCACGTGGGCGATGGCAATTTCCACGTTGCCATCCTGATCGATCCGGCCAAGCCTGAAGAGATCGAGGAAGCCGAGCAACTCAACCAGCGCATCGTCGAGCGAGCGATTCGCATGGGTGGCACATGCACCGGCGAACACGGCGTGGGCCTGCACAAGATGGGCTTCCTCGTGACCGAGCACGGAGAAGGCGCGATCGACGTCATGCGTGCGATCAAGACCTCGCTCGATCCGCACAATCTGCTCAATCCGGGCAAGATTTTCCAGTTTCACCCGGCGAGCTGAACGCCGCATGAACGCCCCCGCCACCCCGCAAGGTCAATCCGGCCCGCTTCCGGCGGGTGCCGCGACCGAGGGCGCCGACGCCCTGAACACGCGTCAGCGTCACTTGCTCGATGCGCTCGCGCAGATCCTGCCGGCGCATTGCATTCTGCATCGACGCGAAGACACCACCCCATACGAGTGCGACGGTCTCGCCGCGTATCGTCGCGTGCCGCTCGCCGTCGTGCTGCCTGAGTCGGAATCGCAGGTGCAGCGCATTCTGCAGGCGTGCCATCAGCTCGGCATCCCGGTCGTGCCGCGCGGCGCGGGCACCAGCCTGTCCGGCGGGGCGATGCCCATCTCCGACGGCCTGGTGCTCTCGCTTGCCAAGTTCAAGAAGATCGTCGAAGTCGATCCCTATGCGCGTACTGCCACGGTGCAGCCCGGCGTTCGCAATCTGGCGATCTCGGAAGCCGCCGCACCTTATGGCCTGTATTACGCGCCGGATCCGTCGTCGCAGATCGCCTGCACCATTGGTGGCAACGTCGCGGAGAATTCCGGCGGCGTGCACTGCCTGAAGTATGGATTGACCGTGCACAACGTGCTGCGCGTGCGCGCCATCACGATGTCCGGCGAGGCCATCGAATTCGGCTCGCTCGGCCCCGATGCGCCGGGACTCGATCTGCTTTCGGTCTTCATTGGCAGCGAGGGCATGTTCGGCGTGGTCACAGAAATCACCGTCAAGCTGGTGCCCAAGGCGCAGACGGCACAGATCATCATGGCGAGCTTCGACGACGTGGAGACCGGCGGCAACGCCGTGGCCGCGATCATCGCGGCGGGCATCATCCCGGCGGGCCTGGAAATGATGGACAAGCCGGCCACCCAGGCCGTCGAGTCGTTTGTGCACGCCGGTTACGACCTCGAAGCGGCCGCCATCCTGTTGTGCGAATCGGATGGCACACCGGAAGAAGTCGCCGAGGAAATCATGCGCATCTCCCACGTGCTGAGCACCTCGGGCGCGACACGGCTGCAGATTTCCCGCAGTGAAGAAGAGCGCCTGCGCTTCTGGTCGGGACGCAAGAACGCATTCCCCGCGGCCGGGCGCATATCGCCGGACTATTACTGCATGGACGGTACGATTCCGCGCCGTGCGATTGGGACCTTGCTCAAACGCATCGAAGGTCTGGAACAACAGTACGGATTGCGCTGTATTAACGTCTTTCACGCGGGAGACGGCAATATGCATCCGCTCATTCTTTTCAACGGCAACGACCTCGACGAGTGGCACCGCGCCGAGGCGTTCGGCAGCGACATTCTCGAAGCGTGCGTCGAACTCGGCGGCACGATCACGGGTGAACACGGCGTGGGCATCGAGAAGATCAACTCGATGTGCGTACAGTTCTCGCCCGACGAGCGCGACGCATTCTTCGGGGTGAAGCGCGCCTTCGATCCGGTCGGGCTGCTCAATCCCGACAAGGGGATACCCACGCGCGCGCGTTGCGCCGAATACGGCAAGCTGCATGTGCGTGGCGGTCTGTTACCGCATCCCGATCTGCCGAGGTTCTGACATGCGAGCGCTGTCGGAATGGCTGCCACACGATTGGCGGCAGCGGCTCTACATCATCATCTTCGAGGCCGACACGCGCGAAGGGCGGCTGTTCGACATTGCGCTGCTTATCGCCATCGTGCTGTCGGTACTCACGGTCATCGTGTCGAGCGTGCCGGCCGTTCAAGCCACGGCCTCGCTGCCGATGGCGATCCTCGAGTGGTTCTTCACGCTGCTCTTCACGGCCGAATACCTCGCGCGGCTGCTCAGTGCGCACCGGCCGCTACGTTACGCGCTGTCGTTTTACGGCGTCATCGACCTGCTCGCGATCCTACCGACCTACCTGGCGATTCTCGTGCCCGAGCTGCACGGCCTGATCGACGTGCGCCTGCTGCGCCTGATGCGCGCGTTCCGGATTCTCAAGCTCACGGCGTATGTGAACGAAGCCGGCGTGCTCAGCATTGCGCTCTACAGTGCGCGCCGCAAGATCCTCGTGTTTCTTGGGTTCATCTCGATCATCGTGGTGATCTTCGGCACGCTCATGCACATCATCGAGGGGCCGGAACATGGTTTCACGAGCATTCCCGTCGGCATCTACTGGGCCATCGTCACACTCACGACCACTGGCTATGGCGACGTAGTGCCCGTCACCGGACTGGGCAAGGCGATCACCGGCTTCGTCATGTTGCTTGGCTACAGCGTGATTGCGATTCCCACCGGCATCATGGGTGCCGAAATTCATTCGGCAATGCGCAAGAAGGCGATCACCACGCGCACCTGCCATCAGTGCCACACCGAAGGGCACGACCCCGACGCCCGCTACTGCAAGGATTGCGGCAGCGAGCTGGGACCTTATCAATCCGACCTGCCACCGCCGCCCGAACCCAGCTGATGACCGATACGAACGACACTCTCGAGCACTTCCGCGCCGTCATCGAGCACGCCACGGCGCACCGCGCGCCCCTCCAGTTGCGGGGGGGCGGCACCAAAGCGTGGTACGGGCAACAACGCGTGGGCGACGTGCTGGACACGCGCGACTACAGTGGCATCGTCGCCTACGACCCGGCGGAACTGGTCATCACCGCCCGCTGCGGTACGCCACTGGCCGACATCGAAGCGGCGCTCGCCGAACGCAATCAGTTGCTGCCGTTCGAGCCACCCTACTTCGGTCACGGCGCGACCCTGGGCGGCGCGGTAGCCGCCGGGCTTGCCGGGCCGCGCCGCAGTGCCGTGGGTGCCGTACGCGACTTCGTGCTCGGTGCCAAGTTGATGGACGGTCGGGGACATGTGCTGAACTTCGGCGGGCAGGTCATGAAGAACGTTGCCGGTTACGACGTCTCGCGCATGCTCGCCGGTTCGCTCGGCACGCTGGGCCTCATTCTCGAGGTGTCGCTCAAGGTGCTGCCGCAACCATTCGCCGAGCTGACGCTGCAATTCGAAATGAACGCCATCGACGCCGTGCGCAAGCTCAACGAATGGGGGGGGCAGCCGCTGCCGATCACCGGCAGTGCGTGGCGCAACGACTTGCTGGTGATTCGTCTGGCGGGCGCGTCGGCGGGGATCAAGGCCGCGCGCGTAAAGATGGGGGGCGAGTTGGTCGACGCCATTCATGCGGCCAAGTTCTGGCACGCCATCCGCGAGCAGACCGACAACTTCTTCGCCGACGCGGGACCCGGGCAGGCGCTGTGGCGCCTGGCGGTGCCTTCGACGGCCGAGCCGCACCGGCTGCCGGGCAAGCAACTCATCGAGTGGGGCGGCGCGCAGCGCTGGTGGATCACCGATGCCGACGCGCAAATCGTGCGCTCGGCGGCACGGCAGGACGGCGGGCACGCCACGCTCTTTCGCTACGGCGAACCCGGCGTGAGCGTCTTCACGCCGCTGCCCGCACCGGTCATGCGCATTCACCGCAATCTGAAGTCGGTGTTCGACCCCGCCGGCATCTTCAATCCGGGACGGATGTATCCGGAGTTCTAAGCGGGATGGCCCTTGGCGGCACCGAGCCTGACAATCTCGCGGTCGGTGAGATCAACGCTTCGTGTCAAGCAGTCGCGCGATCTCGGACGCAAGCGTGCGCACCGCCGCGTCGACCTCACGCGTGAACGGCTGCCCGCCGTTGATGCGCAGGAAGTGGTCGTAGCGTGCCGAGTTGGAAAACAGGCTACCCGGCGCTACGCGAATCCCCTTGGCGAGTGCGGCGTCGAACAGTAACTCCGAGCTGACACCGCCCGGCATCTCGACCCACAGACTCAATCCGCCCGCGGGCAACGTCAGTCGCGTGCCCGCCGGGAAGTAGGTCGCGATCGCTTCGGCCATCGCCGCACGATGCTCGCGCAACTGGGTACGCAAATGCCGCAGATGGCGGTCATAGCGCGGCGAGTCGATAAACTCGCCCATCGCGATCTGCGCAAGCGCTTCGTTGGGACGCGTCTGCGCGTACTTCAACATCTCCACGCGCCCCTGCCACTTACCGCCCGCGATCCAGCCCAGCCGCATGCCCGGCGCAAGCGTTTTGTGCAGCGATGCGCAATGAATCACGTTACCGGTCGTATCCCAGGAACGAACGGCGGCCGGCACGTTACCGTCGTCGCCGAGCGCCGAATAGGTGTCGTCTTCGATGATCGCAATCCCGCGCGACGCCGCCCACGTCACAAGCCGTGCCTTGTGCGAATCCGGCATCACCGACCCGAGCGGATTCTGGAAATGCGGCACGACGATGATCGCCTTGATGTTGTCGTAGGTCTCGCTTGCCAGTTCGAGCGCTTCGAGTGAAATGCCGGTCTGCGGACTCGTGGGAATTTCGAGCGCGCGCATGCCCATGCTCTCCAGCGTCTGCAACAGCGCGTAATACGTGGGCGACTCGACGGCAACCACGTCGCCCGCGCCAGCCACCGCACGCAGCGCGAGATTGATCGCCTCGATACAGCCATGCGTGACGACGATCTCCTCGGGATTGACGTTCATGCGCGCTTCCAGGGCTCGCCGCGCAATCGCCGCACGAAAGCGGGCTTCGCCACCGCCAGGCGGCGGGGTGCCATAGAGCATCGGGTGATCGCGCAACGCCCGAATCGTGGCCTGGCGCAACGCGTTGACCGGATAGAGCGACGGCGAACCGTGGGCCACGGCGAGATTGATTTTGACGTCCGCCTGAAGCCCTCGCGCGAGGATCGACGACACACGCTGGTTAATGCCCACGTATTGCAGCAGATCGGGCATCCACGGCCGCGGCTCGGCCACGGGTACAAGACTCGCCCGCGCACGTGCGCGCACGAAGTAGCCCGAGCGGGGACGCGCCTCGAGCAGGCCCTGCGCCTCCAGGTGACGGCACGTCTGCAACGCCGTCGACAAGCTGACCTGATGCCGCTCCATCAACGTGCGAACACTCGGCATGCGGTCGCCCGGCGCGAGCGTACCCGCCTCGATGGCATGTCGATAGTGACCCGCGAGTTGGCGGTAAAGCGGCGTGCGCTCCCGCGGGACTGCGACGGGCGGGGGCCTCGGATCGTCCGACGTCAGCGGTGTGTCGTCCGCGGCAGCGAGAGGGAGAGTGGCGGCATCCATGCGCAGATGATCGTGCATCGCACGTGACCATAACAGATACAGATTCAGCGATTCTTGATCGTAACAGATTGCCGGGGGCCATTCTGTTGCGGGCGAAACCGGGCAACTGTGTGCCTACCGGGGCGGCGCGGCGGCCGATAGGCTGTCCTTACCCGTTCAACGCCCCGGAGTCCCCCATGGCCAAGCCCCCCTTCCCCTCGTCATCTGCCCTGCCTTCGCTGTCTCCGCTGCGCCCTGACGCAAGTCTTGCGCGAAGTCACGGCGATGCCACCTCGCCAGGAGAACGCATTGCCCTTTCTCGGGCGCCCTCCCATCCGGCTGGCATGGACGGCGGCACGTCCGGCACGCGAGCGTTCCCCCTCGCGCTGGCGCGCGGGCAAGCGTTTCATGCCTATGCGAGCCGTGGCACCGTATTCCACGTCCAGCGAGGTCGCGTGGTGGTCAGCCTCGCGCCGCGCTGGTTGTCGGGGGGCGGGCGAGATGCCATCGCGCTGCGTGCCGGGCAGGTGTACGTCGTGGAGACGTCCGGCTGGCTGGCGCTGACCAGCGACGCCGGCGCGCAGCTTGCACTGCGCGAAGGGCCGAACTCAGCAGGTCGTCTTGCCGGGCCGTGGGGGTACCTCGTGCGTCAATGGCGGCGGATTCTCGAGCGCTTCGGGCGTTGAGCCGATCCGTGCGATGACCTGTCCGGGGCACCCCGGTCAGGCCACGGCGCCGCTCAAGCGGGGAGCCGTTTCTCGATATCGACGCGAATGTCCTCGGGCTTCGCCGTCGGCGCATAGCGCGCCACGACCTGCCCCGTCGCATCCACGAGGAACTTCGTGAAATTCCATTTGATTGCCTTCGTGCCCAGCACGCCGGGCTTCTCCCGCGTGAGGTAGGCGTAGAGCGGTGCGGCGTCGGGCCCTTTGACGTCGACCTTGGCGAACATCGGGAACGTGACGTGAAAACGCAGATCGCAGAAGCTGCGAATGGCTTGCGCGTCGCCGGGCTCTTGCTTGCCGAACTGATTGCACGGGAACGCGAGGACTTCGAACCCGCGCGGGCCAAGCTGTTCGTATAGCGCCTGCAGGCCGGCGTACTGCGGCGTGAACCCGCACTCGCTCGCCGTGTTGACGATGAGCAGCACCTTGCCGCGATACTGCGACAGACTGACGGTCTCGCCCGCGAGCGTCTGGACGGAAAAATCGTAAACTGTCTGCGAATTCGCGCTCATCTCTGGCTCCGAGTGATGGTTGGCACCGCGCAGTCTGCCACAAGCCGCGCGCCGGCGCCGTGCCGCGTGCGTTGGGCCCTCCCGTCCGGAGCCCCGGCGCGGGTAGCACCTCGTTTTTCCCGGGTAGCACCTCGTGTGCGGGCACGGCTATAATCGTTGATCTGCAACGCCGTTGCAACGCGCCCCCGCGCCACACACACCCCCTCACTGACGCTCCGCCCTGCCTCATGTCGACCATCGCCGCGCATCTCGACGACGTGCTCTCCCGCATTGCCCGCGCCACCACCGCCGCCGGCCGGCCAGCGTACAGCGTGCGCTTGCTCGCCGTCTCGAAGACCTTCGGCGCCGATGCCGTGCGCGAAGCGCTCGCGGCTGGCCAGCGGGCATTCGGCGAGAACTATGTGCAGGAGGCGCTCGACAAAATCGCCGCGCTGTCCGGCGAGACGGTCGATGGCGAACCGCTCGAATGGCATTTCATCGGCCCGCTGCAAAGCAACAAGACCCGGCCGGTGGCCGAACACTTCGACTGGGTGCATTCGGTCGACCGCCTGAAGATCGCCGAGCGCCTCAGTGCGCAGCGGCCGACAGACCTCCCGCCCTTGCAGGTGTGCCTGCAGGTCAACATCAGCGGCGAAGCGAGCAAGAGCGGCGTAGCGCCTGCCGACGTGCCCGCCGTGGCACGCGCCATCGCAGCGCTGCCAAACCTGCGATTGCGTGGCCTGATGGCGATTCCCGAGCCCGAAGCCGATCCGGCCCGCCAACGCGCGCCGTTCAAGGCCGTGCGCGACGTGTTCGACGCTTTGCGCGCCGACGGCCTGCCGCTCGACACGCTGTCGATGGGCATGTCGGGCGATCTCGAGGCGGCGATTACCGAGGGTGCGACAATAGTGCGCATCGGCACCGCGATTTTCGGCGCGCGCGATTATGGCTCACGCGCCTGATCGCGGCGCGCCCCGGCGGTGAGCGCCCTCTGACGACTCGCCGCAGCAACACGTAACGACGGTAACGACTCACGCAACGCAAAGGATGGTTATGAGAATTGCATTCATCGGCGGCGGCAACATGGCCAATGCCCTGATCGGCGGACTCGTCAAGCGCGGCACGGCCCCGCGCGACATTCTCGCGATCGACGTCAACGAATCGACGCGCGACGGTCTCGTCAAGCAGTACGGTGTCGACACGGCCAGCGCCCCCAACGATCGCCTGCGCGATTACGACACGATCATGCTGGCCGTCAAACCGCAAGTGCTCAAGGACGTCGCGCAAGCGCTCCAGCCGCACCTGATCGGTCAGTTGGTGATCAGCATCGCGGCGGGCATTCGTGCATCCGATCTCGCGCGCTGGCTCGGCGGCCACAATCAGATCGTGCGCTGCATGCCGAACACACCGGCCTTGATCGGCATGGGCATCACGGGTCTGGCAGCCTTGTCGGGGGTGGATTCGGACCAGCGCAAGCGCGCCGAGACCGTGCTCGGTGCGGCCGGTCAGATCGTCTGGGTGGAGAAGGAAAGCCAGCTCGACGCCGTGACGGCCATCTCGGGCAGCGGTCCGGCATACGTGTTCTATTTCATCGAAGCGCTGGAGCAAGCCGCGAACGAGCTGGGCTTTTCGCCCGAGCAGGCACGTCAGTTGGCCATCGCCACGTTTACCGGCGCGTCGCAACTGGCGGCGCAGTCGAGCGAACCCGCGAGCGTGCTGCGCGAGCGTGTGACGTCCAAGGGCGGCACGACGTTTGCCGCCCTCAGCTCGTTCGAGCGCGACGCCATCAAGGCGGCTATCGTGCGCGGTGTGCATGCGGCCAATACCCGTGCCAAGGAACTTGGCGACGAGTTGGGCGACGCCTGAGCGGGACGGCCGACGGATTCGCCGGCCTGCCCGAACGAAAAACGGACCGCATGCGGTCCGTTTTTCATTTCACTGGCCGTCGTTCGCGCGGACGTCCCCATCGACCGCCCAACCTACGGCCGCGCGGTCAACAAGTAGTGGCCCGCGATACCCGCGAACACGGCAGCACCGAGCCAGTTGTTGTGACGGAACGCGGCAAAGCAAGGCATGCGCTCGCGTGCGCGAATCAGGAAGTAGTGATAGATCGCGAAGCTCATCGCCACCGCCATGCCGAGCCAGAACGGCCAGCCGAAACCGAGATACGCGCCCACGCCCGCCTGGATGCCGAGCGCCCCGGCATAGCAGAGCATGATCGCCAATACGTCGAAGCGTCCGAACGTGATCGCCGAGGTCTTGATGCCGATCTTCAGGTCGTCGTCGCGATCGACCATTGCGTATTCGGTGTCGTAGGCGACCGACCAGAACACATTCGAGAGCAGCAGCACCCATGCGATGACCGGTACCTGATCCTGCACTGCGGCGAAGGCCATCGGAATGCCGAAACCGAAGGCCACGCCGAGATACGCCTGCGGAATCGCCAGAAAGCGCTTGGTGAACGGATAGGTGCCCGCCACGAACAGGGCCGGGATCGAGAGCCACTTGGTCAGCGCGTTGAGCGGCAGGATCAACAGAAAGCTCGCCAGCGCGAGCGTGGCCGCCACGGCTACCGCTTCCCACGCGCGAATGCGTCCCGACGTGATCGGCCGCTCCTTCGTGCGTTTGACGTACTTGTCGAAGTCGCGGTCGGCGTAATCGTTGATGGCGCAACCCGCCGAGCGCATCAGGAAGGTGCCGAGCGTAAAGATCGCGAGCAGCCAGGGGTCGGGATGCCCGTTCGACGCGATCCACAGCGCCGCAAGCGTTGGCCACAGCAGCAGCACGGTGCCGATCGGCTTATCGAGACGAACGAGGCGAAAATACAGCGGGAGACGTTGAGCGAGCAACATGAGCGTTACACAGAAAGACCGGTGGCGCCATTGTAGGCCACCGGCCTGAGGCGCGACAATCGACGCGCCCCGGGCGTCACCAGATCCAGAACATCAACAGCCAGAGCCAGTTGACCAGCGCCAGCGCCGCCACGACACCGGTCATCCCGGCCAGACGCCGCCCCAGCGAGCGCGCATGCCGCCCGGTCACGCGCCAGCCAAGCCACAGGCTCCACAGCGTGGTCGCGGCGAGGATCGCAGCGCGCACATCGTTCGCCCAGTACACCGGCAAATGCTCGGCGCGCAGCAGGCTGATCGTCGTGGCCGACAGACCGATGAACACGCCGGCCCCGGCAATCGGAATCAGCGACTGCACCAGGTGATTGAATCGCGACGTCTGCCACGGCCCCATCGCCCGGTTTGCCAGCGCGAAGATCGTCGTGAAGGCCAAGCCCAGCAGCAGACCGTTGCCGAGGATGTACGTGACGACCATGCCGCCGTCGAGCCACGAGAAGACGTCGCTCTGTGCGGGGTAGTTGGTAAAGACGAACCACGGCGCGTTCGTTGCGAACGGCCACATGATGTCGCGGTCGATGAGCCAGGTGGCGAGCATCGTCTTGGTCGCCACGAACCACGGATTCACCGTCCAGTGAAAGGCGCCGATGGCCACGCCGAGCAGGCCATACATGACGAGCACGCTGTCCCACACACTGTTGTTCTCCGTCGCACCGAACTTCACGATCTCGTCGCTCGGCGAGCGGCCCGTGAGCGCGATGGCGTCGCGATGCCCGGCGCAGCGCCCGCACATGTGGCATTGCGCGCCGCCCTTCATATTGCGCAGCGGCACGAGCGGCGCGCAATTGACCGGGATGATCTTGTGGCCGTTGGTGTGATACGAGCGACGCCAGGCCTCTTCGTCGACCTTGAAGTGGAACGGCGCCAAACGCGCGAGCAGCGAGAACACGCCGTTGACCGGACACAGGTACTTGCACCACACGCGTTTGTCGCGGCCGTAGAAATAGCCGATCACCATCGCGCCGATGGTGGAACCGCCGAGTACCAGCAACACGGCCTTCGGATATTGGTAGACGCTGACCATCTGGCCGTAGAGCGTAGTGCCCGCAAAGGCCACGAACGGCCAGCCGCCCCAGCGCATCCAGCGTGGAATGGCGCGACCGCGTCCGTGACGGCTCGCGAATTCCGAGAGCGTGCCTTCCGGGCACAGCACCCCGCACCATACGCGGCCCATCAAGACCATGCTGATGAGCACGAACGGCCACCAGATGCCCCAGAAAGTGAACTGCGCGAAGACGGTGAGGTTATTGAGGATGTGCGCCGTCTCGTCGGGCAGCGGCAACATGACCGGCACCCCGATGAGGAACGCGTACACGAGCACGATGCCCCACTGCACGCCACGAATCAGCTTGCCGTGGCGTTGCATCCAAAGCCCTGCGCGGGCCAGTCGGTTCGGGACAGGTATGGCGATGCTCATGCTCAACTCGTACGTCGGGAGAACAACCTTGTCAGGCTGGCGGATCTTGCGAATGCCGGGGCGCTCGTGACGCCGGCATCGGCCTGTCCGGACAGGCCGTTGTCGTGCACCGGCGAGATTTGCGCCCCCGATGCCTGCGGCCCGCTCAAGCGGGCTTGACCTGCTTGAGCGGCCCGTCTGCCCGCTTGAGCAAGGCCCAGACGAACAGCCAATAGATGCCGTACACCAACAGATTCATGCCGGACGGATGCGCGCGATAGCCGGTCAACGTGGCGACGAGACTGCCGAACGGGCTGGTGTCGTCGAGCAGTGCGGAGGTATCCCACAGTTGATCGACCAGCGTCGGCACCAGCTCGAGCGAGATCAGGCGATCGAGCCCGGACTCCAGCAGCCCGGCGGCGAGGAACAGCAGCATGATTTCGGTCACGCGAAAGAACAGGCGCCACGAGAAGATCTTCCCGCCCAGTTGCAGC
The DNA here is from genome assembly GCF_902459595.1 of Pandoraea soli. NCBI lineage: Bacteria > Pseudomonadati > Pseudomonadota > Betaproteobacteria > Burkholderiales > Burkholderiaceae > Pandoraea > Pandoraea soli. The sequence goes on along the minus strand of NZ_CABPSG010000002.1, from coordinate 402,935 downwards.
AGCCAGAACGTGGCGAGTGCCAGGGCGAAACCGATCAGCACCGCGAGCCACATCGATGGCGGCACGCTGCCTTGCTGGCCGAAGCCGATGCCGTACAGGAAGATGGTCGTCTCGCTGCCTTCGCGGGCAATGGCCAGCGCCACCAGCACGAGCACGCCCCACCAGGTGCCCTGATCCTGGTTCTTGCGCAGCGACGATTCCATGTCGCGCTTGAGTGTTCGCCCGTGGCGCTTCATCCAGAAGACCATCTGCACGATCAGCACGCAGGCGACCAGCACCATGGCCGTCTGGAAGTAGTCCTGCGCGTCGCCCGAGAGAACCTCGGTAAAACCAACGAGAGCGGCGCCCAGCGCCACGGCCGCCGCAATCCCGAGCGCCACACCGCCCCACAGATAAGGCAGGCCGCGCCTGGCACCGTGCTCCGGGTTGGCCAACCAGGCATGGAGAATGCCGACAACCAGCAATGCCTCGACGCTTTCGCGCCAGACGATGAACATGACCTGACCCATCGTTTGATTCCTCTCGTGATGCGTGTCTTACCGACTATTCAGAACGACTTCCGCCCGCTTACTTGGCAACGATCACGCCTTGTGCCTGCTGGTGAAAATCGTCGAAAAACTTGTACTCACCCGGCTGCAGGGGTGCGATCACCACAAACGACTGCGCGCCCGGTGCCAACACCTTTTCCTTGCGAAGTTGCAGACTCTCGAACTCGACAGCGTTCGTGCCGGTGTTGTGCACTTCAATCTTGATGCGCTTGCCGGCCGGCACCTCGATGCGCGCCGGGTTGAGCTTGCCGTTGTTCATTTCCAGCCTGAAGGTTGGCATGTCGTCCGCGCGCGCGAGCGACGGCCCCGCCAGCACGAACAAAGTCGCCACCACGGCTGTCATCGTGGCCAGCAGGCGCGCGATGCGCTGATTCATTCTTCTGCTCCAAACGAAAACAGCGCCGGCCCGCAGGCCAACGCCGCGTCAAATTCATGCGGGCGACTTAGTACCCACCCTTCTTGCCAATCCCCGAGAAAGTGAAATCCACTTCCTTGGTCACCGGCTTGAACCACGGACCCACGCCGGTTTCCTTGTCGACGTGACGGCCAAAGCACCACGGTCCCATGCCACCGTGCGCCGCATGGGCGTCGGCGGCGGGCATGCCGCCCATCTTGCAGCCGAACGCCTGCAGCGTGCCCGGTGCGTTGACGACCATCGTCAGCTTGTACTTGCCGACACCGGCCAGCTTGACGTTATCGCCATAGTGCGGACCATCGCTTGCGACCATCGGCATCATCAACCCTTCAATGGACGCGCCCTCGGGGGTCTTGCCGTCGCTCTTCATCTTTTGCAGCTTGTACGTGATTTCCAGCCCCGGAATCCAGTCGCCTTCGGCGTAACCGTTCGGATTCTTGGCAATCGCATGAATATCCGCTTCGAGGTGGATGTCCGACTTGGCGGCGTCGCGCATCATGCCGGCCGGTTCCATCGAGATCGGCTGGAGATACACCGTGTTGATCTCCATGCCCGCCACATTCAGCGGCTTACCAATGGGAAATTCGGCGGCATTCGCCAGGGTGGCTGCACCGGCGAACAGCGCCGCGGCCACGAGGGATTTCACGCGCATACACACTCCAGATTGACAAAGAAGTTAATGCAAACAATTCTCAGTAATTTTAGCACTAACGCATTCGTCAGACAAACCACGAAGCCAAGGCAACACGGGGATGAACGGAAAATTCGAGCACGACGCGAGCGCCGGCGGGCGCGCGGCGCGATTCTTGGCCGACGTTTACGGAAAATTACTGGGCGATGCTCAGGGCAGCACGCCCCCCCGGTCGATCTTGCGGGCGAGCACGACCGACGTCGTCGTCCGGGTGACGCCGTCGATCTCGCCGATGGTGTCGAGCAGCGCGTCGAGCTGGTCTGCCGACGCCGCGTGCAGCCATGCCACGTAATCGAACTCGCCGCTGACGGTGCACAGCAGGTGAATCTCGGGCATCTTGTTCAGGCGCCGCAACACGTCGCGCCCGGAGCGCGGTTGCACGCTGATGCCGACACAGGCCTGCAACCCGCCTCCGGCGGCGTCCTGCCCGAGTCGTACCGTATAGCCGGCGATCACGCCCGCCTGCTCAAGCCGTGCCAGGCGGGCCACCACGGTCGTACGCGCCACGCCGAGACGGCGCGCCAGATTGGCCGTGCTCTCGCGCGCATTGACCCGCAGCAGGGCAAGCAGGTTACGGTCGAGTTCGTCGAGGGCGGTCGCGGACAGCGTCATCGGATTTCGCCTTGATTGGCACGGACGGAATGGTAAAGCGCGATTATAGAACCAGGAACCGCGTCGCCGCGCCCGGCGCTTCCCTACTGCCGAACTGTCCGACGCCCCCCCCCCGAGGGCAAGAGATACGATGACACGCAGACAAAATCCGTCGTCATCAACCCGTCGTTGAGGCCGCCTCACGCAGCGTGCGGCCGCTTACCCCATGGGCCAGAATTCCCTTAATCCTTGCCCCGACAAGGCGACAGCCAAGGGTATCCCCCCAATCCTTCGCTATTGACAACGTCGCGCCGCGATGCGCAAAATCGCACCACTTATATGACGACGTACAAGAAAGACCCACCACAGTAATTGCGGGTGTCGTGACCGCAATGGACTGACTGGCGCGTCGGCCCCGAACGTCACCGGAGACAGGCGCTTGCCATGCATTTCTCGTTGAATTTCGCCCCGCTGCTCCCCTACTGGCCGGTGTTCCTGGATGGCGCGTGGCTCACGCTGAAGATGACAGTGATTTCGGTTGTCCTCGGCACCGTCGTCGGCACGCTCGTGGCCTTTGCCAAGCGCAGCCGCCACCGCTGGCTCTCCCGCCTGTGCGGCATCTATATCGAAGCGGTGCGCAACACACCGTTCCTCGTCCAGATCTTTCTACTGTATTTCGGCCTGGCCAGCGTAGGCGTGCACATGCCGACGTTCGCCGCGTCGGTCATTGCGATGGTGATCAACATCGGCGCGTACGCGGCGGAGATCATTCGCGCGGGGCTCGAATCGGTGCCGCGCGGTCAGATCGAGGCCGCCGAGTGCCTGGGGCTGCCGAAATGGCGCATCGCGTGGCACGTCATGCTGCAACCGTCCATCGAAAAGGTCTATCCCGCGCTCACCACCCAGTTCATTTTGATGATGCAGGCCTCGGCCATGGCGTCGCAGATTTCCGCCGAGGAACTGACGGCCGTGGCGAATACCGTGCAGTCGGACACGTTCCGCTCGCTCGAAACCTATATCGTCGTGGCCGCCCTCTACCTGTGCCTCTCGCTGCTGGTCAAGCTCGTGGCGTGGGCCGCCGGCGAGTACTTCTTCAAGCGCCGCCGCATCGTGCGACGCGCCGCCGCGCAGACCGCTCAGGCGGCACGCCGTCGCGCGGCCGCGTCGCGCGTCACCGGCCTGAACGCCCCGGGCAACGCCGGCACGCCCGGCGCGGCAGGCCAATCCGGCACCAATGCCGCGCAACGGAGCGCCTCATGATGGGCAATTTTTCCTGGACCTATTTCAACTATCTGGTGCAGTCCATCGGCTGGACGCTGGTGCTCTCGCTCATCGCATTCGTCCTCGGCAGCGCGGGCGGCTTTATCGTGATGCTCGGACGCATCTCGCCGCGCCGGTGGCTGCGCTTGCCTGCGCAAGTGTTCATCGAGGCGATTCAGGGCATTCCGCTGCTGATTCTCCTGTTCATCGTCTACTTCGGCCTGTCGGTGTATGGCTTCGAGTTACCTGCCATCGTGGCGGCCGCGCTGGCATTGATGGTGTACACCAGCGCCTACCTTGGCGACATCTGGCGCGGCTGCGTAGAGGCGATGCCGCGAGCGCAGTGGGAAGCCGCGGAGTGCCTGTCGCTCTCGCGCTGGCAGACGCTGCGCCTGGTGATCATTCCGCAGGCGGTGCGCCTGTCGCTGCCGCCGACCATCGGCTTCCTGGTGCAGATCATCAAGATGACGTCGCTCGCGTCGGTGATCGGCTTCGTGGAGCTGACGCGCGCCGGACAGATCATCAACAACTCGATTTTCCAACCCTTCCTCGTGTTCTCGCTGGTCGGGATGTTTTATTTCGTGCTGTGCTACCCGCTCTCGCGCTGGAGCGCATCACTGGAGGACAAGCTCAATGTCGGCAATCGTTAAGGTCAACCAGATTCACAAGCGCTTCGGCGACAACCCGGTGCTCAAGGGCGTGTCGTTCGAAGTGGAACGCGGACAGATGGTGGCGGTCATCGGCGCCAGCGGCTCGGGCAAGAGTACGGCCCTGCGCTGCATCGATCGTCTGGAGACCATCGACGAAGGCTCCATCGAAGTGTGCGGCATTCGCGTGGAAGATCCGCACATCGACCTGCATCAATTGCGCCGCGAAGTCGGCATCGTCTTCCAGAGCTACAACCTATTCCCGCACCTGAACGTGCGCGAGAACATCATGCTCGCGCTGCGGCACGTCAAGCGCATGGCGCGCAGCGAAGCGCAAGACGTGGCCAAGCGCGTGCTCGATCAGGTGGGACTCTCCGACAAAGCCGAGAGTTACCCCGAGCAACTCTCGGGCGGCCAGCAGCAGCGCGTGGCCATTGCGCGCTCGCTCGCCATGTCGCCGAAGGTCATGCTGTTCGACGAAGTGACGTCGGCGCTCGACCCGCAGCTCACGGGCGAGGTGCTGCGCGTCATGGAAGACCTCGCGGCGAACGGCATGACGATGGTGCTCGTCACGCACGAAATGGCATTCGCCAAGCGCGTCGCCGACCAGATCATCTACATGCATCAGGGCAAGGTGTGGGAAGTCGGTCCGGGCGACATGCTCGACAACCCGCAAACGCCCGAACTGCGGGCGTTCCTCGCCAACGGCCTGTAGTCCGGCCACGCAAGACAATCCATTATTCCAAGGAGACACCCGCATGAAACTCAAGACGTTCCTCACCCAAGCTTGCGCCGCCGCTCTGCTCGGCGCCTTGGCGCACGCTGCCCTCGCCGACCAGCTCGACGATATCAAGAAGGCAGGCAAGATCCGCGTCGCCATCGCCATGGGCACGCCGCTGTACTCGTATGCCGACGCGAACCTGCAACCGGTGGGCTCGGACGTCGAAACGGCCAAGCTGCTGGCACAGGATCTGGGGGTGAAGCTCGACATTGTGTCCGTGACGAACGCCGCACGCATCCCCACGCTGCAGTCGAACCGCGCCGATATCGTGGTGGCCGATCTCGCGATCTCGCCGGAGCGTGAGAAGGTGATCGATTTTTCGATGCCGTACGCGGTCATCTCGATCATCGTCGGCGGCCCCAAGAGCATGGTCATCAAGGGCTATGACGACCTGAACGGCAAGCGTATCGGCCTCACGCGCGCGACCGTCAACGACACGCTCACCACACAACACGCCAAGGGCGCGCAGATCGTGCGCTACGAAGACGACGCGACGCTCATCACGTCGATGGTGACCGGTCAGATCGACATCTTCTCGAGCACGCCGTCGAACCTCGGCGAGATGCAGAAGCGCGCCCCGGACAAGAACCTCGAACTGAAGTTTGCGCAGACGGAATTCAATCTGGGCATCGCGCTCAACAAGAATCAGCCGGCGCTTAAGGATTGGATCAACAATTGGGTGAAGACCAATCTCAAGAACGGCAAGCTCAACGCGATCTACAAGAAGTACCACGGTCGCGATCTGCCGGAGAGCGTGATCAAGGGCGCGGCGTAAGACCGCTGCCGCCTGCGGCGAATGGCCGTCGATGCCCTGGCGTCGACGGCCGCGACACGATGTCGCACCGCCTTCGCACGGGAATCGCTGGTCGCGCCGGAGGGAACGCGGTAAGTTAGCGGCTTGCCTTCGACCCGTTCCCCGGCTGCACGCCCTCCGATGACTGCCCGCTCCGCTTTCCCGATCTTCGCTGTCCTGCGTGTCGTACGACTCGCGCCACTCCCACCACGCCCGCCACGCCCGCCACTGCCACTTGTGGCCCGCCGAAGCCGCATTGCGCCAACGCTCGCGCTACTCGGCGCGCTGAGCGCGCTCGCGTCGCCCGCCATGGCCGCTGGCGACGTGGAAGCCGGCAAGGCAATGTTCGCGGCACGCTGTGCGTCGTGCCATGCGGTCGGCCCCATGGCGACGTCGGGCTTCGGCCCGCAACTCAACGGTCTCGTCAACCGCCGCGCGGGCAGCCTGCCGGACTACGATTACTCGACGTCGATGAAGCAGTCCGGCATTGTGTGGGACGACAAGACGCTCGCCACTTTCGTTGCCAATCCGGGCAAGACCGTGCCGGGAACGAAGATGCGCTTCTGGGGCATCGGCAACGAGCGCAAGGTGGCCGACTTGCTGGCCTACCTGCACACGTTCAAGTAACGCGAGACGACCATAGCCCGCAAACGTGCCTCAGGCCTCGACGGGGCTCACACCTGCTCGTTCCAGCAGGCGTTGATTGCGCGACGAAAGGTTGACGAAGCGCACGTTTCGACCCGACGTTCGATAACGCTCCCTGAGCGTCTCGAACGCCACGATGGCCGAGTGATCCGCCACGTGCAGATACCGGCAATCCACAACGATCCGGCGGCCATCCGACGACGGCTGGAACAGATCCTGGAAATTGGCGGTCGACGCAAAGAACAGCGTGCCATGAAGCACATAGGTACGGGCGTCGTCGCCGTTCTCTTGCACGTCGGCACGAATGTCGCGGGCATGCTGCCAGGCGAAGTTGAGTGCGGCGATAACAATGCCGCACATCACCGCGACGGCCAGATCCGTGAACACGGTGATGACCGTCACCGCAACGATCACGAGGGCGTCGTTGCGAGGCACTTTGCCGAGTACGCGAAGTGAGCCCCAGGCGAACGTCTGCTGGGCGACGACGAACATCACCCCGACGAGCGCCGCCAGCGGAATGCGCTCGATGAGCGGCGACAGGCAAAGCACGAACAGCAGGATCATGATGCCAGCCGTCGCCCCCGAGACGCGGCTGCGTCCGCCCGAACTCAGGTTAATCATGGTCTGGCCGATCATGGCGCAACCGCCCATGCCCCCGAACATTCCAGATACGACATTCGACACGCCGAGCGCGAGGCATTCTCGATTCGGATGGCCGCGCGTTTGCGTGATCTCGTCGGTGAGATTGAAGGTGAGCAGCGTCTCCAGCAAACCGACCATCGCCATGAGCGATGCGTAGGGGAAGACGATCCGCAACGTCTCCAGATCGAAAGGCACTTGCGGCAGATGGAGCGACGGGAGCGCCCCGGCAATGTGCGCCATGTCGCCGAGCGTACGCGTGGGCAGATGCAGTCCTTGGCTGAAGAGCCCGACGCCAACGATGGCGACGAGCGCGGGCGGCACGGCCTTCGTGAGGCGCGGCAGCCCATAGACGATCAGCATCGTGAGCGCAACCAGCGCGCACATGATTGCCAGTGGTGTGCCTTGCAGCCAGACGTCGCCTTGCGGCGTGGCGCGCTTGAAATGTTCCAGTTGCGCCATGGCGATGATAATCGCGAGCCCATTCACGAAACCGATCATCACCGGGTGCGGCACCATGCGAATCAGCTTGCCGAGACGCAACAGGCCGAAGAGCATCATAAGCACGCCGCCCAGGACGACGGTCGCCAGCAGGTATTGCACGCCGTGTTGGACGACGAGTGCGACGATGACCACCGCCATCGATCCGGCGGCCCCCGAGATCATGCCGGGACGACCGCCGAAGATGGCGGTGAGCGCGCAGACGATGAACGCCCCGTAGAGGCCCATGAGTGGATTGACTTGAGCGACCAGCGCGAAGGCGATGCACTCGGGCACTAGCGCGAACGCCGTGGTCAGACCGGCAAGTACGTTACCGGGGAGATTCGGGAGCCACTGCTCCCGAAGTGTTTGAGACTTCATAAAATGATGTTCCACATGGGACGCGCATTTTACCAGCCTCCGATGTTTTCCACCGATGCTCGAGCGAGGCGCCTCAGCGCACGAGGCACGGACGCTTGTTGTCGAATGTCCAGTTCGGAATCAGGTACTGCATCGCGACCCCGTCGTCGCGGGCACCGAGGCCATGTTGCTGATACAGCGCGTGCGCCTTCTCGACTTCGTCCATATCGAGTTCTACGCCGAGGCCCGGCACTTCCGGCACCTTCACTTTGCCACCGACGATCTGCAACGGATCGCGCGTGAGGCGCTGGCCGTCCTGCCAGATCCAGTGCGTGTCGATCGCGGTGATCTTGCCGGGCGCGGCGGCGGCAACGTGCGTGAACATGGCCAGCGACACGTCGAAGTGATTGTTCGAGTGCGAGCCCCATGTGAGGCCCCAGTCGTTGCACATCTGCGCAACACGCACCGAGCCCTGCATCGTCCAGAAATGCGGGTCGGCCAGCGGAATATCGACGGATTGCAGTTGAATCGCGTGGCCCATCTGACGCCAGTCGGTCGCGATCATGTTGGTCGCGGTCGGCAGGCCGGTCGCACGACGGAACTCGGCCATCACTTCGCGGCCCGAATAGCCGTTCTCCGCGCCACACGGGTCTTCCGCGTAGGCGAGAACGTCGTGCTTGTCACGGCACAGGCGGATCGCTTCGGCAAGCGACCAGGCGCCGTTCGGGTCGAGCGTCACGCGCGCTTCCGGGAAGCACTCCGCGAGCGCGGTGGCCGCTTCCATTTCCGCGTCGCCTGAGAGCACGCCGCCCTTGAGCTTGAAATCGTTGAAGCCATAGCGCGCCTTCGCGGCTTGTGCGAGACGCACAACCGCTTCCGGCGTCAGTGCGACTTCCGTGCGCAGACGCTCCCAGTCGTCGCGCCCTTGCGCGCCCGAGGCATACGGTAGATCGGTCTTGTTGCGATCGCCCACGTAGAACAGGTAGCCGAGCATCTCCACCTCGTCGCGTTGCTGGCCTTCGCCGAGCAAGGCGGCGACCGGCACGCCAAGGTGCTGGCCGAGCAGGTCGAGCAGCGCCGCTTCGAGCGCCGTGACCGCGTGGATCGTGGTGCGCAGGTCGAAGGTCTGCAGACCGCGACCACCCGCGTCGCGATCGGCGAACGCGGTCCGCACGCGGTTCAGGATCGCTTGCAGATTGCCGACCGATTGCCCGACGACGTAGGCACGCGCATCGTCGATCGTCTTGCGGATGGTTTCGCCGCCGGGCACTTCCCCAACGCCCGTGTTCCCCGCGCTGTCGGTCAGGATCACGATGTTGCGCGTGAAGAACGGGCCGTGCGCGCCCGAAAGATTCATCAGCATGCTGTCGCGCCCGGCGACGGGAATGACGCGCAGTTCGGTGACGGTGGGTGTGGCGTTGGCGCGAGTGAGGGTCGTGGACATAAACGAAGTACCAGTAGTTGAGGGAAGCAGGCGGGCGTCGTGACGATCAGACGGCGCCCTCGGCTTCCACGTAAAGCGAATAAAGCGAATGCGAACTTGCCATATACAGCCGGTTGTTCTTCGGGCCGCCGAACGTCAGGTTCGCGCAGCGTTCCGGCAATCGGATAAAACCGATCGGCTGGCCGTTCGCGTTGAAGACCTTCACCCCGTCGAGGTCGGCGGAACTGACACCGGCGCGTCCGTCCGAGCCCCAGCCGCACCACAGGTTGCCATCCGTATCGACCGTGAAGCCGTCGAGCGCCCCGGCGCCGTGCGCATCGAAAAGCTTCGACTTGTTCGACAGCGTGACGCCGTTTGCGCCGACATCGTATTGCCACAGCACGCGGCTCGGCGTGGCCCGGCTATCGATCACATAGAGCTTCGACTCGTCTGGTGAGAACGCCAGGCCGTTCGGCCCGGCGAGGTCAGTGATCATCGCCTGCAACTCACCGTCCGGCGAAAGACGATAGACCGATGGCGGCAGCTCGGGCGTCGCCTTCTCGCCTTCCCAATGCCCTGCGATGCCGAAGGGCGGATCGGTAAACCAGATGGCGCCGTTCGACTGGCAGACGACATCGTTTGGCGAGTTCAGGCGCTTGCCCTGATAGCCTTGCGCGAGCACCGTGATCTTGCCGCTGTGCTCCGTACGCGTGACGCGCCGCGTGAGATGCTCGCACGTGACGAGTCGCCCTTGCCGGTCTCGGGTGTTCCCGTTGCTCTGATTCGACGGCTGGCGAAAGACCCCCCAATGCCCCGTCACTTCGTCATAGCGCATCATGCGATTGTTGGGAATGTCGCTCAAGACGAGGTAGCGTGCTGCGGGGAAGTACACGGGGCCTTCGGCCCAGCGCATTCCGGTCCCCAACTGCTCGACCGCGCTGCTGTAGAGCCGGTATTTCGCGAAGCTCGGATCGAGAATTTCGATGGCGACGTCCGGGTAACGCGTGCTCGGCTGGAATGCCACCCGATGTGCATCGGGCGACCCGCCGAGCGGCTGCGCACCGGCGAAGGCGTCCGCCGTCGCCATGCCGCTCGACGACGCGGGCTCGATGAGCGAACCTTGCTCGTGCAATCCGCGGGACGTATGCAATCGAATCTCCTTGCGATGGGTCCGGTAGCCAGGTACGTGTTACGCCGCCAGTTCGAAGCGCTCGATCTTGCCCACGACGAACAGATAGCACACGATCGCGATCAGCGCATTGGCGCTCACGAAGACCAGTGCCGCCGCGAACGACCCCGTGTCCTGCACGAGATAACCGATCACGATCGGCGTCGTGATACCTGCCGTGTTACCGAACGTATTGAAGAGGCCCGCGCACAGTCCACTGGCTTGCTTCGGCGCCGTATCCGACACAACGGCCCAGCCCAGCGCGCCGATGCCCTTGCCGAAGAACGCCGCCGCCATGATGCCGACCACGACCCATTGGTTGTCCACGTAGTTGCAGGCGATCATGCAAGTCGACAGCAGCAGCCCGACGACGATGGGCACCTTGCGCGCGGTCGACGTCGAGAAGCCATGCTTCATCATCCGGTCGGACACCACGCCGCCGAGCAAGCCGCCAAGGAAGCCGGCGATCGCCGGGATCGACGACACGAAGCCCGCCTTCAGGATCGACATATGGCGCTCCTGCACGAGGTAGATCGGGAACCAGGTCAGGAAGAAATAGGTGAGCGTCGTGATGCAATATTGCGCGATGAACACGCCAAGCATCATGCGGCTCTTGAGCAGTTGCCTGAAAATCTTGCGCCCCTGCATCCCGTCGTTCGAACCCCCCGTCGCGGCGCGACGCTGCGCGACGATTTGTTTGTCTTCGAGGTCGATCATGGCGCCGTGATCGGCAATGAAGCGGACTTCCGCGTCGTTCGCGAGCGGATGCTGGCGCGGCGCATAGATGGTCTTCAGCCAGACGCCGGTAAGCACGATGCCCAGCGCGCCCATCACATAGAACACGTACTGCCAACCGTACGCATGCGTAATCCAGCCCATGAGCGGCGTGAACAGCACGGCGGCGAAATACTGCGACGAATTGAAGATGGCCGACGCCGTGCCGCGCTCGGCCGTCGGGAACCACGTGGCGGTCATGCGCGAATTGCCCGGGAATGCCGGCGCCTCGGCCGCCCCCACGAGAAAGCGCAGCGCGAACAGCGTGATGACCGCCATCGCGATCGGCAAGCCCGCGACCAGGCCCTGCAGCGCCGTCACCAGCGACCAAAAGAAGATACTGCAGGCGTAGACCCGCTTGGTACCGAAGCGATCGAGCAGCCAGCCACCGGGAATCTGCGCGGCAACATAGGCCCATGCGAACGACGAGAACAGGTAGCCCATCGCGACCGGCGAAATGCCCAGTTGGTGCTGTATGGCCGTGCCCGTAATAGAGAGCGTTCCGCGATCGGCGTAGTTGACCGTCGTGATCAGGAAAAGCATGAAAACGACCAGGTAGCGCGCCTTGCTTTGCCCCGCATAACGGCCATCGACGCCGCCGGCCGTCGCGGCCGCCGTGCCAAGCGCCTCATCCCGAGCAAGGGCTGCCCGCGTTACGCCATTTTCCATCATCGTCTCCGAAATGTTGTGTGATGTCCTATGTGTTGGAAGCATATGTTAGCGCAAACAGTCCGAAAATCCGGGTTTTCCCGGGATTTATACATACGACGTCGTATGTCATTGAGTCCTCTAATCACGTTCTCTTATCGATAGAATGGATGAACACAGGGAGCCGCGATGGAAGAGCACTACAGGCCGTCCGCCAGTCGGCCGCCTCAGACGAACGACAACGTGACGTTGGAAGACGTTGCACGCCTGGCCGGCGTTACGGCAATGACGGTGTCACGCACGCTGAAGCGACCGGAACTCGTGCGCGAAGCAACGCGGCAACGGGTGCTCGACGCCGTTCGCGTGACCGGCTACGTGCCAAACCTGCTGGCGGGCGCGCTTGCCACGAACCGGAGCCACCTCGTGGCGTTGCTGTTGCCGACGATTGCGACATCGATCTTCACGGAACTGGTGCAGACGATGATGTCGACGCTGGCCGCGTCGGGCTATGAAACGCTGCTGGGGCTGACCGACTACCGTCGGGAGCGTGAAGAGCAACTCGTGCACACCTTGCTCGGCCGGCGACCGGATGCGATCGTCCTGACCGGCACCGACCATTCCAGCGTCACGCGCGAGCGGTTGCTCAAGACAAACGTGCCGATCGTGGAAGTCTGGGACCTGGCCGACGACCCCATCGACATGCTGGTCGGTTTCTCGCACGAAGCCGTCGGGCGCGCGGTGGTCGACCATCTGCTGAGGAAATCGTATCGGCGGTTTGCCCTGATGTCGGCCGACGATCCGCGCGGGATGCGACGTAGCTTCAGCATCGTGGAGGCGTTGAGGGAGCACGGAATGGACGATGTGCCGTTGGAAGTCCTGCCCGCGCCGGCGACACTGCAAGCGGGGCGCGAAGGCTTTATACGCTTGCTCGACAAAGGATTGCCGGACGTGATTGTTTGCAGCACTGACATGCTGGCGCAGGGCATTCTCGCCGAGGCGGCGAGTCGCGGCATCGGCATTCCCCAGCAGGTGGCGGTGATGGGTTTCGGCGATCTGAGCACCGCCGCGCACGTCCATCCGTCGTTGTCGACGGTCCGCATCGACGGGGCGATGATCGGACGCCTTGCCGCCGAGGCCCTGCTGCAGCGACTGGACGGGAACCCGCCATTCAACGAAACGCTGCGTGTCGATACAGGGTTCACGATCATCGATCGAGAGAGTACGTGAGCAGCGCATTATCCAATCGCCTGATGCGCGCGACTCACCGGACGTTAGGAAAGTTGACATGAATTTCAGGTCCTTGCAGTGTTTCGTCATTCTTGCCGAGGAGCTGAACTTCAGCCGCGCGGCGGAGCGCTTGCATATCGCGCAACCCGCACTGAGTCAGCAGATACGACTGCTGGAAGAGCGGCTTGGCACGCAACTCGTCGACCGCGCAAGGCGGCCGCTTCGACTCACCGAAGCGGGCCACTATCTCTGCACCGAGGCACGCCAGATTCTCGGCTCATGGGAGCAGGCGAGCCTCGGTGCGCAGGAAATTGGCGTAGGACGACGTGGCTGGTTGTCCATCGGCTTCACGCGATCTGCGATGTACAGCATCCTGCCGCCCGCGCTGAAGGCATTCCATCGGGCTTACCCACAGATCGAACTGAAGCTCTTCGAGATGTTGACCGACGAGCAGGCCGATGCGTTGCGCGACATGCGCATTCACGTCGGCATCGGACGTCAACCGCTCGACATCCCCGGCTGCGTGACGTATCCGCTGCTGCGCGAACATATCGTGGCAGTGCTTTCACCGGATCATCCGCTGGCGGGGAAGAAGAAGGTTTGCATTTCAGAACTCGAAGACACACCGCTCATCCTGTATCCGAAGCACCAGAACGCGCAGTTCAAGCGCACTGTGCAGTCCTTGTATCGCGACGCGGGCGTGACGCCGTTCGTCGCTCATCAAGCCTACGAAATCCAGACCGCCATCGCGCTCGTGGCGGCGGGACTCGGCGTGACATTTGTCGGTGAGTCCGTGGCGCGGCATGGCCGCGCGGACGTCGTTTTTCGCCATCTCGCGAACCCAGGCGCGTCTCAATGGTCAACGCTGGCTGCAACATTCCGCGCCGACGATGACTCAGCGCATCTGCGCGCCTTCCTCGGCTGCCTTCCCGCGCCACTCAAGAACGCACACTATAAGAAAAGGCTTATAGAAACATAAGCAACGCGTCTTGGACGCGGAACACCGCGCTTCTTATCATCGGTTTTCGTGATCCGAACCGGCTCGCCTTAACAGGCGCGGCACGGGTTCGGGCACGCTGACGGCATAGGCCGTTTGTAACGCAGGGCCACAGAGCCCTCGCGATCCGACATAAAGAACGTGGAGACGGCATGACCCCATTCAACGAAGCGGCAACCATGCGAAAGGTGTACGGGCGACTCATGCCCATGCTCTTCGCGATGATGTTCTTCAACTACCTCGATCGCATCAACATCGGCTTCGCGGCGCTCGACATGAACAAGGCGCTCGGCTTTTCGCCCGCCGTGTTCGGCTTCGCAGGCAGCATATTCTTCGTCGGCTACATGCTCCTGGAGGTGCCGAGCAACCTGCTGCTGCATCGCGTGGGCGCGCGCCGCTGGATCGCGCGCATCTTGCTCACATGGGGTGCGGTAGCGGCCGCAACGGCCTTCGTCTTCGACGACAAGAGCTTCTACGCGTTGCGCTTTTTGCTCGGCGTGATGGAAGCGGGCTTCCTGCCCGGCGTGGCGGTGTACCTGACCAAATGGTTTCCGTTGCGCTACCGGGCCCGCGCGGTGGGTGGCTACATCATCGCGGGATCGTTTTCCGCAGTGCTGGGCGGCCCCATCTCAACCGCGCTGATGACCTATGCCAATGGCGTTCTGGGCCTGCAGGGATGGCAGTGGATGTTCATCCTCGAAGGCATTCCGGCGATGCTGCTGGGCCTCGTCACCCTGCGTATCATGACCGAGCGCCCGGCCGACGCCGACTGGCTCGCCGATGACGAGAAGCAATGGCTCGAAACGACGCTGGCGGCCGAACGCGAAACAGTCGGCGGCAACGCCCATTTCCCGCTGCTGCGCGTAGCGAGCGACATTCGCGTATGGAGCCTTGCCTGTCTGTTCGGATGCGCACTGGTCGGCATCTACGGTCTCTTTCTTTGGCTGCCTCAGATCGTCAAGAGTCTTGGTCATCTGAGCAATATCGAGGTTGGCTTTCTCTCGGCCGTGCCGCCGCTGCTGGGCGTGCTGGGCACGTTCATCATCAGCCGCAGCTCGGACCGCACCGGCGACCGCAAAAAACATCTGGCCTTCGTCTATGGCATGAGCGCCGTCGCCATCGCGGGCAGTGCTTATGCGCCGAATCCCGTCATCGCCTACATACTGCTGTGCGTAACGGGCCTTTTCATCTACGCCGGCAATCCGCTGTTCTGGAGCCTCGCATCCTCGTTCAGGACCGGCGCGGCGGGCGCGGCGACTATTGCGCTCATCAACACGATCGCGCAGTTCGGTGGGCTGGTCGGACCGTGGAGCATCGGGCTCGTGCGCAGCGCGACGGGCAACTTCAAGTTCGCGCTGCTGACAATCGCGGCGTTCCTCGTCATGGCGACAGTGATCGCGCTTGTGATGCGAGTGAAGCCGGCCGACGACGAAGACGCTTCGCTGTCCACGGCGGATTCCGCCGCCCGCACCTGAATCCCGCACACAACGTTACGGAAGTCACGCATGATCATTGATTGTCACGGTCACTATACGACCTCGCCCCCGCAACACGAAACATGGCGCGCGCAGCAGATCGCAGCGCTGAACGACGGCGTTGCGCCCCCCCCTCGCCCCAACATTTCCGACGACGAAATTCGCGAGAGCATCGAACGCGGTCAATTGCGCATCCAGCGCGAGCGCGGCACCGATCTTACGATCTTCTCCCCGCGCGCTGCCAGCATGGGCCACCACCAGGCTTCAGCGCAAGCCAACGCGGTCTGGTCGGCGGCATGCAACGACCTCGTACATCGCGTGTGCGAGCTTTTTCCGCGCAACTTCGTCGGCGTCTGCCAGCTGCCGCAGGCGCCGGGCGTAGCACCGGAAAACTGCATCGCCGAGTTGCGGCGATGCGTAGAGGACTTGGGCTTTATCGGTTGCAATCTGAATCCCGATCCGTCAGGTGGACACTGGTCCGGGCCGCCGTTGAGCCACCGCTCGTGGTACCCGCTCTACGAAGCACTGGTTGAACTCGACGTACCGGCGATGATTCACGTCTCGTCGTCGTGCAATCCCAACTTCCATGCAACCGGCGCCCATTACATCAACGGCGACACCTCGGCGTTCATGCAGTTGCTGAGCGCCGACCTGTTTGCCGATTTCCCGACGCTCAAGTTGATCATTCCGCACGGCGGCGGCGCGGTGCCGTATCACTGGGGACGTTATCGCGGGCTCGCGCAGGAAATGAATCGGCCGCTGCTCACCGAGCACCTGCTGAACAATGTCTTCTTCGATACATGTGTCTACCATCAGCCGGGCGCCGAACTGCTCGCCAAGGTCATTCCGGCGAAGAATATTCTGTTCGCGTCGGAGACGATCGGCGCGGTGCAGGGGATCGATCCGGAAACCGGCCATTACTTCGACGACACGCGCAGATATATCGATGCCATCGAATGGCTCAGCGACGCGGACCGCCGGCGCATTTTCGAAGGCAACGCGCGTGCAGTGTACGGGCGCCTATCCGCGCAGCTCGAACGACAACGATCAACCGAAGGAGCAACGATATGAATATGGCCGGATGGCGCGAATATGACTCGGCGGCCCAGGCGAGCCCCTCGACGCTCGTCGCCTTGCGCGAACTCGCCGTATCGCTATTGAGCGACAACATGGCCCGCGTGAGCGGCACGACCCGCCTGCGCCCATTTCATCGACCGAAGCCGATGGCTGGCACGGCGGTTACCGTGCGCACGCGCGGTGGCGATAATCTCGCGATCCATCGCGCGTTTGACTACTGCCGGCCTGGCGACGTACTCGTGATCGACGGCGCCGGGGAACTCACACAGGCGCTGATGGGCGACATCATGGCGAGCTTCGCGGAAAGCCTTGGCGTGCAAGGTCTCGTGATCGACGGCGCGATCCGCGATGTCGGCGCTCTGCGCCAGCGCGATTTCCCGGTTTACGCACACGGCGTGACGCATCGTGGCCCATACAAGAACGGACCGGGCGAGATCAACGTGCCCGTGACTGTCGGCGGGATGGTGGTGCATCCGGGCGACATCGTCGTCGGCGACGAGGACGGCGTGCTCGCGATCGCGCCTGCGGATGTTGAAGCCGTCATCGAGGGCGCTCGCAAGCAGGCGGCCAAGGAAGCGGCGGCGCTGAAATCGATTGCGCAAGGATGCTTCGACCGCTCGTGGGTCGCTGGCCAGCGTGACCGAATGATGAACGGCTGACAGCTTGCCGAACCCAGGCAAACGCGCGCATGATGGCGCGTTTGCCGCCTCATCGACACGACATTACCCACCATGCCCGCCCCTCTGGACACCGCAGCCCTGATCGATCTTGCACGACGCGCGCAAGCCAAGACGCCCGGTCCGTGTGCGTGCACGAAAACGCCGCTCGACGGCTGGCAATCCCAGCCGGTTTCCCTCGACGAAACGCAATTGCGGGAGATCGGCACCTTGCTCGTGGAAGACGCTCCGGAACCGACCGTTGCCGAATACCTGCCGGGCAAGACGACGTACTGGGCGGACGATGCGCCGATCGCCCCGCGCTACTTCCCTTACAACCGCTGCAGCGTGTGGGAATGCGCGTCGTGCGCACGGCTGTATCTGCGATACACGGAAGGCGGTGGCTATTTCGTCGATCGACGCATTCGCGCAGTGCGTCTGGCCTTGATCGAAGACGTGCCGCTGTAGGCAGCGCTGGCGCTAGCGCGCGGCAGCCGACGCCATCGCCACCGTCAAACGCCGTCGCTCAACGCGCGACCCGATACGTCCGCCCGGCGCCAATGACCTGATTCCGGGCAGACCTCGACCCTGTCGCCATTGCGCTGCACCTGCTCGTCATTCACCGTCATCGGACCCGATGGGTCGACGTCGAAGGCGACATTGAGCGCTTGCGCGACTTGGGGATCCTCGATCGGAAGCTCCCAGGTCAGGAATACCTGCGCGCCATCTTGATCTACGGGGAAGTCGTCCGCATCGAAGGCGTGGCTGCCGCGTTGAATCACCCCGTGCGGCTGGCAGGTGTCGAATATCAGCACCGTCCCCCGGGTCAAAGGAATGCGAAGGCCCAATCCGGGGAAATGAACGTCCTGCCCCTTGCATTCGCTCAGGAACAAATTGCAGAAGGCCGCGCCACCGTATTGTTCTCCGTCGTGGTGATACCTCGCACCACGGCAGGCCATGAGCGCGACATCCTTCGACGCGAGCTGCCCGGGCAAGCCAAGCGTGTTCGTCCAATCGGACGCGGCCTGCACATAGTGCGAGTAGTTCGGCCAGCGCGCCCGCGCGCGCGCCAGCGGCATCACATCGACATCCCCGGCGCCCAGCGTCATGCGCAACGATAACTCCCGCGTCCAATCGGCGAGCAGGCGCGTTGGCAGCTCAGGCACGTCGACAGTGCCCGACAGCACAACGTCGCTCACGCACCGGCTGCGGATGGCGTCGCCACTCCAAAAGTACGAAGTGAGGCGGTTTCGGTCGTGAGGTGGTGGTGGATTTGGGCGCATCGGTAGGAGTGTAATGCGGCGGACTTGCGAAGACCGCGTCTCGCCCTGCTTCGGTCTGTGCTGTCATCGACGACCGAGACAGTCCCCGCAGCGGCGTTCGCGCTGCGGGGGATACCCCATCGTAAATTACGCCAAGTCGAACCGATCGGCGTTCATGACCTTCGTCCAGGCGGCGACGAAGTCCTGCACGAACTTCTCTTTATTGTCGTCCTGTGCGTAGACCTCCGCATAGGCCCGCAGCACCGAGTTCGAGCCGAAGACCAGATCGACACGCGTGGCCGTCCATTTCACGTCACCGGACTTGCGATCGCGGATTTCGTACAGATTGTTGCCCGCGGGCTTCCAGATGTTCGCCATGTCGGTCAGATTGACGAAGAAATCATTCGTCAATGCGCCAACGCGGTTCGTCAACACGCCATGCCGAGTGCCCCCGTGGTTGGTGCCAAGCACGCGCATGCCCCCCAACAAGGCGGTCATTTCGCAGGCCGTTAGCCGCATCAACTGGACCCGATCGAGCAGCAGTTCCTCCGGGCTCACCACGTACGCCTGCTTCTGCCAGTTGCGGAAGCCATCCGCGACAGGCTCCAGAGCATCGAACGACTCCGCATCCGTTTGCGCAGACGTGGCATCGCCCCGCCCCGGGGCAAACGGAACGGCGACATCGAAACCGGCGGCCTTGATCGCTTGCTCGACGCCCACGTTACCGGCCAGCACGATCACATCGGCCACGCTGGCGCCCGTCTCGGCCGCGATCTTCTCCAGCACGGCCAACACGCTGGCCAGACGCACCGGCTCGTTGCCTTCCCAATCCTTCTGCGGCGCCAGACGGATGCGTGCGCCGTTGGCACCGCCGCGCTTGTCGGAACCTCGGAAGGTGCGCGCGCTGTCCCACGCCGTCGCCACCAGATCGGCGATGCCGAGGCCGCTGGCGACGATTTTTGCCTTTACCGCAGCCACGTCGTAATCCTTGCGGCCCGCGGGAACCGGGTCTTGCCAGATCAAGTCCTCCTTCGGCACATCCGGGCCGAGGTAGCGGGACTTCGGGCCCATGTCGCGGTGCGTCAGCTTGAACCATGCGCGAGCGAAGACTTCCGAGAAATACGCCTGATCCTGGTGGAACCGTTCCGAGATTTTCCGGTATGCCGGATCCATCTTCATGGCCATGTCGGCGTCGGTCATGATCGGCTTGCGGCGGATCGACGGATCTTCGACATCCACGGGCATGGCGTCTTCCTTGATGTCGACCGGCTCCCACTGCCAGGCGCCGGCGGGCGACTTCTGCAACGCCCACTCATGGCCGAGAAGCATATCGAAATAGCCGCCGTCCCACGTCGTCGGGTGCGTGGTCCAGGCCCCTTCGATGCCACTGGTGACCGTGTCGCGCCCCACACCACGGCTGACCGCGTTGATCCAGCCCAGCCCCTGCGCGTCGACATCCGCACCTTCCGGCGCCGGGCCGAGATTGGCGGCGTTGCCATTGCCATGCGTCTTGCCAACGGTGTGGCCCCCTGCGGTCAGGGCGACCGTTTCCTCGTCGTTCATCGCCATGCGCGCGAAGGTCTCGCGCACGTCACGGGCGGTCTTGAGCGGATCGGGCTTGCCATCGACGCCCTCCGGGTTCACATAGATCAACCCCATCATGACTGCCGCCAGCGGGTTTTCCAGATCACGTTCGCCGGAGTAGCGGCTGTTCGGGTTGTCGGTGGGCGCGAGCCACGCCTTTTCGGATCCCCAGTAGATATCCTTTTCCGGATGCCAGATATCTTCACGTCCGAAACCGAAGCCGAAGGTCTTCAACCCCATCGATTCGTAAGCCAGCGTGCCGGCGAGAACGATCAGGTCCGCCCAACTCAGCTTGTTGCCGTACTTCTTCTTGATCGGCCACAGCAGACGGCGGGCTTTGTCGAGATTGGCATTGTCCGGCCAGGAATTGAGCGGCGCGAATCGCTGGTTGCCCGTGCCGCCGCCGCCTCGTCCGTCGGCGATGCGATACGTGCCTGCCGAGTGCCAGGCCATGCGGATCATCAGGCCGCCATAGTGCCCCCAGTCCGCCGGCCACCAGTCCTGACTGTCGGTCATCAGGGCCTTGAGATCTTTTTTGAGCGCATCGACATCGAGCGTCTTGACGGCGTCCCGATAGTGAAACGATGCCCCCATCGGGTTGGTCTTGCTGTCGTGCTGATGCAGGATGTCAAGGTTCAGCGCCTTGGGCCACCAATCCATGCTGGACATCCCCGCCGACGTGGCGCTGCCATGCATCACCGGGCACTTGCCAGAAGCACTCGCGCTTTTGCTTTCCATTTCTCGCTCCATACGTTGCATGAAATCAGACGATCGGATCTGCATCCGGGCACAGATACCAAAAAGTACCAGATTCGGCGAAGGTCAGCTCGGCAGCGGTTACAGGGGCTGCGGGAAGGCGTCATGCAACACGTGGGGCCGTGACAATGGGTAAAGCAAAGCAGTACTCGCTGACGTGCGTTTGAAATACGACTTCCACCAGCTTGCCGTTCGGGTTCGATAATGTCCGTTCATCGCCGACGATGAGGCGGGAAGCGCACCGACCGCACGCGAACATCACTTGTTCGGTATGAACATTGAAACCCATAGTCATCTTTTGATAAGATGACCGACACGTAATCGTTCAATGCACCCCATGCGACCGCCCGGTCGGCGCAAGCCGGGACGCCAGCCGGCGAGAACAGATGCGCATCGCGCTTTGCCGCGAATGGCGCAACGTATGGCGAGGCGCGTCGATGGGCATCTGTCATGGAGCGCCGTCTAACTTATGCAGTTTAAAGGCGGGTCTCGTCCATGCATGACGAAAACGACAGTGAAGTCCTCGAAGTCCACCTCGGCACACAGAGCCCATACTGGCGCCTGGGCATCGACAGCAACGCACTCGAGCTTTCCGCGGTTCGCGGCTTGACGAACATCGGCATCCCGCTCGATGCCGCGCAGGCCGCCACGATTCGCAGCCTGACTGGCGTCACCTCGTCCTTCGAACTCGAGATCGCCCTGTTCGGCCATCCGTTGCGCCTGCACATGGTTGGCAAGAAGCTCGATTCAACCACCTGGGCCGGCACCGCCTCCGCGTACTCGGATACTCGCTCCGTCGCGCGCGACCTCGCGCACGGTCTCGCCTTTGCCGAGCAGGTCGTCTCCGAAGTCAATTCGCTCGTCGTGGTCCTCAATCGTCACGGCATCCTGCAGCGCTTCAATCGCCTCGCCGAAGAGGTACTGGGCAAACGCGAGGAAGACGTCATCGGCAGGAGCGCCTTCGAACTGTTCATGACCGAAGAGCAAGGCCAGAAGTCGAGCACGAACATCACGGGCTTCTTCGAAAACGACAAGCCATTCGCTGTCGAGCGCTTCATCAATACGGTCAACGGCCCGCGCCTGTATCAGTTTCGCAATAAGTTCGTGCAGAGCGGCAGCGGGCTCGACGAACGGTTTCTGATCTGCTCGGGCGTCGACATCACCGAGGAGCGCAACGCGCAGCGGCGCCTGACCGAGCTTGCGAATACCGACGTGCTGACCGGGCTGCCGAACCGGCATGCCGTCACCGAGATGATCCGCGCCGCCCTCGCCGGCGGCCCGGACGAGACGCCGCGGCAGGTCGGCATCCTGTTTCTCGATCTCGACAACTTCAAGCACGTGAACGATCACTATGGACATGTGACTGGGGACCGTCTACTGACCCAAGTGTCCGCGATCGTCAGGAACTGCCTGCCCGAATGTGCGACGCTCGCGCGTCTCGGTGGCGATGAATTCCTGGTGCTGTTCGAGCACGCAACGCTCGACATGCTCGAAGACACCGCGAAGACGATCATCGACCGATTCGAGACGTCCGTTCGCCTGGACGTGATGGAGGTCTATACCAGCTGCTCGATCGGCATCACGTTGCATCCGCAACACGGCGACACCATGGAAACCCTCATCCGCAACGCCGATACGGCAATGTACGTTGCGAAGGAAGCCGGAAAGCGGACGTATCGGGTGTTCACGCAGGAAATGAACCAGAAGGTCGCGAAGGCCATGTGGCTCGATACCAATCTTCGCAAGGCGCTCGAGGAAAAGCAGTTCGTATTGCACTATCAGCCGCTCGTCGACATCGCGACGGGCGACATACAAAGTGTCGAGGCATTGATCCGCTGGCAATCGCCGGAGCGCGGACTGGTGGGGCCTGTCGAATTCATTCGCCATGCCGAGGAATTCGGCCTGATCGGATCGCTCGGGCGCTGGGTGATGGAAGCGGCAGCGAAACAGGCCGTTCAGTGGCAAGCGAAGGGCTTGAACATGCGCGTCTCGATCAATGTGTCCGCGCGTCAATTGAGCGACCTGAATGTTGCAAATCACTTCGGCGAAATCTGCGACAGCGTTGGCCTGAAGCCAGGCCTGCTCGACGTCGAGTTGACCGAGAGCTGCTTCATCGAGGACGAGGGCCGCGTGCGCAGTCTGATGGAGCAGTTCCGAAAGCTCGGCGCACGGATTTATCTCGACGATTTCGGCACCGGCTATTCGTCGCTTGCGCAGCTCGCGCGGCTGCCGTTCGACGTGATCAAGCTCGACCGCAGTTTCGTGACCAGCGTCGACAGCGACACGAATGCCCAGGCGCTCGTGTCCTCAGTATTCACGTTGGCCAAGGCGCTGGGGTTTTCGGTGGTGGCGGAAGGGGTCGAGACCGACGCCCAGGCGGCATTCCTGCGGCAGGCCGGGATCGAACGTGCGCAAGGCTATCTCTACGCGAAACCGATGCCCGCACACGATCTCGAGGCGTGGATCAACGAAAAAAGAAAGCTCAGGCTTATCGCCTGAGCTTTCCCGATTCGCTACCTCACCTTACCGCCGCCGTGCCTCACGATACCGTGCGGAGCTTGGAAACGCGGCGGTTCTGCATCATCACCAGGCGCTCCATATAGGCGAGATCCTTCGTCTCGATCGTGAACGTCGAGCGAACCCAGTCCTCGGTAATGTCCATCAGCTCCGAGCGATCCAAGGGCAACGCGCGTTGACGTGCGCGGATCAGCGCGCGAATCCCATTCAGCTTCGGCCGGATCACGTCGATAAACGTGCGTGTCGCGAGGAACGCGTCGCCGGGCTCGAATAGCTGGTCGACAAGCCCCTTGTCCGTGAACCACTCGGCCACGTGCGACTCGCCGGTACTGATCAGTTCCTCCGCCACGCGCATGCCGGCTCGGCGTGCGACGAGCGAATATCCGCCCATGCCGGGGAACAGATTGAACGCGATCTCCGGAAAACCGAGCTTCACGCCTTTCTGCGCAAGGACGAAGTGATGCGCGAGCGCTGCCTCGAGTCCGCCGCCGAGCGCGCTGCCCTCGACCATCGCGATCGAGATCGCGCCGGTGCCGTAGCCGTTGTACATCTCCCAGATGCAATCGATGCACGACCGCGCATACGCCATCAGCATGTCACGCTTGCCGGAGCGGATCGCATCGACAAAGAAGCTAAGGTCGCCGCCAACGTTGAAAAGCTCGGGCACCAGCGATCCCGTGACCCAAAAATCGATGCGCAGCCCGGATTCCCGCGCCGTACGGGCAAGGTGCATGATCTCGGTGAGAAGCCCCTGATTGAAGCACGGGCGGGGGGCGGCACGGAGCATCATCCACATGATGTTTCGGCCTTCCTCATAAAATGCGGCCATTTGCGACATGTCCCCGGCTTCGTAGAAAGGCCTGCATGACGGGTGGTTTTGGAGTTGCATGTTTTTTCCTGTGTAGCTGTGGTTTGCGGTTAAATGCCGTTGTGACAAGCCATTCGGAAACGTTGCCGAGGTGGCCGTACGGCACCGCTATTCTTGCGCGCGCACAACTATCAGAAATGCGGATTCTTTAAATTTTCGATACCTGAAAAAATCAGCCCGCGTTGCGCGGGCTCGGATGGACAACGGTCGGCATCAGGACACTCCCCCGACGGTCGGCGGCAAATTTATACCCGGATAATATTGACATTATTTTTATCCGGGTATAAATTGCGCTTCTCACTATCCGGCTAGATACCATGACACCTTCGACGCTTCCCTCCCACATCGCCTTCGTGGGTCTACGGTGCATTGCCTCCGGCTCGCTTGCCGCTGTCGCGCTTTCGGTAAAGCGGGCCGTGGAAAAGGCGCCCCGGACGCCGGTGCTGATTTTCGACAACGCGACTGGGCGCGCGATCGACATCGACACACGCGGGACTGACGACGAAATCACCGCGCGCTTCACGCAGGCGGTATCCGATGCGCCCTACGGCAACGACACCGACGGCGCGGCGCCGCAGAGCGAAACACGCGGCCGAGGACGTCCGAAGCTCGGCGTCGTCGCGCGTGAGGTCACGCTGTTGCCACGTCACTGGGATTGGCTCGCGACGCAGCCAGGCGGTGCATCGGTCGCACTCCGAAAGCTGGTTGAAGACGCGCGTCGCGCTAACGCCCAACGTGACGATCGCCGCACCTCGCACGAGCGCGCCTACCACTTCATGTCGGCGTTGGCCGGCGATCTACCCGGCTTCGAGGAAGCGGCGCGAGCGTTGTTCGCAGACGATCGCGCGCGCTTTGGAGAACAGGTCGCCGGCTGGCCGGCCGATGTGCGCGATCACGCGTTCGCGCTGGGCTTTGGCGACGCATCGTGAGCAGCGCCGGTCGCAGAGATGGTACGGATGAAATTCACGCCGCTGAATGCCGGCGCCATCGCAGCGCTCACGCGTGACCGCGACCTCATCACGTTGCGGGTGACGGGAACGATGGGCCGGGTTTCATGCCGCGAAGGTTGGGCACGGCGAAAGGCGATGGGGGTTACATCCATGGACGCCCGCGTGCGACTAACCGGGGACGATTGCGGAAACGTCCAACTCGGTCTGTGTTCTCAGCAAAACGCATGCAAGACTGGTGCCGGGGACCGGACTTGAACCGGTAAGCCCGAAGGCGGCGGATTTTAAGTCCGCTATGTTTACCAATTTCATCACCCCGGCAAGGGCACGCATTCTAACATCCCCACCGAGATACGTCAGTTGGGTATCATAGGGTTACGCACGCGCTGCGCGCGCCATCGGAGATCGCCCTATGCTGGAGAATCTCGACCGCATCGCCCTGTCGCTGGACGCCATCGAAGCCGCCGCCCGCGACCTCGCCCTGCAATCCCCCCAGAACGCGCAAGCCCTCTACACCGCGCTCATGGAAATTCGCAACGCCATTGCACTCGTCGCCCAGGAAGTCGTGCGTCTCGAACACGAACTCCACGGCCCTACCGGCAACGGGCAATCGTGACCTCGGCGCCGCAATACCCCATGACACACGAGGGGCAAGCAACGGGTCTACAATAGGCAGCACGTTTCACAACACGGCGTGTCCCCATGGCCCTCCCCTGTTGTACGTCGCAAGTCGAGGCGCGCTACGATGCCGTGCGCGCCGCCTCGGTCGCCTTTGCACAAGACCTGTCCGACGCCGACGCCACCGTGCAGTCGATGCCCGACGCCAGCCCCATCAAGTGGCATCTCGCGCACACCACATGGTTCTTCGAAACCTTCTTGTTGAGCGAGTCCGGCGCCCTGTCCGGTAGCCACTACCGCCCCTACGATCCGCGCTTCGCCTATCTCTTCAATTCGTATTACGAGGCCGCCGGTCCGCGCCATCCGCGCCCACAACGCGGCTTGCTCTCCCGCCCCACGCTCGATGACGTGCTGCGCTATCGCCGTCACGTCGACGCCGCCATGCACGAGCGCCTGCTGCATGCCGATCTCCCGCCCGACGTCCACGCACTCATTACCCTCGGTCTGCATCACGAGGAACAGCATCAGGAGTTGATGCACACCGACCTGCTGCATCTCTTCGCGCAAAATCCGCTGCGCCCCGCACATCGCCCAGCGGCGTCTGCCAGTGAGATCGCCGGGCCGCTGCAATGGATCGCGCACGGTGGCGGACAACATCGCGTCGGACAGGAAGGCGAGTCCAGCGAACACTTTGCGTTCGACTGCGAAACCCCCGCGCACGATGTCTTGCTGCGCCCCTTCGCGATCGCCTCGCGCGTGGTGACGAACGGGGAGTGGCGCGCGTTTATCGAAGACGGCGGCTACCGCACGGCGGGACTCTGGTTGTCCGACGGCTGGGCGACGGTGCAACGCGAGGGCTGGGAACACCCGCTTTACTGGGAATTGCACAACGGTGAATGGCAGTCGATGACGCTCGCCGGCATGCAGCCGGTCGACGACGATGCGCCCGTGCGACACGTGAGCTATTTCGAAGCCGACGCCTTCGCGCGATGGGCGGGCAAGCGTCTGCCGACCGAACACGAGTGGGAGGTGGCGGCAACCGTCTCGTCATCGTCGCAACCCGCCATGGCGCAACGCTTCGGCCCGGTATGGCAATGGACGGCCAGCCCTTACGTCGCCTATCCGGGATTCCGGCCAGCGGCGGGGGCCGTCGGCGAATACAACGGCAAATTCATGTGCGGACAATTCGTGCTGCGCGGCGGCTCGCTCGCCACGCCACCGGGGCATGCCCGCACCACATATCGCAACTTCTTTTACCCGCATCAGCGCTGGCAGTTCTGCGGCCTGAGGCTCGCGGAGGATCGTTGATGTCGCAAGCCCCCCAAGCCACGCCATTCGTTTGTCCGTCGCTGCCCGAAAACGCGTTCGCGGCCGACGTGCTTGCCGGTCTCGGCCATACCCCCAAGTCGCTGCCCAGCATCTGGCTTTACGACCGGCTCGGCAGCGAACTGTTCGAAGCTATCACCGGCCTCGACGAGTACTACCAGACGCGCACCGAAACGGGGCTCCTCGGCGAATGCGCCGCCGCGATTGCCGACGTCATCGGCCCGAACGCCGTCGTCGTAGAATTCGGCAGCGGCTCGAGCCGCAAGACGCCGCTGCTGCTCGACGCGCTGGTCACGCCGCGCGCCTATGTGCCCGTCGACATCGCCGACGACTTCCTCGACGACGCCGTCGCCACGCTGGCCCGCCGCTGCCCGGGCATCCCCATGTTGCCGGTGCGCGCCGACTTCACCCGACCGTTTCGCCTGCCGCCGCAGTTGCAGACCACGCAAGGGCCCCGCCTGGGCTTCTTTCCCGGCTCGACGATCGGCAATTTCGCGCCCGGACAGGCCGCCGCCTTTCTTGCCCACGTCGGCAAGATGCTCGGCCCGCGCCGCCGCATGGTCGTCGGCGTGGATGCCTGCAAGGACGCCGCCGTGCTGCTGCCCGCCTACGACGACGCGCGCGGCGTCACCGCGCAGTTCAATCTGAACTTGCTCACGCGCATCAACCGCGAACTCGACGGCGACCTGCCGCTCGACGCCTTCCGTCATGAAGCCCGCTTCAACGCCGCCGCCAGTCGGATCGAAATGCATCTCGTCGCCCAGCGCCCTTTCCGCGCGAGCGTGCTGGGCCATCGCTTCGACTTCATGACAGGCGAGTCCATTCACACCGAGAACTCGTACAAGTACGGTCAGACGGAGTTCCGCGCCCTGGCAAGCTCCGCGGGGTGGGATGTCGAACGCGTCTGGCTCGATGCCCGCGCACGCTTCGCCGTCTATCTGCTGCGCCCCGCGGCGGGAAGCTGACCCGCGCACGACGCCGCCCAAAAAATCCGGCCCTTATCGCTAAAGTTTTGGCGTCACCATGCCGTTGATGCATGCAGACGCCTGCTGTCCGCCATGCGAAATGTGAATTTCCTGGGGAGACGGTGGAGACGCGGGGATCGCCAGCCAGGATTACGCTAGCATTGCCGCCATAAACGCCATGGGATCCGACACGCCGGGACGTCGGCATGTGTCCCCTCAAGGGCCATCTTCACAGCGCGCGGCCATGACCGCGGCGCACCGTTGACACGTATCGCTGCACATGACTTCACGCGCAATGGGGATGCACGTGGCACGAGCTCCGGCAGTCGCACCTGCCGCTCGCGGCACTGGCACAGACACTCGACTGGCTAGCGCTCACTCGCTCGCGCGGCGGCGTTGCGTCGTCGCGACGGCGCCTTGGAGCCAGTCACGATGAGCCGCATTTCGCTCACCCTCTCCGACATCGCGCTGGCGGATCTGAAGAAAGACTTCGACGCGTTCGTGCGCATCTCCGCCGCTGTCGACCGTCACTTCACGCCACCGCCCTTCGACGACTTCCTGCGCGCCCGCCTGCTCGACAGCACCGTCCCGCTCACCGAAGCCGCCGTCGCGCAATTGCTCGCCGGGGGACATTACGCGTGGGCCAAGCGCACGTTCGACAAGCAGTTCCCGGACGTCGTCTCGATCATCCTGAACCAGGCGCGTCAACACGGTTTTTATTTCGTCTCCCGCCCCGAATGGACGCGCGAGGACATGTCGCGTCAGGCGAGCCGCTGGGCCGAAGGTATCGTGCGCGAAGCGAAGGGCGAGGAACGCATCGTGGAATCGCTCGCGGGACAGATCGTCAGTTCGGCGCAGGACCTGCGCGCACTGGAAGCCGCCTTGCAGACGCCCGCGTGGCGCGCCGCCTCCGTGCTGCGCGAGCGCGTGTTCGACGCCAAGCGCAGCGTGGAGACCGCCCGTTCGCTGCAAGCGCGCGAGCGGCTCGGAGAGCTGCGTGCGCTCCTCGATCTGGCGGTGATCTACGGGTCGGTCGGTGCTCAGGAAGCCGAACAGATTCTCGACTACCTGCGAGTCCTGCGCCCCGAGTTGTTCAACGACGATCCAGGTATCTTCGAGCGGCTTGCCGCCTGGCTGCGGCGGTTACTGACGCCGGACCTACCTCGCCCGACCGTTGCGCCGCAAGCACCACCGTCCGGCATGACGACCGACGCGTCGCGCCAGAACGCCGACACCCTGCAACCGCCCCTCACGCGCTGAGGGCGGGGCCGCGCCTGAGCCCCCCCCCGTGTTGCCCCCCCCCGTCTGCGCTCATCGGTTGAATATCAACCCGACGCCTGCACTCGCGACCAGCGCGCCCCACCAGGCGCCTGCCGCCGGACGCTGCCGGGTGCGAATCCACATCAGCGGCAACACCACGACCGGCGTGGTCGCCGAGAGTGTCGCGATGACGCCGGTGTTGCCGTGCCCCATGCCATAGAGCAGCAGCGTCATGCCGACGGCCACACCCACGAAGCCCGACGCCGCCGTGAGCGCCAGCGTGCCTGGCGTGAAAGCCGAGAAGAGACCGCGCCCGCGACGCGCGGCGAGCATTGTCAGCCCGAGCGCCGATACGCCCACACGGACCGCCGACGCACTCACCGGATCGACGCCGGCCGCCATGACCGGCTTGGCGATCAGCGTTCCCACGGAGTGACACAGCGCCGCCACCAGCCCGATGGCCACGCCCACGCGCACATCGCCACGCACGGACTCCCAGTGATGGGCATCCTCGCGCCGGCCACCAAACGCGACGGCGAGCGCCACGCCCAACGTGACCAGCGCCACCCCGATCACCGCGCGCCAGCCAAGCGACTCGCCGAGCCAGATATAGCCGAGCACGGCGGTCATCGGGGCATTCGTCGCGAAGATGATGGAGTTACGGCGAGGCCCGAGACGGCCGAGCGATGTGTAGAGAATCGTGTCGCCCACGAGAATGCCGATCAGCCCCGACGCGGTGAGTCGCAGCCACTGTTCCAGCGTGAGCGACGGCCAGCCGCGCTGCACCGCCACCGCGATGAGCAGCATCGCGAAGACCAGCAGCATGCGGGCGTAATTGAAGGGGAACGAACCGGCCCGGCGCACGGGGGTAATGGCGATCATGCCGCTGAAGGCCCAGCAAAGGGCGGCGCCGAGCGCGGCAAGGTAGGCGAGTTGGGTTGTCATGGTCAGGGGGCAGACGGCTCGCAGGCGCCATCGCCCCCCGCCGTTCGGACGCCATTATACGAGTCACATGCCCCGTTCGGGGGCATGGCCCGCGCGCCGAGCTCAGATATCGTCGTCCAGACGATGCAACGTGTCGAACATGACCCGATAGGCCGCCGCCACACCGTGCGCCCCGCGCAGCATGCGCAAGCGCGACGCCGCATCGGGCTCGCCCGCCTCCTCCACCCATTGCGCGAGCAACGAGGTCCCGCCGCAGACACTCGTGTCTTGCCGCGCGTGGGCACCGACCGCCGCGAATCCGTCGGCCGCCGACGGATACCGCTGCGCGAGCGCGTCGAACTGCGCCTCGATCTCGCTGGCCGCGCGCACTGCGGCCGGCGCCTGACTGAGCGCGCAGCACCCCACGTAGGCGGGCATGTCGCCCGCCGCGCCGATGATGAAGTCGATGAGCGCGTGCGTCGCATCGAACGCACCGCTGTCGAGGAACGTCCGCGCCGCCGGGCCGCAGCGAAGGAGGCCGGCGGCAAGCATCGTCGCCTGCCCGCGCTGCTCGCGATACTGGCGCAGCAGCAACGGTCGCAACGCCGCGTCGGTGCATCGCTCGACTGCCATACGGTTGTGCACATCCGCGCCTGCCGCGCGATGATAGTGCTGCGCAAGAAACGCCAGCACCTGGATGTCGCTCGACTCGCCTGCCAGGAACCGAGCCCAGAACGGCGCGGCGAAAATGCCACGCACCCAATCGTCGCAAACGCGCCCGAACGCCGGCACGATGTCGCCATGCGTGGCGGGCAACACCTGCACCAGCGCTTCGTCGACGAGCCTCGCGAGCCACGTGCCCGGCAACGGCGCTTCGGCGAGCAACACACCGTGCCGCATGCGATCGAGCCACATGGCGGTTTCGGCAGGCGCGCCGTGCAACGTGCACGACACCTCGTGCGACGACACCACGACGACCTGCGCCTCGACCGTCCATCGCGCATGCGGCGACGCAATGATCCATACCGCCATGTCGTACGCCGCCGACGCGCGTGGCGCAGCAGATAGGGGAGAGGCGACCGGTGACGCGATCGGAGCACTCATCGGACGATGGCCCCGAGCAGCGCCACCCGCGCGGGATCGATGCGCCTGACGACCTCCACGCGAAGCGTCGCCACCCCATCGCCCTGCGACAGGCCCGGCACGTTCTGCATGGCGCCCAAATGACGGCGGCACGGGGTTCGCCCTTTGTCGCGCGACGTGTCCGGCGCGCCGCGCGCCAGCCGACGTGACGCCTTCTCGGGCACGCAGGCGGTTCCGTCGGGCGGAGACATCGCGCGACCTTGCGCCCCGGCAGGCGACTCCAGGACGACGGGAAGAAAAGGAAACGGTGACGGCGGCGCATTGGACGGCATGTCGGCTCCTGTCGAAAATCGGACGGCGCGGACGCCCGCGCCTCGTGCAAGACTGCCGCGCAAGCCGCGCATGCCATGCCGGGCATGAACGCAAACGTCTGCGGGCCAAACATCTACCATAGGAATCCCTTAGGGATACGAAAAAGAACGGAGACTCTAGAAGCACGCAAACAATGTGGTTACATCGCCTCCCGCCTCCCCGCGAGTTCGGCGTGAACGACCATCCGCGCCCCGAGGGATGACGACGATTCAACGTCGGTCGCCATCGTGAACGGCAAATGCGGACAACGCCGCTCAAACACGTAAATTCAAGACTTTTCCCAAGAACCTAGGGGGTATATGACGGCATACGATGTTCCGCCGGCACGCCTTCCTCGTAGCGACGCGGGCGACCGAGCGCAGCGCACGAGAGTGCGCCCACTTGAAGTACCATGATTGTTTCCGATGCTGCGCCCCGGGGAGCGACTCTCATGCATCTTTATCAGCGTCTGCCGATCTTCGTTTTCGAGATCGAAGCCTGCGAAAACCTGACGTTCATCACGATGGCGATTCGCTTCAATCTGGATCGCAACGGTCAACATCTATCGTTGGCCGACTGGCAACGCTTGCCCGAAGCGGCGCGCGAGGCGCTGGCCTCATGCAGGCCGGGCGACGAGGACTTTGCGGCGCGTCTCGATGAGATGGCGAGCCAGTATCTCGGGCAAGCGGTGGCGCGCAGCGTCGACCCCGCGCCTACCGCCTGGCAGGATACGACTGCGTTGCCGCCGGGACTGCTCAAGCAGTGCGAACTGGCCGACCTGCTGCCGCCCGCGGTGGGCGACTGGGCCGCGCTCACGCCGTTCCGTCGCTATGTGCTCGCGAAGCTCTCGCGGCGCGACACGCTCAATCATTGCTTTGTCCCGGCCATGCTCGAGTTCGGGCTGGCGCAAACGCCAGCCGACCTCTGAGGTGCGGGTCGCCGGTTCAGGTCACCGGCGCCGGGTTGAACAGGACGAGCGCGTTGTGCAGGCCCCAGCGTTCCGCCCAGGTCTTCTCGCCGCTCGCCACGGCGAGCATCAGGTGAAAGAGCTGCCAGCCGACGTCTTCTATGGTGGCTTCGCCCGTGGCGATGCGCCCGGCGTCGACATCCATCAGGTCATGCCAGCGACGCGCCAGGTCGGAGCGCGTCGCCACCTTGACGACGGGCACCTCGGCCAGCCCGTAGGGCGTGCCGCGTCCGGTCGTGAAGACGTGAATGTTGATCCCCGCGGCGAGTTGCAGCGTGCCGCAGATGAAATCGCTCGCCGGCGTGGCGGCGTAAATCAACCCGCGCTGGCGCGAGCGGTCGAGCTTGGCGCCCGGCGCGATCACGCCGTGAATCGGGCCCGTGCCGGACTTCACAATCGACCCCATCGCCTTTTCCACGATGTTCGACAACCCGCCGCGCTTGTTGCCCGGCGTGGTGTTGGCGCTGCGGTCGACGCGGCCGCGCTCCAGATAGGCGTCGTACCAGGCCATTTCGCGAATCATCGCGTCGGCCACTTCCGGCGTCGCTGCACGTGAGGTGAGCTGATCGATCCCGTCGCGCACCTCGGTGACTTCGGAGAACATCACCGTCGCGCCCGTGCGCACGAGCAAATCCGTGGCGAAGCCCACCGCCGGGTTCGCCGTCACCCCGGAGAACGCGTCGCTGCCGCCGCACTGCACGCCCACCACCAGCTCCGACGCCGGCACCGTCTCGCGCCGGCGCGCGTTGAGGCGCTCCAGATGTGTACGTGCGGTCGCCAGGATCGAATCGATCATCGACAGGAAGCCAACGTGCGCGTCGTCTTGCAGACAGACGGTATCCGGCTTGCCATCCGCATTGGCACTGCCGATGGGAATACTGCCCGCCGGCAAGAGGCGCTCGGGCTGAAGCTTCTCGCAACCGAGACTCACGACCATCACTTCGCCGCCGAAATTCGGGTTCGTGGCGATGTTGCGCAGCGTGCGGATCGGCACGTCGGCGTCCGGCGCATCGATGGCCACGCCGCAACCATAGGTGTGTTCCAGCCCGACCACGTCGTCGACGTTCGGATACTGAGGCAGCAACGTCTCCTTGATTCGCTTGACGGCAAATTCGACCACGCCGGCCACGCACTGCACCGTGGTCGTGATCGCCAGAATGTTGCGGGTACCGACCGAGCCGTCGGCATTGCGATAGCCCTGAAACGTGAAGCCCTCGAGCGGCGGCAGTGACGCGGGCACCCGCGTGCTGATCGGCAGGCGATCCAGCGAAGGCGCCTCGGGCATGGCCAGATTGCGCTCGTTGACCCAACTGCCCGCGGGCAGCGCACGCGCCGCATAGCCGATCACCACACCGTAGCGAATCATCGGCGCGCCTTCGGCCAGATCGGTCAGCGCGACCTTATGCCCCTGGGGCACGGCGTCCACGAGCGTAAGCCCGTCGGCAAACCGGCGGCCGGCGGACAACCCCCCGTCGTTCACGACGATGGCGACATTGTCGTCCGGCTGCATCCGAATATAGCGCGGTGCATCCGTCGTCCCAGACCCGGATTCACCCGCGGCGGCTGTGCGCCCCGCGTCCGTCATTGATGCCATGTTGCTCACTCCTTCCTGTTTTCCGATGAAATGCGGCGCCTGCAACGGGTTCAAGCATGCGATACGCCATCGACGCTAAAGACTATCTCGGCCGACGCAAAACGGCGTTGAATCTCGACGTTGTCTTGCATGCCGCCACTCATGTGTCATCATACATCTAGATTCGCGCTATGCGTACCCCTCGAGTCTGGCCGGAATAATCGGGGAAAACCCCCTTCGCATGGTGTGCGGGTTTATCCCACCGCCATTCTTTCCAACAGCCTCTTGTCCGATTTATCAACATGTTATACGATGACATATAACTCAGCGCCGAGCGCTGGTTGAGCTTCTTCTTTTTCTTATTGAAACCGGCCCGGCGGCCGACAGGAACTCTCGACATGACCGCACCTCAAGAACTCAAGCAGATCGTCTCCGACGGCTTGTTGTCTTTCCCCGTCACCGACTTCGATGCGAACGGCGACTTCAATGCGCGTGGTTACGCGGCCCGACTTGAGTGGCTGGCGCCGTTTGGCGCGACGGCGCTCTTCGCGGCGGGCGGCACGGGCGAATTTTTCTCGCTCACCCCGCGCGATTACAGCGCCGTGATCAAGACGGCCGTCGACACCTGCGCAGGCAAGGTGCCGATTCTGGCAGGGGCCGGCGGTCCGACGCGTCTGGCCATCGAATACGCCCAGGAAGCCGAGCGTCTTGGCGCCAAGGGCGTACTGCTCATGCCCCACTACCTGACCGAAGCGAGCCTGGACGGGATCGCCGCTCACGTCGAACAGGTCTGCCGTTCGGTCAACATCGGCGTGATCGTCTACAACCGTGCCAATTCGAAGCTCGGTGCCGACCAACTCGAGCGTCTCGCCGAGACGTGCCCGAACCTGATCGGATTCAAGGACGGCGTGGGCGACATTGAGCGCATGGTGCAGATCCGTCGCCGCATGGGCGACCGCTTCTCTTATCTGGGCGGCCTACCGACGGCCGAAGTCTATGCCGCCGCCTACCGCGCGCTGGGTGTGCCGGTGTACTCGTCGGCGGTCTTCAACTTCATCCCGAAAACGGCCATGGCGTTCTATCGCGCCGTGTGCGAGAACGACGAGGCCACGATCGGCCGTCTGCTCGACACGTTCTTCCTGCCGTACCTGGAAATCCGCAACCGCCGCGCGGGCTACGCCGTGAGTATCGTCAAGGCGGGCGCGAAGCTCGTCGGCCGGGATGCCGGCCCGGTGCGCGCGCCGCTGACCGACCTGCTGCCGAACGAACTCGAGATGCTCGACGCGCTGATCAAGAAGGTTGAAGGCTAAGGAGCCCACGCATGCAAATTACCGGTGAGATGTTGATCGGCCACGCCGACGTGCGGGGCAACGCGGGAACGCTCGAAGCGTTCGACCCGTCGCGCGGTGAGCGGCTGACGCCCGCGTTCGGCGCGGGCAACGCGCAGGACGTCGAACGCGCTTGCGAGCTGGCTCGCGCCGCGTTCGATCCGTTCCGCGCGTTGCCGCTCGCCAAGCGTGCCGAGTTCCTGGAGGCCGTCGCACAGGCCATTCTCGATCTGGGCGACGCCCTCATCGAGCGTGCTCACGCCGAGACCGGATTGCCCGTCGCCCGCCTGCAAGGCGAGCGTGGGCGCACCGTCGGCCAATTGCGAATGTTCGCCCGCGTGGTGCGTGACGGCCACTTCCTCGACGCCACCGTCGACCCGGCACAGCCGGCGCGCGAGCCACTGCCGCGCAGCGACTTGCGCCTGGCCAAGATCGGCCTCGGCCCCGTGGCCGTGTTCGGCGCGAGCAACTTTCCGCTGGCGTTTTCGGTGGCGGGCGGCGACACGGCGTCGGCGTTTGCCGCGGGTTGCCC
Source organism: Pandoraea soli (assembly GCF_902459595.1). Taxonomy (NCBI): domain Bacteria; kingdom Pseudomonadati; phylum Pseudomonadota; class Betaproteobacteria; order Burkholderiales; family Burkholderiaceae; genus Pandoraea; species Pandoraea soli. The sequence goes on along the minus strand of NZ_CABPSG010000002.1, from coordinate 366,779 downwards.
GGTGATCGTCAAGGCACACTCGGCGCACCTGGGAACGTCGGAACTCGTGGCCCGCGCCATCCGCTCGGCAGTGCAGGCACTTGGCCTGCCGGAAGGGGTGTTCTCGCTGCTCGTGGGCGAACGCGCCGTAGGCGAGGCGCTCGTCGCGCATCCGGCGATTGCCGCCGTGGGCTTTACCGGTTCGCGCACCGGTGGCCTCGCGCTGCAACGCATTGCGCAGTCGCGTGCCGTACCGATTCCGGTCTATGCCGAAATGAGCAGTATCAATCCGGTGTATTTGCTGCCTGAGGCGCTGAACGCGCGCGGTGAAGCGATCGCCAAGGGTTTCGTCGACTCGCTCACGATGGGCGTCGGTCAGTTCTGCACCAACCCGGGGATGGTATTGGGCATCGCGGGCGACGCGCTCGATCGCTTCTGCCGCACGGCCACCGAAGCGCTCGGCGCGAAAGCCGCGGGCACGATGCTGACGCCGGGCATTCATCAGGCCTACGACAAGGGCGTGACGCGACTGGTCGACGAACCGAACGTGACGCTGCTCGCGCGCGGTCAGGCGGGGGGGGCATGCCAGGGCCAAGCCGCCCTCTTCCGCACGAGCGCCGCCGAATTCCTCGCTACGCCGGCACTGCATGAGGAAGTCTTCGGCCCGGCCTCGGTCGTGATTGCCTGCGATACCGTCGAAGAGATGATCGCGATCACCGAGCGTCTGGAAGGACAGCTCACGGCGACGCTGCAACTCGACGCCGGCGATACCGAGGCGGCGCGCCGCTTGCTGCCGAGTTTGGAGCGTCGCGCCGGACGCATTCTCGCCAACGGCTTCCCGACCGGCGTCGAGGTGTGTCATGCGATGGTCCACGGCGGTCCGTTCCCGGCGACGTCGAACGCCATGTTCACGTCGGTGGGCGCCACGGCCATCGATCGCTTCCTGCGTCCGGTCTGCTATCAGGACCTGCCCGACACGCTGTTGCCGGAAGCCCTGCGGGAAGGTAATCCGCTCGGCCTGTGGCGACTTCGCGACGGCGCAATGTCGCAGGCATGACACGCAGACTCAACGCGTAGCGAACGACATTGCCGCAACGACAAACGCCCTCGGATTTTTCGATCCGAGGGCGTTTTGTCTTGGATACAGGGTAGCGGTCGCGGCTACGACGCCACATCCCCTCGCGTAAGCGCTGGCGGCGTCACCAGACCATACAGTGGCGTGACCTGTCCCTGCGCCAGCCCCTTCGCCACCGCCTTCAGATTGATTGAACCCGGCGCACCGATCAGCGCGTAGCCGATCTGTCCCTTGCGCCACGTCACCACGCCCATCCGGTCGATCTTCTGCTCCGCCACATCCTGATCCGGACGCGGGTCGCGCACCACGCACAGGGCGACGGGGTCGCCCGTCTCCGGCAGGTACACCATCTGCACCAGCGTTCGATCCTGCCAGCGAAGGCGTTGCACGCCCTTGAACGTCAGCCCCTGTGCACGCAGGTCGGGAACGCTGATATCGAGCTTGTCGTCGTGCCGAATATCGCTCACGGTGCGCGCGATGTCGCCATCGTCCACCCGTACCGACGCGATCGTGTCGCGCACATAGAGCTGCTGGTATTCGGCGGCGGCGCGCACCCACGTTGTGCCTTGCGGCGACTTCGGCGGCGCCGTTACCGAGGCCGTCATGAGTCCTCCGCCCCCCGCGCCCAAGCGGTTCAGCGCGCCCGGCAACCACGGCAAGGTGATGGCGGTGACCGCTACGCCAGCGGCAAATGCGGCGAGTAGCCACCCGGCGCGTACGCGGCGTCCGGCGGGCGCATCGTTCGCCGCCGGCGGGCCGAGGGATGCATCGACAGATACGGACGCGGCGGGCGACACCACGTTCAACGGCTTTACGGCATCGGCACCGTCTTGCACTGCCGGCGTCTGACGCTGCGCATGCGCGCGCAGCAGTGCGTCAAGATGGGCGCTCAGGCTAGCGGGCACGGGCGGGATCACTTGCGCGGCGAACGTCTCCCGATAAGGCAGGCGCGACGCGCGCAACGCCTCGACCGCGTCGGCCAATTCGGGCGATGCGTCAATGGCCGCTTCGACCTCGGCACGCTCGGCAGCGGGGAGTGTGTCGTCGACGTACGCGAGCAGGCGGATATCGTCTTCGTTCATCACGCATCCTCCTCACGTGCGCCGGCGTCAGGGCCGACGTTGTCGGCACGGCGGGGTTGCCCCTTGGATTGACGGAACTGGTCGCCGACGGTTCGGCGTGCGCGAGACAAGCGGCTCATGACCGTACCGATGGGCACGTCGAGCACCAGCGCGGCCTCCTGGTAGCTCAGCCCTTCGACGGCGACGAGCAGCACCACGAGCCGCTGGGCTTCGGGCAGACGGTCGACGGCGCCGAACACCTGGTGGTAACTGGCCAGGTCTTCGGGGGTGGACGCCTGAAGATCGGGAATCGCCTCGACGTCGGCATCGTCCCAGGCCAGGCTGCCGCGCGAGCGGACACGACGCGCACGGATCTCGTTGATCCACGTGGTGTGCACAATGCGGTACATCCAGCTCAACGCCGAGGTGCCCGGCTGCCACTGATGCACGCGCTCGAGCGCGTGCAGGCAGGCACGTTGCACGAGATCCTCGGCGTCGTGGCGATCGCCCGTAATGCGCAGGGCGAACGCCCAGAGGCGCGGCAGCAAGCCAGGGAGCAAGCTGGGCAAATCCTGACCGGTCATCGGCAAATGTCCTGGCGGAGGGTGCCTGGCGTCAAGCCAGTCCGAAGCATCGCCGGCGACGACCGCCGACGCTTGCCGCGAAATTATACTGAGCCGCCGCGACTTTGCACTACGCCGCGTGGCCGGCCAGACCGCCAACACCCTGCACTCCCCGTCGGATCCGCGTGCGCTCCCGCTCAGGGCTTGACCACGTGCCACACGTCCTTGAAGCCATTGCCCTTCATGTCGCCCTGGGCAGTGTCCTTCGAGAAGCGATACATCGGCTTGCCCTTGTAAGCCCATTGCATCGTGCCGTCGTCGCGCGTCACGACGGTGTAATCGCCCTCGGCCTTCGCTCCCGGCGCGGCCATCACGGGCGGCCAGGCGGCGGCACACGGGCCGTTACAGGTGCTCTTGCCGCTGCCGGCGACATCTTTGTCGAACGTGTAGACGGTGCGGTTCTGGCCGTCGACCATCATGCCGCCCATCGCCTTGAGCGGGGCTTCGGCATGGGCAGCGGCAGCGGCGAACAGGCCGACGGCCGCCACGAGTGCGGTGAGAACGGAGGACATCGATTGACGTTGGTTCATGACATTGGCTCCTGAATGAAATGTCGGGGACGACACTCTCAGAACGCCCGGTCGCGACGCTTTATTCCGTCCGATGTCAGCGATATTTTTGGTGCAACGCAACGGCAGCGGAAGCGGCAAGTGCCGCACATCCCCTCGGACCCTCCCAAGGCGACGGCGGCACCCCAACGACCTACTCTCCCTTCGGCGCTTCCTTGACGCGGCTCACGAGCTGCGTCGGACTCACGAATTGCAGTGCGATGAGCACCCACAACAGCGTGATCGCCATATAGATCATGGCCATGGCGTCGATCGACTGCGGCGCCCGCACGCCGGTCGAGAACACCGCGTAGTACAGCGCGACGACGAGCGTCTGCGTGTCGGGACCCGCCGTGAAGAACGTCAGCTCGAACATACCGATGGTGCGTACGAGCACCAGCAACCCGGCCGCGAGAATGCCCGGCACCAGCAGCGGCAGCAACACGTAGCGGAAATACTTCAGCGTGTTGGCCCCGAAGATGCGCGCGGCGGCTTCGAGATTCGGATCGATCTGCTCGATGAACGGCGTCATCACGAGAATCACGAACGGCAGCGACGGCACGAGGTTCGCAAGAATCACCCCCGCGAGCGTGCCCCCCAGCCCGACCTTGTACAGCACCGTCGCCATCGGAATGCCGTAGGTGACCGGCGGCACCATCAACGGCAGCAGGAACACCAGCATCGCGAGCTTCTTGCCGGGGAACTGCGCACGCGCCAGCGCATACGCCGCAGGCACGCCCAGCGCAATCGACAGCAGCACGACCGCACCCACAACCTCCATGGTGACCCACAACACGTCGGCAAGCTGGAAGTCACGCCATGCCTGTGCGTACCAATGCAGCGTGAAACCTTGCGGCAGCGGCGTGCCGAACCAGCGGGTGGCCAGCGAGTTCATCGTGACGGTGGCGATCATCAGCCCCACGTTCACGAGGAAGAAAATCATCGCACCCCACACCAGCACACGCCACAGACGCGAGCCCGGTCCTTCACGGCGCATCTTGCGTCGTGTCGTGGGGGCGGCCGCCGGCGAACTCACGGGCGAAGGCGTCGTCATGAAATCTCCGTTCTGCGCGGCCAGGGTTCCGGCCAAATGCTTGTTGGTGGCGCTCATCCCTTGCCTCCCGTGGTCGGACCGCTATAAAACGCCCGGCGCGCGCCAAGCATCCCCGCCACGATCAGCAATTGCACGAAGCCCATCACGATCGCCACGCACGACGCCAGCGAGTAGTCGTAGCTCTCGAACGCGGCTTCATACGCTGCGATCGACACCACGCGCGTGGCCCCGGCCGGCACCCCGAGCAGCACCGCCGACGGGAACACCGAGAACGCTTGCACGAACGACAGGCACGCCGCCATCGTCAGCCCCGGCACCAGCAGCGGCAGATAGATCAGCCGGAACTGTTGCCACGGCCCGGCGCCGAGCGTGCCGGCCGCACGCGCTAGCGTCGGATCGATGCCCGTCACGTACGACAGGATCAGCAGGAACGCAAACGGGAAACCGGAAATCACCAGCGAGATCAGTACGCCCCAATAGTTGTGCGTCAGGCGGACTTCATCGCTATAGAGATGGAGCGCATGCAATGCCTGCGGGAACCAGCCGTTCGGCCCATAGTACGTCAGCATACCGTCGGCGATCAGCACCGTGCCGAGCGTGACGGGCACAACGAGCAGCATCGTCACGAACTTCGACGCACGCGTGCTCTTGCGCAGCGCGAACGCCGCCGGAATCGACGCGCCGACGTTGATCAACGTGGCCGGCACGGCGAGCTTGAGCGTGATGAGCACCGTCGGCCACAGCGTCGGGTCGGTGAAGAACTTCAGGTAGTTCGCGAAGACGCCGCCCTCCATCGGCTGAAACGACAGGAACAGGCCGTAGGCGAACGGGTACACGAACATCGCGAGCAGGCACACGAGCGCCGGGGCCACGAGCCAGCCACGGCCGTCGAAGCGCGCGGCCGGCGTCAGCGACGGGGAAGACGCGGCGGCACTCATGCGCGCTCTCCGGCGTACACAAGCGTGCGCTCGGCCGGCACGCAAAGCGGCACGCGCTCACCCACGGCATAGTCGCCGGGCAGGCGCGCATACAGCGGGCCAAAGGGCGACGCCACGCGCAACAACGAATCTCGGCCACCGTATTCGACGGTCTCCACAACCGTATCGAAAGCGTTGTCATTGGCGGCCTGTGCACGCTCGAAGTCATCGGGACGAATCGCCACGCTCACCTTGCCCTCGCTGCCGGGCGACTCCATGAGCACGCCGTCGAACGACGCACCACCGCTCGACACACGGGCGCGATCGCCCTGCGCCGACGTGATCGACACGTCGAACACGTTGCGATAACCCATGAAGCGCGCCACATGCAGATTGCGCGGACGGCAATAAACATCGCGCGGCACACCGATCTGCTGCACGACGCCTTCCTTCATCACCACGATGCGATCGGCCATCGAGAGCGCTTCGTCCTGATCGTGCGTCACGTAGATCGTGGCGCGGTCGAGTTCGCCGTGAATGCGGCGAATCTCGGCGCGCATCTCGATGCGCAACTTCGCATCGAGGTTCGAGAGCGGCTCGTCCATCAGCACGACGGGCGGCTCGATCACGATGGCGCGAGCGATGGCCACGCGCTGCTGCTGCCCGCCCGAGAGCTGGCCCGGCAGCTTGCGTTCGTGCCCCACGAGCTGCACGAGTTGCAAGGCCGCACGGGCCCGCTTCTCGATCTCCGCACGCGGCATGCCGCGCATGCGCAGGCCGAAGCCCACGTTATCGAGCACGCTCATGTGGGGGAACAGCGCGTAGTTCTGAAAGACCATGCCGAAGCCGCGCTTCTCGCTCGGCAGCACGTCAATACGCTCGTCGTCGAGCCAGATGGCGCCGCCGGTCAGCGGCGTCAGTCCGGCAATACAGTTGAGCGCGGTGGATTTACCGCATCCCGAAGGCCCCAGCAGCGCAATGAATTCGCCTCGCTCGATGGTCAGGTCCAGGCCGTTCAAGGCGGCCACGGACTGACCTTCCGCGTTGGTGAAAGCGCGCGCAACGTTATCGAGGCGCAGGTGTTGAAAGTTGTGCTTCATGGACGACTCCGATCACTCCGGTCACTTCGATTTGCGCGCGCCGATCTCGGCATCCCACTTCTGGAATGCGGCGACCATCGCGGTCGCGTCGAGCGGCACGGCATGCGGGAAGTCGGCGATGAGCTTCGTGTATTCCGGACGGCCGTACTTCGCGATCACTTCCTGGCTCTTCGCCGGTGCGGCGGACAGCGGCACATCCTTCACGGCGGGACCCGGATAGAAGTAGCCGTCGTCGTAGGCGAGCGCCTGTTGCGCAGGCTCGAGCATGAAGTTGATCAGCTTGAGGATGACGTCCATCTTCTCTTTGGCAACGCCCTTGGGCACGACGATGTAATGCGCATCGTTGACCCACGTGAACTTGTCGAACGCCTGCACCTTGAAGCTCGCAGGCACGATGCCCAAGGCGCGCGGATTGATGTCCCAACCCGTCATGGTCACGGTCATGTCGCGGCTGCCCTCACCCAGTTCCTTCATCACCGCCGACGTGCCGCCCGGGTAATAGGGAATGCACGTATCGAGCTCCTTAAGGAACGCCCACGTCTTGTCCCAGCCCTTGACCGGATCGTGCGGATCCTTGTCGCCCAGCAGATACGGCAACCCCATGAGGAATGCGCGGCCCGGGCCCGAGTTGGCCGGGCGCGCATAAATCAGCTTTCCCGGATTGGCCTTGCACCACGAGAGCAGTTCGGCGGCTGTCTTCGGCGGATGGCTGACCTTCGCCGGGTTGTATTCAATGAGCGGTCCCGCCGGGCTGTACGTCACGGTAAGGCCGTAGCCCTTCGAGAGTTCCTGCATCGCGCGCACGTTCGGCGAGTACTTGTCGAGCACGCCCGGCAGCTTTGCGCTGTAGTCGGGCAACAGACGCTGCCAGAGGTTTTGCTGAATACCGGCGGCAAGCGCATCGGTACCCGTGAGCACGATGTCGATGTCGGAACGACCCGCCGCCTGCATGGCCTTGATCTTGCCCGGCAGTTGTGGGGCGGGCGCGTTGGTGAACGTGATCTTGGAAACAAGATCCGGGTACTTGTCGCGGAAGGCCTCGAAGCCCTTCTGCGTGAGTGCGAGGTTACCCGCCACGTCGACAATGTTCAGCGCGACCGGCGCAGCGGTTGCGGTACTCGCGATGCTTCCCAATGCGGCCGCACATGCCAGTGCGCCAAGCGTGCGTTTCCAGAATCCTCTGCGGCTGAAGGTCATGCTGTCTCCTCTTCGTGTTGAATTTCTCGTAAGTCATCATATGACTGGATCGGTGAATTTGCAATCAGGAGACGCGCTCGAACGTCTCAGAGATTTCCCTAAGAGATTCCTATTGGATTGATTATTTGTCCAATTTCCGGGCATCTCAGCGAAATTTCTCGGCGCGCATCAGGGATTTCACCGATAGAGAGACGTCCCGTCCGTCACCTAAATTACGGCCAGTCATACGATGACGTAAAAGTAGTCCGCAAAGCGCAATTTGCGTTTCCGTCCCTTGCCCTGCTCCCCCTGGAGCCGGAGGATGAGTCGCTGTGAAAATTCACCGCATCACGATCACCCCCATCGCTTTTCGCGACCCGCCATTGCTTAACGCGGCCGGCATTCACGAGCCGTATGCGCTGCGTTCGATCATCGAGATCGAGACCGATAACGGTCACGTGGGCCTCGGCGAAACCTATGGCGACGCACCGGTACTGGCGTTGCTTGAAAGCACCCGAGCGCACCTGATTGGCATGGATCCGTTTGACACAAACGGCTTGCGCGCCCGCGTCGCGGCGGTGGTGCGTCAGGGCGTGCGCGGTGAGCGCGTGGAATACGAACTCGCGCCGGGCACCGATCCGCGCAAGGACGCCGAGAAGATCTACGCCGCGTTCGAGGTGCCGTTCCTCGATCTGCAGGCGCGTCATCTGGGTATTCCGCTGGTCGAACTGCTCGGCGGCGCAGTCCGTCCCGAAGTGCCTTACAGCGCGTATCTGTTCTTCAAGTACGCGCAGCACATCGACATGCCGGCCACCGGTTATCCGCTCGACCCTTGGGGGGAAACGCTCAACGCCGAACAACTCGTTGCCCAGGCGCGCACGATGATCGACGCCCACGGCTTCGGCAGCATCAAGCTCAAGGCCGGGGTGCTCGAACCGTCGGAAGAGGTGAAGTGCATCAAGGCGCTCAAGCGCGCTTTCCCGGACAAGCCGTTGCGCATCGATCCGAATGGCAACTGGTCGCTTGCCACCGCGATTGCGATGGGCCGCGAACTCGCGGGCGATCTCGAGTACTACGAAGATCCTACGCCCACGCTGGAAGGCATGGCGGAACTGCATCGCGCCACCGGCATGCCGCTCGCCACGAACATGGTCGTGACCGACCTGCGGCAATTCCGCGAGAACGTGCGGCTAAACGGTGCGCAGATCATCCTTTCCGATCATCACTACTGGGGCGGATTGCGCGACACGCAACTGCTAGCGCGCATGTGCGAGACGTTCGATCTCGGGTTGTCGATGCATTCCAACTCCCACCTCGGCATCAGCTTGATGGCCATGACCCATCTGGCCGCCAGCGTGCCGCGCCTGTCGTACGCCTGCGATACGCATTACCCGTGGCAAGCGCCGGACGAGGAAGTCGTGCGCGGCGGCAAGATCGCCATTCGCAATGGCGCAGTCGCCGTGACGCGGGCCCCTGGGCTTGGTCTCGAGATCGATCAGGACCAGTTGGCCAAGTTGCACGAGCAGTTTCTGCGTTGCGGACTGCGCACTCGCAACGATGCCATCCAGATGCGCAAATACCAACCCGACTGGAGCGGCAGAGCCCCCCGTTTTTAGTCCCCCGTGAGCATGCAACAACGTTTCAAGCGAAGTCCAAGAAAACACACCACAAAAGGAGAAGTCGTGAGACATTCGAAATTGTTTGCCGGGCTCGTATTGGCCGGTCTCGCCGCCGGTGCCGTACCGGCGTTTGCGCAGTCGAACGTGACGCTGTACGGGATCGTCGACGATGCCATGACCTATAGCAGCAACCAGAACGGCAAGTCGAACACCTATCTGCGCAGCGGCAACCTGGCCGGTAGCCGCTGGGGCCTGCGCGGCACCGAAGATCTCGGCGGTGGCACCAAGGCGCTGTTCCAGTTGGAGAACGGGTTCGACATCAACAACGGCGCGTTCAGCTCGTCGGGCCAGATGTTCAATCGTCAAGCCTTTGTCGGCCTGAAGAACGACCGGCTCGGCACGGTTACCATCGGCCGTCAGTACACGCCGTACTACCTGATGGTCGGCACCATCGGCCCGACCACCTACGTGACGGGCGCGACCGGCGCACACCCGGGCGATATCGACGGTCTCGACACCACCATCCGCATCAACAACTCGGTGACCTACACGTCGCCGGTGATGTGGGGCGTGACGGCCAGCCTGCAATACGGCTTTGGCGGTCAGGCCGGTGCGTTCAGCAAGGGCAACACTTACTCCGGCGCGCTGCGCTACGACGGTGGCCCGCTCTCGCTGGCCGCCGGCTACCTGCGCCTGAACAACGTGGGTGGCAGCGGGGCGACGTGGAATGGTGCGTCGACCGGCACACCGGGTACGTCTTCCCTCAACCAGGGCTATGTCACCGCCGACGTGCTGCAGCACATTGCCGTGGCCGGCATCTACACGATCGGCAGCGTGACGCTGGGCGCGACTTACAGCAACGTGCAATACAAGCCGGGCGCGGCGTCGCTCTTCCATGACACCGCCATCTTCAACACGGCAGGCGTGCATGCGTCATGGGTCGTGTCGCCGCAGTGGCGTCTGGCGGCGGCGTATAGCTACACGGCGGCCTCGAAGGCGAACGGCATCACCGATGCCGCCACCTACCATCAGGTCTCGCTTGCGCAGGTGTATTCGCTCTCGAAGCGCACCTCGCTGTACGCGCTCGAAGCCTGGCAGCACGCCAACGGCAAGTCGCTCTCGGCCAATGCCGCGAGCATCATCAACGCCGGCCCGGCGGTTGGCGACTCGCAGAACAGCACGCCGTCGGCGACGAGTTCGCAAGTCGTCGGCATGCTGGGGATCCGCGTCGATTTCTGACGCGGGTTCGTCAGTAGGGAATCTGTCCGGGCTGGCGCCGTGCGCGTGCCGGCCCAGGCAGTCATGAGTGGTCGCGAGAAGTCGCACGAGGTGGTACTTTCGGCCGCCAATGCCTGATACCGATTAGGGGATGGCATTGGCGGTCGATTCTTATCGGTTGTCGTATGTATGCGACCGGCGATAAGGTAAACTGGGGGCGTTCTGTCGTCACCCATCACTCCAACCAACGCCATGTCCATGACCAGCCCGTTGCCCGCACGCCCTCGCCGCAAGTCTCGCAGCCTCACGGAAGAGGTGGTGAGCGCCTTGTCCGAGCAGATCCGCAGCGGGACGTTCCGCCCGGGCGACAAGCTGCCGACCGAGTCGGCCATCATGGAAAGCCTGGGCGTGAGCCGCACCGTGGTCCGCGAAGCGATCTCGCGACTGCAAGCTGCCCAACTGGTGGAAACGCGCCACGGCATCGGCACCTTCGTGCTCGAAGCGCCGCGCGAGAATTCGTTGCAGGTCGACACCAACCGCATCCTCACGATGCTCGACGTGATGGCGATCCTGGAGCTGCGTATTTCGCTGGAAACGGAAGCGGCCGGGCTGGCAGCGAATCGCCGTACCGACACACAGCTCAAGCTGATGCGTCAGGCGCTGGACGACTTTGAGATGCACGTGCGCCAACGTACGGGCAATGCGGTGACGGCCGACGTCGCGTTCCATCTGCAAGTGGCCAACGCTACCGGCAACCGCTATTTCCACGACATTCTCGAGCAGCTCGGCAACACGATCATTCCGCGTACGCGCGTGAATTCCGCCGAGCTCGCCGACGACGACCAGGTGTCGTATCTCAATCGCGTGAATCGCGAGCACGAAGACATCTACAACGCCATTGCGCGACACGATCCGGAAGCGGCGCGCGCAGCCATGCGCACGCACCTCACCAACAGCCGCGAGCGTCTGCGCCGGGCGCAGGAATCGGCCGGCCCGCAAGGGTAACGTCGCCGTCCGGGCAGCATGCGGGCATGGCGCGTTTGACGGTCGACGTTTGACGGCCAGTTGTGTTTCGCGGTCGCGCCGGCCGGCAGCCCCGCTACTCCGCGTCAGGGACGTCGATCGCGCGCGGCTTGCCGAATACCGGCAGCCCCCAGCCGAAACGAAGTGACGCGAGACGCAGCGCGACGCAGGCAAACGTGGCAAACCACGGCGTCCACCAGTCCGTCCATCCCGCATAGAAGAAGCCGACTTGCACGCCCGCGCCGACAAGCGCCGCCGAGGCATAAATTTCCCGGTCCAGAATGGATGGCACGCGCGATAGAAGCACGTCGCGCATGACGCCGCCACCGACCGCGCTCACGATCCCCAGCAGAATCGCCAATTCGGCGCTGTGACTGAAGGCCAGTGCCTTCTGCGCGCCCGAGACCGCAAACAGGCCGAGCCCGATCGCGTCGAAGAAGAGCACTGGCTGGCGCATCCGGCGAACCGGCGCGTAGGCGGCAATCACCACGGCGGATGCCAGCAACGACACCGCCAGATAGCGCCAGTTCGAGAGTCCGGTGGGCGGAATCGCGCCGATACAGACATCGCGGATGATGCCGCCGCCACACGCCACCATGAACGAAACCGCCGCAATGCCGAAGAGGTCGAGCCGCCGCTGACGCGCCGCGACCGCGCCGCTGAGCGCGAAGGCGAAGGTGCCGATCAGGTCGAGAACGAGATAGACCGTGTGGGCATTCATGCCGCTGCGTCGTGTTGGGCGAGCCACGCGCCGGCGGCGCACAGCATGGCCTCCAACCCGGTGCGCAGCGTTGGCTCGATGACCGGTGCGAATTTCGGCGAATGATTGCTCGGAATCTCGTTGATCCGCTTCGCCGCCACGGCACGCCGGAAGACCTCGGGATCGGTGCCGCCGACGAACCAGAAGGCATACGGCACGTTCCATTCACGGCCGAACACGCTGAAGTCTTCGCTGGCCGCTGCGGGCTGCGTTTCATAAACGCGCTCGCCGAAATGGGCTTCGAAGGCGGCAAGCAGGCGCGCGTGGGTCGCGGCATCGTTGACCGTAAGCGGGTAGCTCGACAGCGTTGTGAACTCCGGCTCGCGCGGGGCGTTCGAGGCGGCGCACTCCGCACAGCAGATACGACGGATCGCACCGAGCATATACTCGCGCACGTCTTCGTCGAATGTGCGCACATTGAGCTTGAGCGTGGCGTCGTCGGGGATGATGTTTTCTTTCGTTCCCGCCTGCAGGGCGCCGACGGTCAGCACCGCACTGTCGCGTGGCGAAATTTCGCGCGACACGATCGTCTGCAGGCGCAGCGTCGTGGACGCCGCCATGATGACCGGATCGATCGACGTCTGGGGCTGCGACCCATGCGAGCCACGGCCGAACAGCTTGACCTTGAGACTGTCGCCGGCGGAGAGAATCGTGCCGCTTCGATGGCCCACCGTGCCCGCCGCGCCGACCATCACATGCTGGCCGAGAATCACGTCGGGCTTCGGAAAGCGCTGCGTCATCCCATCGTCCATCATGCTGCGCGCCCCGCGGGCGACTTCTTCTCCAGGCTGGAACACGGCCATCAGGGTGCCGTGCCAGGCGTCGCGATGTTCGGCCATCAGTCGCGCGACGCCCATCAGCCAGGTCACGTGCATATCGTGACCGCATGAGTGTGCGACACCGACCTCGACGCCGTCTTCATCCTTCGCGCTCACCGTGCTGGCATAGGGCAGTCCGGTGGCTTCGGCCATCGGCAGCGCGTCCATGTCGGCACGCAGCATCACCGTCGGCCCGGCGCCGTTGCGCAGCACGGCCACCACCCCGGTCACGCCCACGTTGCGCGCGACTTCGTAGCCGAGCTTCTCGACGTAGTCCGCCACGATCCTTGCGGTGCGGACTTCCTGCATCGACAGTTCCGGATGCTGGTGAAGGTCCTTGTAGATCGCCTCGAGTTCCGGCAGTAGGCCGTCGATCGCGCCCGTCATCGTTTCGATCAGTGTCGACATGGTTGCCTTCCTTGGTTGCCGGCGTTCGCCAGCGCAGCCGGCGGGCTCGCAAGCCGATTTTCGGTTCCGGCTTTGAGTGCAGGTTTTCATTGTAGAGAAGAGTCCTCGCGCTTTCCAGCCGACTCGCTCGGCCACGTCGTTCCGCGGTCGCCCCCCCCTGGCGGGGCGACGACACACAGGAGCAGTCGCTCCGGCGGCACGGCGTTCCCAACAATTGTATTGGCCGAATACGCGCCTGCCAGCTAACCTGCAGGTGGTTTACCCTGTGGGAGGGCCAGATCAAGCCCCCCACTCGATTCCGCCGCCCCTCGGAAATGTTCGATGTCAGCCAACCCGCGAACGAAGGTACTGCAACAGATTCCACGAAGCGTGTGGATACTCGGTTTCGTCAGTCTGTTCATGGACATTTCATCCGAGATCATCCACAGCCTCCTGCCGATGTTTCTGATGGCAAGTCTCGGCGCCAGCGCGACGACGATCGGCGTGATCGAAGGGATCGCCGAAGCCACGGCCCCGATCGTGAAAGTGTTTTCCGGAACGCTCAGCGATTATTTGGGTAATCGCAAGTGGCTTGCGGTCATGGGATACGGTCTCGGTGCGATCAGCAAACCGTTGTTCGCCATCGCGCCCACGATCGGGGTGGTCGTGACCGCGCGCGTGCTCGATCGTGTTGGCAAGGGCTTACGCGGTGCCCCGCGCGATGCGCTGGTGGCCGACATTACGCCCCCCCATCTACGCGGCGCGGCGTTCGGCTTGCGACAGGCACTCGATACCGTGGGCGCGTTCCTGGGACCGTTGCTGGCGGTTGTCATCATGCTCGCAGGATCGGACAATTTTCGGCTGGCCTTCTGGCTGGCCATGATCCCCGGCGTGATCGCCGTGGCGCTGCTCACGCTGGGCATTGAAGAACCCGCTCACGACCGCGGGGCCAAGCGGGTCAACCCGATCCGCTGGGAGAATGCAAAACGCCTCGGACGCGACTATTGGTGGGTCGTCGGCGTGGGCGGCGTATTTGCGCTGGCGCGATTCAGCGAAGCATTCCTGGTGCTGCGGGCCATGGACAGCGGCGTGCCTGTCGCATGGGTGCCGCTGGTGATGGTGGCAATGAACGCCGTCTACGCGCTGTCGGCTTACCCGTTCGGAAAGCTCGCCGACCAGATGAGCCACACCCGATTGCTCATCGCGGGCCTCGTGATGTTGTTCGCATCCGACATCGTGCTCGCGCACGGCAACCATTGGACGATACTACTCGTCGGTGTCGCCCTTTGGGGATTGCATATGGGCATGACCCAGGGGCTGCTTGCCACGATGGTCGCCCAGACGGCGCCTGCCCAACTGCGGGGGACGGCCTTTGGTGTTTTCAACCTGGTGAGCGGCATCGTCACGCTCGGGTCGAGCGTCATTGCCGGCATGCTGTGGGATCGGGTCGGCGCCATGGCGACGTTTTACGCAGGCGCCATTTTTTGCGTGCTGACAGTGCTGATGCTGTTGTCACGACGCGTCACCGCACGCCCCTCCATCGGTTGACGCAATGGCGGAGGGGCAAAGCGACGTTGCTGGCCGATGCCGGTCGGTCCGCACCGCCCGCCCGTCGCTTGCGCCCCCCTTAACGTTAGATCATGCGTGCCCTTCCACCAGACGAGCCTCGTCTGGCACCCGGTCGTCAGGCGCATCCCGATTCAGCACTGCGCGGGCCCTGTTCATGTCAAGCGCCCCCTCCCAACGCGCGACCACGATAGTGGCTACACCATTGCCGATGAGGTTCGTCACCGCGCGCGCTTCGTTCAGGAATCGGTCGACGCCGAGCAAGAGGACCAGCCCGGACACCGGAATCTTATGCATGGTCGCCAGCGTCGCGGCCAGTGCGACAAAGCCCGCGCCTGCCACGCCGGCGGACCCCTTCGACGTGAGTAGCAACACGCCGAGCAAGAGCAGTTGGTCCCAGATCGTCAGGTGCACGTTCACGGCCTGTGCCACGAAGATTGCCGCCATCGTGAGGTAAATGGCCGTGCCGTCGGCGTTGAACGTGTAGCCGGTCGGCAGCACCATCCCCACCACAGGGCGCGAACAACCGAGCTTCTCCATCTTGAAGAGCATTTGCGGCAGAACCGCTTCGGTCGACGCCGTACCCAGCGTGATCAACAGTTCGTCTTTGATGTATCGGAGATACTTCCACAGCGACAGACCACAAAGACGCATCACACTGCCCAGCACGACGACAACGAACACGACCGACGTGAGATACAGGCACAACATCAGTTCGCCGAACGACGACAACGTACCGATTCCGTACTTGCCGACGGTAAAGGCCATGCCGCCGAAGGCACCGATCGGGGCGACATACATCACAATGCGAACCACGCCAAACATGCCCTGAAGGAACATGTCGAGCACATCGACGAACGGCGCCGTGCGGGGGCCGAGTTTCGCCAGCGAAATCGCGAAAAGGACCGAGAAGAAGATGATGGGCAGCATCTCGCCGTTGGCGAATGCCCCAACCACGCTGTTCGGAACGATGTTCATGAAGAAGTCGAGCATCGAATGTTGCTGCGCCGCGTGCGTGTAATTGGCGATCGCCTTGCCATCCAGGCTCGCGGGATCGATATTCATGCCCGAGCCGGGTTTGAGGAGATTGACCACCGCGAGCCCGATCAACAACGCGAAGGTCGACGCCACCTCGAAATACATGACGGCCTTGACGCCAACGCGCCCCGCCTCATGAAGGTCGGTCATGCGCGCAATGCCGACGACAACCGATGCAAAAATGATCGGTGCGAGCAGCATGCGAATCAGCTTGATGAAGAGATCTCCGAGCGGCTTGAGGTGGCTGCCGATGTCGGGGAAAAAGTGCCCGACAACAACACCGGCGAGAATGCCGATCAATACTTGTACGTAGAGCCGGGACAGGTACTTCCCAATCCTTGATGCACGCATGGTTGTCTCCTGTGCGCGATAACTGCTGGATGGCATCACGCCGCTGGCCGGCTGCGGCATGCCGCAGCGGTGCAGTGCGATGTCGACGATTGTTCTGTTGGTGAATTGCAGGGGCCGCGCCTTCCCTCCCGTGATGGCGCGGCGTGTGCCTCGCGAGAGTTATGCAGACAGCTTCTGCATCTCTGCATAGAGATCGGCCTTGCCTTCGAACCCAATGCCCGGCAAGTCCGGCATCGTGACGTAGCCGTTGTCGACGCGCACGCCATCGGGGAAACCGCCGTAGGGCTGAAACAGGTCGGGGTATGACTCGTTACCGCCGAGTCCGAGTCCGGCCGCGATGTTCAGCGACATCTGGTGGCCGCCGTGCGGGATGCATCGGCTCGGCGACCATCCGTGTTCGCGCAGCATGTCGAGCGTGCGCAGGTATTCGACCAGGCCGTAGCTCAACGCGCAGTCGAATTGCAGCCAATCGCGATCGGCACGCATGCCGCCGTAACGAATCAGATTGCGGGCGTCCTGCATCGAGAACAGGTCCTCGCCCGTGGCCATCGGCTTGTCGTAGTAGTTGCGCAACGTGGCCTGCAGCTCGAAATCCAGGGGATCGCCCGGCTCTTCATACCAGAACAAATCGTATTGCGAGAGCGCCTTGGCATAGGTCACCGCCGTATCGAGATCGAATCGACCGTTTGCGTCGACCGCCAGCTTTTGACCATCACCCAGCACGCTCAGGATCGAATCGATACGACGCAGATCCTCATCGAGCGATGCGCCGCCAATCTTCTTCTTCACGACGGTGTAGCCACGGTCGAGATAGCTGCGCATTTCGTCTTTCAGCTTCTGGTGGTCCTGCCCTGGGTAGTAATAGCCACCGGCGGCGTAGACGAAGATCTTGCGGTCCGGCTGGCCGTTGCCGTAGCGATCCGCAAGCAGTTGGAACAGCGGCTTCCCCTCGATCTTCGCAACGGCGTCCCACACCGCCATGTCGAT
Source organism: Pandoraea soli (assembly GCF_902459595.1). Classification (NCBI taxonomy): domain Bacteria; kingdom Pseudomonadati; phylum Pseudomonadota; class Betaproteobacteria; order Burkholderiales; family Burkholderiaceae; genus Pandoraea; species Pandoraea soli. Next base: position 349,479 of record NZ_CABPSG010000002.1, on the reverse strand, counting down.
GGTGCCGATCGCCACCGAACGCTCGCCGTGCCCACCCGGTTTCTCATTGGTAAACATCGTGGCCCAGATCTTGTGGGGATCCAGGTTGTCGCCGGCGTCATTCACCAGCGACGCCGGGTCGGCTTCGAGCAAGCGGGGGATGAAGCGCTCACGCATCAACTTGCCCTGCCCGTAGCGGCCGTTGGAGTTGAAGCCATAGCCGACGACAGGTTTGCCGTCGCGGATAACGTCGGTCACGACGGCGACGAGACTCAGCGTCATCTTGCTGAAGTCGATATAGGCGTTACGGATGGGGGAGCTGATAGGTACGGTCTTTTCGCGGATATCAACGATTCTCATGGTGTCTCCTCTAGGCGCATGGCGCGTTGCGACGGCAACGTGCTGATCGAGACGTCAGCTTATGCGTCCGCGACTAGGTTAAGATTCACCAAAAATCACATCTTTATTTACTTACAGTGAAGAATGACATCGCATCGCCGCTTGAATTCTTTGTGCTGCTGGCCCGGCACGGCAGCTTGACGGCGGCGGCGCGCGAGTTGGACCTGACGCCCCCGGCCGCCACGAAACGGCTGGCGCAGCTTGAAGCGAGACTGGGGGTGCGGCTGGTCAATCGCACGACGCGAAGCATCAGCCTGACGACGGAAGGCGAAACTTACCTGCACCATGCGACGCGCATCCTGGCCGAGATTCGAGAGATGGAGGATGCGGTGTCGTCGAGCCGTTCGGTGCCGCGGGGCCTGTTGCGCGTCAACGCGCCCATGGGGTTCGGGCGCACCGTGATTGCGCCGCTCCTTTCCGAATTCGCCAAGCGGCACCCCCACGTGGAAGTGCAATTGGACGTGACGGATCGGCCGGTGGATCTCGTGGAGAGCGGGATGGATCTCGCGATCCGTTTTGGCACGCTGCCGGACAAGCGATTGATCGCGCGACGCATCATGGTCAATCGACGATTTCTGTGTGCTTCACCGCGCTATCTGGAGCAGCACGGCACGCCGCAAAGTTTGGCCGATCTTGCGCATCACAACTGCATCGTGCATCGTCAGAACGACGATGCTTACGGCGTCTGGCGTCTCGTGTGCGACGGGCGCAACGAGGCGATGAAGGTGCACGGAACGATGTCGAGCAACGATGGTGACATCGTGTTGGGATGGGCGCTCGACGGCCATGGCATCTTGATTCGCTCCGAATGGGACCTGGCGAAATATGTGGAGAGCGGGCGACTACGCGTGGTGCTCCCCGAACACGTTCAGCCGGATGCCGATTTGTTCGTGTACTACCCGAACAAACTGAATCAGTCGGCACGCGCACGCGCGTTCATTGATTTTCTCGTTGAACGCTTTGGTCACCACGCGCTCAGGTAGTCGCGCGCCTCGGCACGGCGGCATGAGTGTTGCGCGAAACTGCCGACTAGTGAGCCGCTCAACAACGAAGGCCCAACTTCACCGGGGCAAATTCCTCTACACCGTTTTGAAGCTTCCTCGATATTGCTGAGGCGTGACGTTGAGTCGCCGCTGAAACGCGCTGCGCATATGGTCGGGACTGGTAAAACCACAGTCGAACGCGATGGACTTGAGGGCCGTGTCGGTGGATTCCAGAAGTTTGCGAGCTTGATCCAGGCGAACCCCTTCCACGAATTCATGCGGGGTTACGCTCAGCTCACTCACGAAGAGCCGCGCAATGCTACGCGGGCTCACACCGCCGATATCAGCGAGCCGCTCAACCGGGAACGCCTCGCGGATATGTTCCATGACATAGGTTTGCACCTTGCCCAGCGGGGTTTCCGGGTCACGTGCCGAGATCAGCAGGGGGCTGAACTGGGATTGGCCTCCCTGGCGCTGCGCGATAACAACGAGCGCCTTGGCGCATGCGAGAGAAAGCGCAGGTCCGTGATCTTCACCAACCAGAGAGAGGCTGAGGTCAATGCCGGCCGTCACGCCGGCGGAGGTCACCAAGCGATCGTCACGAGAATAGATCCGGTCATGCTCCACCCGCGCTGCAGGGAACTGCGTTGCGAGCTGCTCCGAACAAATCCAATGCGTCGTGACGGTTCGGTCATCGAGCAGTCCGGCATGGCCTAGCGCAAAAGCGCCCGTGCAAATCGAGCCATATCGCTGGGCCGCGACACCCCATCGCCTCAGCCATGCCGACAAGGCATCGTCGGGTGGACTTGCGGGAAGGTGCGGGCCGCCGGCCACCAGCACCGTGTCAAAAGCGCGGTCTGCCTGATCGAAGCTCAGATCAGCCATCATCCACATGCCGTTGGAACTGCGCAGGCGCTGTGTGGTGCCTGCCACCAGGACGCATTCGTAATGGTCCTGTTCCGGCAAGAAGCCATTGGCTGCGGCGAAGACATCGAGCGGGCCGGCCACGTCAAGCGCTTGAACGCCGTCGAATATGACGACTGCAACTTCTCTCTTTGCCATCGGTACCCGTGTCCTCGCGCCAAGATTGATCCGTTTTTCGGACGCCAATTCGCCCGAAACGCCGCTGGCAGTTTATCACTCACGCTTGGCGGTTTTTCGCGGGTCAATGCGATTGCTGCCACGCCGGATTGTCGCGATGATGACTAGGTCGGCTGCGAAGTCCTAGTCGGGCGCCAGCCAAACCACGCATTCGATCCACGGCAAGGGCCGTCAGCACCGTCGCTGGCGCATTCATCCGATACCCGCCGTGTCCGCTATCTACGGAGAACCATCTTGACCCACCCTCATCATGCAACACCGGCCATCAATGGCATTGCCATTCCCGACAGCGCCTTGGCCCGGGCGATCACCGAATTTGTGCGCGATACCGAGACCGAGCTGCTGTTCAACCATTCGAGCCGGGTCTATTTCTTCGGCGCCCTCGCCGGACAGCAACGCGGGTTGACCTTCAATCCGGAGCTGCTTTACGCGGCGACGATGTTCCACGATGTTGGTCTGATGCCGTCGCACAGCAGCGCTGACCTGCGCTTCGAAGTGGATGGGGCGAACGCCGCCCGCGACTTCCTGCAAAGCTACAAGCTCGACCCCGCCGACATTGAAAAGGTGTGGACCGGCATTGCGCTGCACACCACGCCGGGCGTACCCGAATTCATGCATCCGGTGATCGCCCTTACCACGGCGGGCGTTGAGATGGACGTGTTGGGCCTGACCTATGACCGCTATCCCGCGGACATCCGTGAGGCCGTGGTCGCCGCCTTTCCACGCACCCCCGCCTTCAAGGAAGACATCATCCAGGCCTTCTACGACGGCATCAAGCATAAGCCCGACACCACATTCGGCAACGTCAAGGCAGATGTGATCGCCGACAAGGCGCCGCACTTCCATCGCGGGAATTTCTGCTCCGTCATCCGCTGCTCACACTGGCACGGCTAAGCCTCTTCCCCCAAACCATTTATTCAATGAGAAATACGATGACTGTCTCTGTATCCAACTCGATCTCTAACGTAATCCTCGTTCACGGCGCCTGGGCTGATGGCTCCAGCTGGGCCAAGATCATCCCTCTGCTGGCCGCCAAGGGCATGGCCGTGACTGCCGTCCAGCTTCCGCTCACCAGTTTCGAGGCCGATGTCGCAGCGGTTGGCCGTGCCATCGCGCTGGCGCAGGGCGATGTGGTTCTGGTGGGGCACAGCTATGCGGGCGCGGTGATCGGGCAGGCAGGCAACGATCCCAAGGTCAAACGACTCGTGTACATCGACGCCTTTGCCCCGGATGCGGGGGAATCAGCCGGCTCGCTCTTCGCCCAGTTCGAAGCCGCCCCGCTCAACGACGAAATCAGACCCGACGCGCAAGGGTTCCTGTCGCTCACCGCCAAAGGCGTCGCCACCCTGTTCGCACAGGACCTCGCCCCCGCCGAGCAGACCGTCGTCCATGCCACGCAAGGCCCGATCAACGGCGCGGCGCTCGGCGGCACGCTGACGCAGGCCGCATGGCGCAGTCGTCCCACCTTCTACCTGATTGGCGAAGACGATCAGGCCATCCTGCGAGTGGATCAGGAACGCATGGCCGCGCGCTTGAATGCCACGGTCAAGCGTGTCGCTTCCAGCCATGTCCCGATGTTGTCACATCCCGTTGTCGTCGCTGACTTCATCCTTCAGGCCGCCGCCTGACATCACTGCAGCCCGTCATACCCGCGCTGCCAGCCTGTTTCAGGAGCCGTTTCATGAACACCTTTTCGAACACCGTCAAACTGCACGTCGAGGATCTCGGGATCAACGCTCCAGCGCTCGTGTTCCTGCATTACTGGGGCGGGTCGTCGCGCACGTGGCGGCACGTCACGCAGCGCCTTGGGCCCGCTTTTCGCACCATCGCGCTCGATCAGCGCGGCTGGGGCCAATCGGACAAACCACCTGGCGGTTATACGCTAGCGGCTCTGGCCGACGATGCCCAACGGCTGATCGAAAGTCTCGGCCTCGATCATTACCTCTTGGTCGGGCACTCGATGGGCGGCAAAGTCGCGCAACTGCTGGCGTCGCGCCACCCAGCAGGACTGGCAGGGCTGGTGCTGGTCGCGCCATCGCCGCCATCTCCGATGAACGTACCGCTGGCAGTCAGGCAAGACATGGTCAACGCCTACGACAGCCGGGGAAGCATCCTGGCCACCGTCCGGCAGGTGCTGGCAGCCAGTCCTCTTCAGCCGGACGATCTGGAAACCGTCGTGCAGGACAGCCTGCGCGGAGCGCCCGCTGCCAAAGTGGCATGGCCGCTGGCCGCCAGCCAGGAAGACATCAGCGCGCAAGCCGCACTGATTCGCGTTCCCACCCTCGTCATTTCCGGCGAAAAAGATCAGGTCGATCCCCCTGCCGTGCTGCAGCAGGAGTTGATGACGCGCATACCGCACGCCACATTGCATATTCTGCCGGGCATCGGCCATCTCTCGCCCCTGGAAGCACCGGGCGACCTGTCAGACCTGATCCGGGGCTTTGCCACGCCGTTAGTGGCTGCAACGCCCGCACTGATCGAGCCTGCGGAAGCGCCTCCTGCCGAGCGCAACATGATCGCGGGCACCGGGCAACGCGTCGCACCGCATCGCAGCGATGACGAAGACTTCGCCACGACACCATAGACCGCATGTCACCGTCTACTTGCCTATCCAAGGATTACGCCATGTTTCAGACCCAGATCATTACCATTCCGATCTTGCCTTTCGGCATGGTCAACGCCCATCTCATCCGCAGCGAGGCCGGTTGTGTACTCATTGACACCGGCATTCCCGGATCGGAGCTCAAGATCGGCAAGGTGCTCGCCGAACACGGCCTGACGTTTCGCGACATCAAGTTGATCGTTGTCACGCATGCGCATACCGATCACGCCGGCAGCGCGGCACGTGTGCGCGCATTGTCGGGCGCGCCCATTCTGGCGCATCAGAATGACGCGGATTTTTACAGCCGCAAGGAGCCGATGACCTATTGCACGACGAGTTGGGTCGGCAAGCTGTTTCTCAAGACGCCAGTTCCGCATGAACCGTACGAGGGCTTTGTTCCGGACATCATGATGACCAACGGCCACACGGTGAACCTGCTCGACTTCGGGGTTGATGGCATCGTGCGGCATACGGGCGGCCATACGCCCGGCTCGATTGCCGTGGAGCTGTCGTCCCAGGACATGATGGTTGGCGACCTGATCGCCTCAGGCATTCTTATCGGTGGTGTGATCCGAAAGGGGCGAGCCATTCGGCCGCCGTTCGAAGATGATCCCGCCATTGTGTCGCGTGAATTGATTCGAATGGTGCAGAGCGGCGGCAAGCGGTTCCACATGGGGCACGGTGGGCCGTTGGAGGTTCGCGAGGTGCTGCGCCATGCCCAAGCGCTTGCGAAGCTGGCGGGCAATCCGTGCGTGTCTGGCCAATGCAAACACCTGCATCACTAGCCCTTTCCAGCATCGGCAATGCGCGCTCGTCAAAAATGCGCTCATGCCACCGGCTCCCATGTCCGCGACCGGTTGCGGATTCAACCGGGCAGCCGTTCGTCTTGAACGGGGACGGACAGCCACGCGATGCGGTAGCTCACACGAACGGCGCGGCGAGTCCTTCCGTGTCGAGCACGCGCTGGATCGCTGGCCGGGCGAGCATTCGTTGCAAATACTGGCCGAGTGGCGGCCACTCGCGTGCCGGTTTCGCAAAGCCCCTTGTCCATCGGCAGAGCATCCATGCATAGGGATCGAGGATCGAGTATTTATCGCCCAGCAACCAAGGGCCACCGCTCGATTGAAGTTGCAACGCCAACTGTTCAAGCAACGTACCCACCTTCGATTCGGCGTGCGCCCGCACTTGGTCCGCGCCTGCAACGTTGCCGGCGTCCACCCAACGGTCCGGGTAAAAATAGACAATCAACGCGGCTTGAAGCGTATTCGTCAACCACATGAGCCACTTGTAAAACTGAGCACGTTCCGGCGTGGCCAGTTTGGCTGCCATCTCGCTTTCAGGATATGCGTCTGCCAAGTGCAGGCAAATGGCGGCCGTCTCATACAGCACCATGTCGCCATCAACCAACACCGGAATCAATCCGTTGGGGTTCAGGCGCAGATAATCCGCAGATTTGTGTTCATCGTGTTTGCGATCAACAAGCACCAATTCGAATGGCCGGCCGATTTCCTCCAGAACGATATGAGGGGCCATGCTTGCGTTGCTCGGGTAATAAAACAGTTTCGGGACGGTCATGTCTTTCATCGATTTCCGATGCCTGGGGTCGTTCTCAGAATATTAATGCGGCAATTCTCAACGGACCATGTTGCTGACATGGGTGAGCCGCGCAACGCTGTGAACGAGCGGCACTTGGCATCGCACAAGCATCTGCATGGACGTGCCGCGTAACAACGGCAGAAAAAGAAAAAGCCCTGACAAGTCAGGGCTTTTGAATTTTGGAGGCGGGAGTCGGAATCGAACCGGCGTACACGGCTTTGCAGGCCGCTGCATGACCACTCTGCCATCCCGCCATTGGGATATGCCGCATTGTAACCGCTCGCTGTTGCCATCGAGGGCGCCCTTCGGATCGATCGCCGCGGGCTTTTCGGCAAATAAAAAGGGAAGCCAGGCTTCCCTCTGGATTTGGAGCGGGAGACGAGTCTCGAACTCGCGACCTCAACCTTGGCAAGGTTGCGCTCTACCAACTGAGCTACTCCCGCATGACACCGAACACCAAGGATTGCTTCACTCAATGCCCAGTGTGAAAACTGGAGCGGGAGACGAGTCTCGAACTCGCGACCTCAACCTTGGCAAGGTTGCGCTCTACCAACTGAGCTACTCCCGCATTGTCATGCGTACTACCAATCCAACCGCTTCTTAAAACTTCGCTGCCGGGCTGGCGCCGTAGCAGCGAGAAGGAGATTATGTCCAAACCGTGATTCAGTGTCAAGCATCCACACCGAAAATTTGTGAAGATTGTTCTCCTTCACCGCGCAAATCCCGCGTCTTCAGGGACTTGCACTCACATCTTGCCCGCGCCCCGCTCTCGAATCTGCGGCCACGCGCGGCGCAGATAATACATCATCGACCACAACGTGAGAATCGCCGCCACGTAGATCAACCACATCCCCCAGAACCGCGAGTCGAAGTGCCACGCCCCCCAGACCACCGTGCCGTTGAACAGCAACAACGGAATCGCCACCATCTGCGCCGCCGTCTTGACCTTGCCCAACTGATGCACCGCCACGCTGCGCGACGCGCCAATCTGCGCCATCCACTCCCGCAACGCCGAAATCGTGATCTCCCGGCCAATGATGATCAACGCCACCAACGCATTGATCCGTCCCATCTGCAACAGCATCAGCAGCGCCGCCGCGACCATCAGCTTGTCTGCCACCGGGTCCAGGAACGCGCCGAACGCCGATGTCTGATTCCAGCGTCGTGCCAGAAAGCCGTCGAACCAGTCGGTCAGCGCCGCCAGCACAAAGACGCCGCACGCCACCCAATTCATCTCGACCGGCGACAACCAGGTCGTCGGCACGTAATAGACGCCGACCACCAGCGGGATCAGCACGATCCGGAGCCAGGTCAGTAATATCGGGACGTTAAAGGGCATGGCAGCATGAGTTCGGCAAACGGCGGTCGACACACGGCGCCCTCGGCAGCCGTACCAGACCCGCATTGTGCCGTGTCTGCCCCGTAGCGACAAGGCCGAGCCGCCGCGCAGCGGTTGACATGTGCGTCGGTGTGCCCCTATCTTGCTTGCAACCCTCCGCCAATAGCGCCGATCTCGTGAAACCGCCCTGGCCCTTGCCCACCCTACGACGACCGCTGCTGTCACCCCACATCCTCATCGCGGTACTGGTCGGGACCGACGGCCTGCTGCTCGTCGCCTCCGTGCTGCTGCGCGTGCCCGGCTCACTGCTCATCGATCTCTTCGTGCGCGGCGATCTCTCGGCACTCGCACGCATCGAAGCCAGCCACCTGCCCCGACTGCTCTTCGGCTTGAACGCCATCGAGCGCATCGACTTCTCGCATCTGCCCCGTGCGCTCGCCGGCCTGTCGCTCATCGCGCTCGCCTGCGGACTCGTCATCCGCGCGCGCACCGCCTGGGCCTTCACGCTCGTCATGCTCGTGCTGGCCGCCGCCATCAATTTCCACCTGAACATTCGCTTCGACCTGACGTTCGCGCTCTCGCTCGCCTGCATTGCGCTGCTGCTCTGGTACTGGCGGGAATTCGACCGCGCCAGCTTCGCGGCAGCCACGCTCTACACGCTCGTCGCCGTGTTCGCGCTGCTCGTCTACGCCACGTTCGGCACCATGTATCTCGGCCACGAGTTCGCACCGCCCGTCACCGACCTGGCCACGGCGTTCTACTTCGCCATCGTCACGATGACGACCGTCGGCTACGGCGACATCGTGCCGCACAGCGTCGACGCACGCTTGTTCACCGCCTCGGTCATCGTCTTCGGGATCAGTGTCTTCGCAACGTCGCTGACCGTCGTCATCGGCCCGCTCGTCGGCGGCAACCTAAAGAAAATTCTCTCGGGGAGGTTCACTCACGTGATACGAAAGAACCACTTCATCGTGGCCGGCGCATCGCCGCTCGCGATCAACGTGCACCACGAACTCACCAAGCGCGGCTGGCCGGTCACCGTCATCATCGCGAGCGGGAGCGACAACCCGTATCCCGAGGAGGCGGATGTCATGCGCGGCGATGCCAGCGACAACACCGTGCTCACCCACGCCGGCATCGAACACGCCAAGGCCGTGCTCGCGCTGCGGGCCGACGACTCGGAGAACGCCTTCATCGTGCTCGCCGCGAAAGAGATCGCGCCAACGGTGCGCACCATCGCGTCCGTCAACGACAGCAAGCACCTGAGCAAACTCAAACGTGTTCAACCCGACATGATTTTTGCGCCACCCGTCGTCGGCGGCGAGCTTCTCGCCCGCACGCTGTCCGGCGAGACCGTCGACAACGAGACCGTCATGCGCCTGCTGTTCCACGGCGATACGTGACGCGCTGCGTGCGTCAGTGCAGTTGGCGATAGATCTGCTCGGCGAGCGTTGTCGAAATGCCGTCGACACTGGCCAGTTCGTCCACGCTGGCCGACGCCACTCCTTGCAACCCGCCGAACCGCATCAGCAGGCGCTGACGGCGCTTCGCTCCGATGCCCTCGATCTCCTCGAGCCGTGACGTCTGACGCGCCTTCGCGCGCTTGGCCCGCATGCCCGTGATCGCAAACCGGTGCGCCTCGTCACGAATCTGCGCGATCAGCATCAGCACGGCACTCTCGCGCCCCAATTCCAGCGGCGCGCGTCCATCGGCAAAGATCAGCGTCTCAAGCCCCACTTTGCGGCCCTCGCCCTTCGCCACGCCGACCAATCGACCGATGTCGATGCCCAGTTCGACGAACACCTGGCGCGCCACCTCGACCTGCCCCTTGCCGCCGTCGATCAGCACGAGCTGCGGCAAATTGGCCTCCCCGTCAGACACTTCGGGAGCCGCCGATGCGCCGCCGGCGTCGGAAGACTCGTCGGCCTGAAGCGCCGCCCCGTCGTCCGGCAGCACGCGCGTCTCGGCTTCGGCGCGCGCCACGTCGGCGGCCACGGAGGACGGATCGGCCGCATCGCTCACCTGGGCCGCCGCCTCCATCAAACGACCATAGCGGCGCGTGAGCACCTGGCGCATTGCCGCATAGTCGTCGCCCGGCGTAATGCCCGCGATGTTGTAGCGCCGGTATTCGCTCGTCTGCATCTTGTGATGATGGAACACCACGCACGACGCCTGCGTCGCCTCGCCTTGCGTGTGGCTGATGTCGAAGCACTCCACCCGCAGCCGCGCCGGATCGTCGATGTCGAGTCCGATCGTTTGCACCAACGCGTGCGTGCGCGCCTGCTGACTCCCCTGCTCCGTCAACAAGCGCGTGAGCGCGAGCTGCGCGCCCTGCTGCGCCATGTCGAGCCAGGCGCGCCGTTGCCCTTGCGGCTGACGCACCATCGCAATGCGCCGGCCCGCTTGCTCGGACAACGCGGCCAGCAACTCGTCGCTCGGCAACGCATGGCTTACGACCAGCACTGGCGGCACCGACTGTCCCAGGTAGTGCTGCGCGACGAAGGCTTCAAGCAAACGCGATTCGAGCGATGCCAACGGGGTATCCGACGGCATGTCGTTGACGATCTCGCGCGCCTGTGCGCCAGCATCGTCCGCGTTGGCCTCGGACGTGTCCGGCGCGAGCACCTCGTCCGGCTCGAATTCGTCGGCAATCCCACCTTCGACACCGCGCTCCACGTGCGCCGGGAAATACGCCTTGTCGCCGAGATGGCGCCCACCCCGCACCATCGCGAGATTCACACACGCGCGCCCGCCCGCATAGGCGACGGCGAGGATATCGGCGTCGACATCCCCTGCCGTCTCGACGGACTGCTGCTGCAGCACGCCCGAGAGCGCCTGCATCTGATTGCGCACCACTGCGGCCTGCTCGAACTGGAGCGCCTCGGCGTACGTCATCATTTTCGCTTCGAGCGCACTCAGCACTTCGCTCTGACGCCCCGAGAGAAACGCCGCCGCGTTATTCACATCGCGGGCGTAGTCTTCATCCTGAATGGCGCCCACGCAAGGCGCGCTGCACCGAGCGATCTGATGCAGCAGGCACGGCCGCGTGCGATTCGTGAAGACGGAGTCCTCGCAGGTGCGCAGTTGGAATACTTTCTGCAGGATCTGAATGCTCTCGCGCACGGCCCAAGCGCTGGGAAATGGTCCGAAATACTGTCCACGGCGATCCACCGAGCCGCGGTAGTAGGCCATGCGCGGATACTTGTGCTGCGTGAGCTTGAGAAACGGATACGACTTGTCGTCGCGAAACAGGATGTTGTAACGCGGATGCAACGCCTTGATCAGATTGTTCTCAAGCAGCAGCGCTTCGGTCTCCGAGCGCGTGACAGTTGTCTCGAGCTTCGCGATGCGCGCAACCATGAGCGCAATGCGCGGGGAAAGCTGCGTCTTGTTGAAGTAGCTCGACACGCGCTTCTTCAGATTGCGTGCCTTGCCGACGTACAGCACGCTGCCCGCCGCGTCGTAGTAGCGATAGACACCAGGCAGGTTCGGCAACTGAGCAAGCACCGTGCGGGCGTCGAACGCCGCGCTGTCGGGCGACGCCTCGACGGGGGGCTGCGCGGCATCGGCCGCCGTGGCGACCGCGGGGGCCGTGGCGGATTTGGCTTTGCGGGACTTGCGCGGCGGCGTGACGTCGTGGGCGTCTTCAGTCATGAACTCAGGCATCGGAGCGTCCCCGTGGGCGCGACCGTGCGATCGCGGCCGCACGCGCATCGTGCGCGACGGCATCGTCACGCGTCGCCAGGAGGCGCAGGGACTAGAATCCGAAGTTTAGACCAATCCGCGTTGCCGCTTCTCAATGTCCCTGCCCACTACGTTCTCGCCCGCCGCAAGTACCCTGCCTCTGGTGCCGCGCTGCGATCTGTTCTGCACCGTCGTCGACAATTTCGGCGACATCGGCGTGTGCTGGCGGCTCGCGCGACAACTCGTGCGCGAACACGGCTGGTCGGTGCGGCTGTGGGTCGACGACCTCGCGAGCTTCCGTCACCTGCGCCCCGACATCGATCCTTCCCTGGCCCGGCAACGCTGCGATGGCGTGGACGTGCGCCGTTGGGATGCCGACTTTGGCCCGATCACCGACGACAATGCGCCGGGCGATATCGTCATCGAAGCGTTTGCCTGCCAGATTCCCGACGCCTGCATTCAGGCGATGCATGTGCGCAAACAGGCGGGACACGCGCCGGTCTGGATCAACCTCGAGTACCTGAGCGCCGAAGACTGGGTCGAGGGATGTCATCTGCAAAAGTCGATACACCCGCAACTGGGACTCGTCAAAACGTTCTTCCTTCCGGGCTTCACGGAACGCACGGGAGGGCTCGCGCGCGAACGGGAGCTGTTCTCGCGACGAGACGCCTTCCTTGCGTCTCCCGAGCTTCGTGACGCCTGGTGGCAGCGCACGCTCGGACTCCCGGGCGCACCTAGGGACACGCTGGTGGTATCGCTCTTCACGTATGAAAACGCCGCGCTTCCGGCGTTGCTTGCGCAATGGGCCGCCAGCGAGACGCCCATCGTCTGCCTGGTCCCGCCAGATCGGATCGCACCGTCGGTCGGCGCATGGTTTGGCCGCGAGGCACTGGCGCCACGCGACTGCGCAACGCAAGGAGCGCTGACGGTGTACGGGCTACCCTTCGTTCCACAATCCGAGTTCGACGCGTTGCTGTGGGCGAGCGATCTTAATTTCGTGCGCGGGGAAGATTCGTTCGTGCGCGCGCAATGGGCGGCGAAACCGCTCGTCTGGCATATCTACCCGCAGGACGACAACGCGCACCACGTGAAACTCGACGCGTTTCTCGACCGCTATTTGAGCGATCTGAGCGCCGACTCGCCGGGAGCCGGTGCCTTGGGACATGACGCGCGCGAGGCGCTGCGCACTTTCTGGCATCTCTGGAACGGCTACGCCAGCACCCCACCCGACTGGCCGGCGCTGGCCGCTGCCCTACCCGAGCTCAATCGCCATGCCGGCGTGTGGGCAAGCCGGCAGGCGGCCCTCCCGGACCTCGCGCGACAGTTGGCAAGCTTCACCGAAAATCAGGTAAAATAGCTGGTTTTTCAACGCTTTGCTGCTGAACCTGCTGCACCGGACCGTTTCCAGGCGGGCGCGGGAATCAAGCGGCGAGTGGGCGTATGGAAGCGCTCAACAAGCGGCAAATCGCTTATTTCGTCACAGGATCTCGTTTTTTATGAAAACCGCTCAAGAACTCCGCGTCGGTAACGTCGTCATGATCGACGGTGAGCCCAATGTCGTGCTGAAGACCGAATACGTCAAGTCGGGCCGTAACTCCAGCGTCGTCAAGATGAAGTACAAGAAGTTGATGGGCGAAGGCCGTGGCGAATTTGCCTACAAGGCCGACGACAAGTTCGACGTCGTTGTGCTCGACAAGAAGGAAGTGACCTACTCGTACTTCGCCGACCCGATGTACGTGTTCATGGACGCCGACTACAACCAGTACGAAGTCGAAGCCGAAAACATGGGCGACGCGATCAAGTACCTGGAAGACGGCATGAAGTGCGAAGTCGTTTTCTACAATGAAAAGGCCATCTCGGTCGACCTGCCGACCTCGCTCGTGCGCGTTGTGGAATACACCGAACCGGCCGTCAAGGGCGACACGTCGTCGGGCCGCGTGCTCAAGAACGCCAAGATCAACGATTTGCTGGAAATCCAGGTGCCGCTGTTCGTCAGCACCGGCGACAAGATCGAAATCGATACGCGTACCGACGAGTACCGCAGCCGCGTCTAAGCGATTGCGACACCGCCCGCGCCGTCTACGGACGACGCGGCGCGATCTGCGCCCCGTCAGGCAACAAAAAAGCGCTCTTCCCGTCAGGGTCGAGCGCTTTTTTGTTTGGCGGGCGTGTCTCGCTTACGCGCCGAACGTCTCCGCGATCAGACGCTTCGCCGCCTGATATTCCGGCTGCGCGAGCATTTTTTCCCAGCCGTGCACCTTGCCGCGGCCCTGCAGATGCTTGATGCGGCGTTGAGACGCGGTATCGGGCACCGACTTCATCTCATGCAGCAATCGGTCCGCCTTTTCCGGGCTGTTGCAGATGAGGACCATGTCGCAGCCGGCCGCCATGGCGGCGTGCGCCGCCGTCACGACATCGCCGGCCGCGCTCGCCCCCTGCATCGACAGGTCGTCGCTGAAAATCACACCGTCGAACGCATACTTGCCGCGCAGGATCTCCTTGAGCCACTTGGCCGAGAATCCGGCGGGGTTCGGATCGACCTGCGGGTAAATCACGTGCGCCGGCATGACCGCCGCCAGCGACATGCCGAGCCAGTCATACGGCTGCGCATCGACGCTGAGGATCTCGTCGAGCGAGCGCTCGTCGACCGGAATTTCGTGGTGCGAGTCGGCTGCCACGAAACCATGCCCCGGGAAGTGCTTGCCGCAGTTCGCCATCCCCGCGAGAAGCAGGCCGTGATTGAGGCTCTTGGCCAGCATGGCCACCACGCGCGGGTCGGCGTCGAACGCACGATCGCCGATGACCGCCGACGTTCCGTAGTCCAGGTCCAGCACGGGCGTGAAGCTCAGGTCGATATCGCACGCGCGCAATTCGGACGCCAGCACATAGCCGACGGCCGTCGCCACGCGCGTAGCCTTGAACACGTCGTCGTGCCAGAGCTTGCCCAGCTTGCCCATGGCCGGCAGGTGCGTGAAGCCGTCGGTACGAAAGCGCTGCACGCGCCCGCCCTCATGATCGACAGCGATCACGATGTCGTCGCGCAGGTCGCGAATCTGCTTCGTGAGCGCGCACAGTTGCGCGCGATCGTCAAAGTTACGGGCGAACAGGATCACCCCCCCGGTCAACGGATGGTCGATGCGACGGACGTCGTCTTCGCTGAGGGTCAGCCCGACGACGTCCAGCATCACCGGGCCCGGCCTGCGCTTCGTCATTGCGTTTTCTCCGATGCAATATTGCGAATGTTGCCTACATTACGTGATGCGATCGCAAAGGCGACCGCGTACTCTTTCTCGTCCGTGATCGAAATCTCGATCGACAGTTGCCGCTCGGCCAGCCACTGCACCAACTCGCCCGACGCCACCACGACCGGCTTGCCGGACGGCGCATTGAGCGTTTGCACGGCACGCCACGTCATCGGCCACCGCATACCCAGCCCGATGGCCTTCGACACGGCCTCTTTCGCCGCGAAGCGCGTGCACAGATACGCGAGTCCGCGCACGGCGGACCGGCTCTGACGCGCGTGATAAACCTTGAGTTCCTCGGGCCCGAGCACGCGCTCGGCGAACCGCCCATGGGTGCGCGTCATGACGCCGACAACACGGCTGATCTGGAGGATGTCCGTGCCCACGCCGTAAATCACCGTGCCCCCGGCCTCAGGGCCAGCGGCATGCCCGCCTGGCGGCGGCACGTCGGGGGACGGGGGCGACGGCATCGTCGGATCGCTCATGGGCAGCGCCTGATGGTGGGAGGGAAGGTGTCGCGACTCAGCCGCGCGCCGCAATGCGGCTGGCGACCATGATGGCCTTCATCTCGCGCACGGCGTTCTCCCAGCCCGCGAAAAGGGCGTGGGCGACGATCGCGTGTCCGATGTTCAGTTCGGAAATGCCTTCAATCGCGGCGATCGGCTGCACATTTTCATAATGCAAGCCATGTCCGGCGTTGACGCGCAGGCCCAACGACAGACCGAGTGCGACGGCACGTTCGATGCGAGCGAACTCGGCCTCGCGCGTGGCCTCGTCGTGCGCCTCCGCGTAGCGGCCGGTGTGCAGCTCGACCACCGGCGCGCCCATGCGCGCCGCCGCGCGGATCGGTGCTTCGTCCGGATCGATGAACAGCGACACACGGCTGCCCGCTTCGCCGAGTTGCTGCGTCGCCGCAGCCACACGGTCGTACTGAGCGACTACGTCCAGCCCGCCTTCGGTCGTCAGTTCCTGACGACGCTCCGGCACCAGACAAACGTCGTGCGGCTTGGTGCGGCATGCAATCGCCAGCATCTCGTCCGTCACGGCACACTCGAGGTTCATCCGCGTGAGCAGCTTGTCGCGCAGATTCGCCACATCGTCGTCGCGAATATGACGACGGTCCTCACGCAGGTGCAGCGTGATGACATCGGCGCCCGCCGCTTCGGCCAGCAATGCCGCCTTGACCGGGTCGGGATAGGCCGTGCCGCGCGCGTTGCGCAGCGTGGCGACGTGATCGATGTTCACCCCGAGGTCGATGGGGTTGCCGTGGAAGAAGAGGCTCATAGTTTTTGCAGGTCGAGCAGGATCTGCCGCGTGTTGAGCGGAATGCCGCCCAAGTGGTGGTTGAGAAGAAAGCGCATGAGCAGCTTGCTTTGCTGCACGGTCTGCGCGCGGGAATAATCGTCCTGCTCCATGTCGAGCAACGTCTGCCCGATGACGACCGGCCAGTCTGACGGCTCATCGCCGCCCGCCGGGCGCACCCCCCGGTCAGGATGAAACACGTAGCGGCGCTCGGGCGCAACCTTGCCGCGCGTCTGCGTGCAGCGGTCGAACGCCACGGCGTAACCGGTCTCACGCAGCAGCACGCGCTCGAATGCACGCAGGATGATGCCCGCCGGCTCGCCATGCGCAAGATGATGCAGCGTGGTCAGATAGTGCTGGAAGAGCTTGTCGTGCGGATCGTCGCGCGCGCAGAACTTCACCAGCAATTCGTTCAGGTAGAAGCCGGAGAGCAGCGCATCGCCTTCAAGCGGACGCAATCCGCCCACCCACTCGGCCTTGGTCAGCGTGCGCAGCTCGCCCTTGCCAAGCCAGGCGAGCGAGAGCGGCTGAAACGTCTGGAGTACGCCACGCAGCGCCGAGTGCGGACGTTTGGCGCCCTTCGCCACGAGCGCAACGCGGCCGTGGTCGCGCGTGAGCACGTCGATGATCAGGCTGGTTTCGCGATAGGGGTAGCTGTGCAGCACAAAGCCGGGCTGCTCGGTCACGCGGCTTTGCTCACGCTCGGCCGCCCGGGCGGGCGATGGTGCGCGGCGCGCGCGTTTCGTTTCGCGCTTGACGGTATCGGTGTTGGCGTCGGCGTGCTGGAAGGCTTCCGACGCGTCGTCGTCCACATTGCGCGCGCGCGCGCTGCGCGCCTGGCGAGCCCCGATCGCCCCGGCGTGCGAGGCACGAAGGGCCGAAGTCAGCGGCACACCGGCAGCCGACACGTTGCTTGCCGCCAGCGTCACATCGTCCGGCAGCGCAATGTCGTCACGTAAGGTGTCGGGTTCACTCGTAGCCATACGCCCGCAGGCCGGCCTCGTTGTCGGCCCAGCCACCCTTCACCTTGATCCAGACTTCCAGGTACACGGGCCCGTCGAAGAGCTTCGCCATATCGAGACGGGCATCGGTGGAAATCTGTTTGAGCTTCGCCCCCTTGTTGCCGATGATCATCGCCTTGTGGCTGTCGCGATCGACCAGAATCGTTGCGAACACCCGTCGCAGATCCCCTTCCTGCTCGAATTTGTCGATGATCACCGTGCTTGTGTAGGGCAGCTCGTCGCCCGTCCAGCGGAACACCTTCTCACGCAATATCTCGGCCGCCATGAACCGCTCGCTTCGGTCGGTGAGATCGTCTTCGCCATAGATCGGCTCGCCTTCGAGCAAGTACGGACGCAACACCCCAAGCAACCGCTTGGTGTCATCCGGACGCTTCGCGGACAGCGGCACGATCTCGCGGAAGTCGCGCAGATCGCCGACCATTTTCAGGAACGGTAGAATTTCCGCCCTGTCGGCAATGCGATCGAACTTGTTGACGATGAGCAGCACCGGGGTGTTGTCGGGCAGCAGCTTGAGCACCTTCTCGTCGTCCGGGCCGAAGTTGCCCGCTTCAATGACGAACATGACGACATCGACGCTGGACAGCGTGGAGGTCACGGCGCGATTGAGCGATCGGTTCAGCGCGGTGGCGTGACGCGTCTGAAACCCCGGCGTGTCGACGAAGATGTACTGCGCATCGTCGGTGGTGCAAATGCCGGTAATGCGATGCCGCGTCGTCTGCGCCTTGCGCGAGGTGATGCTGATCTTCTGACCGACGAGGGCGTTGAGCAGTGTCGATTTGCCGACGTTCGGACGCCCGACGATCGCCACGGTCCCGCAGCGAAAATCCGTCTTATCGTTCATGTTTGGAAACTCTCTTGAAAGGGGGCGGCGCATTGCGCCCTCCCCCTGAATGGGGCTCAGGCGGCGGCCGGGGGTTGCTTGGCGGCGTCCGACTTCTCGGCAGGTTTTTCGGCGGACTTGTCAGCGGACTTGTCGGTGGCCTTATCGGCGGCTTTATCGGCCGCTTTTTCCGCGGACGCTGTCGGCGTGCGAGCCGCACCGTTGCCAACGAGCGCCGTCATGGCCGGCGCAACGCGCATCTGCCCGGCGCTCTCCGCCATTTTCGCCTCGGATGCCGCGGCCTTCGCCGCCCGCTTCTTCGCGGCCTTGGCGCTCTTCTCGGCCTTCGGCTTGGCAAGTGCCGGCATCTTCTGCACTTCCTCCAGCGCCTTCTTGGCGGCCGCCTGCTCAGCCGCTCGTCGGCTCGCGCCCGATCCGCCCGCCTTGATGTCGAGCTTCGGCACCGTGCACTCCACCTCGAACTGCTGGTTGTGCGCGGCGCCGTGCGTCGCGATCACCGTGTACTGCGGCAACGCAATCTTGTGGCCCTGCAGGTATTCCTGGAGCAGCGTCTTGGCGTCCTTGCCGAGCGTTTTCGGATCGACATGTTCAAGCACGGGCGTGTACAACCGCTCGATCACGGCATACGCCGCTTCGAACCCGCCATCGAGATACATCGCCCCGAACAGCGCTTCAAGGGTATCGGCGAGAATCGACGGGCGGCGGAAACCACCGCTCTTGAGTTCGCCTTCGCCCAGGCGCAGAAATTCGGAGACGCCCAATGTCTGCGCGATTTCGTACAAGGATTGCTGCTTGACGAGATTGGCGCGCACACGCGAGAGGTCGCCTTCGTCGAGCTTGCCGTAGCGACGGAACAGGATCGCTGCGACCGAACAGTTGAGGATGGAATCGCCAAGAAACTCCAACCGCTCATTATTGGCGGCACTGTGGCTACGGTGCGTCAGTGCTTGGCAAAGCAATTCCGCATCGTGGAAGCGGTACTGGAGACGTTCTTCCAGCGTATTCAGAGATTGAGGCATGGCGCAAGTATAGCGCGACGCTCCCGCCCCGGCGCGCGTCGTCGCCAAGAAACGACGGGCTGGACCGCCTTGCGGCAGGCTTTTCGGACTCGCGAGAGGGGGAGGGATCGGACATTTCTGAGGTGACGATACGTCGATCCCCCTAGTGCCCCCTGCCCGTCGCATCATTTAATTCAAATTTGAAAATAATAATGCGGAAAATGGCTTTTTATCGCCAATTTCCGCATTAATCGAACGATCCCCCGGGGAGATAGCTCGCCGTCGATCAGCAAGCTTACTGGAAGCCGCCCAAGCGCTTGAGGTTCGAGAAATTCATCCAGATGAAGAACGCCCGGCCCACAATGTTTTGCTCGGGCACGAAGCCCCAGTAGCGACTGTCCGCGCTGTTGTCGCGGTTATCGCCCATCATGAAGTAGTTGCCCTCCGGCACCTTGCAGATCACGCCCTGGCTGTTGTACTGGCAGTTCTGCTTGTTCGGAAAGTCGTCGGCGCCCAGGATGTAAGGCGGCACGTTCGGGTCGTTAAGAATGCGGTGCTTCACGCCGCCCACCGTCTCTTCGAACTGCTTGAAGTAGGCGATGTGCTCCTCGTCGAAGTAGTCGGGCATGGCGGTCTCGGACACCGGCTGACCGTTCACCGTGAGCTTCTTGTTCTCGTAGGCCACCACGTCGCCCGGCAGGCCGATCACGCGCTTGATGTAGTCCATCGACTCATCTTTCGGGTAGCGAAACACCATCACGTCGCCCCGCTTGGGTTCACCGATCGAGATGATCTTCTTGTTGACCACCGGCAGGCGAATGCCGTAGTCGAACTTGTTCACAAGGATGAAGTCGCCCACGAGCAGCGTCGGAATCATGGAGCCCGACGGAATCTTGAACGGTTCGACCACGAACGAGCGCAGCATGAACACCGCGAGAATCACGGGGAAGAAGCTCGCCGAATACTCGAGCCACCATGGCTGACGCAGCTTGTCGTCGCGCACTTTCGCACGTGCGCTTGCAATCACGCCGCCATCCTGTGAGCCGGAGCCCTGGATGCCAGACCCCTGCGTGGCAAGCTGCTGTTGATCGAATTGCGCCAAGGCGTCCTGTGCTGCCCGGCGGCGCGCCGGTTGAAACACCAACTTGTCGGCCAGCCAGGCCACCCCGGTCACCAGCACCAGGACAAAAAGAATCAGGGCGAAATTCATGCGGGACCTGTCGCTACGTTATTTGTCTTCGACTTGCAAAATGGCAAGGAACGCTTCCTGAGGAATCTCGACACTCCCCACCTGCTTCATGCGCTTCTTGCCTTCCTTCTGTTTCTCAAGCAGCTTCTTCTTGCGCGAGATGTCGCCACCATAGCACTTCGCCAGCACGTTCTTGCGCAAAGCCTTGATGTTCTCACGGGCAATGATGTTTGCGCCGATGGCCGCCTGAATCGCCACATCGTACATCTGGCGCGGAATGATTTCGCGCATCTTCGACGCGACCTGCGCGCCGCGACGGCGGCTCTCCGAACGGTGCACGATGATCGACAGTGCGTCGATCTTGTCGCCGTTGATCAGCATGTCGACCTTGACCACGTCCGACGTGCGGTACTCCTTGAACTCGTAGTCCATCGACGCGTAACCGCGCGACACCGACTTCAGACGATCGAAGAAGTCGAGCACGATCTCGGCCATCGGAATTTCGTAAATCAGGCGCACCTGACGGCCGTGGTATTGCATATCGATCTGCACACCGCGCTTTTGCTGACACAGCGTAACCACCGAGCCGACGTACTCCTGCGGCATGTACAGGTTGACCGTGACGATCGGCTCACGCACTTCTTCAATGCGGCCCGGATCCGGCATCTTCGACGGGTTTTCCACCGTCGTCACCGTGCCATCGCGCTCAACCACCTCATAGATCACGGTCGGCGCCGTGGTGATGAGGTCCATGTCGAACTCGCGCTCCAGGCGCTCCTGCACGATTTCCATGTGCAGCAGGCCCAGGAAGCCGCAACGGAAACCGAATCCCAGTGCCTGCGAAACTTCCGGTTCGTATTGCAGCGAGGCGTCGTTGAGCTTGAGCTTTTCGAGCGATTCGCGCAGCGCGTCGTATTGGTTCGCCTCGACCGGGTACAGGCCGGCGAACACCTGCGGCTTGACTTCCT
This sequence comes from Pandoraea soli, assembly GCF_902459595.1. NCBI lineage: Bacteria > Pseudomonadati > Pseudomonadota > Betaproteobacteria > Burkholderiales > Burkholderiaceae > Pandoraea > Pandoraea soli. Next base: position 328,234 of record NZ_CABPSG010000002.1, on the reverse strand, counting down.
TGAAGCCCGGCAGCGCCTCGGGCGCCGGCTTGGTCGTGGTCGTCAGCGCATGCGTGACGGTATCGCCGACCTTCGCGGCACCCAGTTCCTTGATGCCCGAGATGATGAAGCCCACCTGACCGGCCGACAGCGACGGGCGTGGCTGCGACTTCGGCGTGAAGACGCCCACTTGCTCGACCGGATAGGTCGCGCCCGTGGCCATCAACTGAATTTTTTCCTTCGGCTTGAGCGTGCCGTTGACGATTCGCACGAGCATGACCACGCCCACGTAATTATCGAACCACGAGTCGATGATCAACGCTTGCAGCGGGGCTGCGGCGTCACCCTTGGGCGGCGGAACCTTGGCGATGAGCGCCTCGAGCACTTCTTCCACACCGAAGCCGGTCTTCGCGGAGCAGCGCACGGCGTCGGTTGCCTCGATACCGATCACGTCCTCGATCTCCTGGATCGCGTTCTCCGGTTCGGCAGACGGCAGGTCAATTTTGTTCAGCACCGGCACGACTTCCACGCCCAGCTCGATCGCCGTGTAGCAGTTCGCCACGGTCTGCGCTTCGACGCCCTGCGAGGCATCGACCACGAGCAGTGCGCCTTCGCATGCGGAGAGCGAGCGGCTCACCTCGTACGAGAAGTCGACGTGCCCCGGGGTATCGATGAGGTTCAGGTTGTATACCTTGCCGTCACGTGCCTTGTATTCCAGGGCAGCCGTTTGCGCCTTGATGGTGATGCCACGCTCTCGCTCGAGATCCATCGAGTCGAGGACCCGGGATTCCATTTCACGATCGGACAGACCGCCGCTCAACTGGATGATGCGATCGGCCAGGGTCGATTTCCCGTGGTCGATGTGGGCGATGATCGAAAAATTGCGGATATGGTCCATTAGGCGGGGCTAGAGAAGAGTCGGTGCCATCGGATTCGGCTCGGCAGCGACTTTCGAGAGAATCGGCAAACACGATATTTTAGCCGAAAGCGTGGCGATGCCGTCCGGAATCGCATGCATCGCGGCAGTCCATCGGAAATGGCGGGAAGCTTGGGGCGATAGGGCGTCGTTCGTGGCAGGGATGGGAAAGGGCGAAACGTCAACCTGAGCGCAATGCGGCAGCGACCGCCGCTGCGTCGAAACGATACCGGCACAACTCGCGCTCGCCGAGCGCAAGCACCGGCACGATCTCGTCGTATTGCGCTTCCAGCGCCGGGTCACTGTCGACATCGATGACGGTGACCGAGAAATTCCACGCCGGACGCATCGCTTCGAGCGCCGCAAGCATGTCATCGCAAAGATGACACCACTTGCGGCCATAGAGCGTCAGCGCCGGCGCATGCATGAGACAGCGGTGTTACTTGCCGGGCGTGCGCGGACGCAGCGGCACGAATTGCGTGGCATCGCCGCGACGCACGAGGATCGGCACGAGGCGCTTCGGATCGAGCGCCTTGACCACGTCCTCAAATTGCTTCGCGCTGACGATGTCGGCATCGCCCACGCGCAGGATGATGTCGCCCTGCTGCAAACCGGCCCGCCCTGCCGAACCTTCGGCCAGTTCGACCTGCACGCCACCGCGCAGCTTCATGTCCTTCTTCTGCGACTCGGTCAGGTCGGAGACCACCAGACCCAGCGCATTCGGGTGGGGCGTGTCGGCACTCCCGCTCTGCGCCTTGGACGCCTTCGGCGTATCCGTATCGGCTTCCGCGACGGTGACGCGCAAGTCCTGGTTCTTGCCCTTGCGCAGCACCTGCAGCATCGCGCTCGACCCGGGCTTGGTCTCGCCGACCATGCGTGGCAGGTCGGTCGCATGATCGACGGCCCGGCCCTCGAACTTCATGATGATGTCACCCGGCTGCACCCCCGCCTTCTCGGCCGGACTACCCGGCTCGATGCTGCGAACCAGCGCACCTTGCGCCCGCGGCAGCCCCAGCGAATCGGCGACTTCCTTGCTGACCTCGCTGATCGCCACGCCGATCCGGCCGCGCACGACCTTGCCGCTCTTCTTGAGCTGGTCGGCCACGCGCATGACTTCGTCGATCGGGATCGCAAACGAAATGCCCATGAAGCCACCGGTCTGGCTGTAGATCATCGAATTGATGCCCACCACCTCGCCGCGCATGTTGATGAGCGGCCCCCCCGAATTGCCCGGGTTCACCGCCACGTCCGTCTGAATGAAAGGCAGGTAATCGCCGGTATCGCGACCCTTGGCCGATACGATGCCCGCCGTTACCGTATTGTCGAGACCGAACGGCGAACCGATGGCCACCACCCATTCGCCAACGCGCAGCTTGTTCGAGTCGCCCACCGGCACGGTCGGCAGGTCCTTGGCGTCGACCTTGACCACGGCAACGTCGGTGCGCTTGTCCGCGCCCATCAGCTTCGCCTTGAACTCGCGTTTGTCGGTGAGGGTAACGTAGATACTTTCGGCGCCATCGACCACGTGCGCGTTGGTCAGAATGTAGCCGTCGGCCGAGACGATGAAGCCCGATCCGACACCGCTGTTCTGCTCTTCATCCGGCTGCGGCTGGCCGCGTCGGGGCGTACCGCCCTTCGGGCCCGGCTGCTGCGGCAGGGGCACACCGAAGAAGCGGCGGAACAGCTCGGCCATGTCGCCGTCCATGCCGGGCGGCAAGCCGCTCTGACTGCGACTGACGCGCTCGGTCGTCCGAATGTTCACGACGGCCGGGCCGACCCGGTCGACCAACTGGGTGAAATCGGGAAGATTGCTGACGAGTGGCGCCGCCGACCCCGAGGCCGGGGCGGCAAAAGCAGCAGGTGCCCCCGCCAATTGCGCGGCAATGGCGCCGCCAAGGATGACACGAAGCAGGAAGGTCTTCTTCATTGGAAGATCGTGGTGCGCGATAGTCTCGGAATGCGTGAAGGCAGTCCAGCCCCCGACAGGGCATTGCGTCTGTCGGCGCCTCGCTGCCCGGACCGCGCCGTCACCGGTCGCGGCCCACCCGACAGCCGGTCACTTCGCCGGCTGTTTGTACTCGATGCTGGAAGCGAACTGCTGCAAGGTTGCCTGCGGCACTTCGCCAAGCAAGGTCAGCCAGTAGTCACCATAGCGCTTGATGAGAATGTTCGTCGCGCCGGCGCTGCCGTGGCCTTCCTTGCGCTCGCGCGTGGCCGGTTCGATAAACACCGAAAGCCCGGCCATGCCGTCTGAATATACCACCTGCTGGACTTCCAGCGGTTTGCCGTCGGCGGTCGAGCGCATGGTGCGACGTACTTCTCGCACCGCCTTGAACCCCGGCACCTTCTTGTCGACGTCGATGCTCCAACCGGCATCGGACAGATGCACCGGTACGATTTGCGGCTTGATGACGTGCCAGCCGTGCGTTGCCTGGATGGCGTGCACGATGCGCGCCTTCTCGCTCGGCACACCGATCGAGATCTGCGAGAACGCCGCCTGCTCGAGCAAATGACCTTCGGCATCGAGGGTCTGGGCGCGCAGCAACAGACCCGTGTTGCGATCGGCCCACAGCCGGTAGCCGAAGCGGTACTCGTCCTTTGGCGTGAGTTCGATCACCATGCAGTCGAAGCCCGCCATGCGCTCATTCGGCAGCAGCTTCGGAGCGTAATAGTCGAGCACGTCGCGATTGGGCGTGGCGAGCAAGGCAGGGAACGAATCCTTGCTCTCGCGCTTTTCCAGGAACACGGTCTTCTGCTCGGGAATGAGCGTGTAGACATCGTCGTTCTGCCGGAGAATGCGACGCTGACGTCCGTCCAGCGTCTCGAGCGCTTCGTACTCGTTACCCTTCTCGGCGAAGTGACTGATCTTCGAAGAGCGCATGGTCGAGCCACGCTGATAAACGAACGTACCGATGTAGTTCTGCGTCTGCGCCGCGCGGTGGATCTTGTTGAGCCACGCGCCGACTTCGCGCCGCTCGATCAGCGGGTCGTTCGTCGGCGCGGAAGCCTGGGCCCACGCCTGCGATTGCAGCGTGGTCGCCAGCAGTAAGGCGAACAGGAAGAAGGTGCGCCCGATGGGCGCACGCGGCAAGGATTCGATACTCAGGCGCTGCATTTATTCGTCCGCTTGCGCCGAGGCTCGCATATAAGGGGAAACGCTCTGGCCGATCGGCGTCGGGGCATATTGCTGGTGTGCCGCCAGATACTGGTCGAGGCGCGCATCGCGCAGCACAATCAGATCGTTCGGTGCCCCCGCGCTCGCGCCGTTGGCCGCCACGGCGGCTTGCGACGGCTGCGACAGCGTGACGCGCGTGAGGCTATTGCCCCCGGCGGCCGGCGTTGCGGCCTGGGCCAGCACCTGCGGCTGCGTGCCGCCAGCCGGGTGATCCTGCAGACGTGGCACCACCACCCATGACAGCGCCGCCACCGCTGCCGCGGCAGCCGCCGTCGGCAGCACGCGGCGTACGCGCAGGAACGGATTGATACGGGTGACGCGCGAGCCCGCCGTCTTGGCGCCTTGTGCGCCGCTTGCCTGGGCGTCGGCCAGTGCGGCCGGCGCGAGAAGGTGAGGCTCGGTTTCGAGGCGCGCCGAGAAGGCCGCCATGAAGGCCGACTCCGATCGCGGCAACGTCAGTTCATCGGAACGCAAGGCGTCTCCGATCAGGTGGTAGTCGTCCCACAAAGGCCGGCCGGAGGCGTCAGCCTCATCCAGCAGGGCAGCTAGCTCGTCCGATTCGAATTCCCCGTCCACCAACGCGGAAATTCGCTCGGCTTGCAGCCCCCGCCGCGTTTGCACCGTCGCTGATCCCATGATATCCCCTAACGAAAATAACTTCCCCGGCGGCGCGCTCACCAACGCTTGCCGTCAGGCGTGTCCAGCAGCGGCCTGAGCCGGCTGGCAATCGCTTCACGCGCCCGGAAAATTCGCGAACGGACCGTTCCGATCGGGCACCCCATGGCTTCGGCGATCTCTTCGTAGCTCAACCCCTCGATTTCCCGCAGGGTAATGGCCGTTCGAAGCTCATCGGGCAAAGCCTCCATCGCCGCGTTGACCGTTTGAGCAATCTGCTTGCTCATCAGCATCGACTCAGGCGTGTTGATATCCCTTAGTTGATCGGCCTCGGCAAAAGTTTCCGCTTCTTCAGCGTTCGCTTCAGTCGAAGTCGGTGCACGGCGTCCCTGCGTTGCCAGATGGTTCTTTGCCGTGTTCACAGCAATACGATACAGCCAAGTATAGAACGCCGACTCGCCGCGAAACTGCGGCAAGGCACGGTAGGCCTTGATGAAGGCCTCCTGCGTCACATCCTCGACCTCGGCGGCGTCGCGCACGAGCCGCGATACGAGGCGGATGATCTTGCGGTGATATTTCGCGACCAGCAGCTCGAAGGCGGCTTTATCGCCTTTTTGCACGCGCTCGACGAGCGCCTGGTCGATTTCTCGTTCACTCACCTGATTGGGATCCGTATTTTCTCTGGCGGCCAGGCCCCAGTCGGGCCTGATGGCTCCACGGCAGCACAGGCCACCGCGGCGGGAAGTGTCTGTTACGCCGCACGCCCGGGCACACTCGCCGGAGCGTGGGTCAGCGGAACGGGACGCCTGCGCGGCGTCCCGCGAACTTAGACTCGCTGGAAGACCAGCGTGCCATTAGTCCCGCCGAATCCGAAAGAGTTCTTCAACGCGACGTCAATTTTCAGATCGCGCGCCACGTTTGCGCAGTAATCCAGGTCGCAAGCGGGGTCCTGGTTGAAGATGTTGATCGTCGGCGGCGACTTCTGATGATGGACGGCCAGCACGGTAAAGACCGATTCCAGGCCGCCCGCGCCACCCAACAGGTGACCGGTCATCGACTTGGTCGAGTTCACCACGACGTTCCTGGCGGCATCGCCCATCAGGCGCTTGACGGCAACCGTCTCGGCGATATCGCCCAGCGGGGTCGACGTGCCGTGCGCATTCACATAGTTCACGGTATCGGCATTGATGCCGGCATCGCGCAGCGCGTTGGTCATGGCGCGCAGCGCGCCGTCGCCGTCTTCGCACGGGGCGGTCATGTGATACGCGTCGGCGCTCATGCCGAAGCCCGTCAGCTCGGCATAGATCTTCGCGCCGCGCGCCTTGGCGTGCTCGTACTCTTCGACCATCATTACGCCAGCGCCTTCGCCAAGCACGAAGCCGTCGCGATCCTTGTCCCACGGACGGCTCGCCGTCGCCGGATCGTCGTTGCGCGTGGACAGCGCGGTCATCGCGGCAAAACCGCCGATGCCCAGCGGCGACACCGTCGACTCGGCGCCACCGGCGAGCACCGCGTCGGCGTCGCCGTACTGGATCATGCGCGCGGCCTGACCAATACAGTGCAGACCGGTCGTGCAGGCGGTGACGATCGCCAGGTTCGGGCCCTTCAGGCCGTACCTGATCGACAGGTGGCCCGAGATCATGTTGATGATCGAGCCGGGCACGAAGAACGGGGAGATCTTGCGCGGACCGCCTTTGAGCAAATCGTCATGCGTGTCTTCGATCATCGGCAGACCGCCAATGCCCGAACCGACCAGCACACCAATACGTTCCGCGTTCGCTTCGGTGACCGTGAGGCCACTGTCTTCGAACGCCTGAATGCCTGCGGCGAGGCCGAAATGGATAAAGGTATCCATGCGGCGCGCTTCTTTGGCCGACAGATACTTCTCGGTCTCGAAGTTTTTGACTTCGCCGGCGAATTGCACCTTGAATTCGCTCGCATCGAACTTCGTGATGTTGGCGATGCCCGAACGGCCCGCGACCAGATTCTCCCAACCCTCGGCAACAGTGTTGCCGACCGGCGAGATCAGGCCCAGACCGGTAATGACGACGCGACGACGACTCACGATACTCCCCTTCTTCTGCTGGGTCTTACAAAACAAAAGCCACAGAGGCGACAGGGTTCGACCCTGTGCTCCCTGCGGCTGACAGGCATGCCTGGCGCCGGGAACCGGTCGGCACCCCGGCCGTCCAGGCGATCCTCCGCGGGCCTCTTAGGCCTTGGAATTGCCTTGAACGTAATCGATGGCTTGCTGCACCGTGGTGATCTTTTCGGCTTGCTCGTCCGGGATTTCCGTCTCGAACTCTTCTTCCAGTGCCATCACCAGCTCAACCGTGTCGAGCGAGTCGGCGCCGAGATCATTCACAAAGCTGGATTCGTTCTTGACGTCAGCTTCGTTCACACCAAGTTGTTCGGCGACGATCTTCTTGACGCGTTGCTCAATGTTATCCATTCAAACCCTCCGGGGTAGTTAGTTCAGACAAGTGCGCGCATTTTAACAGGTTTGCCAAGCAAAGTTAGCCTGCGCCAAATAATGTTCAATATCGCTCAAAATTGCGCATTATCAGCACAATTCCCACGAAATTCCTTTAATTCATGAACATGCCACCGTTCACGTGCAGCGTCGTCCCGGTGATGTAGCCCGCCTGCGGCGACGCGAGGAACGCCACGGCATTGGCGATGTCTTCCGGTGCACCGAGGCGGCCCAGCGGAATCCGCGCTTTGAGCGCCTCGTGCTGCGCTTCGCCCAGCGCCTTGGTCATATCGGTGTCGATGAAACCCGGGGCGACACAGTTGACGGTGATGTTTCGACTGCCGATCTCGGCAGCCAGCGAACGGGACATTCCGGCAACGCCGGCCTTGGCGGCCGCGTAATTGGCCTGCCCCGGGTTGCCCGCCGATCCGACGACCGAGGTCACGTTGATGATTCGGCCGGTACGTGCCTTCATCATCGGCTTGATGACGGCCCGCGACAGACGGAAGATCGCCTTGAGGTTCGTGTCGATCACGTCGTCCCACTCGTCGTCCTTCATCCGCATGGCGAGATTATCGCGCGTGATGCCGGCGTTATTGACGAGGACGTCGAGCTTGCCGTACTGCTTGAGGATGTCGTCGAGTGCCGCTGCCACACCTTCGGCGTCGGTCACATTCAGGACGATGCCCCTGCCCGTCACGCCGGCCTCGGTGAAATACGCGGTAATGCCTTGCGCACCGGCTTCGCTGGTGGCGGTGCCCACGACCGTGGCGCCCTGGCGAGCGAGTTCGAGGGCAATGGCACGACCGATGCCGCGCGAAGCGCCGGTCACCAGCGCCACGTGGTTGTCGAGTTGCTTGCTCATGAGAGAAATACCCTTGACTGTGACTTACGAGAGTTGCGCGCGCACGTCGACGAGCGACGCCGGATCGGTGATCGCCAGTCCGGTGAGCGTGCCGTCGATGCGCTTGGTCAGGCCGCTGAGCACCTTTCCCGGACCGCATTCAACGACTTGCGTCACACCCTGCGCCGCAAGCCACTTGACCGATTCGACCCAGCGCACCGGCGCCGCGGCCTGACGCACCAACGCCTCCTTGATGCGCGCCACATCGGTTTCGACGGCGACATCGACATTGTTGACGAGCGGAATCTGCGGCGCGCTGAACGTCACGTCGGCCAGGTACTCGCGCAGACGATCCGACGCCGGCTTGAGCAGCGACGAGTGGAACGGCGCCGACACCGGCAGCACGAGCGCGCGCTTTGCCCCGGCGGCCTTCGCCAGTTCACAGGCCTTTTCCACGCCCGCCTTCGCGCCGGCAATCACGACCTGTGCCGGCGCGTTGAAGTTGACGGCCTCGACGACGCCCGCGGCCGACGCTTCGGCGCAGACGTTGCGAACGGTGTCGTCATCCAGGCCCAGAATGGCCGCCATGCCCCCTTGCCCGACGGGGACGGCTTCCTGCATCGCTTGCGCGCGAAAACGCACGAGCGGCACGGCATCCTTGAACGCGATCACGCCCGCAGCGACCAGCGCCGTGTATTCACCGAGGCTGTGGCCCGCGACGAACGCGGGCTTGGCACCGCCGTCGGCCAACCATGCGCGGTACATCGCGTAGGCTGCGGTGAGCATCACCGGCTGAGTGTTGGTCGTCAGATTGAGGTCTTCGGCCGGGCCGGCGGCAATCAGCTTGGCGATATCCTGCCCAAGAGCATCCGAAGCTTCGGCAAGGGTCTCGCGCACTACCGCGTTGTCTGCGAAGGCATCGAGCATGCCCACCGATTGGGAACCTTGTCCCGGGAAAACGAAAGCGAATGTCATAGCGCCTGGTTTTGCAGTCAGATTCAGAAACATTGCGGCGCCCTGTCGCGCACCGACTTGGAGGCATGGCGGCACGCGCGCGAGCGCCGCGCCCGCTTACATGCGGAACAACACAGCGCCCCACGTAAAGCCGCCACCCACGCCTTCGATCATGACGTTCTGGCCCGGCTTGATGCGACCGTCACGAACCGCGACGTCGAGCGCCAGCGGAATCGACGCGGCGGACGTATTGCCATGCTGATCAACGGTCACGACCATCTTCTCTTCCGGCAGTCCGAGCTTGCGGGCCGAACTCGTCATGATGCGCAGGTTGGCCTGATGCGGAATCAGCCAGTCGATTTCCGACGACGCCAACCCGGCCTTGTCGAGGGCCTCGTGGGCCACTTTTTCCAGCAGGCGCACCGCCAGCTTGAACACGGCCTGGCCGTCCATATAGAGGAACGCTTCGCCCCGCACTGCGCCGCCGCTCACATTGCCCGGCACGCACAGAATGTTCGCGTGGCTTCCGTCCGCATGCAGCGCGCTCGCCAGAATGCCCGGCTCGCTGGACGCCTGCAACACGACCGCGCCCGCACCGTCGCCGAACAGCACGCACGTCGTGCGGTCGGTGAAATCGAGAATACGCGAGAAGGTCTCGGCACCGATAACGAGGACGTTGCGGTACGCACCGGTGCGAATGAAGTTGTCGGCCGTTGCCATGGCGTAGGCAAAACCGGAGCAAACCGCCTGAATGTCGAACGCCGCGCAGCCGTTATCGATCCCGAGCTTGTTCTGCACGAGGCAGGCGGTGCTCGGAAACACGAAATCCGGCGTCGACGTGGCGACGATGATGAGGTCGAGCTGGTCGGCACTCAGACCGGCCATGTCGAGCGCGCGCTTGGCGGCTTCCACGGCCATGTCGCTGCTCGTTTGATCGGGCGCGGCGAAATGGCGGGCCTGGATACCGGTGCGCGCAACGATCCACTCGTCGCTCGTCTCGATGCCACGGGTGGCCAGCTCGTCGGCCAACTGCTGATTGGTCACGCGGCGCGCCGGCAGGTAGCTGCCGGTACCAACGATGCGGGAATGAATCGCGGACTGAGTCATCTTATGATCGGTTAGAGCGCCGGAGCGAGGCCGCCGGCGTCAAAGCGCCGGGATGGCGCCCACCGGCTTGTTGTCCTGGAGCTGGGTCTGATTCTCATGCATGGCGCGCGACAAACGGTCGAGCACGCCATTGCGAACTGCATCATAGCCGCGTTTGATGGCCCATTCAAACGAATAGGCATCGGCGGAGCCGTGGCTCTTGATCACAAGCGCACGCAACCCGAGCAATGCTGCCCCGTTGTAACGGCGATGATCGACGCGGTTCTTGAAGCGGGAGAGAATCGGCAGCGCAACGACAGCGATCACCTTCGTCCACCACGTACGGGTGAATTCTTCGCGGATCATGTCGCCGAGCATTTGTGCCAGGCCTTCGGAAGTCTTGAGGGCAACATTGCCCACGAATCCGTCGCACACGACGATGTCGGTCGTGCCGCGATAGATATCGTTACCCTCGACGTTGCCGTAGAAGTTCAGCGTGGAGCCGCGCAGCAGCTCGCCCGCCTGCCGGATGACGTCGTTGCCCTTGATGACTTCTTCGCCAATGTTGAGCAGGCCGATCGACGGACGCTCCTTGCCATCGACCGCCGCCACGAGCGCATGGCCCATCTCGGCGAATTGCAGCAAGTGCGTCGGCTCGCAATCGACGTTCGCGCCGAGATCGAGCATCGTGGTATAGCCGCCCTTCTGGTTCGGCAGCACGGTGGCGATGGCCGGCCGCTCGATGCCCGGCAGCGTCTTGAGCACATAGCGCGAGACGGCCATCAGCGCGCCGGTATTACCGGCGGACACGCAGGCTTGCGCGCGCGCGTCCTTGACCAGATTGAGCGCCACACGCATCGAGGAGTCTTTCTTCCTGCGCAGGGCGGTCTCGACGGAGTCGTCCATCGCGACAACTTCGGTCGCGTTGACCACGGACAGGCGCGGATGATCCGTCGCGCGCAACTTCGCGAGTTGCGCGTTAATGATCTCCTGCTGTCCGACCAGCACAAGTTCGACATCGTCGGTGGACTGCACGAAGCGAACCGCGGCCGGCACCGTCACCGATGGGCCGTGATCTCCGCCCATGCAATCGATCGTCAGGGTGACTGTCATGTCGACGTGATTGGCTTGCGGTACAGGTAACAAAAAAAGCGGCAGGATAAGTGCCGCTTTTGCCACATCGGACGATCAAGCAGCGCCATGATGGGCGCGTATCGCCTGGAGGGCCGAATTAGTCGTTCTTGGTCTTGATGACCTTGCGACCACGGTAGAAACCGTTCGGCGAGATGTGGTGACGCATATGCGTCTCACCCGACGTCGGCTCGACGGCAGTCGCCGGCGCGGTCAGGAAATCGTGCGAACGGTGCATACCGCGCTTCGACGGCGACTTCTTGTTCTGTTGAACGGCCATGATAACTCCTCAAAATATCGCGAAATTTTAACACAGTTCGAGCGCCGCCCTACGGTGTCGGCCTGTCGGCCCGACCTGTGCGACTAACGCAAACTTGTACGTTGGTGCGCCGGAGACCCGGCCGCACGTTACTTTCCGTCCTTGTCCGGCGAGCGCTTGAGCGCTGCCAGCGCCGCGAACGGAGACGGCTTATCCTCTTCTTCGGGCGGCAGGGCAGGTTCTGTCAACCCGTCGTCGCCCGTGGCCAAGCTTTCGTGAACATTCGGACAAACCTCATGCTTGGGCACGATCGGCAAAGCCAACAGCAATTCTTCCTCGATCAGCTCGCGCAAATCGAAATGTTTGGAGCCGACCAACGCCTCGAACTCATCGTCATCGAGGGGGCGGGCTTCCGCGGCCGCTTCGTCACGCACAATCTCGAAGGTCGTCTCCGAATCGAGCGGCTCCTGGTACGGCGTGAGGCATCGCTGGCATTCGAGCCACATCGGGCCTTCGACCGACAGCGTCAGGAACTGCGCCACCGTAGGCTTTCCGTCGGCACGCAGCACCTGCTTTTCGACGCCTTCGGCGCGCCAGTGGAACACACCCTGGGCGCGTCCCGACGCCGAGACTTCGGCGGGCACTTCGGTTACCATGCGCGGCAATGCCGCAAGTTGCACGTCACCTTCCGCCACCCGGCCGGTACGCGCGAATTCGAACAGATCGACGATATATTCGTTCATCACGCTCATCCTTGCCTTGGCGCATCTGAGCGCGTTTTCAACGTCCCCTGCCACCCGCAGCGCCTTGATCCGACGCCGTTTCCGGGCGTTTGGACCAGTACCGTGCAGACTGGCGGGACCGAGCGCCAGATTGCAAAAGCCGTGAATTTTAAATAGTTTTTCGTTTCTCGTCAAACACTTAAACCCGATGACCGTACAACCCCCGCCACCGCTGATCCTGGCCTCCGGATCGCGCTATCGACGTGAGCTGCTCGAGCGCCTGCGCGTGCCCTTCACGGTCGACGCCCCGGACATCGACGAAACGCCCGCCCCCGGCGAAATGCCGCGCGATACCTCGCTGCGCCTGGCCCGTCGGAAGGCACAGGCGGTGGCCGAGCGCCGACCGGGCGCCATCGTCATCGGCTCCGACCAGGTCGCCACGTTCGAAGGCCGCCAGATCGGCAAACCCGGCAATTTCGAGAACGCCATGACACAGTTGCGCGACATGCGCGGCAAGGTCGTCGAATTTCACTCTGCCCTGTGCGTGCACGATGCCCGCAACGGCGAAACGCAAGCCAAAGATGTCGTGACGCGGGTGAAGTTCCGCGATCTGCCCGACGACGTGCTCGCCGCCTATCTTCACGCCGAGACCCCCTACGACTGCGCCGGCGCCGCCAAATCCGAGGGGCTGGGCATCATGCTGCTCGAAACCATCGAGAACGACGACCCGACCGCGCTCATCGGCCTGCCGCTGATTGCGCTCACGACCATGCTGATGAACACCGGCATTCGCCTGCCCGGCCCCGGCGCAACAGGGGCGGCAGCATGAGCGGCACGCTGTATCTGATCCCGAACACGCTTGGCACGAACACCCGCGGCGGCCTGCCTGCAGTACTGCCTGAAGACGTCCGCAACGTGACGGCCGGCCTGACGTATTTTGTCGGCGAGCAGGCCAAGAGCACGCGAGCATTCCTCAAATTGGTCGGGGTGTCCACACCGATTCAGGAAATCGATATTCGCGAGTTGAACGTCAACACGCCGGCAGCGGCCATCGATGCACTCCTCGCGCCGATCCTTGCCGGCGCCGACGGCGGCCTCGTCTCGGAGGCCGGCTGCCCAGCCGTGGCGGACCCGGGGGCGCTTCTGGTAAGGCGAGCGCACGATAAAGGGGTGCGCGTGGTGCCGTTCGTCGGCCCGAGTTCGATTCTGCTCGCCTTGATGGCCAGCGGACTGAACGGGCAGAGTTTCGCCTTCCACGGCTACCTGCCGACGGATGGGGCCGATCGTGCAAAGCGCTTGCGCGAACTTGAGCAGCGCTCGCGCAAGGAGAAGCAGACGCAGATCTTCATCGAGACGCCCTATCGCAACAAGGCCATGCTCGACGCGCTACTGCAGACCTGCGACGCTTCCACCCTGCTTTGCGTCGCCGTCGACATCACGCAGGACGGCGAGCAAATTGTCACGCATCAGGTCAAGGGATGGCCTCAGACGCGTGTCGATCTGCACAAGCGCCCCGCCATTTTCCTGTTTCTGGGCCAGTAACGCCCGATATCAGCTTGGGCAAAAGACAACGCCACGGAGAACTTCCGTGGCGTTGTCGCTTGCGTGCTTGCGTTCCGCGGTGCGTCGGCGTTACTTGAGCGAGAGGGTCGCACCCATCATCATCGTCTTCATCGCGGCAGCACCGACGGCCGCACCGAAACGTCGCGCCACGCGCTCGGGCAAGTTTTCCTTGACGGTGTAGTCGACGAGATTCGGTGCCTTGAGTACGTCACGGGCCACCGAATCGACCGTCCCAAGGCCATCCGACAAGCCCAGTTCGATCGAACGCTGGCCCGTCCAGAACAAACCGCTGAACAGATCGGGGTCGTCCTTCAGTCGATTGCCACGCCCCTTCTTCACCGCGCCGATGAACTGCTGATGGACCTGCTCGAGCATGTCGAGGGCGTACGTCTTCTGTTGATCCGTCTGCGGCGAGAACGGGTCAAGGAATCCCTTGTTGCGCCCAGCCGTCAGCAATCGCCGCTCGATGCCGAGCTTGTCCATCAGTCCGGTGAAACCGAAGCCATCCATCAACACGCCGATGGAACCGACGATGCTCGCCTTGTCGACGTAGATCTTGTCGGCGGCCGCCGCGACGTAGTAGCCGCCCGAGGCACAAATCTCTTCGACCACGACATACAGCGGTTTCTTCGGGTATTTCGCCCGCAAACGCATGATGTCGTCGTAGATCATGCCGGCCTGAACCGGGCTGCCGCCGGGACTGTTGATCCGTAGAATCACGCCCGCCGCCGACGAGTCCTCGAACGCCGATTCGAGCGCCGCGTTGATCTTCCGGGCGCTCGCCTGACCGTCAGGCGCGATCTCGCCGCTCAACGTGACCAGCGCGGTATGTTTGCCGGAGCCCGCGCCGACCGTCGCCGTGCCGCCATCGAAATCGGAAATCGACCAGATGACAAGCGCGAAGATCGCCAGCACCAGCAGCCGGAAGAAGATTTTCCAGCGGCGCGACGCGCGTTGCTCGCGAATGCCGGCCATCAACACCTTTTCCAGCATTTCGCGCTCCCAAAGCTTCACCTCGCCCGGATCGCGGCCCGCGCCGCCCCCCGCTGCCGACGACGACCGCCCGCCGGGCGGAGGAAAACCAGGTTCGGTGCGGGGCGAATCGGGCGGCAGGGCGTCGGCCATAAAGTATCCAGAGAACTTGGGGTAAAAGGCGAAAACTGTGGGTGAAAACCAAGATTGAAACCGGGATGTCGCGTCGTCAGTGCGCCGACGGTCCGGGCGCTTCGATGTACGCATCGGGCCACCAGACGACAGTCGTGTGGGCGGCATCGCCCCCGCTCGGGTCGGCCGAACGCTCCTCCACGCGCACGGGCTGCAACGCACCGCCACGACAGGGGCCGCCGACGCAATGCCCCGTATCGGGCTCGTAGGTTGCGCCGTGCGTCGCGCACATCAAGTATAAGCCGGACGTTTCGAAGAACTGCCCCTCAGACCAGTCGAGCTCCATCGGCACATGGGCACATTGATTGAGATAGGCGTAGACGTGTCCGCCATAGCGAATCACGAATGCCGGAGTAGGCCGACCGCTGACGCATACCTCGAAACGCACACCGCGCCCCCCATCCTCGAGCGCGGCGCCCGGACAGATCGGCAGCGGCACGGCGGACTCGCTCACACGCGCTCCAGCAGCCAGTCACGCAGCTCGGTCACGCTCCCCGCGCAATACGCAGGCGCCAGCGCCACCAGTTGCTCGCGCGGGTGCGCACCGCCGTATGCAACGGCCACGGCGGACGTCCCGGCACTGTGCGCCATCTGCAAATCGTGCGTGGTATCGCCGATCATGACCGTGCGACGCAGGTCCTGCCCGAGTTCGCGCGTCAGCTCTTGCAGCATGGCCGGATGCGGCTTCGAAAATGTCTCATCGGCGCAACGCGTTGCGTCGAACATGCGCATCAGCCCGGCGGCTTCGAGCGCCCGGTTCAGACCGACACGCGACTTGCCCGTTGCCACGGCGAGAAAACGGCCACGCGCACGCAAGGCTTCCAGCAACTCACGGATTCCGGTGAACAACACGGTCTCCTTGTCGCCTATCAAATAATGAAAACGATAGCGCTCAGACAGACGCGGATAGTGCGCAGGGTCGAGGGACGGCACAGCCATTTGCAGGGCGTCTCGCAGTCCGAGGCCGATCACGTGGCTCGCGATCTCGTCGGACGGCACGGGCAGCCCCAGATCACGGCAGGCGGCCTGGATGCAGCGGGTAATGGTGGGCGTCGAGTCCATCAACGTCCCATCCCAGTCGAACACGACCAGGTCGAACTCAGGGCTTGGCATCGGCAGAAGCGCCTCGAAGTTGATTCAGAAATTGCTGACATTCTGGCGGTAACGCTGCTTCCAACGCAATCGGCGTATCTAAAACCGGATGGTTGAACTTCAGCCGCCAAGCGTGCAGAAACATTCGCTTGATGCCGGGACGGGTGCCGGGACGGGCCAATGTCTTGTTCAGCGTGAAGTCGCCGTACTTGTCGTCACCGACGATCGGCGTCCCGCAATGCGCGAGGTGAACGCGAATCTGATGGGTCCGACCCGTTTTCAGTTCCGCTTCGAGCAACGTATAGGGCGGATGCGACTCCATCATGCGAAATACGGTGTGCGACGCCTGACCGTCTTCCTGCACACGCACGCGACGCTCGCCTTCCGCCGTCACATACTTATACAGCGGGGCCTTGACCGCGCGCTGACGATCCCGCCATTCGCCCGTGACGCAGGCCAGATAACGCTTGTCCATCCGGTTGTGCCGGATCTGCTCGTGCATGCCGACAAGCGCGGAGCGCTTTTTCGCGAGCAGCAGGATCCCGGATGTTTCTCGGTCGAGACGGTGCACCAGCTCAAGAAACTTCAGGTGCGGCAGGGCCCGGCGCAGTTGCTCGATCACCCCAAACGACACACCGCTACCGCCATGCACCGCCACCCCGGCCGGCTTGTCGATCGCCATGAGGTAATCGTCTTCGAACAACACGGGGAAGGTGGCGGCGGGAACGTAGGCCGGCGCTTCGGCAGCCGGCGCGGCAACGCGAACCGGCGGGATGCGGATGATATCGCCAAGCACAAGGCGATAGGTAGCATCTATTCTTCCTTTGTTTACGCGCACTTCACCGCTACGCAGAATGCGGTAAATGTGACTTTTCGGTACGCCTTTGCACTCGCGCAAGAGGAAATTATCGATCCGCTGGCCGGCCGAGCCGTCGTCGACCTCGACGAGCCGAACCTGCGGCGGAGACGCCGACGAAACCATTTTCTGCCGATTTTTGCCTAACTCATTCATTATGAATATAATTTGCCCAACAGAGGTGGCGGTAGCGGGAATCATGCCAAATCCCCACCTCTGTCGGTGCTGACCTCAAAACGGTATTTTACTTGCACCCCGGGCAGGCTGCTCGTCCGGTGACCCTGGAGCAGCGAGCGCACGCACATCACGCAGCGTCGGCAGGAAGTGGGCCCATAGGCCGCTTCGGTCGCAGCGCGCGGGATGCGGATAGAGTTGGTGGTTATAGAATTTTTTGGCGGTCAGCCTGGGTTCGATTGTCTGGGCTGATCGCTTTGCTGAGTATCGTTCGCGCAAGAGTCTTGGTGAGGCGCCGTCACAAGAAGAAAAAGTGTCGGCAGGCGCCCCGAGAAAAAGCTGATGAAGTTTCTCGTCCAGTATCTCTTGGTAGGGACTGCAAGCCCGAAGTGATCCGCGCCGGGCCGGAATTTTCCGGCGCCTCGGCGGATCCGGGTGAGCGCGATAACGTATTCGCTGGCGCCATTGCGTCCGTTGGCCTCATCGCCCGGACCCCCCGGCAATTCTTCCACCCCCGGCTCGAACCTCGCGTGTTGGATAACTCGAGTGATACGTGCCCGACGCACTGCATATAGGCAACTGCGGCGGGTGGGAGTCGTTTTCATGAAACGCATGTTGTTCAACGCCACGCAGCAGGAAGAACTGCGCGTGGCAATTGTCGATGGGCAGAAACTCATCGATATCGATATCGAGACGGCCGGCCGCGAACAGCGCAAAGGCAATATCTACAAGGGTATTATTACCCGTATCGAACCCTCCCTCGAAGCCTGCTTCGTCAACTACGGTGAAGGCCGTCACGGCTTCCTGCCGTTCAAGGAAGTCGCCCGCGCGTACTTCCGCGAAGGTGCCGATGTGCGCAATGCGCGCATCCAGGACGCCCTCTCCGAAGGCCAGGAACTCATCGTTCAGGTTGAAAAGGAAGAGCGCGGCAACAAGGGCGCCGCCCTCACGACGTTCATTTCGCTGGCCGGCCGTTACCTCGTGCTGATGCCGAACAACCCGCGTGGCGGTGGCGTGTCGCGCCGCATCGAGGGTGAAGACCGCCAGGAACTGCGCGAGACGATGGGTCAGCTCGAACTGCCGGAAGGCATGAGCATCATCGCCCGCACCGCAGGCATCGGTCGCTCGGCCGAAGAGCTGCAGTGGGACCTGAACTACCTGCTGCAACTCTGGCGCGCCGTCGAAGGTGCCGCCACCAACATCGAACTGCCGCGCGACTCGGCGCTGATCTATCTCGAGTCGAGCCTCGTCATTCGCGCCATCCGCGATTATTTCCAACCCGATATCGGTGAAATCCTCATCGACACGGAAGAAATTTCCGAGCAAGCGCGTAACTTCATGCAGGTGGTCATGCCCGATCACCTCAATCGCGTGAAGCAATATCGCGACGACGTGCCGCTGTTCTCGCGTTTCCAGATCGAACATCAGATCGAAACGGCATACGCGCGCCAGGTGCCGCTGCCTTCGGGCGGCGCGATCGTGATCGATCACACCGAAGCGCTCGTGTCGATCGACGTGAACTCGGCGCGCGCCACCAAGGGTGCCGACATCGAGGAAACGGCGCTTCGCACCAATCTGGAAGCTGCCGACGAAGTCGCGCGCCAGTTGCGTCTGCGCGACCTCGGTGGCCTGATCGTGATCGACTTCATCGACATGGAGTCGGCCAAGAGCCAACGTGAAGTCGAACAACGTGTGAAGGACTCGCTCAAGCATGATCGCGCGCGTGTCCAGATGGGCAAGATCTCGCGTTTCGGCTTGATGGAACTCTCGCGCCAGCGTCTGCGCCCGTCGCTGTCGGAAGGCACGCACGTGACCTGCCCGCGCTGCAATGGCACCGGCCACATCCGGGACGCGGAATCGTCGTCCCTGCAAGTCCTGCGCATCATCCAGGAAGAGGCGATGAAGGAGCACACGGCAGCCATCCACTGCCAGGTGCCGGTCGAAGTCTCCGCGTTCCTGCTCAACGAAAAGCGCCAGGAAATCAACAAGATCGAGGCACGCTTCAAGGTCGGCGTGCTGCTGATCCCGAACAAGCATCTCGAAACGCCGCACTATAAGCTCGAGCGCCTGCGCTTCGACGATCCGCGTCTGGATACCCCGATCGCCAGCTATGTCCTCGCCGAAGAGGCAGCGCGTGCGCTGGAAGAGGATCCGGCGGCTTACAGCAAGAAGAAGGAAGACGTGCGTCCGCGCCAGGAAGCCGCCGTCAAGGGCATTACGCCTGAACAGCCGGCACCGGCCGCGCAACCGCGTCCTGCGCCCGTCGCCGCGACCGTATCCGCGCCCGCAGCCCCGGCACGCAGCGGTGGCTTCATCGGCTTCGTGAAGCGCCTGCTGGGTCTCGAGCCTGCGGCACCGGCACCGGTTCAGGTCGAAGAACCGGCCAAGCCTAACGCGCGTCCGACGCGCGAGCGCCACGAACGTCCGCATCAGCAAAACCGCAACCGCCGTGGCAATGCCCGCGACGACGGCAAGTCGGGCAAGGACAACGCCGGCCAACCGGTGCGAGAAGGTCGTGAAGGTCGTGAAGGTCGTGAAGCACGCGAAGGTCGTGAGGGCCGCGCCCCCCGTCCGGAACGTGCCGAGCGCAACGAACGTGGCGATCGCAATGAGCGTCAGGAAGGCCGTGACAAGCGTGAGCGCGACGAGGCGCAGCCGCGTCAGCCGGCTCAGGACGTGCGTGCCGAGGAAGGTCGCGAGCCGCGCGAAGGCCGCGAACGCGGCAATCGTCGCGACCGCAACGAGCGTCGTGATCGTCGCCAGCCCGAAGGGGAAGACGCCCAGCAAGCCACGCCTCAACGCGTCGCTCAAGCCGCCGCCCCGCTCGTCGCCGAGCAGGACGATCTCGAACAGGATCGTCTGACGGCGCAGGTCGAAGGCGCACCGCTTCTCGCGGGCGAAGAAGGCGAGCAAGGCGGTGAAGAGCGCCGCCGCAGCCGTCGTCGCGGTCGCCGCGGCGGCCGTCGTGAGCGTGAAGCCAATGAGCAGCAACTCCATGTCGAAGGCGATCAGGACGAAGGCGCAACGTCGACCGATGGGACAGATGTGCATGCCCCGGTGTTGACGCATGAAGCCGTCGACACCACCGCGATCGATGTCCCGGTTCGGACGGCAGCGCCGGCCATTCCTGCAGTGACTGTCACGGCGGTCGAAGCCCCGAGTGCGCCGATCGAGTCGACGCCCGTCCCGGTTCACGCCGAGCCGGCGGAAGCCCCGGTGGCACGCGTGACCGAAGCCGCACCGTTTGCACTGCCGGAAGTCTCGTCGCCGGTCATCGCCGAACCGGTCGCCCCGGTCAACGTGGCACCGCTACCCGCAGTGGAAGTCGCTGCGCCGGTGGTCCCGCCGGTCAGCGCGCCGTTGCCTGCGGCCACGCCGGTCCCGGCGCAGCCCACTGTCCCGGCCGAGGCCCTGACCGAGATCGCCGCCACGGCAGCGATCGCGAGCACCCCGGTGGACGTCAGCCCTGCGCCCACGGCACCTGCCGCACCGTCGACGCCGGTCGAGATCGTCGAAACGGCGAAACCGGCGCACGCGCCGGCACCGGCAGCACCGGCAGCACCGGCAGCCACCGTTGCCGCGCCGGAAGTCACAACGCCTCGGCCGACCCCGGTCGCTGCTGCGCCTGCGCTGGAAAGCAACGCGCTGGAATCGTCGCTGGCAAACGTGGGTCTGGTCTGGGTCCACACGGACGCCGACAAGCACCGCGCTGCCAAGGAGGCCGCAGCGCAAGCCGCACCGGCACCGCATGTGCCGCGTGAGCGCCGTCCGTCCACGCCGGCCAGCACTGGCCCGATGGAGCAAGTGGAAACGCGCGGCTCGTCGGATCACGTGGCCTGAGGTGGCATAGCGTGACAGTCAGGCGGCGGTGCCCGTCCCGCTGGGGACCATCCGCCTGACGTGATGTTGAAAAAGGAGGCTTCGGCCTCCTTTTTTGCCATTCGGGATCGCTTTTCCCCCTGGGACCCCGCGTTGTCCCGACTTGTGCCCGCCCGGCCCGGCCCGTATCGTGTCGTTCAGAACGGGTTTGACGTCCCGCAGCGAATGCCTGAGTACCGATATCCGATGCTTATTTCGTCGGCGTCGGCGGCCAACAGGCCAATTCGTTAGAATGGAGACGCACGCCAAGGCCCCACCATGACCGAAACGATTATCCGACTTACCGATCTGCGTAGTGACGCGCGTTATGCAGCGTATTCCCCGCAGGCGCCCGCACAAGTGCGCGCCGCCACCGGCCATCTCGAAGATGCGCTGGCACGGCCGCTGCACGATCTGCGGATCTCGGTGACGGATCGTTGCAACTTCCGTTGTGTCTACTGCATGCCGAAGGACGTGTTCGGCAAGGACTATGCCTTCCTCCCGCAATCCTCCCTGCTGTCGTTCGAAGAAATCGAGCGGGCTGCGCGCCTGTTCGTCGAACACGGCGTGGAGAAGCTGCGCCTCACGGGGGGCGAGCCGCTGTTGCGCAAGCACATCGAGCGTCTGATCGAGATGCTCGCCCGCCTGCGCACACCGTCGGGCAAACCGCTCGACATCACGCTCACCACCAACGGGTCGCTGCTGGCGCGCCGGGCACAATCGCTCAAGGATGCCGGGCTCACGCGCGTGACGGTCAGCCTGGATAGCCTCGACGATACGATTTTCCGGCAGATGAACGATGTCGACTTTCCGGTCGACACCGTGCTGGAAGGCATTGCGCAAGCCCAACGCGTCGGTCTGGGCCCGGTCAAGGTCAACATGGTCGTCAAACGCGGCACCAACGATGGCGACATCGTGCCCATGGCGCGGCATTTCCACGGCAGCGGCGTGATGTTGCGGTTCATCGAGTACATGGACGTCGGCACGTCGAACGGCTGGCGGATGGACGAAGTGCTGCCGTCGGCCGACGTCATCGCCCGGCTGAACGAGGCCTTGCCGCTCGAGGCGCTCGAGCCGAACTATCCCGGCGAGACGGCCCAGCGTTGGCAGTATCGCGACGGTGGCGGCGAAGTCGGTGTCATTTCGTCGGTCACGCGCGCTTTTTGCGGCACTTGTTCGCGCGCACGCCTGTCTACGGAAGGCAAGTTGTATCTATGCCTGTTCGCGAGCGCCGGTTACGACCTGCGCACGCTGCTACGCAACGGCGCGAGCGACGCGCAGATCTCGACCGTCATCGGCGACATCTGGCAGGGTCGCACCGACCGTTACTCCGCCTTGCGCACGGCGGCGACTGGCCTGCCCGAAAACGCCCCTCCGAAAGTGGAGATGTCCTACATCGGCGGTTGAACGGTCCGGGCGCGGTGCCCGTCCGCTCGTCCGCATGCTTTCGTAATCTCGAACTCTCACTCGACTCATGATTTTTGACGCCCCGGACGCCCATTGCGTCCGAGACTCCCTGAAGATTTCCCGGCATGTCTCGCCCCCGCGCACTCGCCTTGCGGCCCGACGTTGCATCGCCGTCAGCCTGAGCGCTCTGACATTGTTGTTGGCTGCCCTCGCGCCCGCGATGGCGCGTGCCGATTGCGACCCCGCCGGCCGCGACATCGCAAACCGTGTGATGACTTACACCGGCCAGCTCGGCGAGCGCAATCCGTTGCGGCTCGTGCTGCGTCCGTCGTTCGGCGGCAAGCTCGAAGGCCGTTATGCCAATGCCTCGTCGCTGGGCGACACGTACCTCACGGGCAAGCTGGAGAACAAGTCGCGCCTGCATCTGACCGAGTTCGACGCGGGCGGCATGCCGCGTGCGACCTTCGACGGCGATTTCGCCGCCAACGACGACGTTGATCGCCAGCACGCTGCGTCGTCCCGTTGCGAGGTCATTTCCGGTCAATGGAAGGATCTTCGCAACGGGCGCTCGGTGCCGTTCGAACTGGCGCTCGCCAGCGTCCAGAACGGTAAGCTCGATCATCTCTACGGCGTGGCCGGCGTGGACGACGACGAAACGGTCAATCGTGCGGCCACCCAGTTCCGCAAGGGTGTACTCGATGACCGGCGCGACGTCGTTGCGCAATCGATTCGCTATCCCTTGCGGGTGTCGTTGCGCGGCAAGACGATGATGCTTCGGAACCCGAAATCGCTGCTCGCGCGCTACGACGAGATATTCACCGACGGTTACGTGCGCACCATCGGTGCGGCCGTGCCTCGCCTGATGTTCGCGCGCGATCAGGGCGTGATGCTGGGCAACGGCGCCGTCTGGTTCGATGCGTCCGGCCGCGTCATCGCGCTCAATCGATCCTGACCGGTTCGCCGCCCGCCCATCGTCCTGGCATCTGCCCCCATGACTACCGCGCCGATCCTCCGTAGCGCTATGACTGGCCTGGTCCTCGCAGGGGGACGTGGCCAACGCATGGGCGGCCGCGACAAAGGCTTGCAGCGATTCGCCGGCCGAACGCTGGCCGAGCACGTCATCGGACGAATGCAGCCGCAGGTCGAGACGTTGCTGATTAGCGCCAATCGGAATCACGATGCCTATGCGGCGTTCGGCGCGCAAGTGGTGTGCGACGAGACGGCGGACTTCGCAGGCCCGCTCGCCGGCATGCTGGCCGGTCTGCGGGCAACGCGCACGGACTACCTTCTCACCGCACCGTGCGACTCGCCGTACGTCCCCGAGGATCTTGGCGAACGACTGGCGGCCGCGCTGAGCGCCTCTGGCACCGACGCCGACGCCCTGCCTCTGGCGGCCTATGCCGTCACGGCACAGGGGCCGCATCCGGTCTTCGCCCTCTTGCATCGCTCGCTCGCCGATGATCTTGCCGCCACGCTCGCGGCCGGGGAGCACCGCGTCAGGGCGTGGCTGGCACGCCACAAGGCCCTACAAGTTCACTTCGGCGACGAGCGTCCGTTTTACAATGTCAACACGCTGGACGACCTCCAACCCGATACCTCCGATAGGCCCGATACGTCCGATTCGTCCGATACGCCGCGCGCGCCCTGAAATTCCGGACACCGACGCGGCCCGATCCGTCGCCACCGCATTGACGGGATTCATGCCGGGGACTTGCCGGATGACGACGCCACACCCATGACAACACTTGACGAAGCCCTGGCCGGCTTGCCGGACTACGACCCCAACCACATGACGGTCGAATCGGCGCGCGCCATCATTGCGCGCACCGCGCGTCCGGTGTCCGCCATCGAGCAAGTCGCCGTGCGCAGCGCGCTGGGCCGTGTGCTGGGTCGCGACGTCACGTCGCCGCTCGACGTTCCCGCTTTCGAGAATGCCGCCATGGACGGCTATGCCTTCTCAGGCAGTGTCCTGGCTGCCGGGGGCAACGTGCGCCTGCGCGTGGCGGGCCGCTCGTTCGCCGGCCATCCGTTCGACGGCGTGGCAGCGCCCGGCGAATGCGTGCGCATCATGACCGGCGCCTTGCTGCCCGCCGGTTGCGACACCGTCATCCCCCAGGAACAGGTGCAGCGAGAAGGCGATACCGACATCGTCACCTTTGAGGCCAATGCCGTCACGCCCGGCCGCCACGTGCGCCGCGTCGGCGAGGATCTGGCCGCCGGCCATACGGCGCTGCATGCGGGCAAGCGGCTACGCCCGGCCGCGCTTGGCCTGCTCGCCTCGCTGGGGATTGGCGAAGTGCCGGTGCGCCGCCGCATCCGCGTCGCGTTCTTCTCGACGGGCGACGAACTCCGCTCGGTGGGCGAGCCGCTCGCGCCGGGCAATCTCTACGACAGCAACCGTTACACGCTGTTCGGCATGCTGCAACGTCTGGGCGCCGAGGTGCTCGACCTGGGCGTCGTGCGTGACGACCCGCAAGCGATCGAGGACATTCTGCGCACCGCTTGCCGCGACGCCGACGCCGTCATTACGTCGGGGGGTGTCTCCGTTGGCGAGGCCGATTTCACCCGCGAAATGATGACGCGCCTGGGCAACGTCGTCTTCTGGAAGATGGCGATGCGCCCGGGCCGGCCGTTTGCCTTCGGCGAACTCGAGACGGACGGTCATCGCGCGCTACTCTTCGGCTTGCCGGGCAACCCGGCCGCCGTGATGGCGTCGTTCTACCATCTGGTTCGCGACGGCCTGTTCGCGCTGATGGGCGCCGAGCCGCAAGTCACGCCTAACCTGCCGGTGCCGACGACCACGGCCATTGCGAAGCGTCCCGGCCGGACCGAATTCCTGCGCGGCATGCTCGCCGCAGACGCACAAGGCCGCTGGCAGGTGACGGTGGCCGATGCGCAAAGCGCCGGTATTCTGCGCACGATGAGCGAGGCGAACTGCTTCGTCACGCTAGGCACCGCTCGCGGCGATGTCGCGGCGGGCGAACTGGTCGACGTCATCGCGTTCGACGGATTGGTTTAGCGCGAGCCTCTCGGATTCCCCCTAAAGCGAAGCAGCGAAATTGCGATATATTGCCGGCGTCGGCGCTTCGACGATGTCAGCACCCAACCGAAAGCACACGTCAATGACAACAAAAAAGCAAATCACGTATATCAGTCCTGGCCAGACAGCCAAAGCGTTGGTACTGGTCTATCTCACTTTCAGTATTCCGATGGTGCTCCTGGCCTTCCTCGCAGCGTTCTACCGCTACGGCGAACTGCCGGGTCTCGCCTTCATTTCCGCGCTGGTCCTGAACGCCATCGTCGGCTTCGTACTGCTCTGGATCGCCTGCCATGCCTACAACTGGGTGGCGGAGCGCTTCGGCGGCATCGAAGTTGCCCTGGGCGACATCCCCGACGAAGAGTGCTGACCTTCATACCGGCGACGATTTGATCCTGGCGCGTCGAGTGCGCCGGGTGCATCTGGTGCACACGCGCCCGGCCCCGCTTGCCGTCAACCGTACCGCTTCTGATTTCCCTGCCCCATGTCCCTGACCCTGTGTACCGCCAAGGCCGACGACGTCGGCGCGATTTACGGCCTGATGCGAGAACTGGCCGTCTATGAAAAGTTGCTGGATATTTTCGAAGCCACGCCGCAAAGCGTGCACGAGGCGCTGTTCGGGCCCGCGCCGGCAGCGGAGTGCCTGATGGCGAAGTGGGATGGCGAGGCGGTCGGCTACGCGCTGTACTTCCACAACTTCTCGACGTTCCTCGGACGGCGCGGCCTGTACCTTGAAGACGTCTATGTGCAGCCGTCGATGCGCGGCAAGGGCGTAGGACAAGCGCTCATGCGTCAATTGGCCGGCATCGCCGTCGAACGAGGTTGCGGACGCTTCGAGTGGACCGTGCTCGACTGGAATCAGCCGGCAATCGACTTCTACACCTCGCAGGGCGCGACGGTGCTGCCCGACTGGCGCGTAGTGCGCATGACGGGCAATGCGCTCGAGCGGTTCGCCCAGCGCGGCGAAACGCCAGCGCCAGGGTCCTGAACGCCGGGCGCGGTGGGCGCGCCCTGACCTTGCGCCGAACCCGGAGGCTCACGCCTCGTCGTCGGCCTCCATCTCCACGCCGAGCAGTTCGATGGCTTGCTCACCGGGCAAGGCTTCCACGGACTTGAGCTGACGTGCCATCGCGCGCGTGCGCACCTCGGCCCTGTCGATCGAACGAGTCACCGTCTCCAGTTGCGCCTTGGTCTTGGCAAGCACGTCACCGAACTTGGTGAACTCCGTCTTCACCGCGCCGAGTACCTGCCAGACCTCGCTGGAACGGCGTTCGATCGCGAGCGTGCGGAAGCCCATCTGCAGGCTGTTGAGCAGCGCGGTCAACGTTGTCGGGCCCGCCACCGTCACGCGATATTCGCGTTGCAACAGATCCGAGAGTCCCGGACGCCGCAGCACTTCAGCGTAAAGCCCTTCCGTCGGCAGGAACAACAGCGCGAAGTCGGTCGTGTGCGGCGGTGCGAGATACTTGTCCGCGATGGACTTCGCTTCCAGGCGGATGCGCGTCTCCAACGCCTTCGATGCCTCTTCCACCGCCGCCAAATCGGCACGCTC
Organism: Pandoraea soli; assembly: GCF_902459595.1. Taxonomy (NCBI): domain Bacteria; kingdom Pseudomonadati; phylum Pseudomonadota; class Betaproteobacteria; order Burkholderiales; family Burkholderiaceae; genus Pandoraea; species Pandoraea soli. The sequence continues at coordinate 301,377 of NZ_CABPSG010000002.1, read as the reverse complement.
CTGAGCGTCGAGCAGGCGCTCGTAATCCTCGCGCGGGAATTTGGCGTCGATCGGCAGCCAGACCGGCGTGTTGCTGTCGCCGTTCTGTCCCGGCAGCGCAATCGCGAACTCCACCCGCTCGGCACTGCCTGGCTTGGTTGCAACGTTCTTGGCGAACTGGTCGGGCGTCAGCAGTTGCTCCAGCAACGCCTGCAATTGCACTTCCCCCCAGATGCCTCGCGTCTTCACATTGGTGAGCACGCGCTTGAGATCGCCCACGCCGGCGGCGAGCGTCTGCATCTCGCCCAAGCCGCGATGCACCTGCTCCAGCCGGTCCGAGACCAGCTTGAACGACTCGCCGAGTCGCTGCTCCAGCGTGGCATGGAGCTTTTCGTCGACCGTGCGGCGCATTTCTTCGAGCTTCGCCGCGTTGTTGACCTCGATGTCCGTGAGCTTCTGTTCGAGCGTGGCGCGCACTTCGGCCAGCCGCCGCTCGTTGCCCGCGGCCAGTTGCGTGAGTTGCTCATGCTGCGCCTCACCGAAACGCCGCAACGTCGACGCCTGCTCTTCACGCATCTGCTGGCCGTTGAGCACCAGGCTCTGACGCACCGCATCGAGCTGGGCAGCATTCGTCTCGGTAAGCTTCGCCAACTGTTGTGCAAACGCGTCGATCTGGTTGTTCTGCACCGTGGCCACGCTCGTCATCTGCGCGGCCAGCGTCTGCTGGAACTGCGCCATCTGCGCGCTTTGCTCGCCGCGTCCGGCACGCGCCGTTTCCGCGAACTCCTGGCGCAGGCCACGTTCGCTGCGATCGGCCGCCTGAAGCAAATCATCCCGGACATGGGCCAGCGAGTCGACGAGCGTTTCGCGCAACGTCGAATCGCCGCCGCGCTGCCAGACCTTCACGGCAATCGCGAGCATCACCAACAAGTTCAGCGCCGCCAGCGCCACCCACCCCATCTCTACCATCGCGTTGCGACTCCCGTTGATGCCCTTTGATCCTGCTGCCGATGCCGGCTCATACCTGCCGATGCCTGCATGGTGCCGCTACGACTGGCGCGCCGCCGGATTCAGCAGGCACGGCGGCTTGCCCGCCGCCGCCCCGAATCCCAACGCCGCAATCAAATTGTCGGCTGCCAGGCTTGCCATGCCACGGCGCGTCGCCACCGAGGCGCTGGCGATATGCGGCGTCAGCACGATATTCGGCACCTTGAGCAAATCGGGATGCACCTTCGGCTCGCCCTCGAAGACGTCGAGGCCCGCGGCGGCAATCTGCCGGCCCGCAAGGGCGGCCGCGAGCGCCGCGTCGTCGACGATGCCGCCGCGCGCCAGATTGACCAGCGTTGCCGTCGGCTTCATGAGGGCCAACTCTGCGGCGCCGATCGTGTGATGCGTTGCGGCCGAGTAAGGCAGCACGAGAATGACGTGATCCGCCGTGCGCAGCAGCGTGTCCTTGTCGACGAAGCTTGCCTGGCATGCCGCTTCCGTTGCCGCATCAAGACGCGACCGATTGTGATACACGACACGCATGTTGAAGCCCATTGCGCGGCGCGCAATCGCCTGCCCGATACGGCCCATGCCGATGATGCCCAGCGTACTGCCGTGCACGTCGGCGCCGAGAAACATATCGTAGGCCCACTTATCCCAATGCCCTTCACGCAACCAACGCTCGGATTCGGTCACGCGACGGGCCGTCGCCATCAACAGTGCCCAGCCGAAGTCGGCCGTCGTCTCGTTGAGCACGTCGGGGGTATTCGTCGCCATGACGCCGGCGGCCGTCATCGCCTCGATATCGAAGTTGTTGTAGCCCACGGCCATATTGGCCACCACACGCAGATGCGGCGCACCGGCGAGCACCGATGCGTCGATGCGCTCGCTCGCCGTGGTGATCGCGCCGGCCTTGTCGGCCAGACGCGCGCGCAATTCATCGCTCGAATACACGATATCGGCGTCGTTTCGCTCGACCTCGAAATACTGTGCCAGACGCTCGATCACGTCGGGAAAAATGGCTCGGGCTACCAGAATCTTCGGTTTCACCAGTCGTCTCGCAAAGGTTGACCGCATCACACAATCGCGGCTCAGAAGAATATCAGGGTCGTCAATACGAACAGCGGCAGCAGAATCGCGCCCGACCACAGCATATAGCCAAAGAAGCTCGGCATGCGAATGCCACGTTGCTCCGCGATGGCTTTCACCATGAAGTTCGGCGCGTTACCGATGTAGGTGTTCGCGCCCATGAACACCGCACCGGCCGAAATCGCCGCGAGCGTTGCCGCACCGGTGGTCATCAACGTTGCGGCGTCGCCGCCTGCAGTATTGAAGAACACAAGATACGTCGGCGCATTGTCGAGGAACGACGAGAGCAGGCCCGTCGCCCAGAAATACATGACGTTGTCCGGCGCACCGCCCGGCCCGGTGACCAGACGAATGACCCAGCCAAGCGCCCCGGCTTCCCCCGCGCGCAGAATGGCAACCACCGGGATGATGGTCAGGAAGATGCCGGCGAACAGCTTGGCGACCTCCTTCATCGGCTCCCAATTGAAGTCGTTGCCCTCGCGCGCCGTGCGCGGCGTGATCGCCAGCGACATCAACGTCACGACGATCAGCCCGACGTCACGCGCGAGGTTCTGCAAGGCGACCGGCGTACCGAAGATGTCGAACTCGACGCCCGGCTTCCAGATCCCGCTCATCAGCACGAGCCCCACGGCCGCGGCAAGCAGCACGAAGTTGCGCTTGCCTTCGAGTCGCAGCGGCACGGAATGCGGCGTCGGGTCCATTGCCTCGACCCGAGGCTCGCTCGTCTGCCGGAAGTAGTAGCTATCGATCAGGAAGAAAAGCACCAGCAGCACTGCGCAGATGAACAGCGTCTCGGGCCAGATGTGCGCGGTCGTCCAGAAGAAGTCGACCCCTTGCAGGAAGCCGAGGAACAGCGGCGGATCGCCCAGCGGCGTCAGCGAGCCCCCGGCGTTCGCCACGAGGAAGATGAAGAACACGACAACGTGCACGTTGTGTTGGCGGTTGTCGTTCGCGCGGATGAGCGGTCGGATCAGCAGCATCGCCGCGCCCGTCGTGCCCATGATGCTGGCCAGCACGGTGCCCAGCGTCAGCAGCCCGGTATTGAGCCACGGCCCGCCGCGCAGGTTGCCATGCACACAGATGCCGCCGGCGGCGGTGAACAGCGCCGTAAGCAGGACGACAAACGGAATGTACTCCGCGACAACGGCATGCACTGCGCCATACCAGGCCGCGCCTACGCCGAACACCAATGCGAAGGGCAGCAGGAATGCCGCGCCCCAGAACGCTGCGATCTTGCCGAAATGGTGATGCCAGAAGGCCGGCGCCAGCAGCGGCCCGATCGCAATCGAGAGCAGCAATCCGGCAAACGGCACGCCCCACCAGGCGACGAGTTGTGCGCCGTCCGGCCCGGCAGCAAACGCCGCGGGGCTTGCCAATGTCAGCCCCGCCGCGCCCAGTGCGCTCCATATCCCCTTGTGCATTGTTCTTGGTTCCTATTGATTGATCGTCGACGATGTACGAGTCGCCCGCGAAGCAGGAGTGCCCGAAGTGGCACAACCTTGGGAAATATCTCAAACAAAGGCCGCGCACAACCCGGCGGATCAAATACCGAAGCGCGCGGTCGATTCTCGAAAGCCTTCCCGCCATCGCGTATCGGCAGACGCGATGGTGCGGGGAGTCATTCGGTGGTGGCTCGTGGTCGCGGGCCGAGCGATGGCGTCGTGCCTCAGGCGCCGTCGACGATGATGAGATGCACGCGGTAGGGACCATGGGCGCCCAGCACCAGCGTCTGTTCGATGTCGGCCGTACGCGACGGGCCCGCGATGAAGTTCGTGGCGCGAGAGAGTTGACCGCGCTCACTCCGCATGAGCGCGAAACCGTCCTCATGGCCGGCGACGATGCGTGACGCGGGCACAACAGCGATATGCGTTTCGGGCAACAGCGTGGCCGACGCAAATGTCTCGGGGCCCGACATCATCATCAGCGCGCCGGTTTCCGCAATGGCGCAGAAGCAACCGGTGATGCCGACCAGATCGTCGCCCTGCGGCTTGCGGAATTCCACGCGGCACCCCGCACTCGCCCAATCGAGTTCGCGCAATGTCGGCCACGCCACCGCCTGGTCCGTGAGGCCGTTGGCTTGCAGGTACGTCGCGGCCGCGGACGGCACGTCGCTCATGCCCGGCACGCGCGTGATCGTGCTGGAGAGCGCCTGCGCCTTGTCGATGAACGTGGCGATAAGATCGGCCGACATGGCCGGACGCGGTCCCTGCGGATGCCGCGCCAGGTAATCCTCGGCCGCCGCCTGCTCGTTCGCGCGCGCGGCATCGGGACGATGCTGAGCATTGCGGATGCGGGCAAAGATGCGATTGCGGGCGTCGGAGGTATCCATGGGCTGTCCTGTGAAGCCGACGTGCCGGTCTACGGCCGACGTCGTCGCTTATCGTCTCTCGAAAGGCCACCGGTGCAACGTCGGCGGGCGATGCGCAATTATAGCGGCTGCCCTTGCGAGCGCGATGCACGTTCGCGCACTATCGGAATGCTCTGCCGCAACACTCGGACAAAGCGGCAGGCATCGAACGTCACACGCCGGCCGTTGACTCCGGCGCGATCTCGAATACCTGACGCAGATACGCCAGATAAGCATCGTCGTTGCACATATTCTTGCCCGGCGAATCCGAGAGCTTCGCCACCGGTTGGCCATTGCAGCGCACCATCTTGATGACGATCTGCAACGGCTGATAGCCCAGATCGTTGGTGAGGTTCGTCCCCACGCCAAAGGCGAGCTTGCAACGCTCGCGGAACCGTTCGAACAGCTGAAGGACCTTCGGAATATCGAGGCCGTCAGAGAAGATCATGGTTTTCGTATGCGCGTCGACGCGGTTTTCCGCGTAATGCGCCAGCAGGCGCTCGCCCCAGGCGAACGGATCGCCGGAATCGTGACGCGCACCGTCGAAGAGCTTACAGAAATACATGTCGAAGTCGCGCAGGAAGGCGGACATGCCGTAGACATCGGAGAGCGCGATGCCAAGATCGCCGCGATATTCCTTGGCCCACGTCTCGAAGCCGAAGATCTGCGAGTCGCGCAGACGCGGCCCGAGCGCCTGACAGGCCTGAAGGTACTCATGGGCCATCGTGCCGAGCGGGGTGAGACCGAGCTTCAGCGCGTAATACACGTTGCTCGTGCCGGCGAACTGTTCGCCCAGTTCGTCGCGCAGCGTGAGAATCACTTCCTCGTGCCACTCCTTCGAGAAGCGGCGTCGCGTGCCGTAATCGGCGATCTTGCAGTCGCGATAATCGATGCGGCCCGCAAGCATGCCGATCTTGTCCTTGAGCCGCTGACGGCCTTCGTCGTAGGCCGGCTTGCGCTGCGTGTTGCGGAAATACACTTCATTGACGATCGCGAGCACCGGGATCTCGAAGAGGATCGTATACAGCCACGGCCCGCGAATCGTGATGTCGATCTCGCCGTTGTCCTTCGGCGAGGGCTGCACCGTGATGTACTTCTCGTTCAGATGGAACAGGTCGAGAAAGTCGATGAAATCGCTCTTGATGAAGCGCATCGCACCGAGGTAACGGAGTTCGGACTCGGTAAAGCGCAGCCCGCACAACAGGCGGATCTCGTCGCGAATCTCGTCGACATACGGCGTAAGGTCCACACCTTCGGTGCGGCACTTGAAGCGGTATTCGACTTGCGCTGCGGGAAAATGATGCAGCACCACTTGCATCATCGTGAACTTGTAGAGATCGGTATCGAGCAGCGACGTGATGATCATGACGACAGACTTCGCGAGGAACACGCAACATAAAGCAGCGCACGCTACCGATCGGCCAGACAGCCACGAGGCGGCGCACGAGAAGAGCAGACATCGTACCGCAAAGCGGTGTCGCACATGACGTCTGCGCCGGGTACCGGGCGACGCCGCGGCACGCGCGCGAAGCGCTTCGGCTCTCGCACCTGCCGCCCCGGGCTGCGTTACAATAACGGCTTTAACGGCCGTTCGAAGCCGTTTCGCGCCCTACTCTGGAGTTGTTGGCATGACGCACGTTGTCACCGAAAGCTGCATCAAATGTAAATTCACCGATTGCGTGGACGTCTGCCCCGTGGACTGCTTCCGCGAAGGCCCGAACTTCCTGTCCATCGATCCGGACGAGTGCATCGATTGCGCCGTCTGTGTGGCCGAGTGCCCGGTGAACGCCATTTATGCCGAAGAGGACGTGCCGGGCGACCAGCAAGCCTTCATCGCCTTGAACGTGGAACTGTCCCCGAACTGGCCGAGCATCACGAAGACCAAGCCGTCACTGCCCGACGCGGATCAGTGGAAGGACGTGACCGAAAAGCTTCATTTGCTCGAGCGCTAAGCCTCGGGCGACTTGGGCGGACGTCGCGCGCCAGGCGCAGAAAAATGCGCACCCGGTGTTGACAGTGTGCAAACGCCGCCCCTATAATCTCTTTCTCTTTTGATCCCCGATAGCTCAGTTGGTAGAGCGCCGGACTGTTAATCCGTAGGTCCCTGGTTCGAGCCCAGGTCGGGGAGCCAAGAATTTCAAAGCGATGGCCTCGCGCACGCGAGGCTTTTGTTTTAGTCGATGCGCCGTGACAGCGGTGTGCGGCACCCAAGTTTGATCCTCGATAGCTCAGTTGGTAGAGCGCCGGACTGTTAATCCGTAGGTCCCTGGTTCGAGCCCAGGTCGAGGAGCCAAAACACAGAAAGCCTCGCCGATCGGCGAGGCTTTTTTGTTTTCGGCGACAGGCCGCGGCATCGGCCAAAACACCTCCGCCCACCGAGCGCGCAAACAAAAACGGGGCACCGTCTCCGGCGCCCCGCTCTCATACTTCCTTAACAACGTGCTTACTCGCTTGCGGGCGCCCCCATCGCGACCGGGCGATTCGCCGAAGCCTGCACCTCGTTGCTGTTCACGCTTTCAATCCAGCGTCGGCGCATCGGCGCGAGCACGAACTTCGCGCCCACGGCCGCGGCGATGCTGATGACCGCCGCAGCGATAAAAACACGATCCCAGTGTCCACCGACAGCGAGCACCGATGCCAGCGGCACCAGCAACGATGCCGTGCCCTTGGCCGTGTATAGCGTGCCTGCGTTGGACGCGGCATTCTTGCTACCGAACGTGTCCGCACACAGCGCCGGGAAGATCGAGAAGATCTCGCCCCAGCACAGGAAGGTCATCGCGGCGAAGAACACGAACATGTACGGGTTCTGACCGAAGTGCATCAAACCCAGCATCGCCAGCCCTTCACCCAGGAAGATGATGAACATGGCGTTTTCACGTCCGATCTTGTCCGAGACGAAACCGCACAGCGGGCGTGTAAAGCCGTTGCACAGGTTGTCGATCGACAGCGTCATCGTGAGCAGCGGCAGCGTCGCGCCGAAGAGCGTCATCGGCATCGAAGCAATGCCGAAATCCTTCGCGATCGGGCCGATCTGCGCCGTCGCCATCAGACCGCCAGCGGCCACGGCGACGAAGCAGACGTAGATCACCCAGAACACCGGCGTACGAATCATCTGCCCCGAGCTGTAGTCCACCTTCGTCGACAGATTGCGGCGCGACACGGTGACACCCTTCGGCGTACGCGGCTTCACGAGCAACAGCGCGAGGATGAAGATCGCCACGCCCTGCACGATGCCGAAGTTGAAGAACGCTGCCTCGTAACCCGATCCGCGGATCATATTGGCAATCGGAATCACCGTGATCGCGGCACCGGCGCCGAACCCGGCGGCGGTCAGACCGGCGGCCAGACCGCGCTTGTCCGGGAACCACTTCAGTGCGTTACCCACGCAGGTGCCATACACGCACCCAGCGCCAATACCCGCGATCACGGCCGCCGTGTACAGCACCGCGAGCGTTTCCGCGTACGAGTACATGATCCACGACAGGCCAACGCAAATCGCGCCACCCGCCACCACCGGCCGAGGCCCGAAGCGGTCGACCAGCCAGCCTTCGATCGGCACGAGCCAGGTTTCCACCACGATGAAGATCGAGAACGCCACCTGGATGGCCGCCACGCCCCAGTGATGCTTCGCCTGCATCGGCTCGACGAACAACGTCCACGAATATTGCAGATTGGCCACCAGGCCCATACAGATGATGCCGATCACCAGTTGTGACCAGCGCCCTCCCAGAAAAGAGGTCTTCTCCTCCGGTTGTCCATTTGCTTGCATGACTTGCCTCCTGTTCCTGTCAGACGATTGACGCCGGCCCGCGCTTCGTTGTGCGGTAACCGCCGTCATCGCGTGTCGTCTCGCGCCCCGACGTGGGGGAATCGCGCATACGACACGCCTCCTGGCGCTACATGCGGCTCATGCGTGGCCGCTTGATCACGGAACGCTGCCTGGCGGCGCGCTCGCAGGGCTTGAGCCCCGGCTGGCTGACTTTCGAAAGCGCCAAAGGACGCTTCCGGCCCCCACTTCGGCGCGGCGACGCAGGCTTTAGGCCCGCGCCGGCAAGTTGCCGGCTGCCGAAGGGTGACGGGTGAATCAATTCGAGTGGGAAACGGCCTGCGCTGTCAGCGGGTCGCGATGGATTCCCATGAGTCACATCGCAGGCCACGTCCCATCACTCAGGCGAGCGCGCCTCGCAGACGCGTGATCGCCGGATCGCCTGCCCGCAACGGGCGGCAGGGAGATGAGGAAAACCGCAGCGCTGAACCACCAACTCAGACGCCAACGGCGGATACGACAGGGCAGCCGATGCGGATAAACCGTCGCACGAACGCTGCCCGAAAGGAAATGCGTGCTTACCCAACGAATGTCTCCAGAAAATACGGCGTCGATTCAGCCCTTGCCCGAAGGAATTCACGAGTCTTATCGGGGCTATCCTGGCGCCTTTCATCTGATATACAAGATTCAATATATCGAATTAAGTATTTTTATGGTTCCAAAAGTAGTTCATGACCGGGGCACTGTCAACCCGAGAGCACACGCATTCCGGTTGCCGTTGGTCCCCTGCTCGGACACTTGGACGGCGTCGGGGTAAGCGCCCGATAACCGGCAAACGCAGGAAAATCGGGCCCTTGCGGGGCATTGCATACCGGAACAAGGCGCGATGCACCCTCGGGCGGCATCGCGTCGCCGGGTGCAGGCTCAGGGAAAACGATGATGTTTTAGGGGGGGCTGCCGACCCTCGGCGAGGTGACTCGCCGGCAAGAAAAATCGAGTTAGACCGGCTCGACGTCGCCTGAATGGTTGCGAATGAAGGTCAGATGTTCACGCAACGAACGTTGCGCAACGGTGGCGTCGCGCGACGCCACGGCGGTGAAGATGCGACGGTGCTGTTCGATCAGCTCGGCCAGATCCGCGCCATGGCCGACGATGGCGCGGTAGTTGTCGACCACCGAGCCGCGCAACAGCTCGAAGATCGCGTGCATCAGGTGCACCAGCACAAGATTGTGCGTGGCTTCCGCCAGCGCCAGATGGAAGTGCGCGTCGAGTTCGGGCACGCGGGTGAGCAGCGACTGCCCCTTGGCAGCGCCCTCGCCGTCCAGACCATCGCGCCCAGCGGCATAGGCCGCTTCGAGCGCTTCAAGCGCTTGTGCGAGCCGTGCGATGTCCTCGGGCGTTGCGCGTGCGGCCGCCAGCTCGACCGCCTTGGCTTCGAGCACTTCGCGCATCTCCAGCACGTCGTCGACGGTTTTGCTGTGTCGCGACATCAGTTGAGATAACGGTTCCGCGAGCAGCGGCTGACTGGCGTTGGCGACGAGGTACCCGCCGCCGGCGCGGCCGACGATCAGGCCACGCGACTCCAGCCGCAGCAGCGCTTCGCGAAGGGACGGGCGCGACACACCCATCTGCTGCGCCAGATCGCGCTCGGACGGCAGCGCCGAGCCCGGGGCGAGCCGGCCTTCGACGACCATCGTCTCCAGTTGCTCGTACACCATGTCGGACAGCCGCAGACGCGGCGGCGGCGTGACCGGCGCAAAACTCGCGGCGGTGCCCGAAGATTCGCTGACGGGGAAGGAAGACATAGGCAAGGACGACTCGTTGGACGACATGTCGGCTTCGGTTCTCGACGGAAAAATCACAGACACGACGATACAGGATGACGCTTCGCTCAGGGCAGGCGCGCGGCCCGATGCTCGGCATCACTGAGAGATGCCCCTCATAACAAGGGTTAACCCTGTAGTCGAAATCGGATCATTCCCTATACGATAGCATCATTCGACAACTGGTCGACCAGTCTACCAGTAGACCAACGATCCGTGAAACGCCATCACACGTTAACGATTGTCCGAGAGCCAGCCTGATGACATCGAATGCGTTGCCCCCGTCTCCCCCCGCGTCGCTGAGTCCGCAGCGTCCGGTCCCGTCGTCGTCATCTTCGCCGCCGATGCCTATGCGCGCCGCCGACGAGCCCGTCTTCGAGACGATTGACGACGCCACGCGCGCCGCCCGGTTCGCGGCACTGCGCGCCGCCGTGCCCGACGCCCAGTGGCTGACCGACCGCGAACAGATCACGCCGTACGAATGCGACGGCTTGGCTGCCTACCGCAAGCTTCCGCTTGCCGTGGTACTGCCTGCCGACGAGGAGCAGGTTTGTCGTATTCTGCGGGCCTGCCACGCCCATGACGTGCCCGTCGTGCCGCGCGGCGCCGGCACGGGCCTGTCTGGCGGTGCCATGCCGATCACCGACGGCATCGTGCTCTCGCTTGCCCGATTCAAACGTATTCTCGAAGTCGATCCTTACGCGCGCACTGCCACCGTGCAGCCCGGCGTGCGCAACCTCGCCGTCTCCGAAGCGGCCGCGCCCTATGGGCTTTACTACGCACCGGATCCGTCGTCGCAGATCGCCTGCACGATCGGCGGTAACGTCTCGGAGAATTCCGGGGGCGTGCATTGCCTTAAATACGGCCTGACGGTGCATAACGTCCTGCGGGTGCGCGCCGTGACGATGGACGGCGAGATCGTGGAATTCGGCTCTCACGCCCTCGACGCCCCCGGACTCGACCTGTTGTCCGTGTTCATCGGCAGCGAAGGGATGTTCTGCGTGGTCACGGAAATTACCGTGAAGCTCGTGCCGAAGCCGCAGGTGCAGCAAGTCATCATGGCCAGCTTCGATGATGTCGAGGCGGGCGGTAACGCCGTCGCTGCCATCATCGCGGCGGGCATCATCCCGGCCGGCCTGGAGATGATGGACAAGCCGGCCACCCAGGCAGTGGAGGCGTTCGTTCACGCGGGCTACGATCTGGACGCCGCCGCCATTCTGCTGTGCGAGTCGGACGGCACGCCCGAAGAAGTCCTGGAGGAAATCGCAAGGGTCTCCGCGGTGCTGCGCGCGTCGGGCGCCACTCGCATCCAGGTGTCCACATCGGAAGCCGAACGTCTGCGCTTCTGGTCCGGACGCAAAAACGCCTTCCCCGCCGCCGGACGCCTCTCGCCCGACTATTACTGCATGGACGGCACGATCCCGCGACGGACCATCGGCACGCTGCTCAAGCGCATCGAAGCCATGGAAGCGCAATATGGACTGCGCTGCATCAACGTCTTTCACGCCGGCGACGGCAACATGCACCCGCTGATTCTGTTCAACGGCAACGATCTCGACGAGTGGCATCGCGCCGAAGCGTTCGGTAGCGACATTCTCGAAGCCTGCGTGGCGCTGGGGGGTACGGTGACCGGTGAGCACGGCGTCGGGATCGAGAAGATCAACGCGATGTGTGTGCAATTCTCGCCCGAAGAGCGCGATGCGTTCTTCGGTGTGAAGCGCGCCTTCGACCCCGCCGGCCTGCTCAACGCCGACAAGGGCATTCCCACGCGTGCGCGCTGCGCCGAGTACGGCAAGATGCACGTGCGCGGCGGCCTGTTGCCCCATCCCGAATTGCCGAGGTTCTGATGTCGTCAGCCCCCTCCCTCGCGTTGCCCGACGTGGATGCGCAAGCGGCGGCACAAGTGCTCGCCGCGATACGCGAGCGTGTGCTCGCCGCCACCGCCAACGGCACGCCGCTTGATATCCAGGGTGGCAACACCAAGCACTGGTATGGCCAGACGCCCACTGGCGAACGGCTCGACATGCGCGCGTATCGCGGCATCGTTTCGTATGATCCGGCCGAACTCGTGATCACTGCCCGCGCGGGCACGCCACTGGCGGAGATCGAATCGGCCCTGGCCGCGCGCGGCCAGATCCTGCCGTTCGAGCCGCCGCATTTCGGGCCCGGGGCAACGCTCGGCGGCTGCATTGCGGCAGGCCTTGCTGGCCCCCGCCGGCCACACGTTGGCGCGCCGCGCGACTTTGTGCTCGGCGCCGTCGTCATGAACGGTCAGGGACAAGTGCTGCATTTCGGTGGGCAGGTGATGAAGAACGTCGCGGGTTACGACGTCTCCCGCGTGCTCGCCGGTGCGCTCGGCACGCTCGGCGTCTTGCTCGAACTCTCGATCAAAGTGCTGCCCTGCCCGGTGGCCGAGGCCACGTTGCAGTTCGAACTGCCGCAGGCGCAAGCGATCGAGCAACTCAACCGTTGGGGGGCTCAGCCGCTGCCGCTGATGGGGTCGGCCTGGCACGACGACGTGCTGCGTGTGCGCCTTGGCGGTGCCGCGGCGGCCATCGCCGCAGCGCGCGCCGCGATGGGCGGCGAACCTGTCGACGCCCTCGAAGCGCATGCATTCTGGCAGACCCTGCGCGAGCAGACACACCGCTTCTTCGCGAGCGCGCCAGTCACGGGAGACGGCCAACCGCTTTGGCGTCTGTCGGTGCCCTCGACCACGCCGCCACTCGCTCACGGCGACGAGCACCTGATCGAATGGGGGGGCGCGCAACGCTGGTGGATCACACCGCGCGCCGCCGACGATGTGCGCGCGATTGCCGCAGCGGTGGGCGGGCATGCTACGCTGTTTCGCCACGGCGACAAGTCGGCTGGCGTATTTACCCCGCCATCGGCCGCGCTGCACGCTATCGGCAAGCGTTTGCAGCACACGTTCGACCCGAGCCGCATCTTCAACCGCCATCGGCTGTACCGCTAAAGACGACGATGCAAACGAACCTCGCAGACTTTCTCCGTCAAACGCCAGACGGCGACGAAGCCGAAGCCATTCTCCGCAAATGCGTGCATTGCGGCTTTTGCACCGCCACGTGCCCGACCTATCAGTTACTGGGCGACGAACTCGACGGCCCGCGCGGGCGCATCTATCTCATCAAGCAGATGGTCGAGGGCCAGCCCGTGACGCGTGAAACGCAGCGTCACCTGGATCGGTGCCTGACCTGCCGCAGTTGTGAGTCGACCTGTCCGTCGGGGGTGCAATACGGCCGTCTCGTCGACATCGGCCGCCGTCATGTCGACGCCAAGGTCTGTCGCCCCGCCAGCGAGCGCGCGCTGCGCTGGACGCTCGCCCGCGTGCTGCCCAATCGAGCGCTGTTCTCGCCCGCCCTTCGCCTGGGCCAACAGTTCCGGTCGCTGCTGCCGCGCTCGCTGCGCGAGAAGGTGCCGCATCGCCAGCGCTCGGGCAGTTGGCCGCAGAGCACGCACACCCGTCGCATGCTGATGCTCGAAGGTTGCGTGCAGCCCGCCATGCTGCCGAACGTCAACAAGGCCACCGCCCGCGTGCTCGATGCACTCGAGATCGAAATGGTGCGGCCGGCGGCGGCCGGTTGCTGCGGCGCGATCCGCCTGCATCTGAACTATCAGGACGACGGCCTCGACGATGCGCGCCGCAACATCGACGCCTGGTGGCCCGAGATCGAAGCAGGTGTGCAAGCCATCGTGATCAACGCGTCAGGCTGCGGCGCGACGGTCAAGGAGTACGGCCATCTGCTGCGTCACGATCCGCAATATGCAGGCAAGGCGCAACGCGTCTCGGAACTTGCACGAGATTTGTCGGAAGTGCTGCTCGATAACCTGGAAGCCTTGCAGCAACGCGTGCCGAGCCGCAAAACCGGCAAGGTTGCCTACCATCCGCCTTGCACGCTGCAACACGGCCAGCAACTCAAGGGCGTGGTGGAGAAGGTGCTCGCCGGGGTCGGCGTGAGCGTCATGCTGCCGCAGGACAGCCATATCTGCTGCGGCTCCGCAGGCACCTATTCGGTCACGCAGCCAACGTTGTCGCACCAACTGCGCGACGCGAAGTGGAAGTCGCTCGACGCGCTCGATCCCGAACTGGTCGTCTCGGCCAACGTCGGTTGCATCTGTCATTTGCAGGCAACCGCCAAGGGCGAGCACGCGCGCGATCACGCGCCGGTTCAGCACTGGATCGAACTGCTCGACCGAATGATCGCGTCGGCCTGAGCGCCGACGCAACCCTTCCGATTCACCTCCGCGGCAACGATTGATTGTCCCTTTGAAAGGGACAATCAATCCCCAATACGCCCGTTTATCTAAACGATGGCGCTCCCTAAAATCGTAGTTGAGTCAGTCGTCGCGTCGATGGCTGAGCCGCCCCTTACTTCGATTCCTTTGCCGGAGCCTGTCATGATCGACAACAAAACCGCCCCCTACGCCGCACTGCTGCTGCGCGTATCGCTGGGCATCCTCTTCCTCGCCCACCTGTCGCTCAAGGTGTTCGTGTTTACCGTCCCCGGATTCGTTGGCTTCATGGGCTCGCTGGGCCTGCCGCCCTTCGTCGCTTATGTCACGATGGCGCTGGAGCTGATCGGCGGCCTGATGCTGATCACGGGCTTCTACGCGCGCTGGGCGGCGCTGCCATTGGCGGCGTTGATGCTCGGCACGATTGTGTCGGTGCACGGCCACAACGGCTGGGTGTTCACCAACAAGGGCGGCGGCTGGGAATTCCCGGCGTTCTGGCTGGCGGCGCTGCTGGTCCTGGCCCTACTCGGCGACGGCGCCTGCGCGATACGCCGCGCGCGCACCGCCTGATGGCCTTGTTGGGTTCTCGTTAGCGTTCTTTTGCCGGAGTCATTGCCATGTCTGCCCTTCCTACCCTCTTCGTCTCCCACGGCTCGCCGTTGCTCGCGGTCGATCCGGGCCGCACCGGCCCGCTGTTGACGGCGTTGGGGCGTGCGGTGCCGCGTCCGCGGGAGATCCTCGTGATTTCCCCGCATTGGTCGACGCCGGCCCCGCGCGTGGGCAGTCTGGCGCAACAACGCACGATCCACGATTTCGGTGGCTTCCCGCGCGAGCTTTACGCACTGGAATACCCCGCTGCGGGAGCGCCCGCGCTCGCCGAGCGCACGGTGCAGATTCTGCGCGGCGCGGGTCTGCCCGCGACCGCCGACGACCAGTGGGGCCTCGATCACGGCGCCTGGGTGCCGCTGCGCTACCTCTACCCCGACGCGGATGTCCCGGTCACCCAGTTGTCGCTGCAACGGCATGAACGTCCCGAGTGGCAATATCGGCTCGGGCAACATCTGGCGCCGCTCGCACAGGACGGCACGCTCATCCTCGCGTCGGGCAGCTTCACGCACAATCTGCATGAGGTGTTCCGTGCCCCGTCGGACGACCGTGCCGAAGCGCCCTACCTGGCCGAATTCGTTGCCTGGTTCACCGAGCATCTCGCGGCGATGGACCTCGATGCCCTGTTCGACTATCGGGCCCGCGCACCCTACGCCGAACGCGCCCATCCGACCGACGAGCATCTGCTGCCGCTTTACATTGCCCTGGGCGCGGCCGACAACGCCTCCCGTCAGACGCATTTCGACACCGGCGCCACCTACGGCGCACTGCGCATGGACGCCTTCGCGTTCGGCAACACGGCCCCGTCGCTCGCCGAAGTGGACGCGCTGGCACAATAACGACATCGGCACGGACGGTGTCGCGACAGGCCAGGCCTTCGCGGCACCGTCGGCGCCGTCGCCTGTCCGGCCACCGGCCTGATCGCGCATCGCAATGCGCATTCCTGAGGAGCCACGCCCCGGCATGAACAAACTTCGTGAGATCGAGAGCTTCATCGCCGTGGTCGAGTCGGGCAGCTTCGTGAAAGCCGCCGCAACGTTGGGCATCTCCAAGACAGCCATCTCGCGTTACGTGGCCGATCTCGAGGCGCGTCTGGGCACGCGTTTGCTCCAACGCACCACGCGACGCCTGTCGCTCACCGAGCCGGGCCAGCGTTACGTCGAGCGCTGCCGTCAGATCCTCACGGAACTCGACGAGGCCGATGCCATGGCGGGCGAGCAGGACGGTCTGCCGGCCGGGCCGCTGCGCATCAACGCCCCGCACACCTTCGGTGTGCTGCATCTCGCGCCGCTCTGGCCCACGTTTCTCTCGCGACATCCGCAGGTCTCACTCGATATCACGCTGAGCGATCGTCTCATCGATATCGTGGACGAAGGCTACGATCTGGCCATCCGGATCACGCGCCTGCCCGATTCGTCGCTGGTGCATCGGCGGCTCGCGGGTACCCGGCTGGTGCTGTGCGCCTCGCCCGGCTACCTCGCGCAGCATGGCACGCCAACGCATCCCAGTGAACTCGCCCATCATGAGACAGTCGGCTACAGCTACTTCTCGCATCGACGCGAATGGCGCTTCGACGGCCCTGACGGTCCGGTTTCCGTGCGCACGCGCGCGCGGCTGATCGCCGACAACGGCGATACCTGCCTGGCCGCCGCCGTTGCCGGGGCGGGCATCATCCTGCAACCGGCGTTTCTCGTGCAAGATGCCTTGCGCGACGGCCGGCTCGTCGAATTCCTGCCCGAATACACGCAAGGCGAAATGGGTGTCTACGTCGTCTATCCCTCGCGCAAATACCTGAGCGCCAAGGTTCGCGCCCTCATCGACTTTCTTGTCGACGCCTTTGCCATGCCCGGCTGGCGGGCCATCGACCGCCGTTGAGTCGCGCAGACTTGCCGACATCCACCACGAAAGCTCTGCGAATCCCACGCAACTGACAGACAACACACCGGAACGTCACGGCAATTGATTTCCGCAGGCGAATGTCACTTATACTGACGGGCCTGATGTCTCATTTCATATATTTTGGAAAATTTTTTACTGATCGTCGCTGCGATCCTGCTGGTGTTGCTCAACGGCTTCTTCGTGGCGGCGGAATTTGGCCTCGTCAAACTGCGCCAGACGCGCGTTCATGTCATCGCCCGCCAACGCGGCTGGCGCGGCCGTATCCTGGCCAAGGTTCACAGCCAGCTCGATACCTATCTTTCCGCGTGCCAACTCGGCATCACCCTCGCCTCGCTCGGTCTGGGCTGGATCGGTGAGCCCGCGTTCGCGCGCATTCTCACGCCGCTATTCGCCGCGCTGGGGGTCAACTCGGCAGAGCTGATTCATGCGCTCGCCTTCTTCATCGCGTTCTTCACGATTTCGTACCTGCACATCGTCGTGGGCGAACTCGCACCGAAGTCGATGGCCCTGCGCATGCCGGAAATCGTCTCCGTCTGGACGGCCGTCCCGCTCTATGGCTTTTACTGGCTGATGTATCCGGCGATCTGGATTCTCAACCACAGCGCCAACCGCCTGCTGCGCTGGACAGGTCTCGATCCGTCGCACGGCACCGATGCGCATTACTCGGCCGATGAAATCAAGCTGATCATGCGCCGGGGGGCATCGAGCGAGAAATTGTCGCGCGACGACTGGAACGTGGTCGCCTACGCCATCGACTTCAGCGATCTGACCGTCTCCGATCTCATGCATCCGATGAGCGAAGTGGCCAGCTTCCGCCGCAATGCGACGTTCGCGCAGAACATGGATACGGCCTATCGTCACCGCTACAGCCGCTACCCGTACTTCGACAACGATGGCGAAACCGTGCTCGGCGTCGTGCACCTGAAAGACCTGTTCCTCGCGGAGCATCATGGCCAGTCGATCGAGGATCTGGGCAGCATGGCGCGGCCGGTGGAGCGCGTAAAACCCGACATGCCGGCGCGCGAGCTGTTCCGCCGATTTCGCCGGGGCGCGCCTCACTTCGCCATTGTGGGATGGCCGGACCAAAAGCCCATTGGCTTCCTGACACTCGACAACCTGCTCTCGGCGCTTGTCGGCAAGATCCGCGACGAATTCCGCCAGACGGAAGACGACTGGACCCACATGGAAGATGGCACGCTCATCGGCCGCGGCAGCTTGCCCATCCTGACGCTGGAACGCTCGCTGGGCATCGAGATCCCGAGCGAGCACGCGGAATCGGTGGGTGGCCTGATCATGGACGTGCTCGGCTACCTGCCGCACGAGGGCCAGAAGGTCGACTTCGAAGGCTTTTCCGTCGTCGTGAAGAAGATGCAGGGACCGCGTATCGTGCTGGTGCGCATCTATCCCGACGGTGTACGAGAAGCCCGTGGCGAACCGCCCCACGCTGTCACGCAGCAACGCGACGATTGACGCGCCAGCGCGTCGGGAAACGCGCCCGCATCGGCGCTCGGCGAGCTGTACCAGCGCCGCGGATGCAAGCGCCGGGTGGATCGCGTCACACCGAACGCTTAGCCGCGAGCGAACGCCTTGCGATTGAGTTCGAGCTGCGTGATGAGCTTTTGCAGACGCGACTCGGCGGTACGCGAGAGGGCGATAAAGCGGCAGCCGATGTGATACTCGACGTCCTTCGCCAACGGCACCGTGCGAATGGCACAGACTTCGAGGTCCACCTGGACAGTGCCGTAGTCGCGCAATTCGATCTCGACGTGCATGAGCATCGAGCCCTTCGGAATTTCGGCCGCCGCATCGGCCTTCGTGCGCAAGCCGACGCCACCGAGCGACAGGTCGAACACCGACAGGCGCATCGGCGTGTCGTCGGGGAATTTGACCGTGCACGGGTAGGGATCAAGGATCGGCGTCTTCACGCGGAAGTAATCGCGGCGCTGCAAACGCACGAGCGTTTCCGGATACGACGCGTAGAACGCGGGATACCCTTCGAACTCGCGCTCCTCGACATCGCCAATGGGGAAATGCACCTGAATGCCTTCGGGCACGCCAACGAACAGCGCGCGCTTGTTGGCAAGCAGCGCCCGGTTCTCCGCCTCCACACCGCCCCAGTCGAAATAAAAGCCGCGAACTTGCGGCTCGACCTTGAGCAGACGCGTGACGAGCTGCCGCTGCCCGTTCGCGAAGTACACCGTCATGAAATCGCCGCGGGTCGCCAGATGACGCAGCACGCCGCCAATTTCCAGCGGATTGCTGATGCGATACGAGTCATGCAGTTGCGTTTCGTTGTCCGTGGGCGCCGGTGTCACCTGCGGTTCTGTCGTTTCCATACCTGATCTTCTAATTGTCCCCGTGACGGACCACGCCGGGCGGCGCAAGCCGTACGTAATAAAGTCTCGGCAACACGTGACGCCTCACGGCGTCACAGTGCGAATGCGTGTCTGTCGGCGCTGACGCACCGTCTCATGTATCTGGTCAAGAACGTTAACGGTCACTGGCCGGGAATATTGAGGGTTCCGGCACACAAACTTGCAGCGTCCCGTGTCGCGCGCCACACCCCGGACGCGCCCTCGGGCCTTTGCCGCACGCGAGCGTCAGATCAGCGATGCACCGCGGCCATCAACGCGCCGAAACCCATGAACACGCCGCCGCTGATGCGATTGAATGCCTTGAGCACACGCGCTTCGCGCAAGTACGGTGCGATGCGCAGCCCGCCGGTGGCGTAGACCAGGTACCAGCTCACCTCGATTACCGCGAACGTGCCGAGCAGAATCGAGAACTGCGGGAGTTTGGCGGCGGTCGGGTCGATGAACTGCGGCAGGAACGCCGCGGCGAAGAGAATGGCCTTCGGGTTGCTGCCCGCGACCAGGAAGCCCGACTTGAAGAGTTTGCCGAAGCTCGAATCCACCGCCATGGCGGGCACGCCGGACGGCGCCGCGGCGTTCGCAACCACGGGCGAGCGCCAGCTCTTGTAGCCGAGATAGACGAGATACGCCGCGCCGACGTAGCGCAGCGTGTCAAACAGCATCGGCCACGCCCGGAGCACCGCGCCCAGTCCGGCCGCGGAAACCGACATCATGGCGATGAGTGCCGTCATGCAGCCGGCCATCGTGCCGAGCGACGGACGCAGCCCGTGACGCGCGCCATGCGTCATGACGAGCAACATGTTCGGTCCCGGCGTCGCCGAGACGAAAAAAACGGTGACGACATACAGCCACCATGTTTGCAAGCTCATGATTGCCTCGGAAAAGGGCTCACGCGAGGGCTCACGCGAATTCGATCAGGCATTGTAGCGTCGAACCGCGACAGTCGCATCGTCCGCGTGCACGTCTGATGCGAATCAAAATAGACGCCAAAAAACAAACAGGCCCGATGACTTTCGTCATCGGGCCTGTTGATCTCGGGACGCCGCCTCGCGCTAAGGCTGGCGCGGCATCACGGGAATGCGATCAAGCCAATTAGATGGGCTTGATGTTCGCAGCTTGCTTGCCCTTCGGGCCAGTCTTGACTTCGAACGACACGCGTTGGTTTTCTTGCAGCGACTTGAAGCCGTCAACCTTCACTTCCGAGAAGTGAGCGAACAGGTCTTCACCGCCGGCGTCCGGGGTAATGAAGCCGAAGCCCTTTGCGTCGTTGAACCACTTAACAATACCGGTTTCCATATTTTTTCCTAATAAAACAATAGCTTGAGGTCGAAATAACCCCGTGAGCGCTGACAATCAAGGGAAAATGAAGGACTAGAAACCAGCGAGAAGCAGGAAAACTACGTCTGACAACAACTTCGCGGCTTGACAATCTGCAGTTGGTTTTATACGTGTAGACGCGTCGCTTGTCAACAGGGTAAAGCCTGCAAATCTCGTAACAATTTCTCTCCGTGGTGGGAATTTGGGCTGGCTCCGGGTGTTCGAGCCAGGGTTGCAGCCCGTACAATGGGCGTTTTTTCCCGCGCCCGCGCCATTCACCCCCACACCTGCCTACGGATGGAGCCTACTCGCCTCATGCGCCCCTCGCCGTCGCCGTCCGACGTTCGTACGTCAAGCCAACCGGCTTGGCTCTCCCGTTGCCGCACGCATGCGCTCAGTCTGGCCGTTTGCCTGACGCTCGCCGCCTGCGCCGGGTCACCGACCTATGGCCCAGTGCCCGCCGGGAGCTATCGCGTGCAGTCCGGCGACACGCTCTATGGCATTGCGCGCGCCAACAATGCCAGTGCCGCCGATCTGGTGCGCTGGAACAGCCTGACCGATCCCGACAAGATCGAAGTCGGTCAGGTGCTGCGCGTCGTGCCGCCCGCCGGTGCTGCGAGCACCGCGTCCGGCGCCGCGAGACCCGCACCGCAGGCCCGCCCTGCCCCGAAGCCCGCTCCCGCGCCCGCTGCCCCACGCACGGCGACCCACCGGATTCCGATGGTCTGGCCCGCCAATGGCCCGGTGTTGGCAAATTTCAATGGCAGCAGCAACAAGGGCGTCGATATCGGCGGCAAAGCGGGCGATCCGATCTATGCGGCAGCCGCTGGCAAGGTGGTCTATGCAGGGAGCGGTTTGCGGGGATACGGCAACCTGGTGATGGTGCAGCACGAGAACGGGTACCTCACCGCCTACGCGCACAATCGCGCCATTCTGGTCAAGGAAGGGGCGTCGGTCAGCAAGGGCCAGAAGATTGCCGAGATGGGCGACACCGACTCGCATGGCACGGTCAAGCTGCACTTCGAGGTACGTCAGAAGGGCACGCCGTTCAATCCCCGCGACTTCCTGCCGTCGCGTTGATCCAGTGATGCGGTCTCTCTCTCATCGCGGGCGAAGGCCGCAAACGTAAAAAAAACGGCAAGGCGCGATGCCCTGCCGTTTTTTCATTGCCGCCAGCCTCTCACTGTCTGCCGGTCAGGCCGACGCAAGAAAGCCCTGCGACAGCCCTTCGGTGCGCGCGTCGCGCCAATCGCGATGCGCACGCGGGTCCGTCCATACGAGCAGATGGAGCGCGGCGAGCGCGCGCGGGTCGTTGAGCAATTCCCACTTCTGCGTGTTCGTCAGCTTCGCCGGCCCCTTGAGCAACGCTGTCTCGACACGGCCGGCACGCCGGGCGTCGCGCTTTGCGTCGTCAAGCGTGGGCACCACGCTCGCGGCCACGAGGGCGTTGGCCATCGGGTCGACAACGGCGTCGACAAAGGTGACATGCTGGCGCGACTCCTCGGTGTACTTGTCCGTCATGCGCAGCTCCTTGGGCGGCCACGACTCTTCGGGAATCAGGAACAGCCGCGCACGCCTGAGCGCGCGCCCCAGCGACACCCGGCTGGAGAACACCGACACGGGAATCGAGATCGCCATCGATCCGACGATGGGCATCAGCCACCAGATGAAGTCCGGATTGAGCCAGTAGACGACGCCCCCCCACCCCAGCCCGATCAGGGTATGCAGGC
Source organism: Pandoraea soli (assembly GCF_902459595.1). Lineage (NCBI taxonomy): Bacteria > Pseudomonadati > Pseudomonadota > Betaproteobacteria > Burkholderiales > Burkholderiaceae > Pandoraea > Pandoraea soli. The sequence goes on along the minus strand of NZ_CABPSG010000002.1, from coordinate 279,214 downwards.
CGTGGCGGCGAATCGCTTCGCCCCAGTGCGTCTGCGCGTCTTCACGCGGCGGCGACTTCCATTGAATCGCAATGCCGGTGAGCGCCGCCAGCACGAACTGCGTATGGAACAGCATGCGCACCGGGGCGAGCACGGCCGAGAACACCAGTTCGATGAGCATGCTCACCGTGACCGCGAATGCCCCACCGAAACGCTTCGCGCCCTTCGCCCAGATCAACACCACGGCCAGGATCTTCGGCAGGAAGAGCAGCGTGGCCGTTGCCGAGAACAATGCGAGCGCGCGCTCGGGATGCCACTCCGGCCAGACCGGGAACAGTTGTCGCGGCGCCGTGAAATATTCGGGCGCGACCAGCGTGTGCTGGGCAAGCAGACAGGTCGATAGGATGAGGAAGATGAACCACAATGGTGCCGACACGTAGGCCATCGCGCCGGTGATGAACACCGCGCGGTGCACCGGGTGCATGCCCTCGGCCAGGAACAGCCGGAAATTCATCAGGTTGCCCTGGCACCAGCGGCGGTCGCGCTTGAGCTCGTCGAGCAGGTTCGGCGGCATTTCCTCGTAGCTGCCGGGCAGGTCGTAGGCAATCCACACGCCCCAGCCGGCGCGTCGCATCAGAGCCGCCTCGACGAAGTCGTGCGAGAGAATCGCGCCCGACATTGCGCCCTTGCCCGGCAGGGGGGCAAGCGCGCAATGCGCCATGAACGGCGCCATGCGAATGATCGCGTTGTGGCCCCAGTAGTGCGATTCGCCCAACTGCCAATAGTGCAGGCCGGCGGTGAACAGCGGGCCGTACACCCGACCGGCGAACTGCTGCAGGCGCGCATAAAACGTTTCGCGTCCGGCCGCAAGCGGCGCGGTCTGAATCAGGCCGGCGCTCGGATGCGCCTCCATCATGCGCACCAGCTTCGTCAGACATTCGCCGCTCATCACGCTGTCGGCGTCGAGCACGAGCATGTAGCGATAGTCACTGCCCCAGCGGCGACAAAAGTCGTCGAGGTTGCCGCTCTTGCGCTTCACGCGACGCTGACGGCGACGGTAGAAGATGCGGCCGAACCCGTCGACCTGGCGGCAAAGCGCCTGCCACGCGTCGACTTCGGCCGTGCAATTGTCGGCCTCGTTCGAATCGGACAGGATGAAGAAATCGAAGCGTTCGAGCGAATCGGTCTTGGCCAGCGATTCGTAGGTCGCACGCAATCCGGCGAACACGCGGCCGACGTCTTCGTTGCAGATCGGCATCACGAGCGCGGTGCGCGCCTCCGGCACGATCGGAGCGTCGCCGGCGGCCATCTTCGAGATCATGTGACGTTCGCCGCCGAACAGCAGCACGAAGAAGCCGAAGATCGCCGTCCAGAACCCGGCCGAGACCCAGCCGAAGAGCAGCACGAACAGCACCAGCACGGAGAATTCGAGCGGATCGGCCCCGTGATACGGAAGCACCGACGCCATGAAATGGGTGGCCAGCGCCGTCTGCGCGATCATCAGCGCGAGCAGCATCCAGCGGCGGCGGCGGCCCGCTTGCGACCATCGGCCTTTGGGATCGGGGGCGTCGCGCACGAGCGGGTCGGGATCCCCGCGGCCGGTCAGTTTGCGCCACAGCCGCGCGAGGGGATTGAGCGACCAGGCGCGCGGAATGAGTGATGTGCGGCGCACCGGCGGTGCGGTGCGCAAGGTTTGCACGCCCCGCACTTCGTTCAGCCCGGCAGCGGCGGCGAGCGAACCCCCGTCGGTGAGTGCGAGACGCACCGATTGCGAGGCAAGCACCGCGTCGCTGCCGGATTCGATCTCCTCATTATTGTGCGCATGCCACGCGGCCGTTGCCACGGCGGCCGTGGCAACGGGTGCATCGGCCTGCGCGGCGGTCCGCCCAGCGGCCTCGGCGAACGCCGCGCTCGCGGCTTCGGCCGTTGCATCGTCGGCACCCGTCGGCACATCGCCCGCGCCGTTCACAGCACGCGCGGCGAGCAAACGCTGCAAGCGCGTGAGAACGTCAAGCGAATCGCCGCCGTCGCGCTTGGCTTGAGCCAGCAGGGCGCGACGCTTCTCGGCGGGCAGTGGCAACCGGTCGACGTACAGCTCGTCGACCGGAATGTCGGAACGGTCGCTCATTCGGGGGGTAACAGGTAGCTCCACGTTTCGGATAGGGTATTACTGCCGTTGCGCAGGTAAGCGCGCATTTCGACGGGTTTCTCGGAATCGAGGCGGCGCATGCGGAGCATGACGCGATAGCCTCCGGTGACGTCATTGCGCTGCGTTTGCACTTCGAGGATCTTGCCATTGCCATCGATGGATACGTTCCCTTCGACCTTGGCATCTTCCGGCAGTTTCTTGAGCGCCGGGCCCTCGAAATCGAGCGCAAACAGCTGACTGTCGTCTGGTTTTCCCCGGTAGCCGTGCCCCCGCCGGCTTTGCGACACCCACGCCATCGGCGGGCGCTTGTCATTATCCTTTTGCCACGACAGCCGATATTCGATCGAATACGGTTGCTTGGGCTTGGGCGGCGCATCCGGCACCCAGTACGCCACGATATTATCGTTGGTCTCGTCGGGGGTCGGAATCTGCACCAACTCCACACGGCCCGGTCCCCACTTGCCCTTGGGCTCAACCCAGGCGCTAGGGCGCGATTCGTAGCGATCCTCCAGATCCTGGTAGTCGCTGAAGTCGCGGTCGCGCTGCTGCAGGCCGAATCCGGCCGGGTTCGTCAAGGCGAAAGACGAGACGAGCAGGCGCTTCGGATTGACCAGCGGGCGCCAGATCCATTCCCCGGTGCCCGACTCGATGGACAGGCCGTCCGAGTCATGCACTTCCGGACGATAGTCGGACACCGCCGCCGGCTGGTTCTCGCCGAAGAAGAACATGCTGGTGAGCGGCGCAATGCCCAGCTTGGTGACGTTCTCACGCAGGAACAGTTCGGCCTTCACATCCACCGTCGTATCGACGCCCGGACGCAGCGTAAAGCGATACGCACCCGTCGCCCGCGGCGAATCGAGCAACGCGTAGATCGTCAACTCCTTCGCGCCAGGGGCCGGACGCTGGATCCAGAACTCGGTGAAGCGCGGAAACTCCTCGCCGGAATTGAGCGCGGTGTCGAGCGCCAGCCCGCGCGCGGACAAGCCGTAGGTCTGGTTCTTGCCCAGCGCGCGGAAATAGCTCGCGCCGAGGAAAACCATCACTTCGTCCTTGTATTTCGGGGTGTTCACCGGAAAGTGGATACGGAACCCCGCGAAGCCGAGCCCGCGCAACTGCTTCGGATCGACCTTCAGCGCACCGAAATCGAACATATCCGGGCTGTAGCGCAGTTCGCGCACACGGTTGCCGGCCAGTTCGTTGATCTTGACCGGACGGTCGTAGTACGAGCCCTCATGGAAGAACATCAGCTCGAACGGTAGCTTCTGCGCACGCCACAGCGCCTTTTCGGGCTTGAAGCGGATATTGCGATAACGATCGTAAGAGAGGTTCTGCAACGTCTTGGGCAGATTTGGATCCTTCGGCTTGTAGCGGCTGTTCGCCAGCGTGCGCGCCTGCTTGGCAACGTCGTCGAACGAGAACGCGTGCGCGGCGCCGGAGACCAGCGCACACACACTGAGTACGCCAGCGAGCGCCAGGCGCAAGGCACGGTGGGAAATCATGCGGGAAACGTAATGGGGCAGGAATTCCATCGGCATCGGAGATAGCGTGAAACGCGCGTGCCGACCGTAGCCAGCTTGCGCCGAACGCGCAATTTTACCCGCTCATTTACCGATTGACTAAAGATGCATCCGCAAAAGCTTCGAAGCGGGCACTCACATTATGCCAATCGTCCGCTGGGACACCGCTCCAGGCGAATCACAAATTTGTGACGATTTGTGACCGATAGGCAAAACAGGAGGCTTTCACCGCCTTTCCTGCCCATTCGCCCCCTGCCCTCGCGGCCAATGCCGCACCGGTTCGTCGCCTGACGGCGCATAGTGGCGTCGCCCCCCAATGACCAAGGCCCGCGTTACTTCGCCTCGAATTTCACACCGGTCGCCGGCGTGGGTATGGCACACCGTTGCATGCGCACACTGTCGAGAAACCGCTGGATCAATGGCAGCACCTTGGCCTCGATGTCGCCGTGCCCATAGCCGAAGCCGGCGAAATTGAAATGCGTGGCGCTGTCGACGACCGCGAGCCAGTGACAACCGGCAGGCAGATCCGCGAAGGGTTCGGTGCGCGTCTGCCACTTGCCATCGAGCGGCGCGTCGCGCGTGCCGGTCACCAGCAAGACAGGCTTGCGAATGTCATGCCACGCGCCCGACGGAAAGATCGGCCCCGCCCCCTGCGGGGAGAGTGCGATGTAGCCATCGAAACGGTCGTCGCTGTCGAGCCCGAGCTTGTTCTTCGCGCCCGCCTCGATCATCACGGTGGCCGCCCCCATGGAATGCCCCGCGAAGATGGCCGGCCCCGCGCGGCACTGCGTTCGCGCCCAGTGCAGCGCCGCCCCCGCGTCTTCGAGACGGTCGTCGTAAGCTTCGGGATCCGTAGTGAGTGCCAGCAAACCGTCGCGCAATCCACCGCTGCGCACCCGATCGCGCAAGGAGTCGTGCCCGCTTTCCTTGTGGGCCATGGTCACGGTTAGCCACCCATATTGCGAGAGTGCGCGGCCCAACCAGGAAAGCGCGTCGCGGTCATCGCCCGCACCGGGACTCAGCACCGCCACGCCACGACAGGCCGAGGATGGCCGGAAGACATGAAGGTTGGCGTACGCCCCATCGCTGCGCGGCACGCGCTGGTCGACGCCGGTCAGCGGCGAAACTGTCGCCGACGAGGCAGCCCTCGGCGCGGCTACGGGAGCGGAAGCCGGCACTGGGACGGGTGCGGCGGCGAGCACAGGATGCCGCGGCAAGGTCGTGTCGGCCGCCGTAGCCGGCAAGGGGAACCCAGCGAGCAAGGCCACGCCGACACTGCAGGCACCGAGCGCGACGAGCATCGTCCCGAACGATCGACCCACGGCCCCGCGCGACATTCCGAGCATCCGTTCTCCCTTGGTATCCAGCGGTGCACGCGCCCGGCCGAATCCAGCCGATGGGCCAGGCATCACGGTCTCGCGCCGACGTCCCGCTGTGACATCACACGACGAACCATCTTAGCGCGGATTGCGTAGGGACTCCGCAGGAATTTTGCCTAAGGGATACGTGTCTCGCGTGCGCAACGCGCGAGAGGTGCGGCGCATACGCCGGGCGCGCGCTTCGAGTGTGCGTCGAGCGCGCATTTAGCGCGCTTCAAGCGCGCTGGGGACGACCGCCGGGCGTGTCGCGCGACAAGCGAAGTGCCGACGCATAGCCCGCAGGATCGAAGCGCCACGTCAGCGCGATCAACGCCACGTTGAGCATGATGAGTCCGACCCACGACGGCGTGAAACTGCCCGTGCGATCGAGCACCGCCCCAGCAGCGAACGGCGCCAGCGCCGCGATACAGAAGCCCACGCCCTGCATGAACGCTGCCAGCGCCGCGGCATGACGCGGATGCGCATGATGATCCAGCGCAAGCACGAGTCCAAGCGAGAAGGTGCCCCCCAACCCGAAGCCGATGGCGCCGATCCACGCCCACGCGGCGGCCACCGGTGCGAGCGCCAGCCCGATGAGTCCGCCAAGGGTGGCCGCAAGCGCGAGCGTGAGCCAGCGACGGCGATCGGCATGACGGCGCGCCAGCCAAGGCAGCGTCAGTGCCGCGACGACCTGACAGGCCGTCAGCCCGGCCAGCAAAGCCCCACTGCGTGTCGCACTCATGCCGTGCTGCTGATAGAACGGCGGCAACCACGCGACCATCGTCGTATAGGTGCAGTTGATGAGACCGAAGTACACGGCCAGCGTCCAGGCGCGACGCTTGCGTAGCAACGCAAACATCGACGGCGCACCGCCGGTCGCCGACGCAACACGCTCGCCCGCCGCCCGACACGCCGCGCGCAGATCCGCCGCAGACGTCACAGCCCCCGGTGGTGCCGCCACCGCCTGAACCAGCGGCGCACGCCACCAGGCCAGCGCGGCCGCGCCGACAACCCCGAGCCACATCCCCAGCCCGACACGCCAGTCGCCCGCCTCGGACGCCGCCCACGGACTGATCGCGGCGCCAAGTCCGCCACCGCCCATGAGCGCCGCCGAGTACAAGCCCATCATCGCCGTCATGCGCGCCGCGCTGTAGTTTGCCTTCACCACGCCGGGCAGCAGCGCCTGGATGACGGCGATGCCGATGCCCGACGCGAGCGCCGTGGCGATCATCGTGGCGGTATCGTCGGCCACGAAACGCATGCCGCAGGCGAGCGCAAGCGCCCCCAGTCCGAGCAGCACCCCACGCCGCTCACCGCAGCGGCGCGTCAGCCCGCTCGCCGCAAAGGCGCCCGCGCCCATTGCGAGCACCGGCAGCGACGTGAGCAACGCCGCCACGGGATAGGTCATCCCCGTAGCCTCGCGGATTTGCGGCAGCAGCGGACTGATGGACGTGAGCGTCGGCCGCAGCGTCAGCCCGACCGCGACGATGGCCAGCCAGAGTGTCATACCGCCGCACCTTCGCTTACCACCACATGACCGTTCGCCACCACCCAGCGGCGCGGCGCACGCGTGACGATGGCCTGCGCAGCATTCACGGCATCGACGAGCACCAGGTCGGCGCGCGCGCCCACGCACAGGCCGTAGTCGTCGAACCCACAAGCCCTCGCCCCCTGATCGGTGACGCAATCGAGCGCTATGTCCAGTTCATCGTCGCGACGCAGGTTGTAGCGCAGCCCGATCATCATGGCGCGCTCGAGCATGTCGGGCGAGCCATAGGGCGTCCACGTGTCGCGAATGCCGTCGTTGCCGCCCGCCAACGGCACACCGGCTCGCCGGCAGGCCATGAGCGGCGGCACGATACGCGACGGCGGCGCGGTGGTGATCAGCGCGACGCCGGCATCGGCCAGGCGCGCGAGCATCGTCTCGGCGCGCGCGGCGTCCAACTCGCCCAGGCAAAACGCATGCGACACCGCGACCTTGCCTTGCATGCCAAGCGCGGCGATGCGCTCAAGCATCAGTTCGAGCGAGAACACCCCCATCTCGCCCGGCTCGTGCAGATGGATGTCGACGGGGCACCCATGCTTGTCGGCCAGCGCAAACATCGCGTCGAGCGACGCCTTCGGGTCGCGATCGATGGCGCACGGATCGAGCCAGCCGAGCACGTCCGCGCCCCGCGCGAGCGCGTCGTCGAGCAAGGCAACGGTGCCCTCGCGATCCAATACGCCCGACTGCGGAAACGCCACGATCTGCATGTCGAGGGTGTCCGCCAGCGCTTCGCGCGTGGCGAGTACGCCGTCGAGATGACGCAGGCCCGCGTCGGTATCGATGTCGACGTGAGTGCGCAGCCGCGTGGTGCCCGCTGCGAGGAACGCTCGCGCGAGGGCGAGCGACGCGGCCCCCGCGTCATGCCCACTCTCGGCACGCCACCGACGTTCGTTGTCGATGCGCTCGATCAGCCGCGAGCCGCACGCGTTCTCGTACCACGGCATGCCCCAGACGGTCTTGTCCAGATGCGTGTGTGCCTCCACGAGACCGGGCAGCAGCAGCGCGCCGCCCGCATCGATCTGACGGATGCCGCTGCCTGACGAGCCGGGCAGCGACGGCGCGAGTGCCGCAATCCGTCCGTTCTCGACGCGTACGTCGAGCGGCGCGCCATCGAGACCGCGCGCATTGCGAATGTCCAGTGTAGTCATGCCTTCCTCAATGCTTCCTGTCAGGTGCCCTGCGGGACGCCTGCCGCCACGTTGCGCGAGCGCGTGAGCAGGCTCACGACCACGAACGTCAGCGCATTCACCGCCAGCGCCACCAGCCCCATGTTGATCGATCCGACGGTATCCGATGCGTCCGGCATCAACGTGCGCAGGGTGACGTCGAATCCGACCGCCGCCGCCAGCACCACAGCGCCGGCGCCGATCCCCGCGAAGGCGGCATACTTGTTGCCAAACGGACGCGGCAACAAGCTCGACACGAACGACGGGAACAGTTGCGTGAGCAGGCTCGACGCGAAGAGCGCGAGCGCCACGAACGTCGCCCCGCCACGCAACACGAAGCCCACCGCCACCAACCCGAAGACCGGCAGCACACGCTTGGCGAGCTTGCCCACGAAGGCATCGCTCGCATGCGGCGCAAAGCCGTCGCGGTAGATGTTCTTCGCGATCAGCGTCGACGCATTGAGCAGGATCATCGAACCGGGCACGAGCGCGGTCAATACCCCGACGCCGCCGATCACGCCCACGAACCACGGCGAGAACGTCTGTTTGACGATGCGCAGCAGTGCCAGATCCGAATCCGCGCCGGTCAGGCCCGGCACTTGCAGAATGGCCGCGAAGCCCACGAAGAACATGAACGCGATGACCATCTGGTAGAGCGGCATCAGAATCGTGTTCTTGCGCACGGCGCTCTCGGTCTTGGCCGCATACACCGAGGTGAACACGTACGGATAAAGGTAGTAACCCAGCGACGTGAGCAGAATCGTGGAGTTGTACCAGGACAGCGTCAGGCCGCTCGTGGGCATCTGCAAAAAGCCTGGCCGGGCCGCTTCGATGCGATCGAACATCTCGCCAAATCCGCCGAAGTAATGCAGCGGCAGATAGACGCCGAGGAACACGGCGATCACGAGAATCAGGATGTCCTTGTAGATCGCGATGCTCGCGGAACCGTGAATGCCCGACACCGTGATGTACACCACCATCGCGATCGCACCACACCAGATCGCGACCACCGGCGGAACCGTGCCGTACGAAGCCTCCGACACGATGATGCCCAGGCCGCGCAACTGAATGATCAGCAGCGCGCTCATGCCGAGCACGGCGACCAGCGAGACGACGACACCCAGCGCGCGCGAGCGGTAGGCCGTCGCGAAGAAGTCGGAGAACGACACACAGCCATGTCGCGTTGCATGACGCCACGCCGCCGGCAGCATCCAGTAGCCGAGCAGGTAGGCGAGCGCCCCGTAAGCGAGGATGTAGAAGGCGGGGGGCCCCTTGCTGTAGGCCCATCCGCTCGCGCCGAGGAACGTGAATGTCGAGAACGCCTCGCCCGCCATCAGCAGGAAGACGAGCAGCGTGCCGAAGCCACGGCCACCCACGGCCCACTGCTCCAGACTCATCGTGCGACCGCGCCGTGCGCGCAGTCCGATGAAGAGCGCAAAGGCGAGAAACGCCGCAATGACGGTCAGGGCGGCGTTCATGATGTCGCTCCGTCGTGTTCGCGCACATCCTTCGCAGGCGCCCGCGCAGACTCGCGCGAACCGTCGAAGCGGAACATCACGACCATGACCGCTGACGTGAGCAGCAGCCAGACGATATTCCACGCCATCAGGAAAGGCAGCCCCGCCAAACGGGTGCCCACGTGTTCGGCCAGCCAACCGCCGCTGTAAAACGCCGCGATGGGAAGCGCGGCCAGGCAATGCACAGATTTCATGACGTCTCCAGACCCTAAGGGATTCAATGGTCGGCCGCTCACACGTCGCCGTGGACGGCCCGCTGGCTTGGCCAATTCGGTGATGTTCGGTGTCATGGCGTACCGCATCGATTTGCCACATCATCAACCAAACACACTAAAATGGTTAACCATTTTTGTTGACCATTATCGGCAACGATTTACCGAAATGCAAGGTTGACGTGGCGGCATAGCCAAAACCAAGGGTTTTCCGGACGGCAGCGCCGACAGGCGAAGGGGGCCGGGTACAATGCGGCCCACACCCACGCGAACCGCGTCTATCCAGGAGATGAGGCTTGAGCCGCACCGCAGCACCGGCGTCGCCGCGCGACGCGTCCCGCCCCGATGTCGCCGCCGAGACCCCCACCGGCCTGGCGTCCGGCGACGATGGCACGTCGGGCAGCGCGGGGCAGCAGATCGAGGCGCGCGTCTACACGGCCATTTCGCAGGCGCTGCTCTCCGGCAAGCTGCGGCCGGGCATGCCGCTGCGCGAGCGCAATCTGGCGCAGGCACTCGATTGCACCCGCGGCGCGGTGCGCAAGGTGCTCGCGCGGCTCGGCTTCGAAGGCAAGCTGGTGCTCGAACCCAACCGGGGCGCGTTCGTCCCGCAACCGTCGCTTGATGACATCCGGCAGACCTATCGCGCCCGCCGCGTGCTGGAGAGTGGTGTGATTGCGAGCCTTTGCGGGCAATTGAGTACGTCGCAGCTCGCGGCGCTCGACGCGCACGTCGCGTTGGAAGCCCGTTCGCATGCGCAGGGCACGCACGAGCGATCGATTCGTCTGGCGGGCGAGTTTCATCTGACCTTGATCGGCATGGCGCAGAGTGTCGAACTCGATACGTTCGCGCGTCAGCTCGTGGCCAAGACAGAGCTTTACAAGGCGCTGTACGACCCGGCGGAATTCCTGCATTGCGCGCCCACGGAGCACGCCCAACTGGTCGGCCAGTTGCGTGACGGCAAGACGCAGGCGGCCATTGCGCTCGCCACGGCGCACCTCGACGAACTCGAAGCACGCGTGCTCACCCGCGCCGCCGCCGCAGAGACACCCGACTTCCGCGCCATTTTTGCCGAAGCGTTCGCGGGCACGGGGTCATAAGCCCTCCCCAGCGACTCCACGGCGACCCATGCGACACGTCGCGCCGTTGCCCGTCAAGCGGCGCGGCAATCCCACCACGGGCGTGGGGGTCGCGTGGCACACTCTCCTGAATCGGGGGTATATTGCGCCTGTTCGCGACGGGCCTGCGCCCGCCGGCCACTTTTGCCCCCGCCTGACACACTCAAGCACGAAGCCCGAAGGAAGCCCATGTCCCATCTGGTAGTCCACGGCGGCCAGCCGCTACGCGGCCGCATCACCCCCTCCGCCAACAAGAATGCCGTTCTCCCGGTGCTGTGCGCCACGCTGCTGACCGATCAGCCGGTGCGCCTCATCGGTGTGCCCGAGATCACCGACGTTCGCAAGATCCTCGACATCTTCCGTCAGCTCGGCAGCGAGGTGAGCGTCGATTTCGACGCCGGTACGCTCGACATCCACCATCGCGATACGCGCTTCGATCCGCGCACGGACCACCTGCCGGAGGAGATGCGCTCGTCGATCATGCTCGTGCCGCCGCTGCTCGCGCGTTTCGGCGTCGCCCGCATCGAAGACAACGTCAAGGGCTGCACGCTCGGTGTACGCGAGATCGATCCGCACATCGAAGTGCTGCGCCATTTCGGCGGACGTGTCGAGCGCACCGAGGGCTCGCTGCTCATCCACGCGGACGAGGCGCGCCCAGCGATCCATCACTGGCTCGATTATGCGTCGGTGACCACCACGGAGAACTTCGTGCTGTGCGCGGCAACGGCCAGCGGCCGCTCGCAATTGAATAACGCGGCGTCGGAGCCGCACGTGCAGGAATTCTGCCGCTTCATGCAGATGCTGGGCGTACCCATTGAGGGTATCGGCACGTCGCAGCTCGCGATCGAAGGCGTGGAGCGCTTCGGCGGCGGCGAATTCCGCTTCGCCGAAGACTTCCATGAAATCACGACGTTTCTGGCGCTCGGCGCCATCACCGGCGGCGAAATCACGGTCAAGAACACGGCGCCGGACCAGTTCCCGCTCATCGACCGCACGTTCGCGAAGTTCGGGGTGAAAGTCGAGCATCGCGACGGCTGGTCGACGGCCACCGCGCAGGGCAAGCTCAAGGTGCAAGCGCCGTTCACGCAGAACATCCTCACGAAAGTCGAAGCTGCGCCCTGGCCGTATTTCCCGGTCGACCTGCTGCCGATCTTTATCGCGCTGGGGGTGAAGGCCGAAGGCAGCGCCATGTTCTGGAACAAGGTCTATGACGGCGCGATGGGCTGGTCGACCGAGTTGTCGAAGTTCGGCGCGCACGTGTTCCAGTCCGATCCGCACCGCCTGATCACGTTCGGTGGCGTGCCGCTCTCGCCCGCCGTCGTGGAGAGTCCGTACATCATCCGCGTGGCGATTGCACTGCTGATGGTGGCGGCCAGCATCGACGGTCAATCGACGATCAAGAACGCCGATCCGATTCGGCGCGCGCATCCGCGCTTCGTCGAGAACCTGTGCTCGGTGGGCGCGAACGTCGTCTGGACGCCGCAGGAGTAAGCCCGCGCTTTCGTGTGCGCGCGTGTCGTTTGCCGGCCCCCCGGGGGGGCCGGGCTCGCCATACGCGGCACGCCAGCGGTAGACGACCCCCCGATCGCCCCACACCGGTCTTCGCCCCGACGAACCCGACGGATGACCTTACCTGAGCCGCTCGCGCCCGCGATCACCGCACCTTTGCCAGACGGCACATGACGTTTGCCCAACGGAAATTTATTTCCCACCTGCCAACACGCACACCGCCCCCGCGAAGCGCGATAGCGCGAATGTGAAAGAATGGCGGCCATCATGAGCGATCGCCCCCCGCCCCCGCAGCCGCGTGCCACGAACGGCGCCCTTCCTTCGGCCGACGCATGGCCGGCCACACCGCATGCCCGTCAGTTGTCGGGCGCGCGCGTACTCGTCGTCGACGACAACCAGGAAGACCGCATGCTGCTGATGGACTTCCTCAGCCAGCAGGGCTGTCGCGTCTACATCGCGCACGACGGTCGCGACGGCTATGCCAAGGCCCGCACCGTGCAGCCCGACTTGATCCTCATGGATATCCGCATGCCCGTGTGCGACGGGCTTGGCGCCTGCCGCCTGCTCAAGGCCGACCCCGGCGCCCGGCACATTCCGCTGATCTTCCTGACGGCGGCCGCCCTGCCCGGCGAACGTGTGGCGGGACTGACGGCCGGCGCGGTGGATTACGTCACCAAGCCTTACGATTTCGAAGAAGTGCGCCTGCGTCTGTCGATTCACCTGAAGACGACACCCGTTCCAGTGCCGAGCGCTGCCGACGACGGCGGCAAGCGCGCGCCGCTGCCCGTGCAGGCGCATACGCTCGACGCCGTGCTGTTTCGCGCCACGCGTGCGCTGCTGCTCGACCGTCTCGACACCACGCCCGAACTCACCGGCCTCGCCAGCGCGGTCGGCACCAACACGCGCCGACTCAACCTGGCGTTTCGACGGTGCGTCGGCGTGACCGTGTTCGACTTTCTGCGCGAGGAGCGCATGAAGGAAGCGCGCCGCTTGCTGTCGGAGACGTCGCTCGACGTGCAGCACATCGCGGCCGCCGTCGGATTCGCGAGCGCCGCCAATTTCGCGACCGCGTTTCGCGAGCGCTTCGGCATGCCACCCAGCGGCTTTCGCGAGCAGGCCGCGCAAATCCCGCACCTGTCGGACACCGCGGGGGCACCGCCCGCCCCATGAACGTCCTGCCCTTGAGCCTGCCGACGCACGGGCTGCGCCGGACAGTCGTCGTCTGGCTGTGCCTCACGGCTATCCTCGTCGCCCTGGTACTGCGCGCCAGTGCCAGCATGGCCGCACCGGCCACCGCTACGTCGAGCGCGCCCATCGATCTCGCGCACGCGGCGTCGCCGCTGGCGCTCGACACCCAATTGCGCTTGCTGGAAGACCCGTCCGGTCGCCTCGACGCCGTGCAAGCGCTGGCCGCTCCCGGTTGGCGACAGGTCGTCCCACGCATGCTCAATCCGGGCTATAGCCGCTCGGCGTTCTGGTTGAAGGGCAGTGTCGAGAATCTCGGCACGGCATCGGTTACGCGCTGGCTGAGCGTCGGCATCGTGCGGCTCGAAGACGTGCGTTATTACGCAATGCCGGCCGGCGGCCGTCAGCCGGAGATCCGATGGCGGGCCGGGCACACTGTCCCGCTCGACCGGCACCCGATCACGTCGGAGACCTCCGTCTTCCCCATCACGCTTGCGCCGGGCGAGCATCTGACATTCCTTGTGCGCGTCGAGTCGCGATCGTCGGTGAGCATGGTGCCGCAGCTCTGGCGGCCGGACGACTTTCGCTTGGCCGAATCGCGCAATGCGATGATCGCCATGCTGCTGGTGGGCTCCATGCTTTCCGTCGCGATGTACGCCCTCGTGCTCGGCATTGCGCGGCGCGATCCCGTGTTCGTACTGCTCGCGCTCACGACGATGACGCAGGTCGCGCAAGACATGGCGTTCCAGGGCTTCCTGTATCGCTATCTCCTGCCGCAAGGCGGTGAATGCGTCGTGCGGGCGCCGAGTTTCTTCTCGACGCTGACCGTGGCGTGCTTCAGCGCCATGGTGACCATTTTCGCCGGACTGAACCGCGTGCGGCTCTGGCGCTGGACGTATCGCGTCATGATCGGGCTCATGGCCGTCATGGCCGTCTGGGTCGCGCTTGGCGATCATCGGGCGGCGGCGTTCACGCACCTGCAACTGCTCATGGTCTTCAACGTCATCTGGGTCGCGTCGCTGGCAGACGGTTGGCGACGCGGCTTCGCCAACGCGCGGCTGTGCCTGCTGTCGTTCTCGCCGGGCTGCCTCGTGCTGTTCTGGCGGCTGGCGATCATCAACGGCCTGCTGCCGGAAGACTGGCTGGCCAACACCGCGATGGCGTGGAGCACGAACATCTCCGTGCTGCTCATGCTCACCATGCTCGTGGCGGGACGTTCGCGCGAACTCGTACGCGAACAGCGCACAGCGCAGCGCGAAGTGTTGCAGACGCGTCGTGAGGAGCAGGCGCGGCTCGCCAACGCCGTCGACGCACGCACGCGCGAGTTGCAGGCCGCCCTCATCGCCGCGGACGAAGCCAACAGCGCCAAGAGCGACTTCCTTGCACGCATCAGTCACGATCTGCGCACGCCGCTCACGTCCATCATCGGCTTTGCCGACCTGGTGCAGTCGGGCGGGCGCGAAGACGCCGACCGCGGACGCATCATCCGCCGCAGCGCGCATCACATGCTCGCCATGATCAACGACCTGATCGAGTATGCGAGCGGGGGCGCGGCCGACCCGCTGCACGTCGCGCCGGTCTACACCCATGCGTTCGTCGACGGCATGGCGCACGAGGGCATGAGTCTCGCCGGCAAGCACGGCAACGCCTTCCTGCTCGACGTGCGCGCGCCGCTGCCGCCGCTGCTCGCGTTCGACGCCAAGCGCGTGCGTCAGGTGCTCGGGAATCTGTTGGACAACGCGGCGAAGTACACCGCCAACGGAACGATCACCCTCTCGCTTTCAGCAACGCCGGACGCGACGCGCGCCGATCTCATGCAGGTCTGTTTCGGCGTCGAGGATTCCGGCTGCGGCATCGCCAAGGACGACCTGCCGCGCGTCTTCGAACCCTTCGCGAGACTCGACCGGGCGCGACGCCTGCCGGGCGTGGGCCTCGGGCTTGCCATCGTGCGGCAATGGGTCGAACGCATGGGTGGCACGATCACCGTCGACAGCACGCCCGATGTCGGTACACGCGTGGCGTTTACGTTGCCGTTGCGCGTGGCGCGCGAGGCCGATCTCGTGCCGCCGTGGCCCACCGGCGCGCCCCATACGCTGCCCCCGATCGACGGTCATGGGCGCCACGTCTGGCTCGCCGAAGATTCACCGGAGATCCGGCAATTCCTGCATGACGAACTCGCGAGCCTGGGTTTCACGGTGCGCACGTTTGGCGATGGCGTGACGCTCATCGCCGCGCTGGGCAATGCGCTTCAGACTACGCCGGACCTCGTGCTCACCGATCACATGATGCCCAACGCCGACGGGCTGGCCGTGGCGCGTGCCACGCGCCGACGCTGGCCCGACGTGCCCGTGCTCGCCGTTTCTGCCTCGCCGCAGATGGTTGAGGGCAGCGGCTACGACGCGTGCCTGCTCAAGCCCATCGAACTCGCCGACCTGCGCAACGCGCTCGCGCGCCTGCTCGGTCTGGCGCGGACCGATGCGCACGAAGACGGCGCGGACCCGGACGAGGCGAGCCCGAAGCGCGATACGTCCCGGGCGAGTCCGTCATGCGAGCATCTGCGCCAGGCCCGGCAGTTGATCGCGATGGGCGCCATGACCGATCTGATGGAATGGGCGCGCGAACTGAGCGATCACGTGCCGACGCTCGATGGCTTTGCGCGGCAGGTCCATCAACTCGCGCAGCGTGGCGATCTGGCCGGACTGACCGCGCTGTGCCGGGCCCCTGCGGCATCGCCATCCCACTAGGCGCCCGCCAAACGAAAACGGCACGCCCGAGGGCGTGCCGTGGTACCGAGTCGGAGAGCCGGTCCCTTTAGTCTTTGAGCGGCTGGTGTGCCGTCTCGCGCGCGGCCAGGAGCGCGATGGCCGTGGCGGCAAGCGCCACCGTGACGTACAGCGACACCGAGAGCGTCGTGCCGTATGTCTTGTACAGCGTCACGATGATGAGCGGTGCGAAGCCGCCCCCGAGAATCCCCGCGAGCGTATAGGCCAGTGACGAACCGGCGTAGCGCACTCGCGTCGGGAATTGCTCGGTGACGAAGGCCGCCTGCGGCCCGTACATGATCGCGTGAATCACCAATCCGATCATCACGGACAGCACGATCAGTGCCGGGTGGGACGTGTCGAGCAGCACGAAGAAGCCGTATGCCCAGATCGCCCCACACAGCACGCCAAAGCCATACACCGGGCGGCGACCCAGCTTATCGGACAGCGCGCCGAACAGAGGCACCGTCAGCGCGTTGCACGCCGTGCCGGCCAGCACGGCCGTGAGCGCGAGCGGACGCGAGAGGTGCAGCGTCCCCGTCACATACGTCAGCGTGAAGACGACCATCAGCGCGTAGAGCACGTCCGAGCCGATGCGCGAGCCGCCGGCCACCAGCAGGTTACGCCAGTGCGAGCGGAAGACTTCGGCAATCGGCATTTCCGCCTGGCGCGCCGAGTGCTGCATCGCTTCGAACATCGGCGTTTCCTCCACACCGCGACGCACCCACAGACCGAAGCCGACCAGCACGAGGCTCAGCACGAACGGCAGGCGCCAACCCCACGCGAGGAAATCGTCGGGTGAAATCGACAGCGTGATGAGCGCGATGAGGCCGGTCGCGATCAGCGTGCCGAACGATGGGCCGACTTGCGTCCAAGATGCATTCAAGCCGCGCTTGCGCTGATCGCCATGCTCGACCGACAGCAACACCGCACCCGCCCATTCGCCGCCGAGCGCCACGCCTTGCACGAAGCGCAGGGCGACGAGCAACACGGGGCTCCAGATACCGATCGACGCGTACGTCGGCAGCACGCCCATCAGGCCGGTCGTCAGGCCCATCACCACGAGCGTGAGCACCAGCACCGCGCGCCGTCCGATCTTGTCGCCAAGGTTGCCGAACACGAAGCCGCCAAGGGGCCGCGACACGTAGCCCACGGCATAGGTCGACAGGGCGAGAATGGTGCCGACCAGCGGGTCGACCGACGGGAAGAACAGATGATTGAACACCAGCGCGGCCAGCGTGTTGTAGACGGTGAAGTCGTACCACTCGAGCGTGGTGCCCACCATGCTGGCGGTCGCGAGCCGCCCTTTGTTCGCGCGCGCATGACCGATGGCGGCAGAGGTGGGGGAGGCGGCGGCGTCGGTTAGCCGAGCGTCGCGGGTGTCGGAATACGTTGTCATGGAGGGCTCCAGGGAGTCTGCGGGATTCACCGGACGGCCGGATCCCGCGAGAGGGTGGCGGGACGTCAGTCGTCGTTGGCGCCGAGACGCCACAACATGGCAAAGCGGGTGACTTCACCGGCCGGTACACCGTAGGCGGCGGCGAGCGTCAGCGCGGCGGTATGCACGGCGTCCGGGTCCGTGCCTTCAATCAGTACGACGGCATCGGCGGGCGGCAGCGGCGCGTCCTTGGCGGTGAGCGAGACGGACAGCGTCGGCACGGTGACCTGGAGCGTGGCGCGGACGATACCATCGCCCTGAGCGAGTTCGGTGAGCTGCGTGCCCAGCCGCGCATGTGCCTGGGCGACGACCGCCTCGCTCAGCACGAACATGGCCAGCATGCCGCCCTGGCCTTCGCCTGCCTCGACGTCGAGCGTGCCGACACGGCGCTGCGTGCCCTGCATGCGCGCGAAGTTGCGCAGCGACCATTCGGTCTGATGCTGGAAAGCCCGGGCGTAAGGTTCGCTGGTGAAGACGGCGGCGTCTTGCGTGCAGTAAAGCGCCAGATAGGGACGCGCGCAGTCGTGCAGGGCCTTGAAGCGACGAGCGAACTGGAAGCCCGGGATGGCCACACGCTCCTGCATGTGCTCGCGGTCGTACCAGCGGTTGAAGTCAGCGTCGAAGGCCGGATCGATATTCGTCCAGATGCAGAGTTGGGCGCGGGGAGCAGTCGCAGTCATGAGGCATTCCATCGGTTTCAACAATCGGGAGGCCGGCCAACACGCGATGCTCGCGGGTCGACCGTCTCGCCGAGTGTGCAAAACGGAGGAAAACGCGTCCAACAAGAAATCAAATTCGCCGCGACAGAAAATTCTTATGACCGATGTCGGGCGGTGGCGGCGCGGGGCTTGTGCGCGCTGGGCATGGCGAGGGTCAGGGCCGAGCGCCGAAGGCTCAGGATTCGGCGGCGCCCCAGGCCGGGGCGGTCATGGCGGCGGCGGGTGGGATGGCGATGTCCGGCCCCATGTTCAGGGCAAATTCGCTGGCCGTGCGTTGCGCGAGGCGCGCCACGTTTTCGGCGAGCAGTGCGCCCTGGCGGAACGACCCGACGAACGACAGATTGGGGAAATGGGCGTTCACGCGCAGCAGATGCAGGCTGTGCTCGCCCAGTTCGCGCTGAATGATGGCCGGCGGCAGCATCGCCACGCCGAAGCCGTCCACGACCAGCCGGATGATCGCCGCGACCGAGGTCATGCAGTTCACGCGCACGGGCCGCTCGGCCGCCACCGAGAACATGCGTTCAAGGGTCTTGTGCGGGCCGGAGTTGCGCGAAAAACTCACTAGCGGGTACGCCGCCAGATCGGCCACATCGAGCGTTTCGCCTTCGAGATTGAGCTTCGGGCTCGCCACCCAGCGCATCGGAAATTCGGCCAACGGCAAATTCTCGATACCGGCACCGTGCAGAACGTCGGTTTGCAACGCGAGGTCGAGCGTACCGGCTTCGAGTTGCTTGCAAAGTCGGATGGTCGTCTCGCTGGTGACTTCAATCTCGAGTTGCGGATATTCGTGGCGAATTCGCGCGGCCAGATCCGGAAACCAGCTATGCACGATCGACTCGACCACACCGATCTTGAGCACACCCGGTGGCATGTCGGGATCGGTCAACTCGCGTTTCATCTCCTGCCCGAGCATGACGATGCGCTCCGCATACGCCAGCGCCTTCTGCCCGGCCGCCGTGAGCGTGACCTCCCGGGCGCTGCGGTCGAACAGACGCACCCCGAAGCTCTGCTCCAGCGACGCGATCCGGCTCGACACGCCCGCCTGCGTGGTGTGCAGACGTGCGGCCGTCAAACGGAAATTACGCAGCTTGGCGAGCCAGACGAAGGTTTCGAGAAATCGCAGGTTCATGCGGTGTGATGGGCGGTAGTGAGTGCCGGGAGTCCCTGATTCTAGCGGGAACAGAAAACCGGCACCCGAAATGGCCTGGCATGCGACATCCGGGAAAGGTTGTTACGGCCGGGCGTTCCCGCCGTGTTTCGTTTCCGTAACGTTTTATGTCGGATGTCGGTGGCAAGCGTTGCCTCGCCCCTTACAAATCATGCACTTAATCGTCTCGATCGGCTTGGCACGAGATTTGCTGGATGTCTTGCAACGGCCCGTCGAGGCCGGAGGGCCGAATTTCTGGAGACTGTCATGGCCATCGCCCATTTCCACCGACCGCATCCGACCGTGGAGCTTGCTCGCTGCGTGTTCCGGCAGCATTACATACGCATCATGCAGGCCGATCGGCCCGGCAATTATGCGGTACTGGTCGATGTTTGGCCCATGGACGGCCGGACCTTCACCAGCATCGATCAGGCCAAGCACGCCGCCATGCTGTTCATCCGAGAGATGGAAAGCGAGTGAGTCCGCGTAAGCGATTCCGCGCCAGCGGCCTTGGCGCGGTCAACGAGACGAGATCTTCTGATGAAACAGCACGCCACCCGCCACAGCGCCGCCGAGCGCCACATCCTGTCCGCTATCCCGCGCTCGCCCCCCCGCCAGCCGGTCGTGCTGGATCCCGCGGGCGACCCTTATGCCCGTGTCGCGGTCGAGGCGTACGCCGAGGCCTGTGCCCATGAGCAGCCATGGCTGGCCGAAGCGCTGCAACGCCAATATCAACTGGCCGGCGGCACCCCGTCGAGCGCCGCCGCGCTCTGGCGCGCCTTTCACGAGGCGCAGCGGCTGGCCCGCGAAGGGCAGTCGTACGATGAAGCCGCCTGGACTCACGTGGCGCTGCATCTGTGCGGCGTGCTGGGGGCGATGAATTTGTAGTGCGCGGGACAAGCGTCGCGCGCGACGCGATTTCACGCGGAAGACGCAAAACCCGACTGTTGGGGACTGTTTCTGGCATACTTCTCGCTAATTTTTAGCGGATCCGTCCTCAGTACCCCATGCCCCTCACTTCGACGTTGCCGTCCTGCATTCGACGGCGTGCGGTTACATCGATTCTAGGTGCATTGCTTCTTCTCTTTCCCGCTGCGACGCTAGTCGTACCTCGCGGGGGAAACGTCGTGATGTTCCTTCTGCTTGCGTGCAGTCTTTACGTGCTTGTCGCCGGCGCGAGAACGCCATCGCCGAAGCCGTCGGTGACGGTTATGCCGCGTCACGCCTTGACTGCCCTCAACATTGCGCTTTGCCTGCCGTTTGCTGCAGTGATGTTCAGCGAGTTGATCCACGGGCATGTCGCAGGCAACACACTTGACTCGCCATCCCGGTTCCTGATTGCAATCGCGGTCATGTTCGCGTTGCGGCGCGTCAGCGAGAACCTACCGGCCTGGGTGTCGTTCGGCCTCCCCTTGGGGGCAGTTGCGGCAGCCGTAATGGCGTCCTATTCGGTCATCGAACTAGCGGCACGAGCAGAGAGCACATTCCTGAATCCGATTCATTTCGGTGACATCGCCTTGCTGCTGGGAGTGCTGTCAGCGCTCTCGATCAACTGGCTCAAGCGAGACCATGTGTTGGGGGTAATCGTCAAACTGGTAGGCGCCCTGGCCGGTGGTTATGCGTCGTGGGCCAGTCTGTCGCGGGGTGGCTGGATTGCGTTACCGGTGATGGTCATCCTGTGTATCTGGATCGGCGGCAAAGCGCTGAATCGCAGCGCTCGCGGGGCGGCAATCGTCGTGCTGTGTGCCGCCATCGTGTTGCCCATCGGCCTCTCGCAGACCGTTCGCACACGCATGTTCACGGATATTTCGCTCGATTTGTCGAACATGGCGAAGGGGCAACCCGATTCTTCGGTCGGCGTACGGCTGGAGCTATACAAGGCAGCCCTTATCCTCATTGGCCAAAACCCTGTCACGGGATTAGGCGCACACGGCTTCCACGACGCCATGTCACCAATGGCAGAAAAAGGCATCATCACGCCAACCGCCGCCGAGCTGGGACGTGGCGAAGTCCACAATCAGATTCTTGCCTACACGGTCGACTATGGCATCGGCGGCTTAATCGCCATGCTTGCCGTGTACTTCGTACCGGCCTGGTTCTTCATCCTCTGTATTCGCCGTGGAGACAAGCGAGCCCGCCGCACTGGCCTGCTCGGCCTGCTCACCGCCGTGGCGTTCTTCATCTTTGGGCTGACCGTGGAGACATTCAATCTCAGGGTCACGACCGCGTTTTACGCGACGATGCTGGCTGCATTCGCTGCCATTGCGTGCCCGGTGAGATCGGAACGCGCAGAGGCTACGGCCAGCTCACCGAAGCGCAAATAACCGCTCTCGCCCCCCATGCTAAGCATCCTGATCCCGACCTGGAACAACCTGCCGTTTCTCAAGCTGTGCATCGATAGCGTTCGCCGTCATTCCGGCGAGGCGCATGAAATCCTCGTGCACGTCAACGACGGGAGCGATGGCACGCTGGCATGGGTCCGCGAGCAGGGCTTGCGTCACACGCACAGCGTCGGCAACGTGGGCGTCTGCCTCGCGCTGAATCAGCTTGCGCCACTGGCCTCGCACGACCAGTTGCTCTTCCTGAACGACGACATGTTCGTCACCCCCGGCTGGGACACCGCGCTCATCGACGCCGCCCGCGCGCTCGACACGCCGATCTATTACCTCTCGTCGGTGATGATCGAACCGAACGCCGGCGTCAGCAAACAAGTGGTATCGCATGACTTCGGCACGGCCCCGCAGACGTTTGACGAAGCCGCCCTGCTGGCCTTCGCCGCCTCGCTGAACCGCAGCGACGTGAACGGGGTGCCGACGCAGCCCACGCTGGTGAGCCGCGGGCTATGGCATCTGGTCGGCGGCTACAGTATCGAATTCGGGCCGGGCATGAGCAGCGACGACGACTTCCTGATGAAGTTGTGGCTCGTGGGCTGCCGCACATTCCGCATCGTGGGCAAAAGCGTCGTGTATCACTTCGGCTGCCGCTCGACCGGACGTGTGGTGAAGAATCGCGGCAGTCGCGAGTTTCTGATGAAGTGGGGCATGACCCAGGCCGAGTTCAAGCGCGACTACCTCGATCTGGCCGGCACCCCGGCCGGTGCCGCGCTGCCTAACGTTCCCCGCCCCAGCGGCAAGAGCCGCATCAAGCGCGCGCTGCACGGCAGCAAGCCTTATCCGCTCGAAGATCTCGAACGCTGGGACCCCAACGTGCCCCAACATTTGACGCTGGACTGAGCGGCGCAGCCAACGCACTTCCGTCGGCCGACACGCGTCAGCCGCATGGCGTGAATCCTGCACGAATGGTCCGAAACGCCGAATGTCCGGCCATCAATGCCGAGGGTGACGAATTCTCGCCCACGCGTGCTCGACTCGCTGCACCGCGCGATGATTGGGGTGACGCGTCCACCACAGCCCCAACTCCCACACCATCCCGGCCAGCAGCACGATCACGGCCAGGGCACCGATCGTGTACCACATCTCACCAAAAGACGTTGTCATGACGGCCTCCCGAAAGGCATCACGGACGACCCGCGGCCGTCCGTGATTCCATTCTAGGCGACGTAACCCGGCTCGCCCGCCCGATCGACGCGACTTGAACTCGGCGTCGACCGTCCGGCGTGTCAGAGCTGGCCCATTGCCAGTTGCACCGCGAGGCTGCTCACCGAGACGGCGGCCCATACGCCCAGCCCCAGCAGGATGGGACGTACGCCGGTCGATGCCATGCGACGCAGGTTCGATGACAGGCCAATGGCCGTAAGGGCGACGATGATCAGGAATTCGGCCGCGTCGTGAATCCAGGGTTGCAGCCCGGCCGGCACAAACCCTGCCGTGCGCGCTCCCGAGGCGATCAGGAATCCGAGGATGAACCACGGGAAGATGCGGGCGAGGCTGAAGTTGGCGGCCCCGGCACGCTTGGCGCGGTACGCCACAATCGCTGCCAGCACGAGGCAGATGGGGATGATCAGCGTGGCACGCGTGAGCTTGACGATGGTCGCGTAATCGCCTGCGGTCTTGCTGTAGCTGTACCCGGCAGCGACCACCGACGAGGTATCGTTGATCGCCGTACCCGCCCACATGCCGAAGCCCAGATCGGACAGATGCAGCAGATGACCGAGCGTCGGGAACAGCACCACGGCCGCGATATTGAACAGGAAAATGGTCGAGATCGCGAACGCCGTTTCGTGGTCGTCCGGCTTGATGATGGGGGTGACGGCTGCAATAGCCGATCCGCCGCAGATCGCCGTGCCGATGCCGATGAGCAGCTTGAGCTTGCCGCCCACACCCAGTGCGCGGCCCAGCGCCCAGGCCGACAGGCCGGCGGCGGTGACCGTCACGGCCGTGACGGCCAGGGACTCCAGCCCCGTGTGCGCCACTTGCGACAGGCTCAGGCCGAAGCCGAGGGCGATGATCGACCACTGGAGCACATACTTCGAAGCGAACCGAATGCCCGCTTCGTAGCGCGCACCGGGTGAGAACACATTGCGAACGACGATACCGAGCAGAATGCCGAACACGGGGCCGCCGACCAGCGGCATCTGACGCCCCAGCAACAGCGCGACAAATGCAATGACGGTCGAGAGAATCAGGCCTGCCCACGGATTTTGACGG
The DNA here is from genome assembly GCF_902459595.1 of Pandoraea soli. NCBI lineage: Bacteria > Pseudomonadati > Pseudomonadota > Betaproteobacteria > Burkholderiales > Burkholderiaceae > Pandoraea > Pandoraea soli. Next base: position 255,288 of record NZ_CABPSG010000002.1, on the reverse strand, counting down.
TCCGGCACCAGCGCGTTGGGACGGCTGGCCATGGGGGGGGGAGTCGTATCGGTTTTTGTTGTCATCGCAGCCTCACTTCTGGAATGACTACAAGTCTACGAACGCCGATTAAATAATAAAAATCGTTATATCAAATACGAATTATCCGAAATTGCGATAATTCGCGACTTCACACGTCATGTCCCGAGTCAATGGCTGTTTTCGCCTGCGTTAGCGCCTGCGTTTGCGCATGACATCCCGAGCCAACCCCTCCCGTGGAACGCTACACTCTCCGACACCACCGAGAAGCGCCGATCAGCCCCCTACCCCGGAGACCGAGCCCCATGTCGCAAGCTGCCGACACCCCTGCCCGCCGTGCGCAGTGGTATTTCGATTTCGCCTCCCCTTTCTCGTACTTGCAATTCGAGCGGTTCGACTCGCTGCCGCGCTCGCTCGACATCGACCTCAAGCCGATCGTGCTCGGCGCGATCCTTGCGCATCTGCAAACGCAGGGGCCGGCAGAGACACCGCACAAACGCCTCTTCACCTATCGCATGGCGCAGTTCCGTGCCGAGCAAGACGGTATTGCCTACCGAATGCCGCCCGTACACCCGTTTCATCCGATTCGCGTGCTGCGCCTGGCGATAGCGCTCGGCGCGACCCATGACGTGGTGGGTACGATCTACCGTTTCATCTGGGCGGAGGGGCGCGACGTTACCGACGCGCAGGGCTGGCAGGATCTGAGCGAACGCCTCGGACTACGCGCAGACGAGGCCGTCGCCCTGACGGAAACTCCGGCGGTCAAGGCCGCCTTGCGCGCAAACACCGAAGCCGCGATTGCCGCCGGGGTGTTTGGCGTGCCGACGTTCGCGTTCGACGGGGTGCTGTACTGGGGAGACGACGCGACCGCGCTGCTCCGCCATTGCCTTGCTCATCCGGAGTGGTTGCATTCGCCCGATGTCGAGCGCTTGCAACAAATCACGATCGGGGTAAGGCGTGAGGGCTGACAACGCGGAGTCTCGCGCTCACTTCGCCCCGCCGAGGAGCAGCGGCAACGGCACAGCGTCGGCCATCGCAGCGTAGCCTGCATCGCTCGGGTGGGTGCCGTCGCCGCTATCGAGACGCGGCAGCAAGCGCGTCGGCTGGGCAGGATCGCGCAGCGCGGCGTCGAAATCGATGACGCCATCAAAGGCCCCGCTCGTTCGCACCCATTGGTTGACGGCGTCACGCACCGCCTCGCGCTCGGGCGGTAATTTGCCCGGCGGGATGGTCGTGCCGAGAATGCGCACGTTGCGCGAGCGCGCGGCGGCGATCAGCGATTGATACCCGGCGATCATCTCGGGCGCGGTCACGATCGCATGCGGCACGTCGCAGTCGAGTCGCGCGTGGGGCGGCACGTAACCGAAATTGATGTCGTTGATCCCGATTTGCACGACGACGGTTCGCACGCCGGGCTGTTCCAGCGCGTCGCGCCGAAAGCGGGCGACGAGCCGCTCGCCGTAGCAGGCCGAATCGTGCAACAGACGATTGCCGCTGATGCCAAGATTGAGTACGGCAATATCACGTCGTCCGGCATTTTCCAGCCGTCTCGCCAGCCCATCCGGCCAACGCCGGTTGGCATTCAACGTGCTGCGCATGCCGTCCGTGATCGAGTCGCCGATGGCGACGATCGCTTGCGCAGGACGCTCCGGCACCACGCTGACGCCGGCCAGCCAAAGTGTATTCGTGAAGCGCGTGGGATAAGCCGACGCCTGTGCGGCATCGACAAAGTCACCGGCGCCACTCAGGAATGCCGTCTCTTGCGCAATCTTGTGCCACGTCGTCGGGGGCTTGGCTTCGCGCGTGAACAGGCTGACAGCGAGCGGCGTCCCGGCGCGAACCGCGAACGGCAGAGGATCGCTCTCGAGGAAAGCGCCCGGTGCGATCCGCGCCGTCGGCTGAGCGCCGAACGTCATCGTGCGCAAGCTGGCGGCATCGACAGTCGCACCACGCAGCGACACGGCGAGGCTCGCCCGCTCGATCACCAGCGGCTGCGTGCCGTAAGCGTTGGAGAAGCGCACGCGGACGTCGTTGCCGGAGAGTGTCGGATAGACAATCTGACGCACAGTGCGCCCGCCCACGGCCGGTGCCCGGTTGAACGACGGCGCCGCCGGATGTTGCGCCACCGCTTGCGGTGCCGTCGCCCACACGCCGACGCGTGCGTTCTGCGCGAAGGCCGTCGTCGCCGCAGCCGACGCCACGACGGCGAGCAGCGCACAGATCAGAGCAAAAGGTAGCGCACGAGGCATTTGGGGCATACCGTCGGCAGAGGAAGACCGGGGAATCAGAAACGTCGGAAGCATCGGGACAACGTGGGCAGTTCAGCCGGAATCGCCCGGCGGCAGCCGTCATTGTGCCTGATTGTGGTCGTTGGCAAAGGTGGCCGTAGCTACCGAGGGTACCGCGGCACCCTCGGGTTTGGCAGAACGAAACGGGATGCGTCGTCGCTCAGCGCGTAGAGATCACGATCGCAACGCGCCGGTTCTGGGCGCGACCGGTCGCCGTGCTGTTATCCGCAACGGGATTGCGCTTGCCGGCCCCGATCGTCTGGATGGCCGCACGCTGCATGCCTGCTTCGACCAGCACGTCGGCCACTGCGTCGGCGCGGCGAGCCGAAAGCTGCTCGTTGTAGGTATCGCTGCCCAATGAATCGGTATAACCATAGACGTTCACGCTGTTCAGGCCAACCTTCAGGAGCGTGCGGCCGATGCGAGCCACCGTCTGGCGCGCCGCATCGTGAATCACAAACTCGTCGGTATCGAACAGCACCTTGTCGGACAAACCGAACTCCCAACCGTCTTCAGTTTGCGTAAAGCCTTCAGATTTCAGCGCCGCGACCTGCTCGGCCGTCAGGCCGTGCACGGGCGTGGTCTGGCAGCCCGCCAGGGCGGCAAATCCCACCAGGCACACCAGCCCCATCAGCCTGCGAGCCAGCACCTTCCATCGAGCGAGGGCGCGAGCGCCATGGGCCACCATTGCGCGGCGCGAAAGGTCGGAATGCGAGTCGTGCGTGTCGTGCGTTTCAACAGCGAAGTCCAAAGCAGATCCCCATAGCAGTGTGTCATCCGGTCGTCAATTATGGTTATGGTGTTCATCCAGCATGGAGCCATTCACGTTGGTTCACCCTTTGGGACTACCCGCCACAAACCAGGTGCCGACGCCAGCACGTTTGGCCTGATACATGGCCGCGTCCGCCGTGCGCAGCAGCGCGGCGGCGTCCTCGGCGTGGGTCGGGTACAACGCGACACCGATACTCATCGACGTGACGATTTCGCTGCCATCCGGCAGCACAATCGGCTTTTCCATCGCCACGAGCAGGCTCTGCGCGAGGCGCACGGCGTTCGACGTCTGTCGCACGCCAACGAGCATGACGGCGAACTCATCGCCGCCCAGACGCGCCACCAGGTCCCCCTCGCGCAGCGGTTGGCGCAGTCGCTCGGCAAGGGTTACCAGCACCGCGTCACCCACACCATGACCCCGTTGGTCGTTGATTTCCTTGAAGCGGTCGCTGTCGAGATAGAGCAGCGCGACATGCGTGCCCATTTCGCGCGCGTCGGCAAGTGCCTGCGTAAGGCGCGATTCGAAATACGCCCGGTTCGGCAGCCCCGTCAGCCGATCGTGATTGGCCTGATGCGCGAGCGTGGCATTCTGCGCGCGCAAGTGATTCTGCCACCCCTCGAATTCGTCGAGCAATGCGTTGAAGTCATCGCCAAGTTCCTTCAGTTCGGCCAGTGGCGTCGCCGCCACACGCTGATGGAACGCGCGCTCCCGGCGCACCGCGTGGGCCACTTCCGCCAGTGCCCGCAACGGTTTGACAATATCGCGATGCATTCGTTTGGCCAGCACGTTCGCCACGGCGAACGTCACTAACAGGCAGGCGAGCACGCCGCCCACCCCGCTTAGCAGGAACAGGAAGAACTGATGCCCCTGCCCCTGCACATCGATACTGCCGACAACCTTTCCGTCATGACGAATCGGCATTGTCACGGGTCCGGGCATCGCGACGTTCGCGATCGCACGCTCGACCTGTGCCAGGGCGCCGCCGTCGGGACGACGCCACTGCGCGAACTGCGCATTGTTCGCATCGAACACGCGCACCTGAACAAGGTCCTCATCGTTCGCGATGAGCGCAATCGCTTCCTGAGCCGCCACGCGGTCGCCAAACACGACGGCGGCCTCCGTGGTGTAGGCAAGCGAGCGCCCGATCAGCAGCAGATTGTTCTCGGCATACGCGCGCAGGGCGATCCACGCCACCAGCGACAGCGAGACCGCGGCGAGCACAACGGCGGACACGGCCAGGCGCAAGTGGGTACGGCGCAGCATGCCCTGCAACGACGGCCGACGACCGCGCGCCGGGTCTGGGGTCGCGGCGTGCATGGTCGCCAGCGGCGGCTCACGTTCGCCTTCGGCCGACGCATCGGCAGGCAGCAGGCCGGCGACAGACGAAGCGCCGGGAGGCATGGGCGGGGTTGAAGGACGATGGGACGTCATGGTGTCCCCGGCTTCCGTGCCAGCTTCAGCACGTTGGGGTGGACACGGACGCCACTACGCGCAACGGTGTCGAGGTTGATGTCGAACGTCACTCGTTCCGAATCGACGTTCAGGCAGAACATGACCCCGAGCGTGCACGAGTCGTTCCGCTCGCTGATCGTCAGGATGGGGTGACCGGCGAGGTTCGCCAGCAATTGCCGACGCTCACTGTCGCTCACGGCACCGAGGTACAACGCGTCGCACAACGAACCAATGGCGGGCTCCGTCACCGCAACACGCTTCGCCTCGACCGGCAAGCCCAGGGTGGGCAACGGTCCAGCGAGCAACTCGTGCGCGTAGTCGGTGTTGCCGACCACGCACAGTCGCACCTTGGCGGGGTCCGTCGGCCAGCGGGTGAAACTGATGATGCCGAGCACCACCTGCCGCACGTTGGCATCCCGCACGTTGGGTGCAGTGGCGGCCTCCGGCGTCTGCGCGAACGCGCTGCCGAACGTGGCCCAGCACACGAACCACAGGAAACACGCCAGGGGCGCGCGCAGACGAAATGCCATCCGACGCTCTCGCCAGAGGCCCCGGGTCATACCGCTCGTCCATGTCCAGGCGTTATGCAACGCTATCTTCCTTTTGCCGAATGTCGGTGGTGGCGGGCACGTCACGCGAGGCTTGACCGGCGTGCTGCGCAAACCCGCGTGAATCAGGCCGCATCATACCGAAGGGATCGCGCTCGGGCCATAGGAATGCCGCGCTCGCCCCCCGACGCGGCCGGCGTTTTGCCGTCGCTGGCCGCCGCGATTCAAGGCGCGCCTGCGGCGGATCGCAGCCCACAGCATGCGCGTGCCCACGCATTTTCGGAACCCCCATCGCCCCCGCGTTTTCCCTTGCCCGCGCGCGCTTTCCTCATGGCAGAATGGTACGCACAACCATTTGAAAAACAAAAGAAATTTGGCGATCCGATCTCTCGATTTTCGAGATAAAAATCGCGACGCCAGGGAGGTATTGCATGACGTTCCTGAAGTCCGGCTTGGCCGGCTTTCGGGGGGCCCGGGCATGAACGATCCCGTGCCTCGTCGGGTGCCCGACGTACAAGCCGAGTTGAGCCGCGCCGCGCTCGACAGTGCGCCCTATGCCATGTTCGTTTGCACGGACGACGGCATGCTCGAGCGAATGAACGGCGCGTTCACGCGGCTGACGGGCCATCGCCCGGACGACCTGCTGGGCAAGCGCAGCTTCCTGTCGTTGCTCGATCCGTCCGAGCTGGCGCGTCGTCGCCTGCCGGCGCTGGCCAGTCTGTCGGCCACCGAAACGGTACCGTACGACGACGAATGGCATCTGCTCACGCATGTGCGCAGCTGGCTGCCCGTACGCCTGGCGCTTTCCTGCGTCGAACATGCCCCCGGCGAACGACGCTGGGTGGGCATCGTGCTCGACCTATCGCAACAGGTGCAGGTGGCGTCCCGGCTCTGGTACGTCACGCATCACGACCCGGTCACCCAGTTGCCCAACCAGACGCTGCTCAACGAACGGCTCGAACTGGCGATCCATCGTTGCGCGCGCCAGCAGGTCGGGCTGACGGTTTTGCTGGTCGAACTCGATCACCTGCGCCAATTGCGCAGCACCTTCGGTCCGCCGACCGCAGAGCTGGCGCTGCGCATCGCCGCCGAACGTCTGCGCGACGCCAGCGGCCCCGAAGACGCCCTCGCGTGCCTCGGCGGCAGCCGTTTCGTCATCGTGACCAACGAAACGGGCGACGGCGCACGTCTGCTCGCCGCCCGGATGCAGGCACGGCTCGCCGAATGGGCCGACGTCGACCAAAATGCCGTTGCGCTCGACGCGAGCATCGGCGCGGTCAGCTATCCCGAACACGGCCACACCCCCGAGACGCTGCTGCGCCGCGCCCACATTGCGCTAGGCATCGCCAGCGCCGCCGGTGGCGGACTGCGCGTCTTCAGCAGCGAGATGGACGCGCAGACGCGGCGGCGCAACGAACTCGAGAGTCTGTTGCGCGTCGCGGTGCATGAGCAGGCGAACACGCAACTGCATCTCGTGTACCAGCCGCAAGTGAGTCTGTCGGACGGCGAGATCCGCCACGCGGAAACGCTCCTGCGCTGGCGTCACCCGGCGCTGGGGGCCATCGGACCAGCAGAATTCATCCCGATCGCGGAAACCTCGGGACTCATCCTGCCGCTGGGCGAATGGGTCATGCAAACGGCCTGCCGCGAGGCGAGCCGTCTGCTGCGGCGGTGCGGCCATCTGCCGCGCATCTCCGTCAACGTTTCGGCGCAGCAGTTCGCACGGCAGGACGTGGTGGGCATGGTCGAGCGGGCCCTGAGCGCGCATGCGCTGGAACCTCGCCACCTGGAGATCGAGATCACGGAAACCGTGCTGCTCGGCGACTCGAGCGCCGCAGTCGGTTCTTTGCGCTCACTGCACGACATGGGCGTGGAGATCGCCGTCGACGACTTCGGCACGGGGTATGCCAGCCTCGCCTACCTGACCCGTTTCCCCGTCAATCGCCTCAAGATCGACCAGACTTTCGTGCGCGACATGCTCACGCATGCCCCCAGCCAGGCCATCGTGAGCGCGGTCGTCGCGATGGCGCACTCGCTTGGCTTGCGTGTAACGGCTGAAGGTGTGGAAACGCAGGCGCAGGCCGAGCGGCTCACCGAGCTGGGGTGCGACGAAGCGCAGGGATTCTGGTTCGCGCGGCCCGTCGACATGCGCGGCTTTTATCACATCGTGGCGCCGCTGGGCAGCGGCGCCCGACGCTGACCACTCGCCGCCGTCACGCAATCCTTGCCTCCGGCCCCGCTATTTCCGCAGACATGGCGTGTCAAGACTCGCGCGCGTCTTGAGAACGCGGTATGGTACGTCGCGAAGGGACTCCCCCGAACGACGTTGCAACGAGGATTATCGCCATGAAGACCAAAGCCGCCATTGCCTGGGAAGCCGGCAAACCCCTGACCATCGAGGAAGTCGATCTGGAAGGGCCGCGCGCCGGCGAGGTGTTGATCGAGATCAAGGCCACCGGCATCTGCCATACGGACTACTACACACTCTCCGGCGCCGATCCGGAAGGTATCTTCCCCGCCATTCTCGGCCACGAGGGCGCGGGCGTCGTCGTCGATGTTGGCCCGGGCGTCACCACGCTGAAGAAAGACGATCACGTCATTCCGCTGTACACGCCCGAATGCCGCCAGTGCAAGTTCTGCCTGTCGCGCAAGACCAACCTGTGTCAGGCGATCCGCAGCACGCAAGGCCGCGGCTTGATGCCGGATGCCACGTCGCGCTTCTCGCTCGACGGCAAGCCCATCTTCCATTACATGGGCACGTCCACGTTCTCGAACTACATCGTCGTGCCGGAAATCGCCGTCGCCAAGGTGCGCTCGGACGCGCCGTTCGACAAGGTTTGCTACATCGGTTGCGGCGTGACGACCGGCGTGGGTGCCGTGGTCTATTCGGCCAAGGTCGAGGCGGGGGCGAACGTCGTGGTGTTCGGCCTCGGCGGCATCGGCCTGAACGTGATCCAGGGCGCGAAGATGGTCGGTGCCGACAAGATCATCGGCGTCGATATCAACCCGGGGCGCGTGGAACTGGCCAAGAAGTTCGGCATGACGCACTTCATCAATCCGAATGACGTCGAGAACGTCGTCGACACGATCGTGCAACTGACCGACGGCGGCGCCGATTACTCGTTCGAGTGCATCGGCAACGTGACGACCATGCGTCAGGCGCTCGAATGCTGCCACAAGGGCTGGGGCCAGTCGTTCATCATTGGCGTGGCCGCCGCGGGCCAGGAGATCAGCACGCGTCCGTTCCAGTTGGTGACCGGCCGCGAGTGGAAGGGGTCGGCGTTCGGCGGGGCGCGCGGTCGCACCGACGTGCCGAAGATCGTCGACTGGTATATGGAGGGTAAGATCAACATCGACGACCTGATCACGCACACGCTGCGTCTGGACCAGATCAACGAAGGCTTCGATCTGATGCAGCGCGGCGAGTCGATCCGCTCGGTCGTGCTGTACTGATCGACACGTTTCGAAGGCGCTGTTCCGCCCGCGCGTCACGGGTGCCGGACGCACCGCTGTCACGACAAGGAGACGGACATGAAAACATGGACTTTGCCGCTCGTGCTCGCGGGCGCCATGATGCTGGTCGCGCGGCCGGAGGTGGCGTCGGCGCAGTCCGGGCAGGCGGTGATCAATGCGCCGGCCAACGTGCGCGCCGGTCCGGCCGTCGACTACCCGGTTGTCGCCCAGACCGGCGCGGGCATGCCCGTGACGGTCTACGGCTGTCTGTCCGATTACTCGTGGTGCGACATCGGCCTGCCCGGCACGCGCGGCTGGATCTACGCGGCGCTGCTCAGCTATCCGTATCAGGGCAACCCGGTGCCCGTGCTCAACTACGGCCCGATGATCGGGCTGCCCATCGTGACGTTCTCGATCGGCGCGTACTGGGGCAACTATTACCGTGGTCGGCCGTGGTATCACGATCAGCGCTATTGGCAACGGCCGCCCCCCCGGCCGCGCCCGCCTGGGCACTACTATCCAGGCGCCGGACCGCGTCCGCCCGCGGGACACTATCCCGGCGCAGGGCCTCGCCCGCCGGGACAGGGGGCCGGACCGGGGCACCGCCCGCCCGGATACGGTGCGGGTCCAGGACCCGGGTCGCGTCCCCCGGGGCACGGCGCCAGTCCAGGGCCGCGCCCACAGGGAGGCGGCGGTAGCGCGGGTCCACGTCCGTCTGGTGGGGGGAATCGCCCAGACTATGACCGTGGACGAGGCGGTGGACGCGGAGGCGGACAGGGGGGTGGACACGGTGGACGTCCGCCCGGCAGCGGTCCGGGGGGCGGTGGCCCCGGCGGTTCCAACCACTGACCGCGCCAACCGCGGGCGTCGCCCTGTCCGCGACGCCGCGGCCCTCGCGCCGCGGCTGCCCCATCCATGTGCCCCCAATTCAGCAGACGCTGTACGCACCTTGGGAAAAATCGCTTAAAATATGAGCAATTCCGGCCAGGCGGAGGCGCCGATCAGGCACCGATGGCCGGACCGCAGGACAGCGAGCCTTCGCCCGAACGACGCCACGGCGTTGAACGGGCACCCACCTTGCAGACCCACCCTTCTCCGATGTGCCGCGGCGACAGTCGCCACGCACACGGCAGTCCGGCAGGATCCTCCGTAAGTCTCGATCGTGTTCGTCCCGCCCCGGTGTGCGCAGCGCGCGCCGTGGTTGCCTATCGTCTTGCCGCATCCGGCGCGCATCCCCATGCACGCTGCCGACGGCCGACAGACCGGTGCCGTGTGCACCGGCGACGTTAGCGCAACGAGGAGGTTCGACCCACCCTGTGGTGTTCCGCCAGGCATGGGAACGAGCGGCCACAAGCCCGGGGTGCCCTTGCAGCCAGGGCGCGGGAGGCCTCTCCCGTGGATTCCCCGATGGCGCGCCACGCGAACGCCAGGGGCATACGTTGCAGGAACCTTTTGCAGGTCATGAGTCTTTTTCGAACCAAAAACATCGAGAACATGCTGGTCGCGAGCCGTACCGGCAGTCTCAAGAAGGTGCTGGGCCCGGTCGATCTGGTCCTGATGGGCATCGGCGCCATCATCGGCACCGGCATTTTCGTCCTCACGGGCACCGGCGCCCTCACCGCCGGCCCCGCGCTCACGCTCTCGTTCATCGTCGCGGCAACCGCTTGCGGCTTCGCGGCCCTGTGCTACGCGGAATTCGCGTCGACGATTCCCGTCTCGGGATCGATCTACACCTACAGCTACGCCACGCTCGGCGAGATCGTCGCGTGGATCATCGGCTGGGATCTGATGCTCGAGTACGGGCTGGCCTCGTCGGCCGTCTCGGTCGGGTGGTCGGGCTACTTCCAGTCGCTCGCGGCAGGTTTCGGTCTGCATTTGCCCGCCGCCATCACGGCAGCACCCGGCAGCGTGCCCGGCGTCACGACCTTCATCAACCTGCCGGCCGTGATCATCATGCTGCTCATCACGTGGGTCCTGTCGTACGGCGTGCGTGAGTCCGCCCGCATCAACAATCTGATGGTGGCAATCAAGATCGGCGTCGTGCTGCTGTTCATCGCGGTGGGCGTGTGGCATGTGAAACCGGCCAACTGGACACCGTTCATGCCGTTCGGCACCCGCGGCATGTTCAATGCCGCCGCGCTCGTGTTCTTCGCGTTCATCGGCTTCGACGCCGTGACGTCGGCGGCGGAAGAAGTCCGCAATCCGGGCCGCGATCTGCCCATCGGCATTATCGGCTCGCTGATCGTCTGCACGCTGCTGTATGTGGCGGTCGCCGCGATCATGACCGGCATCGTGCCGTTTGCGAAGTTCGCGGGCGTGGACCACCCGGTGTCGCTGGCGCTGCAATACGCCGGTCAGAACTGGATCGCGGGCTTCGTCGATCTGGGCGCGATTCTCGGCATGACGACCGTGATCCTGGTGATGACGTACGGCCAGACCCGCATCACGTATGCCATGTCGCGCGACGGCCTGCTGCCGCCGCTGCTCTCGCGTATTCATCCGACGCACAAGACGCCGTTCACCGGCACGTGGATCATTGGCGTGGTGTTCGCCGTCATCGCGGGCTTCGTGCCGCTGGGCGTGCTCGCGGAGCTGATCAACATCGGCACGCTGTCGGCGTTCGCGCTGGTGTCGGTGGCCGTGCTGGTGCTGCGTCGCACGCACCCGGACCTGCCGCGCGCGTTCCGCGTGCCCGGCGCCCCGGTCGTGCCGCTCATCTCCGCCGGTCTGTGCCTGTTCCTGATGGCACACCTGCAAGCGACCACTTGGATCGCCTTCGTGGTGTGGCTCGTCATCGGCTTGGGAATCTATTTCACGTATGCGCGTCGCAACGCGCTGCTGCACAAGTCGACGCAGTCGTAATCGCGCCGCTTGCTGTCCCGCCTCGCGCCCAGGCGCGAGCGCGCGGACAGGCCTGCTCAGCCGAAATTGCGATTGAGCCACACCGCGCCGTAGCCGAGCGCGAACATGGTGAGCAGCAGCGGCACCGAGATGCGCAGCACCTGGATGACCAGCGGACGCGGCGGCAGATCTGCCTCCTCCGGCATACGCGCCGCTTCGCGCAACGCACCGGTGCAAAGCGCCGCCGCAACCACGCTCACGACGATCCAGAACGTCTGGTTGTACATCAGCGCGACGAGCAATAGCGCGAGCGCGACGTTGCGGCCGTGATAGATCAGATTGACGGTAGTACGAAAGGATTGCGGCGACATGTCGGTGTTGCACCGGCGTGAGCACGGATGCCCCACCGGCGCCAGGGTTCTGGTTATTCGTCGTGTGATGTGCGGCATGCCGTTCGGCTTGTCGCGACCTGCAGAATCTGCGCAGCGCTTATCCAGTCTTAACGGCTGTCGCTACCGCAGTCTTTAGCCTGGCACCACGTCGGCGCGCGCCACGCGGTAGTATCGGGCGCGATATCGAATGGAATGACGCGGGACACACCCGGCGATGTCCGACGTGATGTCAGGCGCCAAACGAATGCGGTATGCTCCCTCGCATGACTGCCCCCGCGCCTTCTCCTCTCCCCGCCGCCGTCCCGAACACCGATGGCGCTTCCCGTCACGATGCGCCGACGCGAGCCGTGTATGTCATCGTGGCGCACCCGCGCTGGCGCGACTCACGCGTCAACCACCGCCTGCTCGACGCTGCTCGCAGTATCGCAGGTGTCGACGTCAACGACCTGTACTCGACGTATCCCGACTTCAGCATCGACATTGCCGCCGAACAACAGCGCGTGGCGCGCGCCGATCTGGTCGTGCTCGTCCACCCGATCTACTGGTACAGCATGCCGCCGCTGCAGAAGCTCTGGCTCGACGAAGTGCTGTCGTGGGGCTGGGCGTACGGCCACGACGGCCACGCACTCGCGAACAAGGACTTCTGGCTCGTGGCGAGCGCCGGCGGACCACAGTCGAGCTATCGCCCCGAGGGCTACAACGAGCACGCGTTCTCGGCGTTCCTGCCGCCCTACGAGCAGATGGCGCGCCTGTGCAACATGCGCTTTCTGCCCCCGCACGTGTTCTTTGGCGCGCGACGCAGCGACGATGCCGCACTCGACGCCCACGTGAGCGCGTTTGCCGGCAAGCTCGCCACGTACCCGCAATGGCCCGAGCTGATTTCCATGGCAGACGCGCCCGAGTGTCAGGATATTCCGGTCGCGGATCGTCCGCGCTGCGCAACCGGCGTCGCCGATGTCGCCGGCACCACGAATGCAAGCCCAGGGAGGGCCGCCTGATGGAACACGTGCCGGCCTGGTTGCTTGCCAGCCTGATCTACCTCGCCGCGGCGGTCATTGTCGTACCGCTGTCGCGTGCGCTGGGACTCGGCGCGATCATCGGCTATCTCGCCGCCGGGATTGCCATCGGTCCCTGGGGACTCGGTCTAGTCGCGCGCGTGGAAGACGTGCTGCATTTCGCCGAATTCGGCGTGGTGCTGATGCTCTTCCTTGTTGGCCTCGAACTGGAACCGCGACGCCTGTGGAATCTGCGACGGCCGATCTTCGGGTGGGGCTCGGCGCAGGTCGTCGGCTGCGCGGTGTTGCTCTTCGCGGCGGGCGTCGCGCTTGGCGCACCGTGGCGCATCGCCCTCGTCGCGGCCCTCGGTCTCGCGCTCTCGTCGACCGCGATCGCCTTGCAGGTGATGGCCGAGCGCAATTTGCTCGGCACCCCGAGCGGCCAGGCAGGCTTTTCGATCCTGCTGTTCCAGGACGTTGCCGCGATCCCGATCCTCGCGCTGCTGCCCTTGCTGGCCAATTCGTTCGACAGCCACGTGATGACCGGCACGGCGCGCGCGCTCGAAGCCCTGAAAATCGTCGGCGTGATTGCGGCGATCATCCTTGGCGGGCGGCTGGCATTGCGCCCGCTGCTGCGCTGGATCGCCAACAGCCGCACGCCGGAGATTTTCACGGCGGCGTCGCTGTTGCTCGTCGTCGCCATCGCGGCACTGATGCAATGGGTCGGCCTGTCGATGGCGCTCGGCGCGTTCCTCGCCGGCGTGCTGCTCGCCGAGAGCGAATACCGGCGGGAGCTGGAAACCGACATCGAACCATTCAAGGGGCTTCTGCTCGGGCTGTTCTTCATTGCCGTCGGCATGAGCATCGACTTCGGTGTGCTGCTCGCGCAACCGCTGCGCATGATCGCCGTCGTCGTCGGCTTCATGGCGCTCAAAGGACTGGCCATCTACGGGGTGTCGCGGTGGATGCAACTGCCTTATCAAGAACGGCCGATCTTCACTCTGCTGCTGGCGCAGGGCGGTGAATTCGCTTTCGTGGTGTTCCAGTCGGCCGGACCGCAAGTGCTGCCTCCGGCGGTGTCGTCGTTCCTCATCGGCGCCGTCGCGCTCTCGATGCTGGTCTCGCCGCTGCTGCTCGTGGCCATCGACAAGTGGCTGCTGCCGCGCTACAGCGTGACGGGATCGCCCCGCATGGCAGAGATCGACGAGCCGCAGTCGGCCAGCGTCGTGATCTGCGGCTTTGGACGCTACGGGCAAATCGTTGGCCGCACGCTGGTGCCGCAGGGCGTTTCGGTGACCGTGCTCGATCACGATCCCGACACCATCGAGAGCCTGCGCCAGTTTGGCTTCCGGGTGTTCTACGGCGACGCGACACGGCTCGATCTGCTGCGTATCGCGGGCGTGGCACATGCCCGCGCGGTGGTCGTCGCCGTGGACGACGTCGATCAGTCTCTGGAAATCGTCGACCTGTTACGCGAACACTTCCCCGGCGTACCCATCGTGGCGCGGGCACGCAACGTCGGCCATCTGTTCCAGCTTCGCGATCGTGGCGTCGAACACATTGAACGGGAAGTCTTCGAGTCGTCGTTGCGCAGTGCACGGTCGGTGCTTGAAACCCTGGGCTGGCCGGCGGCCGAGGCGAGAGAGGCGGCGATGGCCTTCCGGCGCGCCAATTTGCAACTGACCGACGAGATGTATCCGGCTTACCAGGATCGCAAGGCGATGGTCGCCACCGCCAAGGAAGGCCGCCGTCAGTTCGAAGAGCAGATGGCACGCGAGCGAGAGCAGCGCCATGCGCGGCGGCACGTCACGTTCGGTTGGGACGGCGACCGCGCGCCCGACACGGCCGCTGCCCCGACGCCCACCGACGCATTGGCGTCACAAGCGCAGGACAAGCCCGCGGCCGACAACGGCAACCGCCGCGCCTGAGCGCCCAGTCACGATTCATCGGACGAACAAAAAGCCGTCCCGAGGATTTCCCTCGGGACGGCTTCTGACTGTGCGGCGACAGCCCGCCGGCGATCAGCTGCCTTGGCTGACGTTCAGCTCACCTGCGGCGCGGGCACGCGCCAGTTCCTGCTTCACGCCAGCGCGCGTGGCGCTCGGGCCTTGCGAGGCGACGATCGGGTAGTCGACGTCGTTCTGCGGCACAAGGCCTTGGGCGCGTGCCTGGGCCAGTTCGGCCTTCACGTCGGCGCGGCTCTTGGTCGAGGCCGAAGCGACATAGACCGGATAGTCGGCGTCACCGTTCGGGATCAGCCCTTGAGCGCGGGCCTGTGCCAGATCAGCCAGCACGGCGGCACGCGTGAGCGGCTGACCTTGCGAGGCGATCTCGGGGTAGTTGTTACCGTTCTCGGCAGCGTTGCTGGCCACAGCACCGAACGAAGCCACGGCGGCGATAAGGGCGATTGCGATGTTCTTGCGGTTCATTTTCTTAACTCCTGTCTAGTTTGCGACGACTTTGTTTTCAATTGCGCCGTCGATGGAAAGAAGTCTAGAACTCGCCGCCAAGATGAAAAACGCGATATTTGTCGAGGAACTATTGCGGCTTTCGAAGAGAATGAACGCACCACAATGGGGCAATGGCGAAGCGACGAACGCCGCGGCCCCCGGAAACCGGGGCACAGCGGCGTCGTAAGCGTTGGGGAAACGTGCGGGCGGGGACTCAGTCGACGAGCGAAGCGCCGAGGGCATCGAGCAACTGCTGGGTACCGCGTTCGCGCGAGCCCGCGTCGTCGTAGCCGTCCAGAAACGCGCCCTGCTCGGTCATGACGAGTTGTGTGCCGCCATCGTGCGCACGAAGGTCGAGCGTCGCAAGCGACACGGAGATCTTGCGCGTATCGAGATGCATCTCGTACGTGTAGACAAGCCGTGAATCGGGCACGACATCAAAGTACAGCGCGTCGAACGTCGACACCATACCGCTTGCCCACTGCCCTTTGGCCACCTCGCGGCCACCGGGGCGCACATCCATCGAGCGTTCTAGCAACGTCAGACCATCGCTTCTGGCGAACCAGCGATCCTTGGCGTCGCGCTCGGTCAGCGCACGATACACGCGCGCAGGCGACGCCGCGTATTGACGCTCGATGCGAAAGGTCGCATGCACCACACTGCGTTGCGTTGGCGCCTCCGCCTCGCGCATGACCTCGCGGCCCAGCTTGTCGAGTGTCTGCGCCCAGCCCTGAGCGGCACCTGCGGGCATCCAGGCGAACGCGGGATCGTGAACGGTGTAGCGCTGCTCGACATCCAACCGCGTGCCTTGCGCCACTTCCGTGAATTTCGCCGTCGTGCGCGTGCCGAACAGGGCCTGCCCCTTCGCGTCGGTCACTTCCATGTCGATCACAAGACGCGCCGGCGCGTCGATCTCGATGAAACGCCCGCGAATCCAATGCGACTCCCCTTCGGGCGATTGCATGCGCAGGTCGAAAACGCCGCCCACGCGGGCATCGATCTGCGCTTCGGGCACGGTGTAGCCGGTTGGGCAAAACCAGCGCTTCACGGCATCGGTGCGGGTCCAGGCGAGAAATACGGTTTCGCGGTTGGTTGCGTAAGTCCGGCCAACGCTCAACGGACGCGGCTGCGTTTCGGGTGTGGCTTCACTGGCTGTCCTCATGAACTCCTCCTTCGGGCGGCAGGCTGGCCAGATACTCGCCCAATCGGTCGAGATGGCCCTCCCACTCATGACGGCGCTGATGAATCCATCGCTCGGCAAGGCTCAGCGCCTGGGGTTCGATCCGGCACGTTCGCACGCGTCCGGCCTTTTCCGTTCGCACCAGCCCCGCACTCTCAAGTACGGCCAGGTGCTGCATGACCGCCTGCAACGACATCGCCAGCGGCTGCGCGAGCGCGCTCACCGACGCCGGCCCCTGCGCCAGCCGCGCAAGCATCGCGCGCCGCGACGCGTCGGCCAGCGCCTGAAAGGTCAGATCGAGGGTGATGTCATGGTCAAGCATGTACTTGAGTATAGACGCTCAAAAAAGTAAAGCAAGCACTTTAGTATCAATATCATCAGGTAATGATGTGATGCTCGTTGCGCGGGCGCAGGCGGGCCGTGTGCTGGCGATGGAGGATCTCTCGCAGCGATTGCTCGATGGTCTCGGACATGGCGTTGAGCGCGAGGTCGTTCGGCTCCAGCCCGAACGGCTCCTCGATTTCGGCGCTGACCGCTTCGAGCGCGAAGAAGGTGTACGAGAGGAAGGCCACGACCACCGGCGTCATCGGCCCAATCGAATCGACCAGACCGAAGGGCAGCAGCAGACTGTAGAGATAGGTCACGCGGTGCAGGATCACACCGTAGGTGAACGGGATCGGCGTGGTGGCGATGCGCTCGCAGCCGCCGATGGCTTCGCCGAGCCGATCCAGATGCATCTCCATGACCTGCGCAAGCGGCGCTTCGATCTGCCCGCGCGAGCGGCGTTCCCGGAGCCATTCGCCCGCCATGAGCAGGATCGCGATGGGCTTGAACTGCTTGCGGGCGAGGCAGGCCACGTCCGTTTTGTCGAGCAGCCGTTCGAAGTCGGCCTGCGGGTCCGTGCCGCGCAACTGATGACGCATGCCATGCACGAAGGCGATGAGATAGGCGACGAAGCGCGACGAATCCGAGGTATCGGACACCAGCGTCATCGACTGGCGGGCCAGCGCGCGCGTCTCGTTGAGCACGCTGCCCCAGAGCATCCGGGCTTCCCAGTAGCGGGCGTAGCTCGTGGTATTGCGAAAGCCGAGGAAAATCGCGAGCGTGATGCCGATCAGCGAGAACGGCACGAACGTGAGCGGAATCTTCCATTCGAAGACGCGTCCGTGGGCCAGCGTGACGGCGATCGAGATGAGCGTGGTGAAAATAAGCTGCGGAGCAATCTTGGGAACGATCGAACCGCGCACGACGAAGAGCATGCGCAGCCAGTTCAGATTGGGTCGAACGATCATGGGGGAATGGAGGCGCTCGCAAGCGCGGAAAGACTGGCTGTGGGGGGAGCCGTTGCGCCGGGATGATACGCCCATATCGGCCGGTTTGAAATGGTTGCAACCGATTACCCGCCGCCGCGCGGCTATGCGTTGCACCGCCGCCTTGGCGCCATTGCGCAGGAAACGCGCGCCATGGCCGCACAACGCGGCGGCGGCCTGTCGGGCGACGAGCAACGCGCCCGCAATCAGGAACTCGACCCACTGCATCGAGTGATCGCCGGCTGACGTCGACACGGCTGCCGTGATCCAGCAAAGACAACGCCCGTCGGCCGCTAAGCCGACGGGCGTTTCAATGGCCTTACCGGACCACCGTTACTTCACGGCCAATGCTTGCGCCAGCGTGACCGGGTCCTGGAAAATGCTCGAAAAATCGAGCGCGCCGTGCCCGTTGGCCCGATGCACCTCGAAGATGCGCCGCGCCAGATCGCCGAGCGGGGTCGCCACGTCGCCGGCCGCCGCCGCCCCGTGAGCGAGACGCAAGTCCTTCGCCATCAGGTCGGTCGCAAAACCGCCGGTGTAACCCCGCGACGACGCGGCATTCTCCATCACACCCGGACACGGGTTGTAGACCTCCAGCGTCCAATTGCGCCCGGAGCTTTGCTGCATGACCGCCGAGAGCACCTTCGGATCGAGTCCGTTGGCGATCCCCAGACGCAGCGCCTCGCTCGTGCCTGCCATCAGAATACCCAGCAGCATGTTGTTGCACAGCTTGAGCGTCTGTCCCGCGCCCAGCGGCCCGCCGTGATGAATCGCTCGTCCCATGTTGCCGAGCAGCGGCCGCATGCGCTCGACGAGCGCTGCATCGCCGCCCACCATGAACGTGAGCGTACCCGCAGCCGCCCCCGCCGTGCCGCCGGAGACCGGCGCGTCGAGCAACGGCGTGCCCGGACGCGCGAGCGTCGCCAACTGGCGTGGAATTTCCGGCGGCACCGTGCTGCTGTCGATCAGCACCGCATCCGGCGCGGCGTGCGCGAGCACACCGTCCGGGCCATCGTACGCCGCGAGCACATGCTCGCCGGCGGGCAGCATCGTGATGACCACCTGAGCGTTGCGCACGGCGTCGGCAATCGAAGTGGCCGCCGTGCCACCGGCCGCCGTGAGTCGCGCGAGCGCCGCGTCCGACAAGTCGAAGCCGCGCACCGCGTGCCCCGCCTTCACCAGATTCGCCGCCATCGGCCCGCCCATGTTGCCGAGCCCGATGAAGGCGACACGCCAGGCCTTTTGTTGCGTTTCCGTAGCCATCGTCTGTCTCCGAATCTCCGAAAGAGTCGTGCGCGTTACTTCAACGTGATCGTCGTGTTCACGCCCGCCGGGCCCGTACCGCGCGCTTGCCAGCGTGCCGTCACGGTCTTGGTCTGCGTCCAGAACAGAATCGCTTGTTTGCCGTTCGGCCCCAGATCGCCCAGCTTCGACGCACGCGACCCGGTGAAGCTGAACCAGGCGACCGGCACCGGAATCGGCAGGTTGATCCCGACCTGCCCAACGTCGATCTCGTTCTGGAACTGACGTGCCGCCCCGCCATCCTGCGTGAACAGCGCCACGCCATTGCCGTTGGGATTGGCGTTGACGAAGGCGATCGCTTCATCGAGCGTATCGACGCCCGTCATGCACAGCACCGGGCCGAAAATCTCGTCGCGATAGATCGACATGTCGGCCGTGACATCGTCGAAAATCGTCGGACCGACGAAGTTGCCGTCGGGCGCTTCCTTGACGGTGTGGCCGCGGCCGTCGAGCAGCAGTTTCGCGCCCTCCTCCACGCCGGCGCCGATGAGCTTCTCGACGCGCGCACGCGCCTGCTTCGACACCACGGGGCCGAGATCCGCCGTGCGGTCCGAGCCCGGACCGACCTTGAGTGCGCGCGCACGCGCCACCAGCTCAGGCACCCACTCGCGCGCTTCGCCCACGAGCACCGCCACGGACGTGGCCATGCAACGCTGCCCCGCCGCGCCGAACGCCGCGCCGAGCAGGTGGTTGATGGCCTGCTCGCGATCCGCGTCGGGCAGGATCACGCAGTGGTTCTTCGCGCCCATCATCGCCTGGCAGCGCTTGCCCGCCTCCGAGGCGCGACGATAGATATGCGTGCCGACATGCGTCGAGCCGATGAACGACACGGCCTTGATGTCCGGATGATCGCAAATGCCGTTGGCGATGTCCGGCCCGCCATGCACGACATTGAGCACGCCCGGCGGCAGGCCGGCTTCGAGTGCGAGTTCGGCCAGGCGCAGCGACGCGCTCGGATCCTGCTCCGACGGCTTGAGCACGAACGTGTTGCCGGTGGCCACCGCCAGCGGGAACATGAAGCACGGCAGCATCACCGGGAAGTTGAACGCCGTGATCCCGGCGCACACGCCCAGCGGCTCGATCAGCGTGTAGACGTCAACGCCGCCGGCGGCGTTCTGGGCGTATTCGCCCAACTGCAGCGAGGCAATCGAGCATGCGTGTTCGACGACTTCGAGGCCGCGTCCGACTTCGCCTTCGGCGTCGGGCAACGTCTTGCCGTGCTCACGCGTGATCAATTCGGCGAGTTCGCCGGTGTGCTCGCGCAGCAGTTGCTGGAAGCGCAGCATCACGCGCATGCGGTTGGCTTGCGACGTACTGCGCCAACCCTTGTAGGCCGCCTTGGCCGACGCCACGGCGGCATCGAGTTCCTCCGTCGTGGCAAACGGCACGCGCGCGACGACTTCCTGCGTGGCCGGGTTCACAACGTCGCGCCACTGCGAGGACTTCGACTCGACGCGCTTGCCGTCGATCAGCAGCGGAATGGTGGGTAGGGACATGACATGCTCTCCTGATGGAAACGAATGCGAGGATTCGGGGGCGAAAAGACTGCGAATGACTTCAGGGTTCGGTGGAAGGCGGGCTGCGGTGAGTGACCACGCAGCGCCGCCGGCAATTACAAGATAGGCAATCGCAGCGAGGCCTGCGCCGCGACGATCCCATGACGATCAAGCGTCGCTCACTTCGCCGCCGTGCTCGTCTTCACGAGCGAGCAGGTCGATTTAGACAGCGGCTGGAAGGCTTCCGTCGCGGGCACCGTAGCGACCTTGGTGTAGTAGTCCCACGGGCCTTTCGACTCGGCGGGCGACTTTACGCGGAACAGGTACATGTCGTGGATCACGCGCCCGTCCGGACGAATCGAGGCGTTGTGCATGATCGGATCGCGAATCGGCATTTCCCGCATTTTTTGCGCGACCACCTTGGCGTCCACGCTCTGAGACGCCGCGACCGCACGCAAGTAATGCAGCACACTCGAATACACGCCCGCCTGCACCATCGTCGGCTTCAGATCCTTGTACTTTTTCTGGAAGCGGGCCGACCAGACACGCGCGGCGTCGTCCTGATCCCAGTAAAAGCCATCGGTAAACATCAAGCCCTGCGCCGTGTTCAGGCCGAGCGCATGAACATCCGACAGGAAGACCAGCAGCGCCGCCAACTTCTGCCCGCGTTGCACAATGCCGAATTCGCGTGCCTGCTTGAGCGCGTTGACGGTGTCCTGCCCGCCGTTGGCGAGCGCCACGACCTGTGCCTTCGAGCTTTGCGCCTGCAACAGGAACGATGCATAGTCGGATGCATTGAGCGGATGTCGCGACTGTCCCAGGACCGTGCCGCCGAGCGTCTTCACGATATCGGCGGCGTCTTTCTCAAGAGAGTGCCCGAAGGCATAGTCGACGGTGATGAAGTACCACGATTTGCCACCGTCACCGACCACGGCGCGCGCGGTTGCCGCCGACTGCGAGTAGGTGTCGAACATCCAGTGAAAGCCCGTGGGCGAGCAGTCTTCGTTCGTCAGTCGCGTGGTCGCCGGCCCTGAGAACAACGTCACGCGTTGCTTGTCCATGGCGATCTTCTGCACCGCCAGGGCGGCCGCCGAGTTCGTGAGATCGGCAATCGCATCGACATTGTCGCGATCAAACCATTCCCGGGCCTTGTTGGCGGCGACATCGGCCTTGTTCTGGTTGTCGGCCGACACCAGCGCAATCTTCATGCCCTTGCACTCGGCCGCCAGACAATCGTCGATCGCCATTTGCGCGGCCGCGACCGAGCCGGCACCGCCCATCGCCGAATACGGCCCCGACATGTCGGTGAGCACGCCCACCTTCACCGGGCGGTCCGGCAACTGCGCCATACCGGCCATCGACATCAACCCCAAGCCCGCGCCGAATCCCAGCGCGAGCAACCACGGCTTGATCTTCATCGCTTCGTCTCCTTCAGGTTTTTTTATGCGTTCGTCGTCGCCGTCTATGCGCGGCGCTCATGAATTGTATTTGTGCGAATTTGCTTTACATAGCGAATATATGCATCTACTTTGTGCATAAATACACATAGGAGAGAGCGTAATGGTTCGCGCCGCCGCAGCAAGACCGTCGGGCATCGCTGGCGCTTCGGGGGCGGAGCCGCGTCCCGACTGGGACGACTTGCGCTACTTCCTGGAGGTCGCGCGCACACAGCGCGTAAGCGCCGCGGCGCAACGCCTGGGGGTCGATCACACGACCGTCTCGCGACGAGTGCGCGCGCTGGAGCAGTCGCTCGGCACGTTGTTGTTCGACAAATCGCGCAACGCGGGCTTTGCGCTGACGCCCGAGGGGCAGCAGCTCCTCGTCTACGCGGAGCAAATGGAGACCACGCTGCAATCGGCGTGCGAGCAGGTGGCGGGGCTCGGGCAAACGCTCTCGGGCCACGTTCGTATCGGCTCGACGGAAGCGTTCGGCACGTACTTCGTCACGCCGGTCCTCTCACGCTTTCAGCGCGAATACCCCGCTATCGCTTTCGACGTGCTGCCCGTGCCGCGCTTCGTGAGCCTGTCGAAACGCGAGGCCGATCTGGCGATCACCATCGAACGCCCCCAGCGCGGGCCTTACGTGTGCAGCAAGCTGTGCGACTACCGTCTGCAGTTGTATGCGACGCCCGGTTATCTCGCGCAATACGGCGACGTCGCGACGTTCGCGGATCTGTCCGGACGCCGGTTCATCAGCTACGTCGACGAACTCACGTTCAGCAACGAGTTGCGTTATCTGGAGGACATCGTGCCCGGGGGCAACGTCGTGCTGCGCAGCACAAGCGTCATCGCCCAATATCAGGCGGCATTGCAGGGCGAGGCGCTGGCGATCCTGCCATGCTTCATGGCCGCGCAGGACGCACGGCTGGTGCCGTTGCTCGTCGACGACGTGGTCGTCACGCGCAGCTTCTGGATCTATTGTCACGAGGAATTGCGCTCGCTCAAGCGCATTACGGTGCTGTGGGATTACTTACGCGACGCCGCCCAGCGCAATGACGCCCTGTTGCAAGGCCAATCCGGACAACTGCGGCTGGTCTGATCCCGATCAGCGAATCTTGCGTTGCTCGGCGTCGATCACGGCGGGAATCGCCGCGCGCATCGCTTCGATGAAGCGGCGCAGCCGGGCCGGATAGTACTTCGCGTACGGGTAGAGGAGGTACATCGGCAAGGCCGTCGAGCGCCATGGCGGCATGAGCTGCATCAGGCGACCCTGCGCCACGTCTTCAGCCATCAACCATGCCGAACAAACCGCCACACCCAACCCGCGCAATGCGGCACTGCGCAATGCATAGAGGTTGTCCGTGCTCATGCGCGGATCGAATGTGACGCGGGCCGTCTCGTGCGTTTGCTCGTGCGTGAGCGTGATGTCGTTGCGGTAGAACGTGGTGAGCGAGAGCCACGGCAACGAGGCCAGGTCCGAGGGGTGCGAAGGCAACGGACGTCCGCGCAGCAGGTCGGGCGACGCTACGACGATGCGCGGCACGTCGGTCAACGAAATCGCCACATTCGACGGATCGCGCAGTTCGCCCACGTGAATCGCGCAGTCGATGCCTTCCGCAATGAAATCAGGCTCGCGGTCCTGCAAGAACCAATGCACCTTCATCCCGGCATAGCGCTCCAGAAAGTCCGCGAGCGGGCCGATCATCATTTCCTGACCGAACGCGTGGGGTACGAGCACGCGCAAGGTGCCCTCCGGGTCGTCGCCGGTGCCGCGCAGATCGGCTTCGAACGCCTCCCAGCTCGTCACCAGTTCCTTCGCCCGAACGAAGCAACGCTCACCGTCCTCGGTGAGCTTCATGCGATGCGTCGAGCGTTGCAGCAAGCGAAGTCCCAGCGAGCGTTCGAGCATCTGCAAACGCCGGCTGACGGTCGGCTGCGTGGTGCCAAGCAGCGCTGCGGCGGCCGACAGACTGCCGGCCTCGACGATGCGCACAAACGTCTGCATCAGCTCGACACGGTCGGCACCGCCGCCTCGGCCAGCGGGCGCATCGGTGCCAATGGCAGGGGGATGAAGGGGCTCTGTCATACGCAACACGTATAAAGGTTGTACGGATTATAGGCCTACCACCGCACTGCACCAAGCGCGACACTACGCCCCGTACCTTGCTACTGGAGCCTCACCTCATGCGTTCTGCACAGATTTCCAGCGCCACTGGCGCGAATCAGGCCGCCACGCGAGCGCAGCCCGAGCTGTCTGCCCGGCTTATCCTGCTGCTGGCAACGGGCACCGGCCTGACGGTCGCCTCGCTGTACTACGCCCAGCCGATGCTCGGCATCATGACCGACGACATCCACGCCGCCAACACGACGGTCGGCTGGGTTCCGACGCTCACCCAGCTCGGCTACGCGCTGGGCATTCTGCTGCTGGTGCCGCTCGGCGACATTATCGACCGGCGTCGTATCGTGCTCGTCAAGGGCGCGATTCTCACGCTCGCGCTGCTGCTGGCCGCCTTTGCCCCGGGCATTGGCACGCTGCTCGCCGCGAGTCTGGCCATCGGGCTGACCGCGACGATGGCACAGGACATCGTGCCCGCCGCGGCCGCGATCGCGCCCGAATCGATCCGGGGCCGAGTCGTCGGCACCGTGATGACCGGACTGTTGTTGGGCATTCTGCTCTCGCGCGTGGTGTCCGGCTTCGTGGCCCAGAACTTCGGTTGGCGGGCGATGTATGTCGTCGCCGCCATCAGCGTGGCCGGCTTCGGCGTGGTGGCGTGGCGCGCCCTGCCGTCGTTCCATCCGACGACGCAGATGACCTATCGCCAATTGCTCGGTTCGGTGGCCGGCCTGTGGCGTCGTCATCCGGCGCTGCGCCGGGCGGCATTGGCGCAGGGCCTGCTGTCGGTCGGCTTCAGCGCCTTCTGGTCGACGCTCGCCGTCATGCTGCACGACGCCCCGTTCCATCTGGGCGCGGCGGCGGCGGGGGCATTCGGTCTGGCAGGCGCGGCCGGGGCACTCGGCGCACCGCTGGCCGGCCGCATTGCGGATCGCAAGGGGCCGCAGATCGTCACCCGTCTTGGGGCGAGCCTGGTGGCCGTGTCCTTCGCCGCGATGCTGTTCGCGCCCATGCTCGGCGCCCATGCCCAACTGTGGCTGATCGGTCTGGCCGCCATCGGCTTCGACCTGGGCGTGCAGGTCGCGCTGGTCTCGCATCAAACCATCGTGTATGGCATCGAACCCGCCGCCCGCAGCCGTCTGAACGCCGTGCTTTTCGTCGGCGTCTTCATCGGCATGTCGATCGGCGCGGCACTCGGTGCTCAGGCATTGGCGCACTGGGGCTGGACGGGTGTCGCGTCGCTCGCCACGCTGGCGGCCCTCGCCGCGCTCGTTGTGCGACTGTGGCCCGGCACGACGTCGGCACACTGACGCCCAGCCCGCCGCTGACGACGACGGAACAAAGACACGCAGGCCGCCTCCCTCGGGAGGCGGCCTTGTCGTTTGACACACCGGGCGAGTTCATGGCGCCGACAACGTTCAGCCAGCGGCCTTTGCGGCACAGGCGCGCACCTGCTCGTACAAAGCGTCGGTATCGATGCCGTCGAGCCTCAGGCCGAAACGTTCCCGCAGCACTTGCGCGAGTTGCGCCGCCGACGCGATGTCGGTTTCCGCCACGACGTCGCCTTGCGCCGAGCGCTCCGTCAGCGTTGTGTTGAGTAGCGCAATGCGTCCGAGCGGCAGCACACGGCAGACGATGAGCTGATTCCGGAAGATGGAATCGGGCGCGCTCGACGTGTACCAATTGCCCAGCTTGTAGTCGATCCACTCGGCGGGTTTCGGCGCAAAGCGATAGACAGGCAACCACGTGTCGGCGGAGCGCACGCTCAGGCGGTACTCGCTGGGCGGCCCGCCATCCTCCGTACGAACCGTCTCCAGTCGGAACGTTTCCAGCAGGGTCGACTGGGGTTGCGCCGAATGCAGACGCAGCGGCGCGGTGAGCGTGACGGAGCCGAAACCCACATCGGCCAGCCAGGCCTCGCCGTCGAGATCGACGCGCAGCAGCATGTGCGTGAGCGGTGCTTCCCCATCAAACGAGCGCCCCCACACGACGCGTCCGATCAACGGCGTGACGACAAACCCGAGATGGGTCAGCGCATGGGCGAACAGCGCGTTCTGCTCGAAGCAGTAGCCGCCGCGTCCGCCATCGAGCAACTTGGCAACGACCGACGGCAGCTCGACGTCGACCGGCTGACCACGAATCGGATCGAGATTCTCGAACGGAATGGCCAGCGGATGCAGCGAGTGGATGGCGCGCAGAACGTCGAGCGTTGCTTCACGCGGGCCGGTGTAACCGATGCGCTGAAAATAGCGTTCCGGATCGAAGGGATGAGACATGCCTGACGTCCTCTTGAGGGATGCGGACCTACGCAGAGCCCATACGTTAGCGCATCCGCCGTGTCTTTGGGCAACGCCATCGCGGCGACGAGGTGAGCGGGCGATCAGGCGACGCCGAAATGCGCGGATTTCGCACCGCAGTCCAAATTAGCCGGAACCGCGCAGCGTCGGTATAGTGGCCCCCATTGGCCGGCTGGGTACGCCGGCTGCTGCTATCCGGAGTCTGCTTTACATGATCGACATTGCGCGCGTGACGCGGGCGCTGGCTGAGCGCCACGTCCGTCCCGACCTTCGCCAACGCGACGCCCTCGCCGCTCTCACCGCACTGCTGGGAACCGCCAGGCCGGCCTTCGACGGCGT
The DNA here is from genome assembly GCF_902459595.1 of Pandoraea soli. Taxonomy (NCBI): domain Bacteria; kingdom Pseudomonadati; phylum Pseudomonadota; class Betaproteobacteria; order Burkholderiales; family Burkholderiaceae; genus Pandoraea; species Pandoraea soli. The sequence goes on along the minus strand of NZ_CABPSG010000002.1, from coordinate 228,603 downwards.
GTACTGCTACGGACGCCCCGGGCGCGGCAAGAGCCTCGTCGTGGACGCCGCCTTCGCCGTCGCCGAGTGCGAGAAGCGGCGCGTGCACTTTCACGAATTCCTGCGCGACGTCCATCGGCAACTCGTGCGCGAACCGGCATGCGACGACCGACTCGCGGCGGTAGCGAATCGCTGGCTCCACGGCGTTGCCTTACTGTGTTTCGACGAGTTTCACGTCCACGACATTGCCGATGCTTTCCTGATCGGGCGATTTCTCGACATCGCGCTGGCGCGGGGTGTGCGGCTGGTGCTGACGTCGAACTACGCGCCGCAGCAGTTGTTGCCCGATCCCGAGTTTCACGAGCGTTTCGAACCGACCATCGCCGTGATTCTGCAACGCTTCGCGGTCGTGCATTTCGACGGCGCCACCGACTACCGCATGGGCGGCGAAGCGGCACAGCTACCGCGCTGGATCGCGCCCCCCGACGAAGCCCGCGAGCTCTTGCCGCTACGTTATGCCGAATTGGAGGGGCGACCCGCGTCAAATCCGTCAACGGTGACGATCGCCGGTCGTGCACTGCCGGCACAAAGCGCAGGCGCGCGCGTGCTGTGGGCCGATTTCGACGACCTTTGCGTCGCACATCGCTCGCATCTGGATTACCTCGCGCTCGCCGAGCGCTGGCCCTGCTTGATCGTGGGCGATCTGCACGTCGAACGGCTCCAGCGCCCCGACACCCTGCAACGATTCCTGTGGCTCATCGACATTTGTTACGACCGCCAACGCACGTTGCTGATCGCGTCCGACATGCCGCTCATTCCCGCGCTCGATGCATTGCGCGACTGGCGCGATCTGTCGCGTACGATCAGCCGACTGGCCGAGATGGGATCGCGCGACTACGAGCGCCGCACGCTCGTTCGCCCAAGCTGAAGGTCACACGACGCTCGCGATGCATTCCCGCAGCCATTGATGCGACGGATCGCGATGCACACGCTCGTGCCAGTACATCGAGATCTCGAAGCCCGGCAGGTCGACGGGCGGCGTCGTCACCTGCAACGCCGGATCGTCGCGAACGAGGCGTTCGGGGGCCATCGCCACCAGATCCGTGCTGGCGAGCGCGGATCGCAGGAAGAGAAAATGCGGCACGGACAGGACAACGCGCCGCGATGCCCCGAGCCTCGCGAGGGCATCGTCGGTGCTCGCGTGGAAGCCGCCGCCGTCCTGCGACACAATGACGTGCTCCAGCTCGCAGAACTGCTTGAGCGTGGGCCGTCGTTTGAGCTTCGGATGCCCACGCCGCGCCACCAGGACATAGCGCTCCGCGAACAGGGCCTTGCGACGCAAGCCCTGTGGTGCGCCATCTGTGGTGTGAAACGCGATATCGACGATACCCTGCTCCGCCTGCCGGGCGACGCGCGACGGCGACAAATCGAACACCGCCAGACGCGTGCGTGGCGCCGCCGCTCGCAGGCGGTGAAGCACTGGCAGCACCAGGGTCGACTCCGTGTAATCCGTGGCGGCGATACGCCAGGTCAACTCGGCGTTCGCCGGATCGAAAGCCGCAGCGGGTGAGACGGCACGCGACAGCGATTCAAGCGCGTCGCGCAACGGCTCGCGCAGCGCGTCGGCGCGCGTGGTAGGACGCATACCGCGCGGCCCTGGCAGCAACAGCGGATCGCCGAGCAAGTCGCGCAACTTCGCCAGATGCACACTGACCGCCGGCTGCGACATGTACAGCCGCTCGGCGGCACGTGTCACGTTCTGTTCGGCAAGCAAGACATCGAGCGTGACCAGCAGATTCAGATCGATACGTCGCAAATTATTCATTGTTATACCTGGCATATCAGGAATTCATTTCTAATATACCTCCCGTGCGCCTAACCTGCATTTGTTCCCTGAAACGAATGAACCTGATCGCAACGGAGATTGAAAAATGAATGTGTTGATCGTTTATGCCCACCCGCAACCGCGCTCGCTCAACGGCGCGTTACGCGACTTTGCCGTGCAGCGACTGGAAGCGGCAGGACACCACGTGCAAGTCTCGGATCTGTATGCCATGCAGTGGAAGACCACCATCGACGAGGACGACGCGCCGCAACGCAATGCGAGCGAGCCGTTCCATGCGTCGCTCGACTCGAAGCATGCGTTCGCGAGCGGCACGCAGCGCGCCGACATCGCCCGCGAGCAGGCGAAGCTGCGCTGGGCGGACACGGTGATCCTGCAATTCCCGCTGTGGTGGTTCTCGATGCCGGCGATCATGAAGGGGTGGTTTGATCGCGTGTATGCCTACGGCTTCGCCTATGGCGTTGGCGAGCACTCGAATACGCATTGGGGCGACCGCTACGGCGAAGGGTCGATGGCGGGCAAGCGCGCAATGCTCGTGGTGACGACCGGCGGCTGGGACTCGCACTATAGTGCTCGCGGCATCAACGGGCCCATTGACGAAGTGCTGTTCCCGATTCAGCACGGCATGTTGTTCTACCCGGGGTTCGACGTGTTGCCGCCCTACGTCGCCTTCCGGACGGGACGCATCGATGCCGAGCGCTTTGCACAGATTCAGCGCGAGCTGGGGGAGCGTCTCGATACACTGGCCACGACAGCGCCGATTCCGTATCGTCGGCAGAACCACGGCGCATACGACATTCCGGCGCTAACGCTCAAGGACAACGTCGCCACCGGACAGACGGGGTTTGCCGCGCATATCGGCTGACAGGGGGTGTGTCGTCGGATGCCACAGTCGGCGGGCGTTCGGCGGCACAAAGCATTGCGCGATGCGCGGAACACGCGTATAAGTGACAAAGAGAATCTCAAGTCTGACGCTTGTCCACACCGCGTCAATCTCCTCGATCCTTGCGAGATCCAATCAGTCGGTCGAAACGAATTCGATCACTTCGCGAGAACCGACCTACGTCGTTTGATGGGGTGCACGGTCCAAAAGCGTTGCAGGCATCGACAAACCAACCCAACTCAATAGCCCATCGCTACGCGACCGATCTTGTTCGTGAGCCATGTGCGGGTATCTCAGGCCCGACGCGAAATGTGCGTCGGTCAACGCGGCTCGCAGTTATCTCATCCATGTCAGGAGCACGAATGCTCACGCTGTCGAAGCAGGCCATAGTCGCTGCCATTTATCGCGTCATTCGCAATGACGATCCCCCTTCGGATGCCATCATTAATGCGCTGCTCGCGCGTGAACTGGTCTGCCGAGTGGGCGAGCGTCTCGAATTGACGCCGTATGGCAGATCGTACTGCCGGTCCGCCTACGTCCCCGCCTGGTGCTGATCGAAACGCGGTAACGCGTTAGCGCGTTACCGAGACAATGCGGCCCCCCATAGCCGCAGCCGCCCTCCAGGACTTGCCGCACGTCAGCGTGCCGGCGTGTGGAGGCGTCGGCACCCTTTCTCTGCCGCCATCGGCTCTCCCTGCCCGATGCGCTCCCAATCCGTCCCCAATCCGTCGCTGTCGGCCATTTGTCGACGATCCCCGTTGGGATCGTCAGGTGAAACCACGGTAGCATGGCGGCCGGCCGTGCAGTATGCTCGTCGCTGGACGCGGCCTGCAGATTTCCAACTGCCGGTCGTTAATTCCTTCAAGGCAAACCACAGATCCGCCGACGTTCATGGTCACGCAAGACGACGAGATGCAATCTCCCGGTGTTTCAGCGAACGTCGAGAAGTTCTGGCACCCGCTCCAGGATCCTGCGTCCGTGAGCGAGGGACGGGAGATGTACGGCATGGCCGGGACGCCACAGCTCGCGGCGCTCTTCGCAGAGGTGCAACGCCATGCCGCAGATATCGTCAGCCAGTTCCACCATGGACTTGCTTGCCTGCCGGCGCCCCAACGCATCCTGGATCACCTGACGCCAGCGGAAATGCGATATGCCAAATCGCGCCAGACCAAGCGACTATGCGCACTTTCGGCGCCTGCGCTGACGGCTGCCGATCATCGTGCGCAAGCCATCAGGGCCGGGCGTACGCATGCCATTGTCGGTCTCAACTGGGAAGATCTGGTTCGCGCCCGCGGGGTCCTGGGCGAAGCCATCGTCAAATACATCGATACAGCGGCGCATGGCGAGGCGCTATGCCTGCTGAGCCGGCGCATGAACCAGGATCTCGCCTGGCAGGCCGAGGCCTATCAGCGCCTGCAGATCTCCCGTCATGAGGTATTGCAGCGCGTCACGTTGCTGGCGTGGAGAACGGAAAGTTATACCGACCTGATCAGCCAGGTGGTCCAGATTCTGGGGGAACACGACGAGATCGCCGGCTGCGCGGTGGGCAGGCCGGATCGTCAGGGGGTGTTTCGCTTCGAATTGGCGGCCGGCGGCACCATCGAGCGCTATCTCGCCGGGATCGAAAAAACGGCGCCCATCACGGTGGGCAATTCGTCCGGCAGTCAGGGGCCCACGGGGCGTGCCTGGCGCAGCGGTCATGTGGTGCGCTCGCTCAATATTGCGAACGATCCGAAGATGGTGCCGTGGCGGGCGGCGGCCTTGCCGGTCGGTTTTCATTCCTGCATTGCGATTCCCCTGCACCAGCCGGGCGAACCCACGGCCGCCATCCTGAACCTGTACAGCCCCTTACCCGGCGCACTGACCGGCGCCGATCAGATTGCCTTCGTTTCCCTGTTGCAGACGATATTGGGCTTCGCCATTGCCGGCACCGAGCGCCTGGCCGGCAACACGCGCACCGTGCCTTATACCGTTCGGCAGCGTTGGTCCAAGCTTCTCTGGTCTGACGCGCTGAAGATCCACTATCAACCGCTGCTCGATCTCAAAACGGGGCAGGTGACCAAGGTGGAGGCGTTGGCCCGCTTGCAGGATGGGGATCGCCTTCTGGCACCCGGCGAATTCTTCCCGGCCCTGTCGTCCGAGGACTTCCTCACGCTATACAAGCGCGGGCTCGAGCAAGCGCTGTCGCAGCGCCGCGTCTGGCTGCGGGCGGGTTTCCCGCTGAGCGTCTCCGTGAACTTGCCATCGAGTGCACTTGGCGACATCCGCTATTTCAAAGTCACGGAGCGGGCGCTCAAAAAGAGCGGTGCCGCGCCAAACCAGTTGACGCTGGAAGTGCTGGAAACCGATGCCTTCCCGCTCGGTGTGGACGTATCGCAGGAACTGGCGAAATTCAAAGCCCTGGGGATCCAGTTGGCAGAGGACGATCTTGGTTCGGGCTATAGCAGTCTGACGCGTCTGCGCGAAGTGCCGTTCGACCTGGTCAAGATCGACCGGGACATTGTGAGCGCTGTCGGTCGGGATCCCCTGGAGACCCTGCGCTTCACCTATCAGTTGATCCAGCTGGGACACTCGTTGAACAAGGCCGTCGTGGTGGAGGGCATCGAAGACGAGGGCATGCTCGAGGCGGTCGTGATTCTCGGCGCCGATATCGCCCAAGGGTATGCGATTGCGCGCCCGATGCCGGCCGAAGCGTTGACCGAATGGATGGCGTGCGTGCCGAGCGTGCCCGACACACACGCGCCAAGTACGGTGCTGGGCAAGTTGGCGGCGCAGTTGCTGCTCGAAGCGCGCAATCGGTTGATGTAATGGTGGCTTCGTGCGACATGGCGGACATCGTCACTCGGCTTGCCCGGCACGTCAGCCGTTCATGCGATGCGCTGAGCCGGCCCGACACGCCCTAAAGTTGCGGCGCGGCGAAACGACGATTTTCGTTGCAAGGCAGCACGCGGCGCGCTTCGGCGATGCGGGCCGGATCGAGCTCGACAAGCAGGAAGGCGGGCGCTTCCGCGGCACGCGCGACAATCACACCCAACGGGTCAACGACCATGCTTGCGCCGATATTGCGGGGCCCGCATTCCCCCGACGCCACCAGGTAACACGTGTTCTCCAGCGCACGCGCGGTGCACAGGGTTTCCCAATGTGCCTCCTTGAGCGGTCCCCTCACCCACGCGGCCGGCAACACCAACACGTCGGCGCCATCGAGCGTGAGGCGTCGCGCCAGCTCGGGGAAGCGCACGTCGTAGCACGTCATCAGGCCGACCTTGAGTCCGCAGACGTCGACCAGCGGCGGCACCTCGTTACCGGGGACCACGTTCGTCGACTCCTTCACCGAGAACGCATCGTAAAGGTGGATCTTCTTGTACTCGGCGATGATTTCGCCGTCGCGCAGTGCGATCAGGACATTCCACACTTTGCCGTCGGCGGTCGCGGGCACGTGCACCGTCATCATCGTCGTGAGGTGGTTGCCTCGACTTGCTTCGCGCAAGGAGGTCACAAACTCGCCGTCCAATGGTTGCGCGGCGCGGCGCACCAGGTCAGGGTCGGCGATGTCGCGCGCCAGCACGCCCTCGGGGAGTACCAGCAGGTCGGCACCGGCGGCGCGTGCCTTGGCCATCCATTGCAGGCAGGTCTGCGCGTTGATAGACGCGTCTGCGGCAACGGCGAATTGTCCAATGGCTGCTTTCATGACTTTCTCTCTCAAGACGGATGCGACTCAGGCCCAAGCGGAGGATGGGGCGCGGCTCGGCCGAATTCCCGAGTGTGGGAACGGGGAACGTGGCTCAACCTTGCTTAAGTATGCCAGTTTGGCAGTTTGCACCTCGCACGCGAACGGGCACTCGCTCGGCATCGACACCGGCAGGCCTGGCGTTGCACGATTCTGATGGCCATGTGTTGTGGTCTAATCTCCCCGGACACCAATTTAGGCGAGAATACTCGCCATGGGGAGGTGTCTGATGAGCAAGCAACGTCGTACGGTTTCCCCTGAGTTCAAGCGCAGTGCTGCGTCTCTAGTCCTCGACCAGCGCTATAGTCACGTCGATGCCAGCCGGTCGGTCGGCGTCGCGGAGTCGTTTCTGCGCCGCGGGGTTCAACAACTGCACCAGGAACGCCGCGGCATCACGCCGCGCAGTATATATCTGCTGGCCATCAAGAAAGCAACCTGGCAACCACGCATACAAGCGCGCTACGCTGGAGCGCATCGACATTCCGAACGTATTGACTCGCGAGTTCAATGTGGCGGCGTCGAATCAAGTCTGGTGCGGCGACATCACGTATTTATGGGCGCAGGGGCGCTGGCGTTGCCGACGACGTCATGCGCGACAGCACACGGGTTCGCAGGCTTCCCGAGGCGTCGCACCTGAACGGATTGCCCAAAGCTGCTTCACATGGATCGGAATCTACAATGACAAAGTTTCACCATCGTGCCCATCCTGAAAGACACCGCACTGAACATATCGGCTGGCTGCGCGCCGCCGTCCTTGGGGCCAATGACGGCATCATTTCCACCGCCAGTCTGGTCGCCGGTGTGGCCGCGGCCCATGCAAGCCACGCCAGCATTTTGACCACGGCCGTGGCGGGATTGGTGGCAGGCGCCATGTCCATGGCTGCCGGCGAGTTCGTATCGGTCTATTCGCAGGCCGACACAGAAAAGGCGGATTTGACGCGAGAGCGTGAAGAACTGAGGCACAGCCCGGAGGCAGAGCATCGGGAACTGACGGCCATCTACGTGCGGCGTGGCCTGGATCAGCAGCTCGCGGATCAAGTCGCCACGCAGCTGATGGCGCACGATGCGCTGGGCGCGCATGCGCGCGATGAACTGGGCATCTCGGAAACGTTGAGCGCGCGCCCGCTGCAAGCCGCAATGGCGTCTGCCGGGAGCTTCGCCGTGGGCGCGGCCATGCCGCTAGCTGTGGTTCTGCTGGCGCCGGAGCAAAGCCTGCTCTATTGGATCGTGGCGACGGCGATTATCTTCCTGGCCCTGCTCGGCGCTGCCGCTGCTGCCGTTGGCGGAACGCCCCTCTTCAAAAGCGCGCTGCGCGTGGCGTTCTGGGGCACCTTTGCGATGGCGGTGACAGCGGGCGTGGGGGCCGTGTTCGGGACCACTGTTTGATCTCAGAGCAGCGGCGACCAGGAATTGGTGGCCGGTGTATCCGCGCGACTTGTCGTGTGGATACATTCCCCACCTTGTCCCAAGGATATCTTGCAAGACCGTGAACGAATCCGTTGACGCGCGTGTTGACTTTCCGACGGAGGACGCGATGGACGGAAAAATGCAATTCTCGCCGCTACGGTTTTTTGAGGGGACGTCAACACGCGTCTACGACCACTGGCGCCCACATCAGGCGCTTGGGATGCCCCCCCGGCTGAGGCATTTGCATTAGCCGCTTAACTTGTGCAGGTTTCGCTGGGTCATTACAGGAGAGCACTTCCACCGGAGGTCGTGGCATTCGTGCGCAAGGTTGACCTGACGGCGAGGCGTCAGTTGACCATGACCGAGATCAAGTATTTGCCGCCCAGCGCGAATCTCGAAAAGCAGTCTGAACTCGGGAAGTCGTTCTTCTCATCCCTCAAGCTCGTTGTATGGAAATCACTGTGTGATCCAGCGAGTGAAATATATAAGGCTTGGTACTCCCAAGGGATGAGCACTTTTCTTTCCAAGAAGTACTACGCGCTTGCGGTGACTTCGGCGCTCGCGGACATCGGGTTCGGCATAAAGGCAATCGCCGTTTCGGTAACTGCACTGCTGATCAAACTGGGGTTGGAGGTCTACTGCGATCGATATAAACCAGCTGACATCCTCGTACCCCCGGGCAGCAAGAGCTAATCCAGATTTAGGGCGACCAAGAAAGCCCCGACACCGCCTGAAAACGGCTTCAAGGGAATCTCAAAAAGCGCCTGCGATGGGAATCGATCCCAAGACTCTCCCCCCAGAATCGTACACACCTGCGAAACGCGTGGATTGCCAAACTCCCCAAACCCCGCGTAAAATGCTGGTCTGCGCGGGCGTCGTATAATGGTAATACCCTAGCTTCCCAAGCTAGAGCCGTGGGTTCGATTCCCATCGCCCGCTCCACAGAATTCTTCAGCAGCGCTCGTAGCACTCATCGATCAGCCGTCTTGCAGACGGCTTTTTTGCGTCCATCGCATCCATGACGACTCACGCCCGGCAGGTCGATCTACACGAATTCCCACAGCGTGCGCGAGCCCCGATGTCATGGCTGCGCTGCGTTCTGTGCTTTCTTCTCGCTCTCACGACCCTGGTGTCGTCGGCGCAAACGCCCACACAGCGCCGAGCAGCCGTCGCCGCACCGACCGGGCGTGATATCGGTATCGGTGCCCCATGGGTCAGCTACTACGGCAACGTCGCCCACCTCGACCTCGCCCGTGTGGCGAGCACCTTCCGCCTCATCGATATCGACGCCGACCCTGATCAAGGCAACGTCACGCCCGCTCAAATCGCCACACTCAAGGCCGACGGCACGAACCGCGTCATCAGTTATCTCAATCTAGGCGCCTGCGAGCGCTTTCGTTCGTACTGGCAGCACGCCCCCGCCGGCTTCCTCCCCTGCGGCCGCAATCGCCGCGCGCATCTGGGCCGCTATGACGGCTACCGTGATGAGACCTGGATGAACCCATCCGACCCGGCGTACCGCAAGCTCATCGTCGCGTACGTCGCACCGCGGTTGATTGCGCAGGGCGTCGACGGTTTCTATCTCGACAATCTCGAACTGATCGAGCATGGCTTGCACACCCGCAATGGCCCCTGCGACGCCACTTGCCAGCAAGGCGCGCTCGATCTGGTGCGCGAACTCCGCCACGCCTTCCCCGACAAGATCCTCGTCATGCAGAACGCCACCGGCCCGGCAACGCGTCAGGGCATCACCGGCGGCGTCGCCTTCACGTCGCTGCTCGACGGCATTGCGCACGAGGAGGTCTACGCGCCAACGTACGACGCTGCCGTCGAGCGCGAATTGCTGACGTGGTCACGGGAGCACCCCGGCGGGCGAGGTCGCAAGCTCTGGATCGGCACGCTCGACTATGTCGGCGGATGCGGCAACGCGCGCCAGGCGAAAATCGTCTTCGCCCGCAGCCGGGCGCACGGCTTCAGCCCGTCCGTGAGCGACGCCAGCGCAGGCCAGAACGTAGTGTGCTACTGGGGCTTCTGAGGCAACGGACGGGCAAAGGGCAAGCGAAGGGCGCGCGCAGTGTAAACTGCTGGGTTTTCGACCCCCCCAGTGAAATGGTGCAAGTGCCCCGGCGTCCCGTTATCAGCGCCCCGACACTCATACGCTCGCTGGCCCGTCTGAGCACGTTCGCGCCACCCGAGGCCGCGCCGTCGCTCTCGGACCGCATGAGCCAGTGGCTGGGCTGGACCGACGCCATCGCCCTGTCGTCGGCCCTCAAATCCGCCCCGCCGGCCGCAACGCCCGGCGCGCACGCGGCTGCGTACGATCCGGCGAGCGAACTGGCACGCGTGCGCGCAGACCTCGCCGCCGCCATCGCCCGCGATTGCGGCCTGGCCGCCGCGCCCGGCGGGCAGATCCGCGCCCTGAGCGCCGCCGAGCGTCAACGAGCCGCGTCCTTCGCGGAATTTCCCGCTTATCGTCAGCGCTACGCGACCTCGCAACAGACGATGGATACGGCGATCAGCGCCCTGCGCACCCGCCTGCGCGCACAGTTGGCACGCCGCGCGCCGCACGCCGCCCGGCTCGCCAGCGTCGACGCCGTCATGGAACGTGTAATGGCCGCGCGTGAGCGCACACTTCTCGCCGGCGTACCGAATCTGCTCGAAGGGCACTTCGTGCGACTGCGCGATACGGAACAAGCCGCCATGGCCGCCCCGCGCGTGCCCGGCGCGCCGCCACTCGCGCCCGCCGGCACGTGGCTCGACACCTTTCACCGGGACATGCAGAGCATCCTGCTCGCGGAACTGGATATACGCCTCGAACCGATCGAAGGGCTGATCGCCGCCCTCGCCTCGGCGCCCCCCGGCGAAAACGTTAGTGAACCCGGACAACATGAACCGTTACCTCGTTGATCTCGTCGCCTTTGTCGCAGGCCTGGCCGTCGTCGGCTGGATCGCCATCGGCTATGCCGGCACCAACCCGCTCGCGCTGGCCGTCGCCCTGCTCATCGCCGCCGTCTATCTCTTCGGCGCCCTCGAACTCAAACGCTTCCATCAAGCGACGGACGCTCTCGCCAATGCCGTCTCCGGCCTGAATTCCCCCCCCGCGTCGCTGCCGTCGTGGCTCGACACGCTGCCGGCCGGCCTGCGCACCGCCGTGCGTCTGCGCGTCGAAGGGGAACGCGTCGGCCTGCCCGGCCCCGCCCTCACGCCCTATCTGGTCGGCTTGCTCGTGCTGCTCGGCATGCTCGGCACCTTCCTCGGCATGGCCGCCACCTTGCGCGGCACCGGTCTCGCGCTCGAAGGCGCCACCGATCTCGAAGCCATCCGCGCCTCGCTCGCATCGCCCGTCCGGGGCCTCGGCTTTGCATTCGGCACGTCGGTGGCCGGGGTCGCCACGTCCGCGATGCTCGGTCTGCTCGCCGCGCTCGCCCGCAAGCAACGCGCCCAGGTCGTGCAATCGCTCGACGCGCGCATCGTCACGACGCTGCGCGGCTTCTCGCGACAGCATCAGCGCGACACCACACTGCAGTTGCTTCAACAGCAGGCGACGGTCATGCCCACCCTCGTCGACCGTCTGCAAGACATGATGGCCGCCCTGGAGCGCCAGAGTCAGTCGCTTGGCGAACGGCTCGTCGCCAATCAGGACGCCCTGCACGCCAAGACCGACGCCTCGTACGCGCAACTCACGAGCGCCATGCAGCAGTACCTGAAGGACAGCGTGGCAACGACGGCCAACGCGGCCAGTGCCGCCATCCGCCCCGAGGTCGAGGCGACGATGGCCAGCCTCGCGCGCGAGTCGGCCTCGTGGCACCAGACCGTGTCCACCGCCATGCAGGATCGAATGGACGGTCTGTCGGATCGCTTCGAGGCCACCACCGCACGCGTGGCAAACGTCTGGACGGATTCGCTCGACGCCCAGTTGCGCACCAACGCATCGCTCGCCACCGATCTGCGCGCCGCGCTGGGCGAATTCACGCAAACCTTCGAGGCCCGCTCGGCCAAGCTCGTCGACGAGGTCGCCACGCGTCTCGAAACCACAGCGGGGCAAGTGAGCGCCTCGCACGCCGGCGTTGCGCAAACGTGGGAAACCTCGCTCGCGGCACAGCAACAGACCAACGATGCGCTCGCCAGCGATCTCGGCGCCACGCTTGCGCAATTCGCCCATACCTTCGAGACCCGCTCCACCGACCTGCTGGCCAACGTCGCCTCGCGCCTCGACAATGCGACCGGCAGCATCGCCACGGCGCAGACGACCGTCGCCCAGGCATGGGAGCAAGCCCTCGCCCAACAGCAGCGCTCGCACAACGCCTTGACGCAAGACCTCGGCACCGCGCTGGAACGCTTCGCCCAGACGTTCGAAGTCCGCTCCACGGCCTTGCTCGGCGACGTGGCCGCCAAGCTCGACGCCGCCAGCGGGAACGTCAGCGGCGCGCACGAGCGCGTCGCCCAGGCGTGGGATCAATCGATCGCGCTGCAACAGCAAGCCAACGCCGCCCTGAATACCGAACTCGGCGCCGCACTCGCGCGCTTCACCGAGACCTTCGAGCAACGCTCGGCGCACCTGATCGATGGCGTGAGCCTGCGCACGGAAGGCGCGATGCACAGCGTGTCGGAGACGGCCAGCGTCGTGTCCGGCGAGTGGAAGCAAGCCCTCACAGCGCAACAGTCCGCCAACGACGCACTCGCCCGCGATCTGGCGAGCGCGCTTGCCCGCTTTGCGGACACCTTCGAGGCACGCGCTTCGCAATTGCTGCAAAGCGTCTCGGCTCAGATGGATTCGACATCGGCCAACGTCGCGCAAACGTGGCGCGACGCCATCGCGGAGCACGCGCGCACGAGCGAACGGCTGGCTGACGGCAACCAGCAACTCGTGGCCGCGACGACCAGCGTCTTCACGGACCACAGCGCGTCATTGCTGCAAGCGCTTCAGGAAGCCAACGCGGCCCATCACGACGCCACGGCCGAGCGCGAAACGCAACGCCTGTCCGCGTGGACGCAAACGCTCGAAGGCACGCTCGCCACGCTGCGCTCGGAATGGCAGCAGATCGGTGAGCACAGCGCCAGCCAGCAACAGGCCATCTGCGACACGCTCGCGCGCACCGCGCTGGAGATGTCCGAACAGACGCGCGCCCACGCCAACGACACCCTCGCCGAGATTTCGCGTCTGGTGCAAACGGCATCCGAGGCGCCGAAGGCCGCCGCCGAGATCATTGGCGAGCTGCGCCAGAAACTCTCGGACAGCATGGTGCGCGACAACGCCATGCTCGAAGAGCGCTCGCGTCTGCTCGACACGCTGGGCACGCTGCTCGACACCGTCAAGCACGCCGGCATCGAGCAACGCGCCGCGGTCGACGACCTGGTGACGACGTCCGCACAACTGCTCGAACGTGCCGGCACGCATCTGGGCGACGCCATCGCCGCGCAAACGGAGAAGCTCACCGCCGCGTCGGCGCAGGTCACCGGCAGCGCGGTGGAAATCGCGAGCCTGGGCGACGCTTTCGGCGCCGCCGTGCAATCGTTCGGCGAATCGAACGCGCAACTGCTCGACCATCTGCAACGCATCGAAGCCGCGCTCGACAAGTCGATGGCGCGCAGTGACGAACAACTCGGCTACTACGTTGCGCAGGCACGCGAAGTCGTGGAGCTGAGCGTGATGTCGCAAAAGCAGATCCTCGAAAACCTTCAGGAACTGGCGCAAACGCGCTCACAACCGGGTAGCGCGGCAGCATGAGAGACGATTTCGACGCGGACATCGGGGACAGCGGCGAGGTCGGTGCGGCAGCGCCGACATGGGCTGTCTTCGGCGACCTGATGTCGGTGATGCTCGGCGCGTTCGTGCTCATCATGCTCGGCGTGATCGGCGTGCAGATCGAACTCTCCGCCAAGCTCGATCGTGAAGTGAAGGAGCGCCGGGCCGAAACGCAACGCCGCGAGACGCTCGAGAAAGCGCTGGCCGGCCCCCTCGCGGGCGGGCGCGTCACACTGGTGAACGGTCGTATCGGCATCAGCGGCAATGTGCTTTTCGCGCTGAACTCGGACCAGTTGCAACCGCAGGGGCGTGAAGTGCTGCGCAGCCTGGCCACCCCGCTGGCCGCCTATCTGCGGGCGAGCGACGAGATTCTCATGGTCAGCGGCTTCACCGACGATCAACAGGTGCGCGAAACGAACCGGCGATTTGCCGATAACTGGGAGTTGTCGGCCCAGCGTGCGCTCACCGTTACGCGCGAATTGATCGCCGCGGGCGTGCCGCCGTCGTCGGTCTTCTCCGCAGCGTTTGGTTCGGAACAACCCGTCACGTCGAACCGCGACGAGGCCGGTCGCGCGAAGAACCGCCGCGTGGAAATCGCGCCGATGCCACGCAGCAGCGCCAGCAACGCGGGCAAGCCCCATGCGTGACACGATGCACGCCGAGGTTGGCGCCGCGCAGGCGCACGAGGCAACGGACACGTTGTCCGAGCAACTCGCGGCATGGCGGGCGCACGGGGCCGACAAACGAGACCCGGTGCGCTTTCATCGCATCGAAGCGTTGGCGCTGCGCAGCCGTGCCTTTCGTGGCGACGTGCGACGCGTGCTCGACGAGCGTTTGACGGCACTCGTCGACGCGTTTACGCAGTCGCTTGGCGCGGCCGGCGCCGAATCTGCCGAATCTGCCGAATCTGCCGAATCTGCCGCATCCGCCGCATCGCCCGCATCCGCCGATAATGCCGCCCCGACGACACAACGTCTCGCCTCACCGCTTGCGGAATTGACAGCGAGCATTGCGCAACGCGTGGCCCCCACCCGCGAACGGTCAGCGCCGCCGACGACGTCTAGCGCCGCCAAAGCCGCAACGCCGCCGGGCCAGACGCTGCGCGATGGCTCCAGCACCAGCACCACCGATACCGTTCAGCCGGTCAGCGGGACCACGGCACCACCGAAACGCCCCGTCGCGCCGCCCGCCCCCGTGGCGCTTACACCGACGGTCATCGCCACCGACGATGCCTTCGACGACCTCGACGTCCTCGAATATTTCCGCGAGACGTGGTCGAAAGTGAGCACCGACGGCAATCTGCGTCAGTCGCTTGCCCAAGTGCCGGAGAACGCCGGGCCGCTCAACTCCAGCCATCTGGTACACCGCGCACTGTCGTTGATGCACGACATCTCGCCCGACTATCTGCGGCACTTCCTGCGCCACGCCGACGCGCTCTCCTGGCTCGAAGATATGGAGACCACCGGCGTGCTTGGCAAGAAGCCGGCGGCTCGCGTGGCGGCCAAGCCGCCGCGCACGAAGGCGCGCTAACGCCTGCACGGACATAGCCCGCGTCGGTGGCCGTCGCAGGCGCAGATTCCGGGCCCTCGTGCCATGCGTCTACGCTCATTGCGGGTCGCTTGCCTGGCTTGTGCGCGACGTCAACTTGCCAGTGAAGGACGTTCCGGGAGATAATCGGGCCCGTTCCCGCTGCCATGGCACGGGAAAAACTTTCGAAAAATCATCGTGTTGGGTGCCGACTCCGGCCGCAATGCCGGATGTGCCGCCCGCCGCAGCATTCCTCGACAAGCCGTCGCCCAGACGGCTTTTTGTTTCCATGACGAACCACGGACATCCGCCGGCTGACGACGCGCCACCGGCCCACGACGACGACGCCGACTTGGGCGCGTCGCAATCCAACGCCACGGGCGACGACGACACGCACGTCGATCCGAACGACGTGGCGCACCCGCGCCGCATTCGCAGCTTCGTGCGTCGCGCTGGGCGCAGCTCGGAGGCGCAAAAGCGCGCGTTCGACGTCCTCGGCCCGCAGTTCCTGCTGCCTTACGCGCCTGAGCCGCTCGACTGGCCCGCCGCCTTCGCGCGCGCCGATGCGCCTCGCATTCTCGAGATCGGCTTTGGCATGGGAGACGGCACGGCGTACATTGCGAAGCTGCGTCCGGAAGACGATTTCCTTGGCGTCGAGGTGCACGAGCCGGGCGTGGGCGCATTGCTCAAGCGCATCGGCGAAACGCCCTTGTCGAACGTACGCATCATTGCGCACGATGCCGTGGAAGTCGTTCAGCACATGCTGCCCGCAGGCTCGCTGGACGGCGTGCACGTCTTCTTCCCCGATCCGTGGCACAAGAAGCGCCACCACAAGCGCCGCCTGCTGCAGCCGCCGTTCGTGGCGCTGCTCGCGTCGCGCCTGAAGCCAGGCGGCTACCTGCACTGCGCAACGGACTGGCAGGCATATGCCGAGCAGATGCTCGAAGTGCTCGGCGGCGAACCCACGCTTGAAAACACGGCGGCCGACTATGCACCGCGTCCCGACTATCGTCCAGTGACGAAGTTCGAGAATCGCGGCCTGCGCCTCGGTCACGGCGTGTGGGATCTCGTGTTCCGCAAACGCGGCTGAGACGCGTCGCCAGAGACAACGAGGGGCACCACGCGGTGCCCCATTTTTTTAGTCGGCCCAGACCACCCATCCGCTGTAGCCCGTCGCCAGCACCACGAGACCGAACACGATGCGGTACCACGCGAACGCCGTGAAGTCGTGCGACGCGATGTAGCGCAGCAGCCAGCGCACACAAATGAAGGCGCTGATGAAGGCGGCAATGAAGCCAATGCCGAACAGGCTGAAGTCGTCGACCGAGAGCGTCGCGCGCGCCTTGTAGAGTTCGTAGACGGTCGCGCCGAACAGGATCGGGATCGCGAGGAAGAACGAGAACTCGGTCGCCACCTTGCGCTCAAGCCCGAACATCATGCCGCCGATGATCGTCGCCCCTGAGCGCGACGTGCCCGGCACGAGCGCGAGACATTGCGCGAGGCCAACTTTCAGGGCGTCGACGACTGACAGGTCGTCCATCGAATTCACGCGCGGGCGCTTGCCCGCTTCAGTGTTGCGACGGTTATGCCGCTCTACCAGCAGGATGACCACGCCACCGACGATAAACGCCGTGGCGACGACGGTGGGGTTGAACAGCGCGGCCTTGATGTGCTTGCCGAGCCACAGGCCGAGCCCGATGGCGGGCAGGCACGCGACGATCACGTTCACCGCGAAGCGACGCGCCTTGGCATCGCTGCCGAGGCCGGCCACGACCTGTGCGATCTTCTCGCGATACTCCCAGCACACCGCGAGAATGGCGCCGAACTGAATCACGATCTCGAAGACCTTGCCCTTCTCGTCGTTGAAGTCGAGCAGGCTGCCCGCCAGAATCAGGTGACCGGTCGAGGAGATAGGCAAAAATTCGGTCAAACCTTCCACGACACCGAGAATGAGGGCTTTGAACGCCAGCAACAGGTCCATGCAATGAGTTCCTGAGAAGTTGCGAATTGCGAATAGGGGAATACGGGAAGCGAGAGCGATGCGCCAGGCCGCGTCGGACGAACCGCGTCAACGCGCATCGAGTTTGACGTTCACGCCACGTGAGCGCACGGTGATCGCGCCCGGCTGTCGCGCTACGCCGCCGATGGTCAGTTGCTCGGGCTTGAACGTGTAGAGCGGTGTGCCCTGCAGCCATTGCGTCGCGATCAATGCCCCGGCGGCGTTCAATTGACGCGACCAGCGCTCGGGCAAACCGTCGACCGTGAACGTCTCCACCTCCGGATCGCGCAGCACGACCGACATCGTCGCCGGGTCGTACGCGAGCGCACTCTCGATGGCGAGCGTGCCAGTGAGCGGCGCACCACCGAACGGGTGCGTCACCGTCGCATCGACGGACACCGCCAGACGATTGCGTGCCGGCAACAAGGTCAGACGCGGATGCGAGAGGTTCACGTCGAGCACCGCCAGCACGCGACGGTCGAACGGAAATTTGCGTTCGAGCGCGCGCTGCAACTGACTCTCGGAGAAGGTGTAGTCGTTGCCGAAAGGCAACCCCGCGCAGGCGGTCAGCCCCGCGGCGAGCGCTGTCGCGCCAGCCAGCGCCAGCCAACGACGGCGCGCGAGGCGACGCGTGAGGGGCGCGGCGTCCTGCGACGCAAGCCCGTCGCACTGCTGACGAATTCGCTGATCTGGATGAGCACTACCCGGCATGACAAAGTCCGCGACTGGGCGCCCGGCGCCCGACACGCGCGACTATAGCACTCGCTCGCGACGGCCCACTACGGCGTCACCGGTGCGGTCATTGCTTCGAGCTGCGTCAGCCAGGCGACGGCCTGTGCACGATCGTTCCCGCACATCTCGGCCGAGGGCTGCAACGATCCGCAGACCGCCGGGCGCAGTGGGCTGCCGAAAATCCGGCAACGGTCCTCGTCGTCCAGTTGCACGCAACGGGTGTTCGCCGGCTTGCCGTTCGGCATGCCGGGAATGGGCGTCGAGATGGAAGGCGCGATGCAGCAGGCCGCGCAGTGAGGACGACACTGCATGACGCTTACCACGGCAAGCGGCCCGCGCCGTCGAAGAAGCCGCCCGTCACCGGCCCGCGCTCGCCGAGCGCCAGCAGCAGCACACTGCGCGCACCTTGGGCCACACCCTGCCGCGCACGCTTGCCATTCGCGTCCACCGTCAGATCGGCGGGCGCGCCCGGATCGACCGAATTCACAGTAATCGACGTCTCACGCAAAGTTTGCGCGAGCTGCACCGTCAGCATGTTCAAGGCCGCCTTCGATGCGTTGAACCCGATCTGCCGGAACGCCGCATGCTCCCACGCCGGATCGTTGTTGTGCGCCAGCGAGCCCAGGCCGCTCGACACGTTGACAATATGCGCCCGCGCGGAGCGCGCGAGCCACGGCAGCATGGCTTGCGTGACGCGCAAGGTGCCGAAGAAATTGGTCGCGAACACCCGCTCGACGGCTTCGATGGAGGCTTTCTCAGGCGCGTCGTCGCGCGGATCGGTCACGCCCGCGTTGTTTATCAGCAGGTCAAGTCGACCGTAGTAGCGGCCAATCCGATAGGCAGCCGCATGCAACGTCTCGGGCTGCAGCAGGTCGATCACGAGCGTCTCTGCCTGAAAACCCGCCTTGCGCAACGGCTCAACCACCTCGTCGCCCTTCGCGGGCTCGCGGGCGCCCACCAGCACCGTCATCCCCGCCTCGGCCAGCCCGCGCGCGACTTCCAGCCCGATGCCCCGGGTCGCGCCCGTCACCAGCGCCACACGTCCCAGATGGCGTTCGGCATCCGCGCGCACCGTATTTTCGATGGCGTCCCGTTTCATCCCTGCTCCCGTCGATTGACCTGTTGTGCTGCGCCCGACCGCACGCAAATTTGTTAGCATCGAGTTTATGAAGAATCCTTCAGATTTTCCATTCGCATATGAAACCTGACAGCCGGGGCCCCGCAACGCCCCGTAAAACGCCGCAGCAGGCGCGTTCGCGGGTCACCATCGACGCCATTTTCGAAGCGGCGCTTCAGGTTTTGCTGCTCGATGGCGGGCGTCAATTGACCACGACGCGCGTGGCCGAACGGGCGGGCGTGTCGGTCGGCACGCTGTATCAGTATTTCCAGAACAAACAGGTGCTGCTCTATGCGGTGCTCGGGCGGCACATCGACCGGATCGTCGAGACGGTGGAGGCGACCTGTCTGGCCTCGCACGCCCAGCCGCTGGAAACGATGGCGCAGACGCTCGCCAAGGCGTATGTCGGCGCGAAGATGACGGACATCGAAGAAGCCCAGGCGCTGTACCGGCTCTCGGAAGATCTCGATGGGCGGGAAGTGTTTGCGGGGGCGTCCACGCGCATGCACGTGGCCGTCGTCGCTATGCTGAAAACGGCGCAAAACGCGCATTTCGACGATCCCGAGACCGTCGCGTTCGTGTTCCTGAACTCGATGACCGGGCCCATCAAGGCGATTCTGGAGAATCGCGCGCCCGCAGGTACCTGTTATGCGACGCTCGCCAGCCAGATCGCCGATCAGATGGCGACGATGTGCGGCGCCTATCTGCATCGCGTGGCGAGGGCGGCCGACGACGTCGCGGCGACAAAAGTTCACGCGGTAACATGACTACCGCCCGGAACTGGTAAAATGCCGGGTTGTGTTTGCCTACTACCCACGGTAATCGAAATGAATTACGAACAGGCCCGCTTTAACATGATCGAGCAGCAGATCCGTCCTTGGGATGTGCTCGACCAAGAAGTGCTCAATCTGCTCAAGCTCGTCAAGCGCGAGGAATTCGTGCCGACGGCCCAGCGCGCAATCGCGTTTACCGACGTCGAACTGCCGCTCCCGGGCGCAGCGATCGCCGACAAGAGCCAGCACATGATGTTTCCGCGTGTGGAAGCGCGCATTCTGCAAGCGCTCGCGCCGAAGAAGCACGAGAACGTGCTTGAAATCGGCACGGGGTCGGGCTACATGGCCGCGCTGCTTGCCTACAATGCGCACCACGTGACGAGCGTCGAGTTCGACGCCAACCTCGCCCAGACCGCCCAGCAGACGCTGCGCGCCAACGGCGTGACCAACGTGGAAGTCGTCAACGCCGACGGCTCGCAAGGCTGGAGCGCCGCCGCGCCCTACGACGTGATCGCCATTTCGGGCGCGCTGGTCGAACTGCCGCAGGCGTTCCTCGATCAGCTCAAGGTCGGCGGCCGTCTGGCAGCGTTCATCGGGGGTAGCCCGGTCATGGAAGCCGTGCTCATCACGCGCGTGTCCGAGACCGAATACCGCCGCGAAAACCTGTTCGAGACGCAAGTGGCCTATCTGGTCGCGACGAAGCCGTCCAGCTTCAAGTTCTGAGCCGGGCCGCGCCCCAAACGACACACGACCATCATGCAAAACATTACACCGGCGCAATTGGCCCAGTGGCTCGCGGACGGGGAGCGCGGCCAACCCACGCTCCTCGACGTGCGTGAGGACTGGGAAGTGCAGACCTGCCGTATCGCCGAGAGCCGGAACGTACCGCTTGGCGACGTGCCCGCCCGCCTGACGGAACTCGACGCCGAAGCGCCGATCGTGTGCATCTGCCATCACGGCATGCGCAGCGCTCGCGCCGCGATGTTCCTGGAACAACAGGGCTTTACCCAATTGTTCAATCTGGACGGCGGAATCGATGCCTGGGCTCGCCAGGTCGACCCGTCGATGCCGACCTACTGAACCTGCGGGAAGTCAGTCCTGCGGGACGGCAAAGCTCACGTCGAGCCAACGTCCTAGCGCGGTGACCGTACGCGCGGTCGCGCCCTGATGCTGTTTCGCGAACAGCATGGCGGCCGTGCGCATCGCGAGCCGCCGGTCGTCGTCGACCAGCAATTCGGCCAGTGCCGTCGCGAGTTCGCCCGCGTCGCTCACCCGTCGCGCGGCGCCCGCCGTCAATGCGTTCTCACTGGCCTGCGTGAAATTGAACATGTGCGGACCGAAGACGACCGGCGTGCCCGCCGCACAGGCTTCGATCAGGTTCTGACCGCCCAGCGGCAACAGGCTGCCGCCGATGAACGCGACGTCCGCCGCCGAGAAATACGCCGCCATCTCCCCCATCGAATCGCCCAGGACAACGTCGACGTCTGCGGGCAGCGGCGTGTCGTCGTCGGCCCATGCGCTGCGACGAACGTAGTGGATCCGCACTCTATCCAGCATCTCGGCCACCTCGTCGAAGCGCTGCGGATGACGCGGCACGAGTACCAGCAACGAACGCCGCCCCACGTCCGAGGACGCCGCTAACATGGCGCGCGCCTGAAGCACCAGCGACTCCTCGCCGTCGCGCGTACTTGCGGCCAGCCAGACCTTGCGCTCGCCGAAGCGCTCGCGCCAGCGTGCCCCCAGCGCGAGCTGCGCGGGCGGCGGCGTCATGTCGAACTTGAGGTTGCCCATCACGTCGACGTCGTTCGCGCCCAACATGCGCAGACGCTCGGCATCGGCATCGCTCTGCGCAAGCACGCGACTGAACCCACCGAAGACGGGCTTGGCCGCATCGCCGAAGCGCGCTGCACGCCGGAACGACCGCGCCGACATCCGCGCGTTGGTCAGCACCAGCGGCACGCCACGCTCGCGGCACGTAAAGATCAGATTCGGCCAGACTTCCGTCTCCATCACCACGCCGACGCTTGGCCGCCATTGCTTCAGGAAGCGTCGGATCGGGCCGACCATGTCATACGGCAGATAGCAACGCAGCACGCGATCGCCGAACAGGGTCTCCCCGGTCGCGCGTCCGGTGGGCGTCATGTGCGTGAGCAGGATGCCGTGCGACGGATAACGCTCGAGCAGTGCATCGACGAGCGGTTGCGCGGCGCGCGTCTCACCGACGGAGACGGCGTGCACCCAGATCAGCGGGCGACCGGTGTAGGGCGGCGCGTCGTAAAACCCGAAGCGTTCGCCGATGTGACGGCGATACCCGGGCTCGAAGCGGCCGCGCCACCATAGCCGCACCACGGCCAGCGGCGCGACGATCCACCAGAGCGCGCGATAGACGAGACGCAGCAACATTCAGATGAGCGCCCGATGCGTGAGACGTTGCAAAACCGCCAGCGGCGAGCACTCGGGGTGCACCATCGCTTCGGCGGGAAGGAAGAAGGTCTGCTCCATCATGAACTGGCCCGACATCACCGCGTGCGACGTCTGGTCCGAGAAGCAGACCCACACACTGCCCGGCGGGAACGGCATGGTCTGCTGTTCGGCGTCGCGCTGGTAGTCCATGTCGGCTTTCATGCCGTCGTGCAGATGCAGCATGATGTGGTCGTAGCCGCTGCGTTCACGCTTGGTGATGCCCAGCGCGTTCTGCAGCCACGCGGAGCCCGGCCATTGGGTAGGCACTTTCGGCAGGAAGCGTTTGGCCACCGTTTCGAACGGCTCGCCCACACGCCAGACGCGCGGCTGCCCTGCCGGGTTGACGTTGGTGAACACGCGCAGAATGCGCTCGCCGTAGTTCGGGCGCGACGGAAAGGCGTCGACGTGCAGTCGGCTGTCGTCCTTGCGCCAAGACGACTGGCGCGTTTCGACCTGATGCAGACGCAGGCTCGTGGGCGCCGCGCGCAACTTGCCACGGTACTCGGGCAGCAGGCCGTCGATCAGGCCGCACGCCTGCGTGTAGTAACGCTTGACCAGCGCATGCACGGCGCGCTGCGTGCTGTCGTCGGCGGCCACGCCGACCAGCACGTCGGACTTGGGATCGAGGCTGATGTTCTTGCGCTTCGGATCGGCAATGGCCGGATCGAGCAGACGCCGCTCGCCGGCATCGATCGCGAAGGCCAGGTGCGGGAAATACAGCACCTTGCCGGCCTCGACATCGGCCACCAGCGTCTCGCGCGGCACCGACAGTTGCCCCCCCTGCCAGTCGCCGGATTCCACGGTGACGATCTGGCCGCTTTCATTCATTTGGCTCATGCGCTTCGGTCCTCCCGGGGCGCGCCGTCGCCGCTCGGCACAGGCCGCAGCGACGGTGCGAGCTGGCGCACGGCGTCGCGGACTTGCGCGAGCGTTGGCTTGTGGGCGGCGTCGCCAAGATTGACAATGCGCGGCGACCAGAACCCGCCGGTGCGCCACGCGGTGCTGAAATTGTATAACTCGATGGTGGGACGGTTCAGCGCTGCGGCAATATGCACCAGACCGGTATCCACGCCGACGGTGATCGCGCCGCGATCGATGAGGCCAACGACCTGCGACAGATTCATCTTCGGCGGCACCCAGGCGTTGTCACCCAACGCAGTGGCCAGTCGCCGCGACACCTCGCGCTCCGCCGCACTGCCCCACGGCAATACGATCCGCAACCCTTGCGACGCCAGATCGCGACCCAGCGCAATCCAGTCGTCTTCCGGCCAGGTCTTGTCGTCGCGCGACGTGGCGTGCACGAACACCGCATACGGATGGTCGGGACACTGGCTGTGATCGGCGCGCTCGGTGGCAAGGCCGAAGTCGATCTCGTCCGCCACCTTGAAGCCCATCGCTTCGGCCACCAGCCGCCGCGAGCGCGTGACCACATGCGTGTGCGGCTCGATGCGCACGGTATGTCGGTAGAGAAACCGCACCGGCCATTCGTAGCTGGCCCCCTCGGTCCGGTTGCCCAACCCCCACACGGCGCCGCGCGCCGTTCGCGCGATCCAGCCGGTCTTGATCAGGCCTTGCGTGTCGATCACGTAGTCGTAAGGGGTTTCGCGCAACGCGCGGCGAAATGCGCCGATTTCCTGCCAGGTGCGCGCCGCGAGCGGCTGCTTGCGCCACCGGCGCAGTGCAAAAGGAATGACCCGGCGCACACCGCGCACGAGCTTCACGAGGTCGACGAAGCCCTCTTCCACCACCCAGTCGATCTGGGCGTCGGGATGGTGGCGCAGAATGTCCTGCACCACGGGCATGTTATGGACGACGTCGCCGAGCGACGAGACTTTGACGATCAGAACCTGCAACTGCACGCCCCGGCGGTTCGGCCGGGCCTCGTGAGCAAAACCGCGATTTTACCCCGACCCGCCCCGCCGAATAGCGTTGATTGCGCTGTTCTCGCAGCGGTCCCCTTACGGCGTCCCGGATGGTATCCCGTATGGCATCCCTGGCGGCATTCCGCGCCGGGCGCCCAGCAACGGGCACCCGCCGCGCTTCGCCTCAGAACGGCAGCTTCGCGTCGGGCTTCACGGCCAGGATGGCACGGCGGAAGTCGTCTTGAATGCGCGCAATCGCCACATCGCTATCGGCCTCGAAACGCAGCACAACCACCGGCGTGGTGTTCGACGAACGGGCCAGACCGAATCCGTCCGCATACTCGACACGCACGCCGTCGATCTTGACGATGTCCCGCGCCCCGTCGAACTTGGCGGTCTCGCGCAGCTTGTCGATCAACGCGAAGTTCTCGCCTTCGGCCAGCGGGATCTGCAGCTCGGGCGTCGAAATAGAGTTGGGCAGCGCATTGAGCACCGCGCTCGGATCGGCCGTCTTCGACAGGATTTCCAGCAGACGCGCGCCTGTGTAAAGGCCATCGTCGAAACCGTACCAGCGGTCCTTGAAGAACACATGGCCGCTCATCTCGCCCGCGAGCGGTGCGCCCGTTTCCTTGAGCTTCGCCTTCACCAGCGAGTGCCCCGTCTTCCACATCAGCGGCTCGCCGCCATGCTTCTGCACCCAATCCGCGAGGTTGCGGGTGCACTTCACGTCGTAGATGATCTTCTCGCCCGGATGGCGGCTCAGCACCTCGGCAGCGAAAAGCATCAACTGGCGATCCGGATAGATGATCTGGCCATCCTTGGTGACCACGCCGAGACGGTCGCCGTCGCCGTCGAACGCGAGGCCGATTTCGGCATCGGTCGTCTGCAGCGTCCGGATCAGATCCTGGAGGTTCTCCGGATGGGCGGGGTCCGGGTGATGGTTCGGGAACGTGCCGTCGACCTCGCAGAACAGTTCGATGACGTCGCAGCCGAGCATCTGGAACAGCGCCGGGGCGTAGGCGCCCGCCACACCGTTGCCGCAGTCCACCGCGATCTTCATCGGCCGCGCCAGATGCACGTCGCCCGCGATGCGCGAGCGGTACGATTCACCGATCTCGTCGGCCGTGTAAGTGCCCTGCCCGGTCTCGAAGTCCTGCTGTTCGATCAGCGTCGCGAGGCCCTGAATGGCATCGCCGTAAATCGCCCGGCCGCGCAAGACCATCTTGAAACCGTTGTAGTCGGGGGGGTTGTGGCTACCCGTGACCATGATGCCGGAGTCAACAATGCGGCCGTGCAGGGTGACGTTCGTTGCGAAATACACCATCGGCGTGACGACGACGCCGATATCGACCACGTCGACACCGGCGGCGCGCAGGCCGTCGGCGAGCGCGCCGACCAATTCGGGTCCGGACAGACGGCCGTCGCGACCGACCACGACCGCGTTGCCGCCTTCGCGACGCACCGCCGTGCCGAACGCGCGTCCGATCAGGTGCGCGACGTTGGCATCCAGGGTCTTGCCGACGATGCCGCGGATGTCGTATGCCTTGAAAATCGCAGGTGAAACTTGCGTGGTTTGCGTCATGGGGGAGGATCTCTCGGAAACGAGGGAAAAAGTCGTCATCCGACGCGAGGGGCCGGGCGCATCGCCTGGGCGAACCCATACGTAACGGAAATGTCGAGGGGCGTCGGCCGGAAAGCCAGCGCCGAGCGCGCAGCAAACGTGAAATCCCGGCAGGAAGCCCGGCCGGGATCGGCTGCATTGCGCTAAAATTATACGGGACTTCGCCGCACTGCGGCATTTCCCCCAAACCCTCGTCAGTGATCGCCTACAATCGGTATCCGCGCATCGTGACAAGCGTGTGACATCCCCCAGCACCGGCCTTGCGAGGCCGGTTTTGCTTATCTTGACTTGAGAACGAGTGAGCCGCGCGAGCGCCACATGCCCTATCGCACCATCATTCGCAACATCCTCTGGATGCTGACCGAGCGCGGCGCGCAGATCGCCGGCGGCATCGCCGTCTCCGGGCTTCTGGCACGCAGTCTCGGCGCCGCGCAGTTCGGCCTGTTTCAGTACGCGCAATCGCTAGTGTTCCTCGCCGCGTCCCTCACGCTGTTGTGTGGCAGCGAGGTCGTGGTGCCACGACTGGTCGGCAAGACCGAGGCGGAGCAGCGCACAGTCATCGCCCATGCTTTCGTGCTGCGCCTGGCCGCTGCGGCCGTCGCCTACGCGGCGTTGGCCATCTACGTCATCGGGTTTGCCGAGTCCGAGCTGGTCGCCGTTGCCCTCTGGCTCGGCGTGGCGCTCTGGTTCCGCGAGCCTGCGGGCATTGTCATCGCATGGTTGCAGGCGCGCACGTTCAACCGGCCGAGCGTCGCGGCCAACCTCTGCGGCCTGGGCGTCAAACTCGCCCTCGTGGCGCTCCTGTTCGTGACGCACGCGGGCGTTGCCGCGTTCGCGGTCGTCTACGCCGTCGAGGCCATCGTGGCCGCCGCGTTGCTGGTTCGGTATTACCTCAAGCATTCGCCGAAGACGCCTGTGATCTGGCGGCGCACGTTGCTGGTCGACCTGCTCTCGAGCGGCATGACGTTCTGGGGCGGCCTGATGCTCATGATCCTCTTCAAGCGCATCGACCAGCTTGTGCTCAAGCCGCTCATCCCGCTCGCGGAACTCGGCGCGTATGCCGCCGCCATGCAGATCACGGAAAACTTCGTGCTCGTGGCGCCGATCATCGCGAATTCGCTGGCGCCGCAACTGATTTTTCAGACGTTCGACAACGCCACCGCGAGACGCAATACGGTGCGTGCCGTGTGGCTGATGGTCGGCGCAGGCGCTTGCCTGGCGATGCCGATTGCGCTGCTGGCGCCCTGGATCGTGCACCTGATCTATGGCGCCGGGTTCGCGGAGTCGGCGCAAATTCTTCGCGTCTCGGCGCTCATGGGGATTCTGGTGTTCGCCGACGCCGCCCTGAACCTCACGCTGATTCGTCGCGGCGCCGGACGCTGGGTCATCGCGAAGTGGCTATGTGCGGCCGTGGTGGCCTTTGCGGTCGTGCGCGGCCTGGCCCCGCATTTCGGAGCGCTCGCCGGCGCATTTGGCTACGGTGCAGGGTATGCGGCCGCGCTGGTGCTCGGCGTCTGGTTGCTCCGACGAGACTGACGCGATGACGCTGTCTCATTCCCCGAACAACCACGTCGGCCGTACCCTTTGCCTGTTCACGGGTACGCTCGCGGCCTTCGCCGGCGCCGAACGCGCGACGGCCACGCTCGCGAACGCGCTTGCGGCGCGCGGGCATCGCGTGCACGTGCTGTCGTTGTGGGGCCATAAGCCCGTCTTCCCGTTGACGCCCGGTGTCGCGCACCACGCGATATTCGCCGAGCGCTTGGCGTTCAAGCATCACTACGTTTCCATCGTTCGGCAGGTGCGGCGCTATGTGCGCGAGCACGCCATCGATGTGCTGATCGACGTCGATCCGATGCTCGCGCTCTACACCGTGCCCGCCACGATCGGACTGCCGCTGCAACGCATCGCCTGGGAGCACAGCACCTACGCCAGTGACCTCGGCCGACGCGCCCGCCGATGGGCGCGTGCGCTGGCGGCACGTCGGTACGACGCCGTGGTCGTGCTCACCGACGCCGACCGCGACGCGTGGCGAACGCATCATCCCCACGCCCGGGCGCAGTTCGTCACGCTACCCAATCCGCTGGGCCTCCCGATCCCGGACGCGCCTCCCGAGCCCACTAGCGAGGGCGGCATTCTCGCCGTCGGGCGTCTGATTCCGGAGAAGGGCTTCGACCGCCTGATCGACGCTTGGGCACGTATCGCCCGCGACGCCCCTGGCTGGCAGGTGCGGATCGTGGGCGACGGCCCGCTGCGCGACGCGCTGCTCGCGCAAGCGCGCGACACCGGGGTCGGCGACAGCGTGCAGGTGCTGCCCGCCGTGGCCGACATCGCGCAGCACTATGCGCGGGCGGCGATTTACTGTCTCCCGTCGCGACGTGAAAGTTTCGGACTCGTGTTAATTGAAGCCAAGGCGTATGCGGTGCCCATCGTGGCCTACGCTGCCGATGCGGGGCCCCGCGCGCTGTTGCATGACGGGGTCGACAGTCTGATCATCGACGACGGCGATATCGAGGGGTTGGCTGGCGGGCTCAAACGGCTGATCGGCGACGCCTCCCTGCGACGCAGACTTGGCCTGGCGGGCTACGCCCATGCGCGGGACTTCGGCGCGGATGCCATCGCGGCGCGT
This sequence comes from Pandoraea soli, assembly GCF_902459595.1. NCBI lineage: Bacteria > Pseudomonadati > Pseudomonadota > Betaproteobacteria > Burkholderiales > Burkholderiaceae > Pandoraea > Pandoraea soli. The sequence continues at coordinate 200,298 of NZ_CABPSG010000002.1, read as the reverse complement.
TGGGAAGCGCTATGGGCCGAGGGTGGTTCGACACCGGGGAGCGCGCGATGAGGATCGTCCTGTTCGTCACCGGTTTGCAATTGGGGGGGGCGGAGACGCAGGTGGCCGATCTCGCCCGGGGTTTCCTCGCGCGCGGGCATGATGTCGCACTCATCTCGCTCACGGGCACCTGTGCCATCGCCTTGCCGGAATCGCCGCGGCTCACGCTCATTGAATTGAAGGCGGGCAAGACGCCATGGTCGCTCGCGTGTGCGTTGCGAAGCCTCGTCGCGCACCTGCGCGCGTGGCAGCCCGACGTCGTGCACGCGCACATGGTGCATGCCAATCTGCTGGCTCGCGTGGCGCGGTGGTTTGCCCCGGTGCCGGTGCTGGTGACGAGCGCGCACAGCCGCAATGAAGGCGGACGTCTGCGGATGCTGGCCTATCGGCTGACGGATCGGTGGACGGATTTGACGACGAACGTCAGCGATGACGCGGTGGCCGCCTTCGTTGCGCAACGCGCCGCGCCGGCCGCACGTATCGTGAGCGTGCCCAACGGCATTGACACGGATCGCTACCGTCCCGACGGGCAGGTTCGGTCGCAGTGGCGCGCGGCCATGCCCACGTTGCCGTCGACGGCGACGCCCATCGTCTTCGCGGCGGGCCGGATGGTTGAAGCGAAGGACTATCCGACGCTGATCGACGCGTTCTCGCACGTGCTCCTGGCGGTGCCCGAAGCACGCCTGGTGATCGCCGGAGACGGTCCGTTGCGCGGCGCTATGCAGGCGCTCGTGGATGCACGCGGGCTCGCCCATGCGATTACGCTGCTCGGGCGTAGCAACGACATCGCGCAATGGATGTGTGCCTCGGACGTCTATGCGATGTCGTCCGCCTGGGAAGGATTGCCGCTCGTGATTGGCGAGGCGATGGCCAGCGGCTTGGCCGTGGTGTCGACCGACTGCGGAGGGGTGCGTGAACTCCTCGGCACCGTCGCTGGCAACACGCTCGTGCCAGTCGGCAGCGCGCAGGCGCTCGGCGACGCCCTGATTCGCCACCTGCGCGCCGACGCGAGCGCGCGTCACGCGACCGGCGTCGCCAATCGCGAGCGCATCATCACCCATTACTCTCTCGATGCAGTCGTGACGCGCTGGATCGCGGTCTATGCGCGTCTGCGCGAAACGCGTCGCAACCGCTCCTGATCACACCACGACCCTGTCAATGACTTCGCCCGTCCTGCTCTGCTCCAACACCTTCTGGTCGATCTACAACTTCCGGCGTGGCCCGATTGCCGCGCTGCTGGCGGCGGGCCATCCGGTGCACGTCGCGGCGCCAGACGATGCGTTCGCCACGCAGCTCGCCGAAATGGGCTGCGTCGTCCATCGCGTCCCGATGGCCGCCAAGGGACAAAATCCGCTGCAGGATCTCGGGCTGATGTGGCGGCTCTTTCGTCTTTACCGACAAGTTCGTCCGGCGGTGATCTTTCATTACACGATAAAGCCGAACATCTACGGGTCCATCGCCGCACGCCTTTCCCGCATTCCGTCCGTGTCGATGACCACGGGGCTCGGATACGTCTTCATTCGCGAATCGCTGACTACAAGGCTGGCGCGACAACTCTACCGCGTCGCGTTTCGCCATACGCTCGAGAACTGGTTTCTCAACGCCGAAGACCATCGCGCGTTTGTCGAAGGCGGACTTGTTGCGATCGGCAAGACCCGGTTGCTGCCGGGGGAAGGTGTCGATCTCACCCACTTCGCCAAGGCACCGTGGCCGACGTCGAACTCGCCCGCCGACGCCGCACCCGAGCCAATGCGCTTTCTCCTCATCGCCCGTCTGCTGCGCGACAAGGGCGTGCTGGAATACGTGGAGGCCGCACGCGCCCTACGCACCGAGATGCCGCACGTGACCTTTCAGATGCTCGGCGCGACCGACGTCGAGAATCCCACGGCCGTCACGCGCAACGAGGTCGACGCGTGGCAGCGCGAAGGTATCGTCCAGTATCTTGGCACGACCCGCGACGTCCGGCCGTTCATTGCGGATGCGCATTGCGTGGTACTGCCGTCGTACCGTGAGGGTCTCTCGCGCACGTTGCTCGAAGCCAGCGCGATGGGCCGCCCGCTCATCGCGAGCGACGTGCCGGGTTGCCGCGACGTGATCAACGACGGGGTGACCGGTCGGCTCGTGCGCGCACGCGACGCCGCCGCACTGACCGCCTGCCTGCGCGACATGGCCGAAATGCCCGCGAGCCAGCTCGTCCGGATGGGCGATGCCGGGCGTGCTAAAGTAGCGCGCGAATTCGACGAACATGTCGTCATTGCAGAGTATTTTCGGATTCTCGGATCCCTCCCCGCATCATGCTGAGTCTCGCCATCGCCCTGCTCGTGTCGTTCATCGCGACGCTCTTGATCGTCCGCTATGCGCACGTTCACGCCCGCTTCTCCGGCGATAGCGATGTTGCCGGCGTGCAGAAGTTTCACGTGCGGCCGGTGCCGCGCATCGGCGGCGTCGGCATTCTGGCGGGCCTGATCGTGGCCGCCACGGCGCTCGGTTTCTCGTATCCCGTCGTCTCGCGCAATATCCTCCTGCTCGTCGCCTGCGGCCTGCCCGCGTTCTTCTCCGGCTTCGTCGAAGACCTGACCAAGAAAGTGACGCCGACGGTGCGTCTCATCTGCACGATGTTCGCCGCGCTACTGGCGTGGCTTCTGCTCGACATCCATATCACGCGCATCGACATCGGCTTGGCGGACCACGCGCTGATGCTCGCCGCCGTGTCGGTACCACTCACCGTGCTCTGCGTGGCCGGCATGGCCAATGCCGTCAACATCATCGACGGGTTCAACGGACTCGCCGCGATGGTCGCGATGATCATGTTCGCCTCGCTCGGCTATGTCGGGTTTCAGGTACAAGACCCCGTCGTGCTCACTACCTCAATGATCATGGTGGGCGCGATCCTCGGGTTCTTCATCTTCAACTTTCCCGGCGGACTCATCTTTCTCGGCGACGGCGGCGCGTATTTCATCGGCTTCATGCTGGCCGAAATTGCTGTATTGCTGGTCATGCGCAACCCTCAGGTGTCGCCCTGGTACCCGGCACTGATGGTGATTTACCCAGCCTTCGAGGTCTGCTTCTCGATCTATCGCAAGCGCTTTGTGCGCGGCATGTCGCCCGGCATTCCCGATGGCGTGCACCTGCACATGCTCGTCTACAAGCGGCTGATGCGTTGGGCCGTCGGCGCCCGCACGGCAAGCGCGCTGACACAACGCAACTCCTTGACGTCACCGTACCTCTGGCTGCTATGCTTGCTGGCAGTGATCCCGGCGACGGTGTTCTGGCGACACAGTCTGGTGCTCGCGCTGTGCTGCGTCGCCTTCATGGTGACGTATGTCTGGCTGTATCTGCGCATCGTTCGCTTCAAAGCACCTCGCTGGCTGATCTTCAAAAAATGAACGCCCCCCGGGCAACGCATCGCAGGCGCGAAGCCGCGGCACCCGCCATCCCCATGATCGGGACAACTAGACAGACGAGACAGCGCCACCTCCGCAATGCGTGACATCTATGCTATCGGCGACCTGCAGGGTTGCCAGACGTCGTTTGAACAACTGCTCGCGCACCTGCCTCGGGACGCGGATCTCTGGCTGGCAGGCGACCTCGTCAATCGCGGACCGCGCTCGCTCGACACGTTGCGCCAGGTCATCGCGCTGGGCGATCGCGTCACGGCCGTACTCGGCAATCACGATCTTCATCTGCTGGCCGTGGCGGCGGGTGTGCGTCAGACCCACGGCAGCGACACGCTCGACGACATTCTCAACGCCCCCGACCGCGACGCCCTCGTCGACTGGGTACGCCATCGACCGCTCGCGCATTTCGCACAGGGCCATCTGATGGTGCATGCCGGTGTCCTCCCGCAATGGGACGCTGCGCAGGTCATCACGCTCGCTCGCGACGTGGAGCGGCAGTTGCGTGGCCCGGACTGGAGAACGTTCCTGTCTCGCATGTTCGGCAATCAGCCCGATCGGTGGCAAGACGATCTGAGCGACGAAGACCGTCAACGTCTCACGATCAACGCCCTCACGCGCATGCGCTTTTGCACAGCGGACGGGCGCATCGACTTCAAGATCAAGGAAGGGGCCGACGCGGCCACGGACGAGTTGAAGCCCTGGTTCGACACGCCGAACCGTCGCACGGCCGACGTCACGGTGGCGTTCGGTCACTGGTCCGCACTCGGACTGGTCATGCGCGACAATCTGCTCGCGCTCGATACGGGCTGTGTCTGGGGCGGGCAATTATCCGCGGTGAAGCTCGCCAGCACGCCCGCCGCGCGCGAGCTGGTCCAGGTCGACTGCCCGCAGATTCGCGATCCGCTTTCACTGGCCGACGACAAGAGGCGCAACAAGGTCAAAAAGGCGGACAGGCCCCAAGACGCGCCCAAAGCCGCGAAAGCCGAGAAGTCCGGCAGAGGCGCCGCAAGCAAAATCGGAAAGGTTGGAAAGGTAGAGAAGGCTGAGAAATCGGCGAAAGCGGACAAAGCTGAGAAGCGCAAAGGCAATTAATTGATCGCGTGCGGGCTTCGTCTCGTGGCCTGTCTCGTGACGTATGTGTCGCTTGGGTCATCGCCCCGACCAACGAAAACGGCGCCCCGCGGGCGCCGTTTTCTTATGTCGTCGCGACGCGCGTCAGACCTGAACGGCCCGCACGGTATCGCCGTCTTCGTCGCCCAATGCCGAGTCGCGCGAGCCGACCGAGCCACTCTGCGGCAGCACCGCCTCGGGCAGAAACCCTTGCAGGGCATCGCCAACCGCCCGCTGCGCACCAAGCGCGAACTCGCGACGGTGCTGACCGTCTTGCGGATGCTGCGGTTCGCCCACCGACAAGCGCACCGTCATGGGCGGCGCGCGCAGAATCATGTCGATGGACTCGATCAGACTCGTTTCGCCAATATACGCCGGCGCCATCGTATGGCGCCCGCTCTCGGCATCGGTGTAGAACAGACACAGCGGCTGCACGGGCCTGGCCGTAGCCACCGGGGCCTGCAGCAGATTGGCGTGGAACGGCAACAAGCTTCGACCGTCCGTGGTCGTGCCTTCGGGGAAGACGGTGATGATGTCCCCATCGCGCAGGCAATCGGACAGGTAATGCATGATGCGGCGCGCGTCGGCACGGCGCTCACGTTGCAGGAAAATGGTGCGCGTCTGCACGCACAGCCAGCCGACCAACGGCCAGTGGCGAATCTCGGCCTTGGCGACAAACCGCACCGGCTGCCACGCATTGATCGCGAAGATGTCGATCCACGACACGTGGTTGCACAGCAGCATCACGCCGCTGTCGGGCAACGGCGCCCGCTGCTCGACTTCGAGACGCATCCCGCACAGCTTCAACAGCTTTTGCGACCATGCGCGAATGCGACGATGCTTCGCCGCTTCCGACAGGAACGGGAAAAACAGCAGCGCGGTCAGCAGACCGCGTGTGAGGTGCAAGCCAAGACGAATTTTTTTGATCAGCAGCACGACAATCGCATCCTAGACGGCGAGGGTTTCGTGCGCCACGTGGCCACCCACCAGCGTAAGACGTACACGGCCCGGCACTTCGTATCCCAAAAACGGGGTGTTGTGGCCGGCGCTGCGCAACTGCTGCGCGGCCACGGTCCAGTGCGCCGACGGCGCAAACACACATATGTCCGCCGGTTGCCCCGGCGCAAGCCGGCCCGCTCCCGGGGCCGCCGTCGCGAGCCGCTGTCCCGGGCCGTGCGTCACACGTGCCAGCGCATCGACCAGCGGCACGCGCGACTCGTCGGCCCACTTCAACACCAGTGACAGGAGCAACTCCACGCCGCTCGCGCCCGGTTCGGCTTCGGCAAACGGGACGAGACGTGCGTCGGCCGCCAGCGGCGTATGGTCCGAGCAGATGGCATCGACCGTGCCGTCGCGCGCGGCGTCGCGGATGGCCTCTCGGTCGCGTTGCCCTCGCAGTGGCGGATCGAGTCGGTACTGGGCATCAAAATAACCGATGTCCATGTCGCTCAGGTGGAGATGATGCGCGGCGACGTCGCACGTCACCGGCAACCCTTCGGCCTTGGCCGAGCGCACGAGCGCCAGCGCCGCGGCGGACGATAGACGGCACAGATGCACGCGCGTGCCCGTCACGCGTACGAGTTCCAAAATGGTGTGTAGCGCGATGGTCTCGGCCGCGACCGGAATGCCCGCCAGCCCGAGACGGGAGGCAACGGCACCGCTGGCCGCGACGCCGCCGGCCGCCAGCGCGGCGTCTTGCGCGCGCAACCAGACAGTCAACCCAAACGTGCCCGCGTACTGCATCGCGCGCAGCAAGGTGCGGTTGTCAGTGGTCGATGCGTTGGCCTGCGACAGCCCGATGCAGCCCGCTCGTGTCAGCTGCGCCATTTCGGTGAGTTCTCGCCCCGCAAGCCCCACCGTCAAGGCGCCCAGCGGATGCACCTGCGCATGATGCGCGGCACGGGCGCGCAACTGCAGCATTTCGACGAGATCGGGCTCGTCGAGCACAGGGTCGGTATCGGGCGGGCAAACGACGCGCGTGACCCCGCCAGCGAGCGCCGCCGCGGCTTCGCTGGCCGCCGTCATGCGACGTGCCGCCAGGTCGACCAGCCCGGGCATGACCGTCAGTCCCGTCGCGTCGACGGTTCGGTCAGCGGCGAAGTCGGCCGGCGGCGTGCCCAGCGCAGCAATGCTGCCCGCCGCGATGAAGACGTCCTGGACGCGGTCGGTTCGGGTCGCGGGATCGATGACGCGGCCGCCCTTCAGATGCAGTTTCATGGCGCCCTCACCCGTGAGTTGCGGCAACGATACTCATCGCCGCCATGCGCACGGCAATGCCGAACGACACTTGTTCGAGAATGACCGACTGCGGACCGTCCGCGACCGCCGAATCGATTTCCACGCCGCGGTTCATCGGTCCGGGATGCATGACGATGGCGTCGGGTTTGGCCAGGGCCAGACGCGCCGGCGTCAGACCGTAATATTTGAAATACTCGGCTGCCGACGGCAGCAATGCGCCGCTCATCCGCTCGTTTTGCAGACGCAGCATGATAATGACGTCGACGTCGCGCAGCCCTTCATCCATGTCGTGGAATACGCGCACGCCGAGTTGTTCGAGGCCCTCGGGCAACAGCGTGCGCGGCCCGATGGCGCGCACTTCCGGCACGCCCAGCGTGGTGAGCGCGTGAATGTCGGAGCGCGCGACGCGCGAATGCAGAATGTCACCGACAATCGCTACCGTCAGATTCTGAAATTCGCCCTTGTGATGACGAATCGTGTACATGTCGAGCAAGCCTTGCGTCGGGTGCGCATGGCGTCCGTCGCCGGCATTGATGACATGCACGTGCGGCGCACAATGCTCCGCGATCAGGTAGGGTGCGCCCGATTGGGCGTGACGCACGACGAACAGATCCGCGTGCATGGCCGACAGGTTGCCGATGGTATCGAGGAGTGTTTCGCCCTTGCTGGTCGAGGACGCATTGATATTCAGATTCAACACATCCGCCGACAGACGCGCAGCGGCAATCTCGAACGTCGTGCGCGTACGTGTCGAATTCTCGAAGAAGAGATTGAAGACCGACTTGCCGCGTAGCAGCGGCACCCTCGTCACGTCGGCATCGTTCACGCCGACGAACTGCGTGGCGGTGTCGAGAATGTGCATCAATACGGCGCGCGGCAGCCCTTCCACCGTCAGCAAATGCTTCAGCTCGCCGTTGCGGTTGAGCTGCGGATGGCCGCGCCGGCCGAGGATTCCGTTAGCCATGCAGGGGCTCCGCAGCGAGATGGCGATGCGCGGCGTCGCATTGGCGACGCGCGGGCGTAATGCCGCTCGGGATATCAGACAGGAACATGCTCGTCGAAATACTGCTGAAGGATGATGCGAGCGGCCTCGGCGTCGAGCGATGTCTTCTGCGAGACCTTGACGCCCGCCGCGGCCAGCGCCGCTGCGGCGGCGACCGATGAGTAGCGCTCGTCGACCCACACGACTGGCACGCTGAATCGTCCGTTGAGTTGGTTGCCGAAGCGCTTGGCTTGCTGGGTCATCTCGTGCGGCGTGCCGTCCGGATGGCACGGCAGCCCGACGATGATGAGTTCGGGTTGCCATTCGGCGATGAGCTTACCGGTCTCGGCGAACCGGACTTCACGGTTGAGATTGGCGACGACAGTCAATGCGCTGGCCTCGCGCAACATCAGATTGCCGATCGCGACCCCGATTCGACGCTCGCCGTAATCGAAGGCGAGGACCGTGGCACTGCCAGCCGTCATGCGTGACCCGCGTCGGCGGACAGCATTGACGAGGTAACGCCCAGCAACGCCAACGCGGCATCGAAGCGCTCGGCCGGCGGCACGTCGAACACGATGCCCGGATCCGCCGCGACCGTCAGCCAGCCGTTGCGGCCGATCTCGTCTTCCAGTTGCCCGGCGCCCCAGCCCGAATGTCCCAGCGTAAGCAGGAAACGATGCGGTCCCTGACCATTCGCGACGGCTTCGAGCACGTCTTTCGAGGTCGTCATCTCGAGACCGCCTGGCACCGACAGCGAGGAGCTATAGGACGCGCCGGTCGAGTCATGCAGCACGAAGCCGCGCTCGGTCTGCACCGGCCCGCCGAAAAACACCGGCTGATGCGCGAGGGGATCGATTTCCAGCTTGAGATCGAGCCGCTCGAAGAGCGACTGCAGATCGATGTCGGTGGGACGATTGATGACCAGCCCGATCGCCCCTTTTTCGCTGTGTTCACACAGGTACACGACGGTACCGGAAAACGTCGGATCGGCCATGCCCGGCATGGCGATGAGGAATTGATTCGTGAGGTTGATACGGTCGTTCGGCATAGGGCCAAAGTTTATCGGAAGCTGTTTGACGGTCTGCTGCCCGGGTGTTGCGTTGCGCAGCGGGTCAGCGGACGAACTTTTTCCGCATCGTGATACGGCCATCGGCTGCCAATGGCAGCCTTTGCGCCGACTTTATCACGGAACGTCGCGCCCGGTGACGAGCCGCTGTCCGAATACGCTGGCGTCCAGCGCACGCTCGCGCCACATCGCCATTTCCGCGATCAGGTCGGGCCGCGACTCCGGATACGTATCGGCGGCAAACTGATGCAGCATGCCGCGCAACGCCTTGACCGTCATCGCCAGCGCCGCTGGCCCCCCTGGTTCCGCGGGCGGCGAGGCGGCAAGCCGCTCGCCGGTGGCCGCCACCGCCGCCGCGAGCCGCGCGACCGGTGCCAGCCCGATGCCTGCCGAGTATTGCGCCACCTTCGCGGCCACCGCCGGATCGTTCAGATTGGGCAGCGCCTCGTCCGCCAGGCTGAGGAACGTCTGGCAGACGTCCTGCCGTACCGCCAGCGGCCCAATGCGCAGCCAATCGCGCGAACTGCTTCCCGTACCCTGCTTCTGCCCGACCTGTGCGGCATCGACCAGCGGCTCGGGCAGATGACCAGCATGACGCAGTACGCCGAAATCGGTCAGCAGCGCGCCCAGCCAGCGATCCGGGGCTTGTGCATGCCACGTGGCGAGCGCTTCGAGCAGATCGTGGCCGGGAACGGCCTCGTTTGCGCTCTTTGCGCCGGCCCCCGCCGTGGCAGAGGGAGCGGTTGCGGCAGGTGCCCCGCCCTCCGGCACAACAGCACGCGTCAGTTGCTTGCGCAACGCCATATTCATCCGGCCGATCTGGCGCTTGTCGGCCAGACTCAACGGCGCACGGGCAAGCCGCAACCATGCGGCGGCCAGACGCCAGTAGTCGAGCGGTGCTGTCGCGCCCGCTCGATGAAGATCGGCCGCGAGATCGGCCAGTTGGCTCAGCGCCGCCGTGGTGTCGGTCGCCTGCGCATCAGGACGCAGCAGGCGTAACAGCACACGCTCGACGTCGGCTCGCAACGGTGCCGTGCCCACAGGCAGACCGTCCAGGCGCGGGTGCGCGACCGCCCAGCCTGCCATACGAAGCTCACCCAGCGACGGCGCGCCGGGCAAGTTCTCGGAAGCGCGAGGGGCATCGTCGGGCGCCACGGGAGCCGAACCAGACGCCGTCCCCGCCTGCCAGATGTCGCGCTCGAACTGACGCAGGGCATTGCGCTGGGTGTCCTGGCTGGCCGGCTGCCCATAGGCCGCTTCGGCGATCGCCTGCACAAGGCGCTCGCCCTGCAGCGCCCAATCGGCGTGGCCGCTCGACTGGAGCAGACGGTTGGCCCGTCGCAGCGGGCCGAGCGAGGCCGCCGGACCGTTCGACCAGGCGTCGGACGCCTCGGTCAGCGCGTCTGCCACTTCGGGCAAACGCCACAAGGGCGTGTCGCGCGTCTCGCGCGCCGACGTCTCGGCGGTATTGATGGTGGTGTCGGAAGGCGTTTGCGGCGTCACCATAGGCCATCTCCTGGCCATGCGGCCGGTCTTCGTGAATTCGGGCGGGAAGTCCGCTGCGTCACCGTCCCGGCCGTGGGCCGGGCAGATCGTCGAGCGCCATGCCGTACCGACGGCGTATCGGCGATCGGGTACATCAGACGCATCGAAGGCATCAGTTGCATCGGAGCGCGCGACAAGCGCGGCGGACGCGGCGGACGCGCAAGGACCGCGAGGAACCAACGGCGGCGGGGCCGCCCGTCCTCAAATCTGCACCATCTCGAAATCTTCCTTGCGCGCGCCGCACTCCGGGCAGGTCCAATTGATGGGCACGTCTTCCCAGCGCGTGCCGGGCGCAATGCCCTCATCGGGCAAACCTGCCTCTTCGTCGTAAATCCAACCGCAAATGAGGCACATCCAGCTCTTGTATTCCATGCTTTCTTCGGCGACGAGCGTTCCGTTACAATGGCTTTGTCAACCGCTTCGGGCCCCGCCGACAAAGATGTCGCACGGTGGAGTGGGAACCTGCCGGGGCATTCGTTGCTCGGCGGGCGCTGCCCACGACGCTTTCCAGCGCTCCGAAACGGGCATTTAAGGCGTGATGGTACCAACGAACCCAAGGCGTGACCAGATCGCCGTCTATCTTGCCTCCATGCACACTGAATCCCCTCCCATTCTCCTGACCTTCGGACTCTCCGACCCGACTTCGGCAACGGGTGTCCAGGCTGACCTGCTTACCTTCGCGAGCATGGGCGGCTACGGCGTGTCGGTGCTCACCGGCTACTCCTCCCAGGACTCGCGCACGTGCAACGACGTCCAGCCGGTCGACCCGGACTGGGTCGTCGATCAGGCGCGCATGCTGCTCGAAGACATGCCGGTCGCCGCCTTCAAGGTCGGAAGCGCTGTCAACGCCGAGAACGTCGCGGCCATTGCCGAGATCGTGGCCGATTACGACGAGACGCCGCTCGTGGTGGCGCCCGACTTCGGCCTGGCCGGCGAGCACCTGCTCTCGGCCGACGAGTTGCGCGAGGCCACGGCCAGTCTGCTCGTTCCACAGGCCAGCGTGCTCGTCGTGAGCCCGGCCAATGCCATCGCGCTGGCACAGACCGTCACGGAGAACGAAAACCTTTCCCTCGACGACGCGGTTGCCATCCTGTTGGAAAACGGCTGCGAGTTCATCCTGGTGAGCGACAACAACGCACCGCAATTCACGCACACGCTCTACACCGACGGTGGCGTGGTGCGCGAGGACGCCTGGGACCGGCCGCCGCACAACGTCGCCGGCGCCATCGACACGTTGGCGGCCGCCGTCACCGCGATGCTCGCCAACGGCCTCGCCGTGCCAGAAGCCGTCAGTGAAGCGCAAGAGTATCTGCAGCAGGTCCTGGAGAACGCATTCCGCCCGGGCATGGGACGCCATTTCCCCGACCGTTTCTTCTGGGCGCGTAGCGACGAGAACGATCAAGAGGAAGAAGGCGACACCCCCAAGGCTTGAGCCGTGATTCGATGTTCGACGGCGCCGCAAAAACACAACGCCCGTGAATTTCACGGGCGTTGGTTTTCATGGGCATGCTCGCCACTGTCCTTATGACATTGATGACGTCGTCGCTTGCGGCGGAACGCGCGCGTCTTCGTCCGCCTCGCCCTTCGGCCGACCCCACGCCTCGATGACCCGCTTGACGAACGGCTTCAGCGTGTCGCCCTGCTCGCGCAACATCCGAACGAGCGCAGCGTACTGCCCATCGAAAATCGCCGAGTTGTAATTCTTCAGGCGCTGAATGTCTTCGAGCGCTTCATCGTCGCGCCCTGCGAGGGCGAGCAGCACGATATAACGCTTGATCATGGTCGGCCCGGCACCCAGCGCCAGCGCTTCACGATGCGCCGCCAGCTTCTCGTCGAGCTGATCGCGATTCAGGAACAACGCCCCTGTGACCGCATAGTCACCATACGGCGCGAAGAAGAGCGCTGGATCCGTACGATAGGCTTCGATCTTGCCTGCGCGATAAGCCACTTCGACGCGTTGGTAGTCGTGGTAGAGCCAAGGAATCGCCACGCATGCAAACAGCACGATCACACCATTGATGGCACCGACGGCAGTGGGTGACACACTATCGATCGCCTTTGTCTCGCACAAACCGAGCAGGAACAGCGCGGGCAAGAGGAAGAATGCGTAGTGCTGCGGATACTCCAGCATTGCGTGCACCGCGAGCATGCCGAGCAGAACGAAGGCGAGCGCGACAGACGCCGTCTTGATGTCGCGCACCGCGCGCGCGAACCAGAACGCCAGCGGCGCGAGTACCGCCAGCGCACCGATAATGCCGGTCTTCGCGAGCAAATCGAGCAGCACGTTATGGGCGTTGTCGGCCATCTCAACCGGGCCGAGCTTGTCGACCAAGGCAAACTGCGCGTCGATGTAGTTCGACCAGCCCGCGCCGAACCACCAATGCTCGCGGAAGATTGCCAGACCGTACTCCCACAGGTTCAAGCGCCCCGCCACTTGACCGGCCTGCTGCATGCGGGCCACGGCACTGCCGTCGAGCTGCAGTCCCCAGGCAACATTCGCCCATCCGACGAACATCGTCATCAGCGCGAGCAACGGAAGGATGGCAACGGGCACGAACCAGCGCGTCGACCGGCGCATGTTGCGTGCCGTCTCGGCACGCGCCATCCACACGAGCCACACGCCAAACGCCGACAACAGCGCCAGTTGGAGCCACGGTGTACGCGAGCCGGTCAGACAGATACCGATGTCGAATGCCGCACACACCACAAGCCACAGCCAGGCGGGCAGCTTGCGCTGATACCAGAGATAGAACGCCCCCGCGCTGGCGAGCGACAAATACGTTGCCAGGTGATTCGGCTGATACATATTGCCGAACAGTCGGCGCGCGACCGTCACGGAGTACTTGGCCACCAGCCAGGGCACGTCGGCTTCCAGATGAAACGCCTGCAGGACCTGCGCGCCCACGGCGTACAGCCCACCCAGCGTGAGCGCCATCGCACTCCATCGCGCGAGCACGTCGCGCCACCCAAGTTGTACCAGCCAGAACCCCGCATTCACGGCCACGATCATCGCCACGCCGTAGAGCAGCGCAGTCATCATCAGTTGCGGCAGCTGGGTCGACATCGTGGCACGCTGCACGAGGATGACCGCCACAAAAGCGAGCGGCATCCAGGTGACGCGAGGCATGCGTAGCGCGCGTGCGTCGCGTTGCCACACGGCGATCATCGAGAGCGCACCCAGCAACGCGAACAGCGAGAACGTCAGCGCTTCCGCGTAGAAGGTGGAAATCGGATACGTGTGCTTGACGAGGTTATAGGGCAAGGCCCAGATCAGGGCCAGCGTGAGCCCGATCATTGAGAGAAGCAGAGGAGGAAACAAGATCGCCGCCGTGCAATGCACCCGTTGGAAGATGCGCAAGCATAACGAAAAATGGCTGCCCCAGGGGCAGCCATTTCACCGCGGACGCATATCACTGCGCCGTCGACAAATCCGCCATCTCGGCAGGCCACGCGGGGGCACGTCAAGGTTGCGCCGCCGGTGCGTCAACGCCAGGTCGCCGCTATATCAACGCAAGGTCGACGTTACGTACGCGCTGGGCCCGCGTCGGCAGACGTTGTGCCGACGTTGCATGGATGTCGCGCCAGTACGGCTCGACGCAATCCGGCCGCCAGAGCACCGGCCTCAGCCCTACTTGCCGGTGACCGCCGCCGCACGGCACTCCGGCGGCGCCAGCTTGCCCGGCAGCGTCGCACCATTCGGGGCTCCTTCGCGGCCTTGGGCGTAACACGTCCAGACGATCTGGCCTTCGGGGGCCTTGCCGACCGTCAGCGCCTTGGGCGAGCCATCGGCAGCGGCGCTCGTCGGCACCAGCACAAGGGCGCCATCGCCTGCACGTTGCGTATAGGCGACCGTCACGTTGCCGGTCACGGCATCGATACTCACCGCGTTCACGTTGTCGGTCGCGCTCGGCGCTTGCCAACCGCTGTTGAACGGCGCGCCGTGCATGGCGTTCTCGCTCACGAGTGCCTTGGCGGACGCCGCGGCCCCCAGCCCTTCGACTACACGTGCACGCACCAGATAACTCTGCAGATACGGGACCCCTGCCATGACCAACACACCGATGATCGCCAACACGATCATCAACTCGATCAGGGTGAAACCCCGGGACTTGGCAATACCGGGGGTCCGGTGGCCGAAACGACGCATTGTGTAACTCCCTGCGAAAGCAATGAAAACAAAAAGGACATCGGGGGGAAGTGGGCGGAGTATGCCATACCCCCCTCGGCCAGCGCCCTGCCGTAGATCAAAATCGGGCAGGGCCGTATGGGTGAGGAGAATCGTCCTATTCAGCGGCGGGACGATTCGTCCGAACAGGAACGAGGCGCCTGGAAAAACCCCCTTGGACCGACGACGTCGGTCCCGGAAATGGACCCGATCATTCCGAAGAGGTTGCACGCATTTGACGTGCATCGGCCCGACGCTTGAGCACCCGCCCCACCACCACCACGAGCAGTGCGCCGATCGCAGCGGCCACGTAATGTGAATATTCGGCCGCCGCGCCAGGCAGATGCAGCCAGTCGCCAATGCCCGGATCCGACGCGATCAGGCCGCCCGCAATCCAGCCGAGCAACGCCGCCCCGGCCATCACGATGAACGGGAACCGGTCCAGGGCCTTGAGCACCAGTTGCGAGCCCCAGACGATCAGCGGAATGCTCACGAGCAGACCAAAGACGACGAGCGGCAATTGATGGTCTTTGGCGGCCCCTTCCGCCGCGCCGGCAATGGCGATGACGTTGTCGATGCTCATCACCAGGTCGGCGATGATGATGGTCTTGACGGCCGTCCAGAGCTTGTCGGCCGGCTTTACGCTATCGTGGGCCTCATGGTCGGGCACCAGCAGCTTGACCCCGATCCAAAGCAGCAACGCGCCACCCACTGCCTTGAGATAGGGCACCGCGAGCAACGTCACGGCGAACGCGATCAGGATCACGCGCAGCACGATGGCGCCGATGGTGCCCCACACGACGCCCTGCAAACGTTGCTTGGCCGGCAAGTTGCGGCAGGCGAGCGCGATCACCACGGCATTGTCGCCACCCAGCAGGATGTCGATCATGATGATCTGCAGGACCGCAGCCCAGTTCAGCTCGGCAAAAAACGCAAGCATGGCGGGGATATCCTCAGGAACAAATGCAACGATGGAAACGAATGGCTTGTGAAACGCCATAGCAAAAAAGGGAGCCCGATGTCCCGGGCTCCCTTTTCATGACCTCGTTCGCGCGCGCCAGTTCCGGCGCGCACGAACCGGTCGTCCGACGGGAATTACAGCACCGACTTGAGCAGACGGCCCATTTCCGACGGGTTCTTGGTCACCTTGATACCACAGGCGTCCATGATTTCCAGCTTGGCTTCAGCCGTATCGGCACCGCCCGAGATCAGCGCGCCGGCGTGGCCCATGCGCTTGCCCGGGGGCGCCGTTACGCCCGCGATGAAGCCGACGACCGGCTTCTTCATGTTGCCCTTGATCCACTCGGCCGCCATGGCTTCGTCCGGACCGCCGATTTCACCGATCATGATCACGGCGTCCGTATCCGGATCGTCGTTGAACATTTGCATGACGTCGATGTGCTTCAGACCATTGATCGGATCGCCACCGATACCGACAGCGGTCGATTGGCCCAGGCCCAGCGCGGTCAGTTGGCCCACGGCTTCATACGTCAGGGTACCCGAGCGCGACACCACGCCAATGCGACCCTTCTTGTGGATGTGACCCGGCATGATGCCGATCTTCAGTTCGTCCGGCGTGATCACGCCCGGGCAGTTCGGGCCGAGCAGCAGGGTCTTGCGACCTTCGCGACGCATACGGTCCTTCACTTCGATCATGTCACGAACGGGGATCCCTTCCGTGATACAGATCGCCAGGTCCAGATCGGCTTCAACGGCTTCCCAGATCGCGGCGGCCGCGCCTGCGGGCGGCACGTAGATCACCGACACGGTCGCGCCGGTCTGCGCTTTCGCGTCCTTGACCGAACCGAAAATGGGAATGCCTTCGAAGTCTTCGCCGGCCTTCTTCGGGTTCACGCCGGCGACGAACGCGTTCTTGCCATTCGCGTATTCGCGGCACATGCGGGTATGGAACTGGCCGGTCTTGCCAGTGATACCTTGGGTGATGACCTTTGTATCTTTGTTGATCAGAATCGACATTGCTTGATTTCCTTCATCCGGTTGCCGGGCAGCGTTCGCACACCCCTTTGGGGCCGCGCCGCTGCGGCTTCGACTGTTCTGGTTACTTGCCTGCGGCAGCCGCGACAACCTTCTGGGCAGCTTCTTCCATGCTGTCCGCAGAAATGATCGGCAGACCCGATTCGGCGAGCATCTTCTTGCCCAGGTCTTCGTTCGTGCCCTTCATGCGCACGACCAGCGGTACCTTCAGCGAGACGGCCTTCGAGGCTGCGATCACGCCTTCGGCGATCACGTCGCAACGCATGATGCCGCCGAAGATGTTGACCAGAATGGCGGTCAGGTTCGGGTTCTTCAGCATGATCTTGAACGCTTCGGTGACCTTCTCGGTCGTGGCGCCACCGCCCACGTCCAGGAAGTTCGCCGGCTCGCCGCCAAACAGCTTGATGGTGTCCATCGTGGCCATGGCCAGACCGGCGCCGTTCACCAGGCAACCGATGTTGCCGTCGAGCGAGATGTAGGCCAGATCGAACTTCGAGGCTTCGACTTCTGCCGGATCTTCTTCATCCAGATCGCGGTAAGCGACGATTTCCGGGTGACGGAACAGGGCGTTCGAATCGAAGTTGAACTTGGCGTCCAGCGCGGTGACCGTGCCATTGCTGCTCACGTTCAACGGGTTGATTTCGGCCAGCGACGCATCGGTTTCCCAGAATGCCTTGTACAGACCTTGCAGGATCGTGCGGGCTTGGGCGATCGAAGCGTCGGGAACGCCGATCTTCTTGGCCAGATCGTCGGCTTGCGCGTCGGTCAGACCGACGGACGGCTCAACGATGACCTTGTGGATCAGTTCCGGATGCGTTTCGGCGACTTCTTCGATGTCCATGCCGCCTTCGCTCGAACCCATCAGCACGATCTTCTGCGTGATGCGGTCGACCACGAGGCTGACGTAGAGTTCGTTCTTGATGTCGGCGCCGTCTTCGATCAGCAGGCGGTTGACCTTCTGACCTTCCGGTCCGGTCTGGTGCGTGATCAGTTGCATGCCGAGGATCTGGCCGGCGTATTCGCGCACTTGCTCGATCGACTTGGCAACCTTCACGCCGCCGCCCTTACCGCGACCGCCTGCGTGAATCTGGGCCTTGACCACCCAAACCGGACCGCCGAGTTCTTCGGCTGCCTTCACGGCCTCGTCCACGGAAAACGCCGGAATGCCGCGGGGTACCGCGACTCCGAATTTTCGGAGGATTTCCTTGCCTTGATACTCATGAATCTTCATGCGTGATTCCCTTCTTGCTGAGTTGGAAGTTTGGGTTCGAGCTGTCGAGTCGAGGCACCATCGCGCACCGCTTCGGTTGTGGCGGGCGTCGTGGGCTCGTTCGCTCGATCGTTTGCGCGGCCGTTGAACCAGCGCGGGTAAAACCGGCGCACCGCCTCGCCATCAAACCGCAGGGCGTGACAATGTCCGAGTTGGAAAGGAGGTGCCGAAGCATCGGCCTCCTGGGCGGCCTTGAGCGCCGTGTCGGGGGTGGGGATCACCTCGCCGGCGAAGGCCTGAATCGCTGCCGTGGGCAGGACACTGCAAAGTTCGGTCAGATGGGTACAACCCGCCGCGCCGCCGAGGCGCTCGCGCACCGCATGGCGGAACCCGCGTCGCAGGTTAAGTCCGATCAACTGACGGTAGTCTGGGCCAATCTGGTCACAAATGCCGGGATAAGGCACCCAGTCGGAGACGGCCTCGACGTCATGCACCTCGAAACGCTCGTCGATCGTCAGACGCAGCCATAGCGAGTGAATCGGCGTGCCCTCCTTGCGAAGCCCCGTTGCCAATGCAAAATCCCGATCCTTGTGATCGGTTAGACAGGCTTCGATGTCCCATAGGCCATCGTCGCGGGAAAACGCTTCGACAGCGATCGCGCGGCGGTGACGCAGGGTACGAGAGGCAGGCTCAGAGAGCGGCATGCGAGAGTGTGCAATGCATGAACGCGGAAAGATCTGAATTCTAGCATAGGCAGCGAGGGCGATTGCCGCAGCGCAACAGAAGCCCGCCGCATAAGGTTGAATTACCCGACCCATTGGTCGGATTATCAAAACTCGGCGAGCGATGGGCGTATGGTGCAACGCCATATCGCGATAACTGTGGCATGACGCGACACGCGAGATACCTCGCCATGTCACGCCAGTATTCATGCGGGTTGCGAGCCCACGGGCGTCACCCGCCCTTCCCCGATGAATGGCGCGGCATCCATCAGGAAAATGATGGATGTCGCGTCAAAAGTCGTCCGAGTATTCGTCGGCACCCCACACGATTTTGCTGATAACGGTACGCGAGAACCCGCGCGAGGCAAGAAAACGCATCTGCTTGGCGCGCGCCTCGGGCGTCGTGGCGATCTCGCCGAACTTCTTCTGCCATACGGCGCGGGCGCGGGCGAGTTCCGTTTCGCGCAGTTGTGTCGCGAGGGCCGTTACGGTTTCGGCGTCGACCTGGTGCTGCTTGAGTTCGTTGACGATACGCGTCGTGCCCATGCGCGACGCACGTCGATGCACGACGCTTTGCGCAAATCGTTCATTGGACAGCCAACGCTCCTGCTCAAGACTGTCGAGCAGGCGATCGAGCGCCTCGGGATCGTCGGCATCGGCAAACGGCGCAAGCTTGCGACGCAGCTCGGCTCGGCTGTATTCGCGACGCGCGAGATAAGACATCGCGCGCGCCTTGAGGCTCAGCACGGGTTTGCGCGACGGCTTGACCGCAACGGCGGCGTCACCCGGCGGAGGGGGTGGCGCGTTCGGATCTCGGGGAGGACGGCGAGTGATCATGACGTCATCGTGGTGCCATCAAAGCGGGGGCCGGAAAGCAAAACGGCAACGCGGCGCCGACTGGCTTCGCGTTGCCGCTCCGGAACAGGTGGGAGGTACTCAGGCCTCGTCGTCTGCTTCGATCACGCCGGTCTCGTTGATTGCCGTGACGCCGAGCGATGCGCGCACCTTATTTTCGATCTCGTGGGCGATATCCGGATTTTCGCGCAGGAACTCACGCGCGTTGTCCTTGCCCTGACCGATCTTCTCGCCGTTGTAGCTGTACCAGGCGCCAGCCTTCTCGACGATCTTCGCGTTCACACCCAAATCGATGATTTCGCCTTCGCGCGAAATCCCCTGACCGTAAAGGATGTCGAAAATCGCTTCGCGGAACGGCGGCGACACCTTGTTCTTGACGACCTTGACGCGGGTTTCATTGCCGACGACCTCGTCACCCTTCTTGATCGAGCCGATCCGGCGAATGTCCAGACGCACCGACGAGTAGAACTTCAGTGCGTTACCGCCCGTCGTCGTTTCCGGGTTACCGAACATCACACCGATCTTCATCCGAATCTGGTTGATGAAGATCACCGTGCAGTTCGTGCGCTTGATGGTACCGGTCAGCTTGCGCAGGGCCTGGGACATCAGACGGGCCTGCAGACCCGGCAGCGAATCGCCCATTTCCCCTTCGATTTCGGCCTTCGGCACCAACGCCGCCACCGAGTCGATGACGATGAGGTCGATCGAACCCGAGCGCACCAGTGCGTCGGCGATTTCGAGGGCCTGTTCGCCCGTATCCGGCTGCGAAATCAGCAGTTCCGGCACCGAAACGCCCAGTTTGTTGGCGTACCCGACATCGAGGGCGTGCTCGGCGTCGATAAACGCGCAGGTGCCACCGACCTTCTGCATTTCCGCCACGACTTGCAGCGTGAGCGTGGTCTTGCCCGACGATTCCGGACCGTAGATTTCGATCACGCGCCCGCGTGGCAAGCCCCCCACGCCCAGCGCGATGTCCAGACCCAGCGAGCCAGTCGAGACGACCTGGATGTCCGCTTCGACCTCGCTGTCGCCCAGACGCATGATCGAGCCCTTGCCGAATTGCTTTTCGATCTGCGCGAGGGCGGCGGCCAGCGCCTTGCCTTTCTCGGCCGACAGATTGGCAGACCCTTTCTTGCTTTCTTCCATGAATCGTCCTTTGATATGATGAGCGAGACGGCTCGGGTGAGGCGTGAATGCCAGTACTGTATAAAAAACCAGTGCTGTTTGCAAGTGCCTGTTGTCCGAAAGCGCCGAAACGACAAAAAAAGCCGCGAACCACGCGCCGCAACATCACAGGAGACACACCGCAGCCGTCAGGCGACGGTGCCTATACGAGCCTATCACGCCCATGCGAATTCTCATCGCAGAGGATGACAGCATTCTGGCCGACGCCCTGACCCGCTCGCTGCGCCAGGGAGGCTATGCCGTCGATCACGTCAAGACGGGGCTCGAAGCCGATTCCGCACTCTGCGCCCAGACGTTCGACCTGCTGATTCTCGACCTCGGCCTGCCCCGCCTGCCCGGTCACGAAGTCCTGCGCCGGTTGCGGGCACGCAATTCTCATCTGCCCGTGCTGATCCTGACCGCATCGGACAGCGTCGACGCCCGCGTCAAGGGGCTCGATCTCGGTGCCGACGACTATATGGCCAAGCCGTTCGCGCTGGCCGAACTCGAAGCGCGCGTGCGGGCGCTGACCCGGCGCGGCGCGGGCGGCGGCTCGACGGTTATCCGTCACGGCCCGCTCAGCTTCGATCAGGTCGGGCGCACCGCCTATATTCATGAGCAGATGCTCGACCTGTCCGCCCGCGAACTCGAATTGCTCGAAGTCCTGCTGTTGCGTACGGGCCGGCTCGTCTCCAAGGAGCAGCTCGTCGACCACCTGTGCGGCTGGGGCGAAGAGGTGAGCAACAACGCCATCGAGGTGTACATGCACCGGCTGCGCAAAAAGATCGAGCCGAGTGGCGTGCGCATCGCCACGATCCGCGGGTTGGGGTATTGTCTGGAGAAGCCGGCCGCCGCGCCTGCCAATGCGGCATAGTCCGTCGAATGCGGCCGCGGCCGTCCCAGCCTCTTTAGCCTTTCCGTCCGATGCGTCTGAGCTTTCGCCACCATCATCGCGCCACGCCTGCGGATCCGGACGCGTCGTTGCATTCGCCCTCATCCCCTGAGGGCGCGCCCTCACGACGTCACACTCCCTCGCCGCCCGACGCCGACGATCCGTTCGACCGGCTCGACCCGTACGCCGATCCGTTCGTACGTCCCGGCTTCGGCGCGCCGCTCGAGCACGAGGCTGAGCCGCCACCGCGCTCGCTCTTCGGCGAAATTCTCGACTGGATGCTCGCGCCGCTGTTGCTGCTTTGGCCGATGAGCATTGCCGTGACGTACCTCGTCGCGAAATCGATTGCCAACGGCCCCTTCGACCGGGCGCTCGAGACCAACGCTTACGTTCTCGCCCAGCAAGTCCATTCGGACCGCGGCCAAGTCACGCTGACGCTGCCCATGCCCGCACGCGATCTGCTGCGCGCCGACGCCACCGACAACGTGTACTTCCAGGTGCTCGGGGCGAAGGGCGAACTCGTCGGTGGCACGCCCGACCTGCCGCTGCCGCACGAAGACGACCGTCCGCAACCGGGCGTCGTACAGTTTCGCGACGAGACCGTGGGCGGCAACGATATCCGCGTGGCGTTCACCTACGTCGACTTGCCGCGCATGATGCCCGCCGGCAGCATGGCGCTCGTGCAAGTTGCGGAGACGCTCGACAAGCGCAGCCAACTGGCGAACGAAATCATCAAGGGCGTGATCCTGCCGCAGTTCGTGATTCTGCCGCTGGCCATCGTGCTCGTGTGGTTCGGCCTGTCGCGCGGCCTCGCGCCTCTGCATGCGTTGCAGGAACACATCCGCGCCCGGCGTCCCGACGATCTGTCGCCCCTCGAAGCGAGCCAGGCGCCGCCGGAGATTGCGCCGCTCGTGGGTTCGCTGAACGATCTGCTCGGTCGGCTGGAGCAGAACATGAAACTCCAACAACGTTTCATCGCCGACGCCGCGCATCAGCTCAAAACGCCGCTCGCGGGGCTGCGCATGCAGGCCGAACTCGCCTTGCGCCAGACCTCTCCCGACGAATTACGCCGTTCACTGTCGCAGATCGCCGTGAGTTCCGAGCAGGCGGCGCGCCTCGTCAACCAGTTGCTGGCGCTGGCCCGCGCGGAGAACAGTGCGAACGACGCCGCCGCTTTCACACCGGTCAACCTCAGCGTGCTTGCCCGGAGCGCCATGCAGGACTGGTTCCAGGCCGCCTTCGCCAAGCGGATCGATCTGGGCTTCGAGGAGCCGCCGTTTTCGGTGCATCTATCGGGGCAGCCGGTGATGCTTCGCGAATTGCTCAACAACCTGATCGATAACGCGATCCGTTATACGCCGCCGGGCGGCAAGGTGACGGTACGTCTGCGCCACGAGGCGTCCGACGGCTTCGTTCATCTCGAAGTCGAAGACACCGGACCGGGCATTCCGGCATCGGAGCGTCCGCGCGTGTTCGAGCGCTTCTATCGCATTCTCGGCAGCGACAGCGACGGCAGCGGACTTGGTCTGGCCATCGTGCGCGAGATCGTGCAGATCCACCGGGGCGACGTAAGCGTGCTCGACCATGTCGACGCGCAGCACCCCGAAGCAACTGGCACGCTCATTCGTGTCACGTTCCCCCTCGCCGACGCGCCTATCGAAAACCCGCATGCGTGACGAATTCACGCGAAATACGTTCAATTTCAGGCCAAAGTCGAGGGTAAGTCCCTAGCAACGTAAGCTTCGAGTCAGTTTGGCGTCAGACGTCGGTAAGGTTGTCCTCCAATAATCAGTGGCAGCGGCCCGGGCACGACCCAGGGGCGTGCTTACATTACAGGAGACAACCGCATGGCTACTACAACGACAGCCACCTCCCATGCGCCGATGACCGCCGAAGAAAGGAAGGTCATCTTCGCGTCGTCGCTGGGCACGGTGTTCGAATGGTACGACTTCTACCTGGCCGGGTCGTTGGCCGTTTTCATCAGCCGGCAGTTCTTCTCGGGGATCAACCCGACGGCCGCTTTCATTTTCACGTTATTGTCATTCGCTGCGGGCTTCGCGGTGCGTCCGTTCGGCGCCATCGTGTTCGGCCGCATCGGAGACCTGGTCGGTCGCAAGTACACGTTCCTCGTGACCATCACGCTGATGGGGCTGTCGACGTTGGTTGTCGGTTTGCTGCCGGGCTACGCGTCGTGGGGGATCGCCGCCCCGGTGATCTTCATCGCCATGCGTTTGTTGCAAGGTCTGGCCCTCGGTGGCGAATACGGTGGTGCCGCCACGTACGTTGCCGAACACGCACCGCATGGCCGTCGCGGTTTCTACACGTCGTGGATTCAGACGACCGCCACGCTGGGTCTCTTCCTCTCGCTGCTGGTGATTCTTGGCACCCGCACGGTGATTGGCGAAGAGGCGTTTGCCAACTGGGGCTGGCGCGTGCCGTTCGTTCTGTCGCTCCTGCTGTTGCTGGTGTCGCTGTGGATCCGCATGCAACTGAGCGAATCGCCGGCGTTCCAGCGCATGAAGGCCGAGGGCAAGGCCTCGAAGGCGCCGCTCAGGGAGTCGTTCGGTGAGTGGAAGAACCTGAAGATCGTGATCCTGGCGCTCGTCGGCCTGACGGCCGGTCAGGCGGTCGTGTGGTACACGGGTCAGTTCTATGCACTGTTCTTCATGACGCAGGTGCTCAAGGTCGACGGCAATACCGCGAACATCATGATCGCGTTGGCCTTGCTCATTGGCAGTCCGTTCTTTGTGTTCTTCGGCGCACTCTCGGACAAGATCGGGCGCAAGCCGATCATCATGGCGGGCTGTCTGATCGCCGCACTGCTGTACTTCCCGATCTTCAAGGCACTCACGCACTACGCCAACCCGGCCCTGGAGGCCGCAACCGCTCGCTCGCCGATCACGGTGATCGCCGATCCGAACGAGTGCTCGTTCCAGTTCAACCCGGTGGGCACGTCGAAGTTCACGAGTTCGTGCGACATCGCCAAGAGCTACCTGTCGCGTTCCGGCCTGAACTATGAGAACCAAGCGGCGCCGGCGGGCACGATGACCACGGTGAAGATCGGCGACAAGGTGATTTCGTCGGTCGATGGCAAGGCGGCGGATGCGAAGGAAAAGACCGCCGCGTTCGAGGCGGACATGTCCGGTACGCTCAAGGCCGACGGGTATCCGCCGAAGGCTGACTCGGCGCAGATGAACAAGCCGATGGTCGTGGTGCTGCTCACGATTCTGGTGATCTTCGTGACGATGGTGTACGGGCCGATTGCCGCGATGTTGGTGGAAATGTTCCCGACGCGCATTCGCTACACGTCGATGTCGCTGCCGTATCACATCGGTAACGGCTGGTTCGGCGGCTTCCTGCCGGCCACGGCGTTCGCGATCGTGGCCGCCAAGGGCGACATTTACTCCGGCCTGTGGTACCCGATCATCATCGCCCTGGCGACCTTTGTGATCGGCATGCTCTTCATCAAGGAAACCAAGGACGTCGATATCTACGCCAACGATTGATGGGGTGACCTGCCCGACAGGTTGAAACGGATCGACAACGCCGCGGCCTTCGGGTCTCGGCGTTGTCGTTTCTGGAACCCGGGGCGGCGAGGCGGGATGAGCGGCGGTGACCATTATTCGCGTCACCCAGAAAAAATATGTTGACAGCCCATGGGGGCTTACCTATACTCTTTCTTCTACGGCGAATTAGCTCAGTTGGTTAGAGCGACGGAATCATAATCCGCAGGTCCGGGGTTCGAGTCCCTGATTCGCCACCAAATTTAAAACGGCTCCCAGCGATGGGAGCCGTTTTTTTTGGCGGTTGCACAAAAGCGCTGCTGGCGTTTCGCAGCCTACGCCAAAGGGCACAAACGTCAGTTACCCGCCGGCGTCAGTCAAAGTCGAACATCTCGAACAGCGACTTCTTCTTGCGTGGCCGGTCGTACTCGCGACTTCGGTCATCGTCCCCACGAGATCTATCGCGATGTGCATGATCGCGCCGAGGCGCTTGGGAGGCGCGACGACTCCCTTGATCATCGCCGTCGTGCACCGCAGGTGCCGACCTCGCCCCACCACCCTCCGTCCGCTCGATCAGCTTGTCCAGCTCCCCACGATCGAGCCACACACCACGACAGCTCGGGCAATAATCGATCTCCACTCCCTGACGCTCCGCCATCAGCAAATCCGGGGTACCGCATACAGGACATTTCATCGTTTCGCTCCATCACGTAAATGAGACAACGCCCTCAATGTATCGGCTGTCGCACCACGGAAAAACCTGCTTTTCCGTTCATCCACGTTCGTAAAAACCGAAGCGTCCAGACAAAAAAAGCGGCGGCGGTGGTGACCGCCGCCGCCTCACTTACGCTTTCGTTACCGCACCGCTTAGTGGAGCACGCGCCCCTGCTCTGCCTTACGGCGCGCCTTGGCACGACGCGTCAACATGTTCAGCCCCTCCACGAAGGCCGAGAATGCCATCGCCGCGTAGATGTAACCCTTCGGGATATGTGACCCGAAGCCTTCCGCGATCAACGTCATGCCGATCACGAGCAGGAAGCCCAGCGCCAGCATCACGACCGTCGGATTCGCCTCGATGAATCGCGAGAGCGGCCCCGCCATGAACAACATTGCCGTCACAGCGGCAATCACCGCAACGAACATGATCGGGATGTGCTCGGTCATGCCCACGGCCGTCACGATGCTGTCGATCGAGAACACGAGGTCCAGCATCAGGATCTGAACCACGGCGGCACGCGCGGTGATCGTCGCCATCGTTCCCGCCGTCGATGCGCCCTCGCCATGTTCAACATCGTCCGTGGCCGACGCCACATGCTGATGCATCTCCTTCGTCGCCTTCCACACGAGGAACAGGCCACCGGAGATCAGAATCAGATCGCGCCACGAAAAGCCGTGACCGAACATCTCGAAGAGCGGTGTCGTCAGCTTGGCGATCCATGCCACCGTACCCAGCAGCGCCAGACGCATGACCAGCGCCAGACCGATGCCCATACGCTGCGCGCGCGCACGCATCGACAACGGCAATTTGTTGGTCAGGATGGAGATGAAGATCAGGTTGTCGATGCCAAGCACGACTTCCATGACCACCAACGTGACAAGTGCCGCCCATACCGCCGGGTCAACCGCCAAAGCAAGAAGATAGTCCATATGTGCGCCAGAGATTCCCTAGGGTTATCGGAACATTCGCCACCAGTCGACAGCGGCCATGCCCCTTCGTTATCCCCCACCTAACGCGAGGCGCGGGTCCAGGACAGCATCATCCCCGAACTCATGTTTCGCAAAAACCAGTTATATACTTCAAAATAGTTCGGTTTTTCCGAAGCCTATTGGATATGTTGAACTACCGTCATCTTTACTATTTTTGGGTCGTCGTCAAGGAAGGGGGCTTTGCTCGCGCGGCGGAGCGTCTCGACATGGCCGTGCAGACGATCAGCGCCCAGGTGCGCGAGCTCGAGAAATCACTCGGCCACCAGTTGCTCAAGCCCGCCGGACGCGGTGTCGCAATGACCGACCCCGGGCAGGCGGCGTTTCGACGCGCAGAAGAGATCTTTCGCCTCGGCCAGTCGATCCCCGACGATGTCCGCGAGGCCGCCAGCGGCCGTGTGGCCAGGCTCGCCATCGGACTGGCCGACGGTATCTCCAAACTGGCCGCGCACGCGATTCTCGCGCCGGTGCTCGACACGCCCTCTCTGCGGCTCGTCTGCCATGAAGGTGAGCACGAGCAGTTGCTCGCCGAACTTGCGCTGCACAAGCTCGACCTCGTGCTCGCGAGCCAGCCCGCCCCGTATAACCCTACGCTGCGACTCTCGAGCGAACGTCTGGTCGCGTCGCCGGTCGACTGGTATGGGCCGGCATCGCTGGTACGCCAGACCGCGCGAGACGCGTTTCCTCAATGCCTGGCCGACCTCCCCGTCGTGCTGCCAACCGGTCACTCGGCGCTGCGTGCCCGGCTCGATCAATGGTTTGAGGCACGGAGCATTCGCCCGAATATCGTCGGTGAATTCGAAGACAGCGCGCTCATGGCCGTCTTCGCCACCCGCGGCATGGGCGTCTTTCCACTGAGCGAGGCGGGCGCGGGCGACGTCTCGCTGCTGCGCGGCCTGCGCTGGCTGGGCCGCCCCGCCGACGTCTTCGAGGACATCCACGCCATTCGCTCGCGACGTGGCGAAGGCCATCCGCTCGTGGCGCAAATCATCCGTGAAATCGGCCCGATGGCCGGTTCTGCTATAAAAACGACTGGCGAGCCGTCTCCGTCTGCGCCGCCGTCATCTGCGAGGAAACCTCATGTCGAGTCGTAGCGATCAGCGCAAGTTCTTCCACCTCATGCTGTTCGTCGTAACGATCGTGTTCGGGTGGATTCTGTTTCCGCTATTCGGCGCCATCTTCTGGGGGGCGATTCTCGCCGTGCTGTTCCAGCCAGTGCAGCGCCGCATCCTCACCCGTCTGCGCGGTCGGCCGAATCTGGCCGCCCTTGCCACGCTGGCGCTGATCCTGGTCATCGTGATCCTGCCGCTCACCCTCGTCATCGGCATGCTGACCCAGGAAATCAGCACGGCACTCGTTCGCTTCCGAACCGATCTTCCGCAACTCACGGTAGCCTTCCAGCAATTGCTCGACCGGATGCCCGCGAGTGTCCATCGGGTAATGGATCTGGCCGGTGTACAGGACGTCAACGCGATCCAGCAAAAGCTAGGCGACGGCGCCGCGCAAATCGGCCGCCTGGTCGCGGTCTATCTGGTGAGCATCGGTCAGAACACGGCGCAACTGCTCGTGAGCTTCGGCGTAATGCTCTACCTGCTGTTCTTTCTGCTGCGCGACGGTACGGTGCTCGGCGCGATGGTCCGACGCGCCCTGCCGCTCGAAGAACGTCACAAAACCCAACTGATCCGCCAGTTCACCACGGTCGTGCGCGCCACCGTCAAGGGCAACATCGCCGTCGCCGTGGTGCAAGGCGTGCTCGGCGGCTTCATCTTCGCAGTGCTCGGCATCCAGGGCTACGTGCTCGCCGCCGTGGTGATGGCCTTCCTGTCGCTACTGCCCGCCGTGGGCGCGGCCGTCGTGTGGGTGCCCGTGGGGACCTGGCTGTTGCTCTCCGGGGAAGTCTGGAAAGGCGTGGTGCTGTTTGCGTTCTGCGGCACCATCGTGAGCCTGGTCGACAACGTGCTGCGTCCGATTCTCGTGGGCAAGGACACGAAGCTGCCCGACTGGGTCGTGCTGATCGCCACCCTCGGCGGGATGTCGCTCTTCGGCCTGACGGGCTTCGTGATCGGACCGCTCATCGCCGCTCTGTTCATCTCGAGCTGGAATATCTACACGCGCCTGCGCGACGACGACAACGATCAGGCCGACGCCGGGTGATATCCGTGGGCATCCATCGGCACTGCCGCCCGCGCTTCCTGTACGAGGCTAGCGAGATCGGACCCGACCTGCGCCATCAGCCCATCCCAGTCGCCGCGCGGCGACTGGCGATAAAGCGTGAGCGACCGATACCAGTCGCTGTCCCGACGCGATAACTGCCAGCGCCAGTCCGGCGTGAAGCCAACGAGTCCCCACACCGGTTTGCCCAGCGCTCCGGCCAAGTGCAGCGCCGCCGTGTCCACCGCGATCACGAGATCCATCTGCGCCATGACGGCCGCCGTCTCGGCAAAATCGCTGAGCTTCGCGCCGATGTCATGCACATTGGCATACCGGGCCAGTTCGGCGCGCTCGTCGTCGGTCACATCGACCTGCAACGCGTAGAAATGCGCGTCGGCGCCGAAGACCGGCGCCCAATGCGCAAGCGCCACGTCGCGATGCGGCGGAAACGGCCCGGTGCGCCACACGAAGCCCACCCGCATCGCGCCTTCCGGCGGCTTGCCCAGCATCGACCGCCAGATCATTTCCCGCCCTGCGCTCGAGCGCACGTAAGGCAAAGCGGTTGCCACATCGCCCCCCGCTTTCAATAGATGCGGCAGGCTGAGCAGCGGCACCTGCCAGTCGAACGACGGCACCGGCATGTGCTCGGCAAGCACCGTCACCCCGCGCGCGAAGCCGCCCAGCAACGTGACGAGCGGCGCTTGCACCGACAGCACGACGTTCGCCCCCATTTCGACCAGACGCGGCACAAACCGCACGAACTGCAATGTATTGCCCAGGCCCGGTTCGCTATGGACGAACACCGTCTTGCCCGCGAGCGGCGCGCGACCGTCCCAGAGCCGGTCGCTGAAGCGCCGCCGCTGACCGCCTTCCTGCCAGCGCCACTCATAGTCGTGCCAGCCATGCTCGAAGTCGCCCAGTAGCAGATTCGTCTGCGCCCGGTTGGTGCGCGCGCCCGCATGGTCCGGCGCGAGCTTCACCGCCTCGCGCAAGCATTGCAATGCCTCATCGAACGCGTGTCGCTCACGCAGCGCCACGCCCAGGTTCACCAGCGGATCGGGTTGCTGCGGGGCGATGGCGTTGGCCAGCCGGTACGCGTCGATCTCTTCGTCGTAGCGGCCCAGAGCACCGAGCGCGCGGCCACGGTTGAAATGCGCCTGCCACAACGCCGGCGCCTTGGCCGACGTGCGCTCGAACCAGCCGAGCGCACGCGCGTTGTCGCCCGCCTGCGCCCAGGTCAGACCAATGGTGTGCATCGTGCCGATGACGTCCGGCGACTGCTGCACCGTGGCATCGAACAGCGCCTCGGCACGCATCTGACGCCCCGCCTGCAGGCTGGCCATCGCGGCGTCGAAACTCGCCTGCGCGCCCGGTTGCGGCACGAGCGCGATCAGGCGGTCGAAGGCGTCGGCAGCCGACTCGAAGGCGTTGGTGCGCAACGAGACGTAGGCGAGGCCCTCGAGGGCCGGCAGGAATTCGGGGGATTGTTTCAGTACTTGGCGCAACTCGGCGATCGCCTCGTCGAGCCGGCCGGCGGCACTCAGTTGTCGTGCACGCTCGCAACGCGCGTCTAATGGCGTCGTCATGCGGCGCATCCTTGCTTGTCTTGGAATGAGAGGGAGACGGGCCGGCAAGCCGCACGACAACCGGGGGCGCCTTGCGCCACCGGCCACTGGCGCCGTGGCCCGATCGAGCAGTGCACACTACACGACCGCACGGCGCGAAGCAAGCCGCGGGAATTGGTCCGCGCAACGCTCATAAAGTTCACATCTTCCGGGCTTCATTTTGCATCGTGGCGTCGGCGCGAACGGTCTTCGCACACACCTCGGGTATCATCTATCGAAACTCCGATTTCCCGCAGTGCAACATAAAAACCACAATCCCTCCTGGAAGATTTGGTTTGCCAGCCGATGACACGCGCTTTCACATCTTTTTTCGGGGCAATCTGGTAGCATCCGCTGCCGTCCCTGCATGCGCGCAACGTCGCTGCCGCGCTGCATGTCGACGCCGAATCCTGTTATCCGTCCGACCCCTCATCCTCACGAGGTCTTGATGACGCGCGTAGCCCGTCCGTTCATCCCCGCCACTGCGCGACGCCTGCTGCCCAACCGCTGGGATTTCATTGCGTTCCCGATCATCATCGGTTTCCTGATGGTCAGCTCGTCGGGCATTCGTCAAACGTTGGCCCCGCTGGCCAACCTGCAGACCGAGGTCATCTCGCTCGATCCGGCCAACCTGCCCGAGTATGCCTTGCGCACCACGCTGCGCATGCTCGCGGCGATGGTCGCGTCGCTCGTCTTCACGCTCGTCTACGGCACGCTCGCCGCCAAGAGTCGCCGGGCCGAGAAGCTGCTCGTGCCGATGCTCGACATCCTCCAGTCGGTGCCGGTGCTGGGCTACATTTCGTTTACGGTCACCTTCTTTCTCGCCCTGTTCCCGGGACGCGTGCTCGGCGCCGAATGCGCCGCCATCTTCGCGATCTTCACGAGCCAGGCGTGGAACATGACGTTTTCGTTCTATCAGTCGATGCGCACCCAGCCGCGCGACCTGTCGGAAGTGGCAGTGAATCTGCGCCTCTCGCCGTGGCAGCGGTTCTGGAAACTCGACGTACCGTACTCGATGCCGGGCCTCATCTGGAACATGATGATGAGCATGTCGGGCGGCTGGTTCTTCGTGGTGGCGTCTGAGGCGATCACCGTGGGCGACAAGACGGTCACGCTGCCAGGCATCGGCGCGTATCTCGCCACGGCCATCGTGCAGCGCGATCTGCACGCCGTGGGCTGGGTGATTCTGGCGATGGTCGTCGTCATCGTGATCTACGACCAGTTCCTGTTTCGGCCGATGGTCGCCTGGTCCGACAAATTCCGTCTGGAAGACACCGTCTCGCAGGCAGCGCCCGAGTCGTGGGTGCTCAACCTGATTCAACGCACACGAGCGATTCAGTTCCTGCTCCGCCCGTTCGGCAAGCTGCTGCGCACGCTCGCGCGTGCACGCATGCCGCTCTCGCTGCCCGCCGCGATGCACTCCGAATCGAAAACCCCGCTCTCGCGCGTGATCGACTGGCTGTGGGCCGCGCTGCTGGTGGTGCTGGGCGTGGTCGCCGCCTGGAAGATCTACGCCTTCGTGACGGCCGAAGTCGGCGTCTCCGAAGTGCTGCGCGTGTTCGGCCTGGGTCTGGTCACGTTGGTTCGCGTGGTGGTGCTCATTGGCATCGCCTCAGTAGTGTGGGTGCCGCTGGGCGTGTTGATCGGGCTACGCCCGAAGCTTGCCGAACGCATCCAGCCGGTTGCCCAGTTCCTCGCCGCGTTCCCGGCCAACCTGTTGTTCCCGGTCTTCGTGGTGGCCATCGTCCATTTCCACGCCAATCCGGACATTTGGCTCTCGCCGCTCATCGTGCTGGGCACGCAGTGGTACATCCTGTTCAACGTCATCGCCGGTGCGACGGCGTTTCCCAATGACTTCAAGGAAGCCGCCACCAACTTCCGCATTCGCGGCTGGCAGTGGTGGCGTCAGATCATGCTGCCGGGTATCTTCCCCTACTACGTGACGGGCGCGATCACGGCGTCGGGCGGTGCGTGGAACGCGTCGATCGTCTCGGAATACGTGCAGTGGGGCAATGACAAGGTTGCCGCGCATGGTTTGGGTGCCTATATCGCGCAAATGACGGAAGCGGGCGACTATCCGCGCATTTTGCTGGGCATCGCCGTGATGGCGCTGTTCGTCGTACTGTTCAACCGCTTGCTGTGGCGTCCGATGTACGCCATCGCTGAAAACAAGCTTCGCCTGAATTAAAGGGACCGTGATGCCGAACGATACCCAACTGATTGCCGGAAAAGAGATCTTCTCGCTCGCCAACGTCGGCCGAGGCTTCCGCAAGGGCAGCGACGAGCGGCAAGTGCTCGACGGTGTGAATCTGCAACTGCACGAAGGCGAAATCGTCGGCCTGCTCGGCCGCTCGGGCTCGGGCAAGTCGACGCTGCTGCGTATCATCGCCGGCCTGATTCAGCCGAGCGCGGGCGACATCCGTTATCTCGGCCAACCACTCGAAGGGCCGCCCGAAGGGGTGGCGATGGTGTTCCAGACTTTCGCGCTGTTTCCGTGGCTGACCGTGCTGCAAAACGTGGAAGCCGGACTGGAAGCGCTTGGCGTCGAGCCGAAGGAACGTCGCCGCCGTGCCCTCGCCGCCATCGATCTGATCGGTCTGGACGGCTTCGAGAACGCCTATCCGCGCGAACTCTCGGGCGGCATGCGCCAGCGGGTGGGCTTCGCGCGCGCGCTCGTGGTCAATCCCACGCTGCTGCTCATGGACGAGCCGTTTTCCGCGCTCGACGTGCTCACCGCTGAGACGCTGCGTACCGACTTGCTTGACCTGTGGAGCCAGCGGCAGTTGCCGATCAAGTCGATCCTGATCGTCACGCACAATATTGAAGAAGCCGTGTTCATGTGCGACCGGATTCTGGTGCTGTCGTCGAATCCCGGGCGCGTGGTCGCCGAGATCAAGGTACCGTTCCCACATCGACGTAACCGCCTCGACCCGGCCTTCCGCAAGATGGTCGACGACATTTATGCGCTGATGACGTCGCGTCGCAACGCGCACACCACGCAGAAGATGACGCTGGAGTTGTCGAGCCCGCTGCACGAAGTGTCGACCAACCTGATGGCCGGTCTGCTCGAAGCGCTGGCCGGCCCGCCCTACAACGGCCGCGCCGACTTGCCCGAAATCGCACAGACGCTGCTGCTCGAGGTCGACGACCTCTTCCCCGTGGCCGAGATCCTCGACCATTTGGGCTTCGCTGAACTCAAGGAGGGCGACATCCTGCTGACCGTCGCCGGCAAACGTTTCGTGGACGTGAGCACGCAGGAACGCAAGGTGCTGTTCGCCGAGCATCTGCTGCGTCACGTGCCGCTCGCCGCGAAGATTCGCGCCGTGCTGCAGGAGCGCCGCGGGCAACGCGCCCCGCGCGTGCGTTTCGAGCAGGAGCTGGAAGATTCGATGTCGGACGATCTCGCGCAGGAAACGCTCGATACCGCCATCAACTGGGGACGTTACGCCGAGATCTTCTCGTACAACGACCACACGGAGACGTTCAGTCTGGAAGACGTGGAAGGCGCGACCTGATCATCGTCCGCCGACGTCCAGCCCGGAATCCCACGCCGCGCGACTCGATTGAGCGCGCGGCGTTGTGATTTTTAGAAGGCGTAGCCCGCACCGACCATCCAGGTCTGGTTGATCGTCTTCGAATCGGGCTCGTAGGCATTCGTGCCCGGCGCGACCTGCGTGACGCTCGAGCGCCCATATTGGAAACGAGACCACTCGTAGCTGGCGTTCACATGAAAGTTGCGCGCGATCGCATAGTCGAGCCCCAAGCCAGCCACGACGACCGGCTTGTTGCCGAGGCTGAACGAGTTCTGCGAGCCCGCCAGCGTCATCGAGGCGCCTACCATCGCGCCCGCACGAACGTCCGCGGTCGCCACGAGCTTCGGTGTGACTTCAAGCTGCCCCATGAGGCCGCCTCCGATCACATGATGGCGATAGCGCTCGTAGAAGCCGTTCGGGTCGCGACTGCTGTCGCGAATCCAGTCCCGGTAGCTGTAGCTCAGATACGGAATCACCTGCGCATGCCAGGTACCGAGTTGGAATGGGATCGCCTTGCCGGCCTTGAGCGTGACGTCCGTCGCGGTCGAACGCGTGCTCATCTGATAGTTCGGCTGGACAACGCGGCCCGTTAGATCTTGCAGATAACCGCCGTAATCGACGTTGCCGTGCGAGACACGCACCGAGCCAGCGAAATAGAGGTTGGACACGCCGAACAGGTCTCGCTGGGTCGATGCCCCCAGCGCGAACGCGGCGATCGTCCCCCGTTCGGAATCGCTCTTGCCGGGCCCGATATTTTCCCAGTAATGCAATTGCTGGGCACCTGCGTCGACCCAGACCTGATTGTTGGCACGCAGCATGGCTTCCTGCGCAGAGACGTTGGCCGCGCACACGCTGGCGACAATGAAGACGAACGCGGCGCGCTTGATGGCGGTTCCGCGATGGCCGCAAGCGATGGTGCGGCGGATGTCAGGCGTCATGGCACGTCCCTCCCAGGCGTGTTCTCTAAGACGACTCGAAAATGGCCATCGGCGTGGCCACCGTTTTTCGGCATTGTTTCAGCGCGTGAGGTGGCATGCAAGCGGAGAAATGTGGATTCTTCAGATCCTTAGCAAATCGAGATTCGCGTGGTTCGAGTGATCGAAGTGGGAAACCTCAGCCGCATGGCCGCGACGATTGACAGATGCGCAAACATCCGGGAATTGCGCTCGGCCAAAACCGTCATTGCTGAGGCGCATCGATCGATGCGACCGTGTCAAAAAGGCCACACGTATCGGTATAGATACTGATTCGCGGTCGTTTTTGTGCGGTCGCATAATGAACACGGAACCTGCTGGTCATGCACCGGGGGGCGCAGTGACGCGCAGTCATGCAGGTTCTTTCCGCGGCGAAGACCGTGCATCAGACCCGAGAAGACGCAATATGAGCTATTACCATTCGAAAGAAGCCGTCCGCGGGCGGGCGATCAGCTTGACCCCCGCGTACCGCTGGCGCCGACGCGCCTTTGCTGTGACCTGTGCGGTCATCGCCGCACTGGCGTACTACGCGGTGCACCACCCGAAGTAAGGCTCACGGCAATCCCTGCGCGCAACGCAACAAGGCGCGTACGACTCGATATCGCACGCGCCTTGCTCGACTTGTCCCAATTCCCCTGGCAATAACCGGCTTGCCTTTCGGCGCCATCACCTCGTCGTCAGCACCGTCGTCGTCTCTCCATTCCCGATCAAGCCGCGTTTCCCAAGGCCGGCGCATGCCAGTCGAGCGGCACGTTGGCGAGCATGTCGTCGACCATCGCGTCCAGACCGAACGCGGGCTGCCAGTCCCAATCGTAGCGGGCATGCGTATCGTCAAGCGTATGCGGCCAGGTCTCGGCAATTGCCTGACGGAAGTCCGGCGCGTATGTCACCGTGAAGCCCGGCACACGACGTGCAATTGCCGCGGCCAGCGTGGCCGGGTCGAAGCTCACCCCCGCCACGTTGTACGAGGAACGCACGCGCAGGCGCGAGGCGTCGGCATTCATCAACGCCAGCGTGGCACGCACCGCATCGGGCATGTGGATCATCGGCAGCGTCGCGTCGTCCTTCAGGAAACAGGTGTACGTCTCGCCGCGGCGCGCCGCCTGGAAGATCTCGATGGCGTAATCGGTCGTGCCACCGCCCGGGGGCGTCTTGTAGCTGATGACGCCGGGATAGCGCAGGCTGCGCACGTCCACGCCGAACTTCGTGAAGTAGTACTCGCACAGCCGCTCGCCCGCCTGCTTGCTGATGCCGTACATCGTGGTCGGATCCATGATGGCGAGCTGCGGCGTCTCGACGGCCGGCGTATGCGGACCGAACGCGGCAATCGACGATGGCCAGAACACGCGCAGTCCCTGGCGTTCGCGCGCCAGTTCGAGCACATTGAGCAAGCCGTTCATGTTGAGTGTCCAGGCCTGGAGCGGCCGGGTCTCGCCCGTTGCGGAGAGCAGCGCCGCCAAATGGAAGATCTGGGTAATGCCGAAGCGCTCGACCAGCGCGGCCAGTCGTGCGGCATCGAGCACGTCGAGCGTCTCGTAATGCACCGCATGACGTGACGGCCCGGGTGCGATGTCCGTGGCGATGACGTTCTCGTTGCCATACTGCGCGGCCAGCGCATCGACGAGTTCGCTGCCGATCTGCCCATTGGCGCCGATGATGAGGATGCGTTCCATGTTCAACCTTGCTTGAGAATGCCAAGTTCGTTGCCGGCCTGGGCGAATGCCGCCAGCGCCCGGTTCAGTTGATCGCGCGTGTGGGCCGCCGAGAGTTGCACGCGCACGCGTGCCTGTCCGTGCGGCACCACCGGATAGAAGAAGCCGGTGGCGATCACGCCCAGCTCATAGAGCCGCTGCGCGAAACGCTGTGCGAGCGTGGCGTCGAAGAGCATGACCGGCACGATCGGGTGCGTGCCGGGCTTGATGGTGAAGCCCAGCGCTGCCACTTCGCGGCGGAAGAATGCGGTGTTCTCATGCAATTGCTCGCGTCGCGCCGATGAGTGTTCGAGTTCGTCGAACACAGCGAGCGACGTGCCAACAATCGCTGGCGCCAGGCTGTTCGAAAACAGGTACGGGCGCGAGCGCTGACGCAGGGTCTCGATCACCTCGCGTCGCCCGGCCGTGAAGCCCCCCATCGCGCCGCCGAGCGCCTTGCCCAGCGTGCCGGTGATGATGTCGATCTTGCCGAGCACTCCGTGATGCTCATGCGTGCCGCGCCCCGTCGGCCCCATGAACCCGGTCGCGTGACACTCGTCGATCATGATGAGCGCGCCGTATTGCTCGGCCAGCGCCACGATGCGATCGAGCTGGGCAATCGTGCCGTCCATCGAAAACACACCGTCGGTCACGATGATGCGATGCCGCGCCCCCATCGCCGACTGCAACTGGCGCTCCAGGTCGTCCATGTCGTTGTGGGCATAGCGCAGACGCTGCGCTTTGCAAAGACGCACGCCGTCGATGATCGAGGCGTGGTTGAGGGCGTCGGAGATGATCGCGTCCTGCTCGTCGAACAGCGGTTCGAAGACGCCGCCATTGGCGTCGAACGCTGCGGCGTACAGGATGGCGTCTTCCGTGCCGAGGTACGCGGCGATGCGAGCCTCAAGGGCCTTGTGCGGACCTTGCGTGCCGCAGATGAAGCGCACCGACGACAAGCCGAATCCAAAGTCTTCCAGCGCTTGCTGCGCGGCCTTGACGAGCGTTTCACTGCCCGAAAGGCCGAGGTAGTTGTTGGCGCACAGGTTGATACGGGCCTGCCCGTCGTCGCACATGACCTCCGGCCCCTGCCGCGACATCAGCACGCGTTCCTGCTTGAAAAGGCCCTGCCGGCGCGTGTCTGCGAGTCGTTCGGTCAGTTGACGGTAGAAGCCTTCGCGGGCTTCCGGGGTTTGTGCGGTCATCGTGCGCCTCTCCTTGGTGCGGTCGTCGGCGCCGTTATGCAGCGCCGTCGTGGGAATCCAGCGGCATCGGTGGATACCGGCCGGTCGCGAAGGGCAGTCAGGCATCGAGCGCTTGCTCTGCTACCATGCAGCCATTCACCTTATCGGAAACTATACTTTATATTGAACTAGTTTCAATATATTGGAAAATTCTAATATCCCGGAATGCATATGGCAAGTACTCCCGCAGCATCGACGATGTCACCGGTGGCCCCGCCGCCGGTCGGCGACATGATTCAGCAACTGCGCAAAGAGCGCGGCATGACGCTGGAGACGCTTTCGCGCGCGTCCGGCGTCTCCAAGTCGATGCTCTCGCAGATCGAGCGCGACAAGGCCAATCCGACCATCGCCGTGGCGTGGCGGCTGGCCAACGCGTTGGGCGTGCGCCTTGACCAATTGCTGGGTGCCCCGGCGGGCGACCCCGAGCCGGTACGCGTGATCGGCAAGCATGAAATTCCGACATTGGCGGGCGCGGAGCACGCGTATCAGCTCAAGATCCTCGGGCCGATGGAGCTGGCGGGCAAATACGAGTGGTATGAATTGACGCTGCAACCCGGCGCCGCACTCGTCTCCGAGCCGCACGATCCGGGCACGCGCGAACACTTCACCGTGTTCGACGGCCAGGTCGACATCGAAGTCGAACACTGCTCGCGACGCGCCAAGCCGGGCGAGACCGCGCGCTATCCCGCCGATCGCGCCCACGCGATTCGCAACGTCGGCAAATCCGTCGCACGTGGCCTGCTCGTGGTGATCCACGGATAAGTGGCGGGCCGCCACGGCAACAGCGGCCTGAAGGCACTCAGGCGGCCGCCAGCGCGCCCGTCATCCCGGCGTCGATGATCTGACGCGCCACCGTCGGCAAAATACGTAGCGGCGGCGAACCGGGTCCGAAGGTTTGACTCGCCGCATAAGCGCCTTCGAGAATCAGCGAGAGCGCGTCGACCAACGGCGCCGGCTCCCGCAGACCCGCGGCCGTGACGAGTTCGGTGAAGCGCCGCACCATTTCCGCCTTGTAATTCACCACCGACTGGCGCGCGGGATGCGCCGGGTCGGGGAATTCGGCGGCCACATTCACGAACGGGCACCCGCGATAACCGGGCCGACTCGCCCGCTCGGAGAGATCCACAAAGATTTGCAGCAATTGTGCGCGCGGCTCGCCGCGCCGTTTTGCAATGCTTTCGTCGATACGCGCCAGACTCGCCGTTTGCATGTGATCGAGATACGCCAGAATCAGCTCGTCCTTCGACGCGAACTGGCGATAGAGGCACATCTTGTTGACGCCGGCACGTTTGACGACCGCGTCCACGCCCACGGCGCGCACCCCTTCCGTGTGGAAGAGTTCCACGGCAGCGTTAAGCAGATACTGCTGCGCGACGGACGCCGGCGTCACATGCCGCTCGGTCTTGCCCGAGCGAGTCGCGGTTCGGCTGCGGCGCGCAGGGACAACCGCGCCTTCGCGCTTGGCCGCCTTCGTGGCCTTCGCTACAGCGGTCGACTCCCCCCCTGATTTCGCCGGGTCCGGCGTCCCGGGCACATCGGGCATGACAGGCGCTGTCGATTTGGCCATGATCCGGCGCTCCCTTAAGGCGATGGTTCGCGTTGCCGGGCAGCGCCCGGACGTCGCAAACGAATACTTGACATGTTACCGATCGGTTCATAACATGGCAACCTAATGTTACCGATCTGTCACAACCACACGAGTGAACGTAGACAGCGCGGTTCCCGCAAACGTTCCCGGATTGGCTGACGAGACCGATCCCCTGCAAGGATTTCCGCCATGAAGGCAGCCATCGCAAGGCGCATCAACGGTCACTTCCACTACGGCTGGATCGTCGTCGGTGTGATATTCCTGGTTCTGCTCGCGTCGGCAGGCATTCGCGCGACGCCCAGCGTGATGATGGTGCCGCTCGAGCACGACTTCGGCTGGAGCCGCGCCACCATCTCGCTGGCAATTTCGGTGAATCTGGCGCTATACGGGTTGACTGGCCCGTTCGCCGCCGCTGCAATGCAGCGTTTCGGCATTCGCCCGACGGTCATGGTGGCGTTGCTGCTGCTCGCCTCGGGCACGGCCCTGTCGTCCCTGATGACCGCTCCCTGGCAGATGGTGCTGATCTGGGGCGTAATGGTCGGCGGCGGCACGGGTGTGGCGGCCATTACGCTGGCAGCCACCGTGGCGAACCGCTGGTTCCACACGCATCGCGGTCTGGCGATGGGCATCCTGACGGCCAGCTCGGCCACCGGTCAGATGGTCTTTCTGCCGATGATGGCCGCGATCATCGAGCGTCACGGCTGGCGACCCGTGGTGCTGATCGTGGCGATCGTGGCTGCGCTGGTGCTGCCGCTCGTGGCCTTCCTCCTGCCGGAGCGTCCGGGGTCGGTTGGCCTGCGCCCGGTCGGCGCCCCTGAAGACGCGCCGGATATCCCGCTCGCGCAAGGCAATCCGCTGACCCACGCGTTGTCGGTACTGCGCGTGGCGGCCGGCAAGCGCGACTTCTGGCTCTTGTTCTTCAGCTTCTTCATCTGCGGCGCGAGCACCAACGGCTACATCGGCACCCACTTCATCGCGATGTGCAGCGATTACGGGCTCTCCGAAGTCAAGGGGGCTGGCATTCTCGCGGCGATGGGCATGCTCGATCTCGTGGGCACCACGCTTTCGGGCTGGCTCTCCGATCGCTACAACAGTCGCGTGTTGCTGTTTTGGTATTACGGGTTGCGCGGGCTGTCGCTGATTTACCTGCCGTATGCGTTCGGCTTCGATTTCTTTGGCCTGCCGCTCTTTGCGCTGTTCTACGGCCTGGACTGGATCGCGACCGTGCCGCCGACCGTGCGCCTGACGACCGATGTGTTCGGCAAAACCGCGGCCCCCATCGTGTTCGGCTGGATCGTCGCGGGGCACCAGCTCGGTGCAGCAACGGCCGCCCTGGTCGCCGGCTCGCTGCGCGCCACGCTCGGCAACTACACAATGGCATCGATGCTCTCGGGCGGCGTGTGCATCATCGGCGCGTTCATGGTGCTGCGCATTAACCGGCGCGCACCGAGTCAGCCCGTCCCGGCCGGCGCGTAATGTCTGCCATCGGGTCGCCGTGATGCCTCGCACCGGCACACGCATGGCCAAGCGTCGCGGCGCGTTTTTGCATCGACAGGCGTCGCCTTTGGTGACGTCGGCGAGATTTCAGCAATTGCCGTAACCTATTCAAGTTTTGTGCAGGACAGCATCCCCCCATTTTCACAGGACCCTGAACAATGACGGACTCGCAACACCCTCAACTCACCGCGCTCGACACCGACCTCTTCTCGCCGTACCGGCTGGGTCCGCTCGAACTGCGCAACCGTATCGTGATGGCACCGCTTACGCGCAGCCGCACCGGCGCCGACGACGCGCCGGGCCCGATGAACGCCGAGTACTATGTGCAACGCGCATCGGCCGGACTCATCATCAGCGAAGCGACCAACATCTCGCAGCAAGGCAAGGGCTACGCCTTCACGCCGGGCATCTACACCGAAGCGCAAATCGCCGGCTGGAAAGGGGTGACGGACGCGCTCCACGCCAAGGGCGGAAAGATCTTCTGCCAGCTCTGGCACGTCGGCCGTATCTCGCACGCGTCGCTGCAGCCTGGCGGTGCGCTGCCGGTCGCGCCTTCGGCGATTCAACCGGCGGGCAAGGCCTTCACCGAACACGGTTTCGAGCCGCACCCGACGCCGCGCGCGCTGGAAACCGCCGAGATCCCGGGCATCGTCGAGCAGTATCGTCATGCGGCCGAGTGCGCGAAGCGTGCCGGTTTCGATGGCGTGGAAATCCACGCGGCGAACGGCTATCTGCTCGATCAGTTCATGCGCGACAAGACAAACCACCGCACCGATCAATACGGCGGCAGCATCGAGAATCGCGTGCGTCTGACCCTGGAAGTCACGCAGGCCGTCGTCGATGTGTGGGGCGCCGATCGCGTCGGCATCCGCCTCTCGCCGGTCAGCCCGGCGAACGATTGCGGCGACAGCCATCCGGAGCCGGTATTCACGTACGCGGTTGAACAGCTCAACCGTTTCGGCCTGGTGTATCTGCACGTCGTCGAAGGCGCCACGGGCGGTCCGCGTGAGGTCGAAAACGGCTTCGATCTGCAGAAGCTTCGTCAACGCTTCACGGGCACGTTCATGGCCAACAACGGTTACGACCTCGCGCTGGCGATCGAGGCGCGCAAGGAGAACCGCGCTGATCTTATCGCGTTCGGCAAACCGTTCATCGCCAATCCGGATCTGGTGGAGCGCCTGCAGCGCGGCGGCCCGTTCAACGACCTGGATCGCGCCACGCTTTACGGCGGCGACGCGCACGGCTATCTCGACTATCCGACGCTTGACGAATCGGCGGCATAACGCGTCCTAACGCGGCGTAACGCTCCGTAACGACCCGTAACGCTCTCGCGTCGGATCGTTGCGCTGCTTCAGAAAGGGCTCCTGCGGGAGCCCTTTCTGTCAGGCGAGTGCAATATCAATCGCGTCGTGCTTCGTGCGTCGTGCGAGTCGTCCGAGAAGAATCGCGACACATGGCCGCGTCTTCCTGATCTCACACCCAATGGCGGGGTCCAGTGAAACGACCCACACTTCGCCTCGTTTCACCACGCCCACTCCTCGTCATCGAAGTCGTTGCCGAAACTCCACAACTGCCGTTCCTCGTCGCTGTCCATGTCGCCCAGTTCAATCGGCGGCATTTCGCTCTGTTCACTCCCCACACAACCCAGTTCGTCTCGTTCATCCATATCCCACTCCGACGTCATTCCCCCGACACTGCGTGGTTATGCCGCCCGCTGTCCTTGCCAACGCACGAGATCGGCGCCTGCCGGATTCTGGTACATGCGCAAGCCGAACTCGGGCAGGATCGCGAGCAGATGATCGAAGACATCGCCCTGCACGCGTTCGTACTCAGCCCACACCGTGGTGTTGGTGAAGCAATACAGTTCGACCGGGATGCCCGTGGCCGACGGCTCGAGCGAGCGCACCATGCACGTCATGCCCTCGTGAATGTTCGGATGCGCCTTCAGATACGCCAGCGCATACGCGCGGAAGGTGCCGATGTTCGTCAGCCGCCGGGTGTTGGCCGGTACCGCCGCGGCAATCCCCAGCGCGCCCAGCGCCGCATTCGCATCGGCCAACGAACGCTGCTTATCCGTCAGATACGACCCGAGCAGATGCAGCCGTGACAGGCGCGCAATCTCCGCCTCATCGAGAAAGCCGACGCTACCCGCATCGACACACAGCGTGCGCTTGATGCGGCGTCCGCCCGACTGCTGCATGCCGCGCCAATTGCGGAAGCTCTCGGCAATCAATCGCCAGGTCGGGATCGTGGTGATCGTCTTGTCCCAGTTCTGCACCTTCACGGTATGCAGGGCGATATCGACCACGTCGCCGTCGGCGCCCACTTGCGGCATTTCGATCCAGTCACCCACGCGCAGCATGTCGTTCGACGTGAGTTGCACACTGGCGACGAACGACATGATCGTGTCCTTGAACACCAACAACAGCACCGCCGACATCG
The DNA here is from genome assembly GCF_902459595.1 of Pandoraea soli. Classification (NCBI taxonomy): domain Bacteria; kingdom Pseudomonadati; phylum Pseudomonadota; class Betaproteobacteria; order Burkholderiales; family Burkholderiaceae; genus Pandoraea; species Pandoraea soli. The sequence goes on along the minus strand of NZ_CABPSG010000002.1, from coordinate 156,986 downwards.
CCCCAAGACCTGAGAGCAGCAGCCACGGCGAGCGGTCGATGATCGTCGCCACGATCGCGATCGCTGCGACCACGTATAGCGCGATCTTGCCTAACTGCACGTATCCCTTGATCGAGCGCGTGCGCGCGTGCTCCGAGAGCGCGTAGACCGTTTGTGCGGCGTCGAGAATGCCCGCGATGGCCAGCGTGGCGTAGAGCAGCGTCATCGCAAGCGCGACGTTGCCGACGATCATGAGCGCTTTCGCCGGCAGATCCGGCACCCACGCGATGCCGAACTGAATCACGAGGTACGGCAAGATCCGCGCCACGCGGTGAAAAACGCGATGCGCGAGCAAGGCGTCGTCCCAGCGATTCGCCGTGCGCTGTACGACCATGCGCACCACGCGAACGATCAGGCGCTGCGCCACCGCCTGCGCCAGCAGCGCCACCGCGAACAGTATCGCCAACGCACCGGCCAATCGTGCCCACGGCGCGTTGTCGAGCCACGCCATCATTGCTTCCCACGTCATCCTGCAACTCCTTGCCTGCTGATTGTCCCGAGCGTTGCGCCGCGCAGGTGAATACAAAAAAATGACGGCCAGACATCGGGCCGTCATTCGTTGACTTGCCGGGCGAATGTCAGTGACGCTCACCCGTCGACGACCGCGCAAGCCATCGTCTCGAATCGGGCGCCAGATTACACCGTCGCACCGAAGGGAACACTCGCGATCACATGCGGCGCGCCCGGCGGCGGCGGCACGGTGATCGTCCCGCCCCCGTTGCCGCGCGACTTGCCTGAACTCAGATAATCCGCGATGGAATCCTGCGTGACCTCGCCGAGGTACTGGTTGTCGTCGCCTAGCACCGGCAACGACGCCAGGTTGTGCTCATACATGCGTGAGAGCAGCACCCGGAGGTTGTCGCCCGCCACCGCCGACGCCTTGAACTCGCGCACCCGCTCACCGCACGCCCCGAGCGCATGACGCGTGTCGCGACGCGCAATGTAACCCAACGCGCGCGCATTCTCGTCGACGACAACCAACGAGCGCGTGTCGAGTTCGTCCATCATGCCGTAAGCCTCGGCCAGCGTTGTCTGCGGCTTGACGGTCGGCTGCGGCGTGGCCGCGTCTTCTGCGCGCACCAGCAACAGACGCTTGAGAATTCGGTCATGTCCCACGAAGCTCGCCACGAACTCGTCGACCGGACGCGCCAGCAACGCATCGGGTTGCGCGCACTGCACCAGGCGCCCCTGACGGAAGATCGCGATGCGGTCCGCGAGCTTGATCGCCTCGTCGATATCGTGGCTGACCATGATGACGGTCTTGCCCAGTTGACGCTGCATCTGCAGGAACTCGTTCTGGATCGATTCGCGGTTGATCGGATCGACCGCGCCGAACGGTTCGTCCATCAGCAACACGGGCGGATCGGCGGCCAGCGCGCGAATCACACCGATGCGCTGTTGCTGACCGCCCGACAACTCGCGAGGGTAACGCGACAAATAGCGCTTCGGATCGAGCGCCACCATCGCCATCAGCTCGGTCGCGCGGGCACGGCAACGTGTCTTGTCCCAGCCGAGCAAACGCGGCACGACGGTGATGTTCTCCTCGATGGTCATATTGGGGAACAGGCCGATCTGCTGAATCACATAGCCGATGTGGCGTCGAAGTTCGATTTCGTTGATGTTGCCCGTGTCTTCGCCGTTGAGCAGAACGCGCCCGGACGTCGGCTTGATGAGTCGGTTGATCATCTTGAGCGTGGTCGTCTTGCCGCACCCCGACGGGCCGAGGAAGACGCAGATCTCGCCCGGCGGCACGTCAAGGCTGACCGAATTCACGGCGGTCATGGGCGTGCCGTCCTTCTGGACGAAGTGCTTGGTGAGATTGTCGAGTGTAATCATACGGTTCGGATTCCTTTGGGTGTCAGCACGCGCTGCAGGCGGTGCAACAGGGTGTCGGCGACGATGGCGAGCACACTCACCATGACCGCACCCGCGATGAGCTGCCGGGTATCGCTCTGACTGATCCCCTGGGTGATCAACACCCCGAGACCGCCGGCCCCGACGATGGCGCCAATGGCCATCACGCCAATATTCATGACGACGGCCGTGCGCACGCCGCCCAGCACCACCGGCACGGCCAGCGGCAATTCGACCAGGCGCAGGCGCTGCCAGAACGTCATGCCGATGCCGATGCCCGCTTCGCGAATGCTTGGGTCGATCTGCTGCAACGCGAGGCTCGTGTTACGCATGATCGGCAGCAACGAATACAGGAACACGGCGGCAACGGCCGGCGCTGGCCCGATCCCCATGCCGTAGACCGACAGCACCGGGATCATCAGGCCAAACAGCGCAATCGACGGAATGGTGAGCACGACGGTGGCCAGGCCGAGCACGGCGCCCGACAGCCAGCGAAAACGCGTGACCAGCACACCCAGGGGTACGCCAACCACGATGGCCGCCCCTACCGACGCGGCCACCAGCCACGCATGCTGACCGGTGAGGATCAGGATGCGGTGCCAGTTATAGGTAAGAAATTCAATCATGGGACTCCTCGGTCAGTCACTTTCAGGAGCAGCAACGGGCGATCGCCGTTACTGCACCAGTCCTTCCTGCTTGAGGAAGTCGCTCGCCACACGCGACACGGCACGATGATCGATGTCGACCATCGCATTCATGTCGCGCATGTTCTCGTTGTTGATTTTCGCGGACAGCGCGTTGAGTTCGTCGGCGAGCTTGGGATGAGCGTCGAGCACCGCCTGACGCACCACGGGTGTGGCCGCGTACGCCGGGAAGAAGCCCTTGTCGTCGGCCAGCACCTTCAGATCGAACCCCTTGTTGCGTCCGTCGCTCGTGTAGACGAGGCCGGCGTCGATCTGCGCGTTCTTGAGTGCCGTATAAACGAGGCCCGGATCCATCTGCTTGATGTTGCGTCGCGCGAGATGGAAGTCGTAGAGCTTCTCCATCGGCCCAAGCCCGTCCGAGCGGCCGACGAACTCGAAATCGAAGGCGAACTGCATCTTCGGGTTGGCTCGGAATCTGTCCACGAGTTGCGAAACCGTCTCGATGCCGGCTTCGCGCGCGATATTGCCGGGCACGGCAAACGCGTACGTGTTGTTGAGCGCAGAAGGATTGAGCCAGACGAGACCGATCTTGCCGTCGAGTTCCTTCACGCGCGCATAGGTCTGCTCCGGATCGAGCTTCTCGGTGACCTTGTTGTAGACGATCAGTGAGGTACCGGTGTACTCCCAAACGATATCGAGCTGATCGCTCTCCATGCCCTGACGCATGACGACACTGCCCAGACCGTTCTTGAGGTCGACGTCGTACCCCAGGCTGCGCAGATACTGCGTCGTCATTTCCGAGAGGATCAACTGTTCGGTGAAGTTCTTGCCGCCGACCGTGAGGGTCTCGGCATGCGCGGTGCCGCTCACGGCGCCCGCGACGATCACACCAAGCGCCAGACAGGCCACGCCGAGTCGTCGTATCCAGCGCGGCGTCATGCCCTTGCGTGGACGAGAAAATGAAACTTGCATAAGTATGGGTCTCCTTTGCCTTAGCGAGCAGGGGCGCCGTGACGCGCGAACCAAAGGCCGCTGGCGAAGGCGACGATGCCGTCGAGCACGAGCGCGAGCAGTGCGGTCCCGCCGGCGCCGAGCAGCAGCTTCGTCGGGTCGTTCAGATAGATGCCCGGGAAGATCAGTTGCCCCAGACTGTCCGCGCCGATCAGGAATGCGAGCGGCGCGGTGCCGACGTTGATCGCAAGGGCGGTGCGAATGCCGCCGACGATGACCGGCATGGCGCTCGGCAGGTCGACACGGAACAGCACTTGCGCGGGCGTCATGCCCATGCCGCGCGCCGATTCCCGCAAGGCGGGCGGCACCTGCCGCAGGCCTTCGTACGCATTTCTCACGATGGGAAGCAGCGAGGCGAGCCAAAGCGCGAGAATGGCGGGCCGATCGCCGATACCCAGCACGGCCATCGACAGCGCCAGCACGGCGAGCGAGGGCAGCGTATTGCCGATATTGAAGATCTGCACGGCGCGCTCGGCATGCTTTTCGAACTTCGGGCGCGAGATCAGCATGCCGGCAGGCACGCCGACCACGATCGCCATCGTCATCGAGATCGCCACGAGCTTGAGGTGTTGCTGGGTGTAATAGACCAGATCGCCCCGGTATTTGACGAGCGCATCGACACCCAGCCAATACAGCAGACCGGAGACTGCGGCGGCAACGCCGAGCAGTCCGAAACCGGCCAAATAGAAAATGCGGTACTGCTTCGCCACGTTCATGCTCCCTTTGAATGGGTTGGCAGCGCTGGCGCGAGGCAATAGCAATCGCCCCGCGTGACAACGCGGTCAAACAAGCATGACAACTGTTAGCTGCCTTGCGAATTGTGAAGTGTTCGCTCCGAAGGTCTGTGGAAGACAACGGTGACGAACCAGGCGTCGCGAAATGCGACATGAGAGACAAGCTTTCGACGCCATGAGCGCCTGGGCCTCTCGGTGCACGCTTATTGAAAGCGCGCGAATGTTCTACGGCATGAACTCATTGTGTGATGGAACGGAATGTCGGCGCAACGAGGAACACCGACAACCCTTTGACTTCTGTTTCTATGGGCCAATCGCGGCGATTGGCTTTTTTTATTCTAGTACAGATAGTGCGTCGCTGCCAAGCCGCAGCCCACCTTACGGGAGGAATCCCATGGATTTCGATGCAATTTCCGCTCACACCCCTCCGCACGAATCGGACTCCAAATCAATTGCGTGCGCTTCAATCCACCGTCATCACTGGCGTTGCGGGAATTCTCCCGCGCGCGCCCCGAAATTCGCCAACGCCAAGTTCCGCAGAGCGGATCGGTGTGCCGCTCCGATTTATTTTCCCGACGACGGCATCGCGTGTTCGCGTGCCCGAAAACAATGCGCGAGCCGCCCAAAATCCGCGCTTCCGCGAGGGTCCAACGGGAATGCAACGCCCGCCATTCGAAACGGATGCCAACCCGAAGAAACTCGTGTATTCTCCGATGTTTATCTTAGTTTTCAACTATTTAGCGAAAAATCGGGGAAACGGGACGGTCACGTGAGGCAACGATCTTGCGGCCAGTCTCGGGCGCGATAGTTGAACGGCAAACGGGCGATCGTGCGCAAGGCACGAGGTCGTTGATTGGCGAATAAGAACTATGAAAAGTACCATCAGCCGTACCGAACCAGGCAATCGCGTCGCCGCCACCACCATTCTGGTCGCGTGCGCCGCATTCACGCTCGCTGGATTTCTCGCGCGCGCCATTCGGGGCGACGTCAATCCGTTACTGACGTTCTTCCTCGTCTCGGCCGGCGGCATTCTCAATCTGTCGACCGCGTGTCTGCTCGGCGTGCAGTACCTGTACAACGGCAAGCGATATTTCGCGCAATTCGGATGCGCATTTCTGCTGCGCGGACTCTTCATGTTTACCGAAGGGGTGTTGCTCGCGAACCAACTCGCCGGCATTACGACGCCTGTCACGCACGCCCCCTTCTGGCTTTGGTTGATGGCCGAAGCGAGTTTCGCGGCGTATGTGATGCTGAGCGTGCGCAGTTATACACGCACGCGCAGCGATCCGCATATTCGTCCCGGCTACAAGGAAGCGGCGTGGTATGGCGCCACGGTGCTCGTCATCTGGGCGACGGTGTCGCTGGCGCTGGTCGGCACCGGTCGCCCGCTCGTCATGCCGCGTCCGGTCGGTGGCATCAGTGTCGAGACGCTCGCCCTATGCGCGCTTTTCGTCGCCTATGTCGCGCTGTGGTGGCGTGTCGCGGCCGTCACGCGCCTGTCTCACAAACTGTTTCTGCTCGTGTGGGTGGTCGTCACCATCTCGCTGTGCCAGTTGCTGCTTTCGCTGACAGCGCCCAACGACGCGTCGTATCAATGGTATGCCGCACGCCTGCTTGCGCTGGCATCGCCCGGCGTGGCGACGCTCGCCCTGGTCTGGGAAATCACGCGCCAGTACCAGTCGCTTGCGCTCACCAACACGGACCTGGTCGAGAAGGTCTTCGTCGATCCGCTCACCCAGATCTACAATCGCCGCTACTTCGACAATCGCATCCGCCTCGTCGCCGACCGGGTTCAGCAACGTGCGATTCCCCTGTCGGTGCTGCTGATCGACATCGACTTCTTCAAACAGGTCAACGATCGCTACGGGCATCCGTTCGGCGACACCGTGCTGCAACGTATCGCCAGCACGATCCAGCACTGCATTCGGCTACCGAGCGATTTCGCGGTGCGCCTGGGCGGCGAGGAGTTTGCGGTGGTGCTGCCGGAAATCGATCAACAGGCAGCGCTGCGCGTGGCGGACCGCATTCGCGAATCGGTCAAGCGCGCGAGCACCGACATGCTCCCCGAGAAGGCGCGCGACAAAGGCGAGGCCATCACGATCAGTATCGGCATTGCCACGTGGCAACCCGGCGAGCCGCTCGTCATCAGCGCGATGCTCGAGCGCGCCGACAAGGCGCTCTATCAGGCCAAGCACAAGGGCCGCGATCAAAGCGTGCTGGGTCAGTTGGCGGCCTGATGCCGCGCCGCACTCAACGATGTGGACGGAACGGCGGCCCCTTGAGTTCGACGGTATTGCCGTCGGGATCGTCGAGATAGCACGACGGCCCTTCGCCGTGCGCGCCGTAGCGCGGCACAACCTCACCTAACGTCACCCCGTGCGAGGCCAGCGCCTGACGGATGGCCACTTCGTCGAACGGTTCGACCCGCAGACAGAAGTGATCGAGATTGCGCCCCTCGGGGCCCGGCGCCGCGCCGCCCCGGCGGCCGATTTCGCCAGCGACGTCGACCAGATCGATCAACGCGTCGCCCGCGCGCAGTTGCACCAGCCCGATGCCGGCCTGCACCTTCTCCAGCGTGCAGCCCAGGACATCGATATAGAAGTGCTGGAGCCGCTCGATGTCGTTGGTGCGCAGCACCACGTGATCGAGCGCAACGAACGGAATCCTCATCAGGCACTCAGCGCATAGCGCCGCCGCTTCTCGACCTTGGTCTCGTGCGTCATCTCGTTGCGGCCGTCCTCGAACACGGTCTCCAACCGCACCGTGAAGCCCCACAGTCGCGCCACGTGCTTGAGCACCTCGTCGAAGCTGTCGTCGAGCGGTTTGCGATCGCTTTGCACATGACGCAGTGTGAGCGATCGATCGCCGTGCAAATCGACGTGCGAGACCTGAATGTTCGGCTCCAGCTGGCTGAGGTTGTATTGCTGTGCGAGCATCTCGCGAATCTCACGATAGCCGGAGTCGTTGTGAATGGCCGTCACGCGCAGGCGGCTGTCGCGGTCGTCGTCGAGCACGGAGAACAGCTTCAGATCGCGAATGACCTTGGGCGACAGGAACTGCTGGATGAAGCTCTCGTCCTTGAAGTTGCGCATGGCGAAGTCGAGCGTCGTCAGCCAGTCGGTGCCGGCGATGTCCGGCGCCCATTGGCGATCTTCCTCGGTCGGCGCTTCGCACATGCGGCGAAGGTCCTGGAACATCGCAAAGCCCAACGCATACGGATTCAGACCGCTGTAGTACGGGCTGTCGAACGACGGCTGGTACACCACGTTCGTATGCGCATGCAGGAACTCCATCATGAACGCGTCGTTGACGAGCTTTTCCTGGTAGAGCTGTTGCAGAATCGTGTAGTGCCAGAACGTTGCCCAGCCCTCGTTCATCACCTTGGTCTGACGCTGCGGATAGAAGTACTGCGCGAGCTTGCGCACGATGCGCACGATCTCGCGCTGCCAAGGGGCCAGCTTCGGGGCGTTCTTCTCGAAAAAGTACAGCAGGTTTTCCTGCGGCTCGCTCGGGAACGGCGCCTCTTCAGACTCGGCAGGATCGAGCCCGTCGTCCTCGTCGTCATCGTGCAACGGATGATGAGGCAACGTGCGCCACAGATCGTTGATCTGCATTTGCAGATAGTTCTCGCGCTCCTTCTGGCGCGCCTGCTCCTGCGCGAGCGACAGGCGCTTGGGCCGCTTGTAGCGGTCGACGCCGTAGTTCATGAGCGCATGGCAGGAGTCGAGCAGCAGTTCGACCGATTGTTCGCCGTAGCGCTGCTCGCACTCGGTAATGTAGTTGCGCGCGAACAGCAGGTAATCGACGATGGCGTCGGCACTCGTCCAGGTGCGGAACAGGTAATTGCCCTTGAAGAACGAGTTATGACCATAGCTGGCGTGCGCGATGGTCAGCGCCTGCATGGTCATGCTGTTCTCCTCCATCAGATACGCGATGCAGGGGTTCGAATTGATGACAATCTCATACGCGAGCCCCATCTGTCCGCGCTTGTAGCCTCGCTCGGACGACAGGAAGTGCTTGCCGTACGACCAGTGGTGATAGCCGATGGGCAGACCCACGGTCGCATAGGCGTCGAGCATCTGCTCGGCGGTGATGATCTCGATCTGGTTGGGATACGTGTCGAGCCTGAAGTTCGCCGCGATGCGCGCGATCTCATGCTCGTAGCGCTGAATCAGCTCGAACGTCCATTCCGATCCGGTGGATATATACGCCATGATGCGTCCTCGTTGCGGGGCCGACGCCGGGCGGTTTTCAGGCCGCCTTCTTCTTGAACAGGTCGTGCAGCACCGGATAGATCTCGGCCGCCTCCATGATGCGCTGCATCGCGAAATTCGGGTGCCGCTGCTTGACCGACAAGTATTCGTTCCACAGGTTCTGCGGCTCGGCGCTGGCCACCTCCACGTACGCGAAGTACTGCACGGCGGGCATGATCGACTGCATCAGGATATCGCGGCAGATGGGCGAATCGCCGTCCCAGTTATCGCCGTCGGACACCTGCGCCCCGTAGATATTCCAATCGCTCGGTGAGTAGCGATCCGCGATGATTTCCGTCATCAGCTTGAGCGCGCTGGAGACGACCGTCCCTCCCGACTCGCGGGCGTAGAAGAAGTCGTCTTCGTTGACCTCCTTCGCCGTCGTGTGGTGCCGGATGAGCACCAGATCGATGCGCTCGTAGTTATGCCGCAGAAACAGATAGAGCAGCATGAAGAAGCGCTTGGCCAGTTCCTTGCGACTCTGGTCCATCGACCCGGAGACGTCCATCAGGCAGAACATGACGGCCTGCGCCTGCGGCCGCGGCTGCATGATTCGGTTCGAATAACGCAGGTCGAGCTTCTCGATGTACGGAATGGCTTCGATGCGCGTGCGAAGCCGCGACATCTCCGGCAACATCGCCAGCGCGCGTGGCGATGTGTCGCCCTCGCGCGAGACAATGTCCGCGTACGCGGCCTCCAGCTCACGCAACTGCTTGCGGTACGGCGCGGTGAGCGCGATGCGGCGACCCAGCGAGCTGCGCATCGTACGAATGACGTTCAGGTTCGACGGCGTGCCGTCGACGGAATAGCCCGCGCGAACCTTGCGGAATTCCGGAATCTGCGCGAGCCGGCGTTTCGCGAGGTCCGGCAGGGCCATGTCCTCGAAGAAGAATTTCAGGAACTCCTCGCGCGAGAGGTTGAAGACGAAATCGTCCTCGCCCTCTCCCGAGTCGCTGGCGCGGCTGCCGCCCCCCCCCGCGCCCGACGGCGGACGCTCGAAATTGTCGCCCACCACGAACTCGCGATTGCCGGGATGAATCATCTCCCGCCGCCCGCCGGGTCCATGGTGGAACAACGGCTCCGAAATGTCCTTGACCGGGATCGAGACCTGTCCGCTGCCATCGATATCGGTAATCTTGCGCCCAGCCACCGCCTTCGCTACCGCGCGTCGAATCTGATCGCGATAGCGTTTGATGAAGCGCTGTTGGTTGATGGCGCTTTTGTTCTTGCCGTTTTGCCGTCTGTCGATGATTGCTGACATAGAGGCCCCGATTGGTTACGAGGATTTGCGCACGCGCAGATACCATTCCACGAGCAAGCGAACCTGCTTCGGGGTATAGCCTTTCTCCACCATACGGTTGACGAAGTTGGCGTGTTTTTCCTGATCCTCCTTGGACGACTTCGCGTTGAACGAGATCACCGGCAGCAAGTCCTCGGTGGTCGAGAACATGCGCTTTTCGATGACCGCGCGCAGCTTCTCGTAACTCGTCCAGAGCGGATTCTTGCCCGCGTTGTTGGCGCGCGCGCGCAGGACGAAGTTGACGATCTCGTTGCGGAAGTCTTTCGGATTCGTGATCCCGGCCGGCTTCTCGACCTTCTCCAGTTCGTCGTTGAGCGCGGTGCGGTCGAGGATCTCGCCGGTGTTCGGATCGCGATATTCCTGATCCTGAATCCAGAGATCCGCAAAATTCACATAGCGATCGAAGATGTTCTGACCGTACTCCGAATACGACTCGAGGTACGCCGTCTGAATTTCCTTGCCGATGAACTCCACGAACGGTGCCGTCAGATACTCCTTGATGTAGGCGAGATACCGCTTCTCGACTTCTCCCGGGTACTGTTCGCGCTCGATTTGCTGCTCGAGCACATACAGCATGTGCACCGGGTTGGCCGCCACTTCCGTGTTGTCGAAGTTGAAGACCTTGGAGAGCACCTTGAAGGCGAAGCGCGTGGACATCCCAGTCATCCCCTCGTCCACCCCGGCGTAGTCGCGATACTCCTGGTACGACTTGGCCTTTGGGTCGATGTCCTTGAGATTCTCACCGTCGTAGACACGGACCTTGGAGAAGATGTTGGAGTTCTCTGGCTCTTTCAGACGCGTGAGCACCGCGAACTGGGCAAGCATCTTGAGCACATTCGGCGCGCGTGGCGCGTTGGAGAGCGAGCTGTTCTTGACGAGCTTCTCGTAGATCTTCACCTCGTCGGTCACCCGCAGGCAGTAAGGCACCTTCACGATGTAGATCCGGTCGAGGAAAGCCTCATTGTTGCGGTTGCCCTTGAAGCTTTGCCACTCGGCCTCGTTCGAGTGCGCCAGCACGATACCGTCGAACGGAATCGCGCCGAAGCCTTCCGTGCCCTTGTAGTTGCCCTCCTGGGTGGCGGTCAGCAGCGGGTGGAGCACCTTGATCGGCGCCTTGAACATTTCCACGAACTCGAGCAGGCCGCGGTTGGCCAGGCACAGGCCCCCCGAATACGAGTAGGCATCCGGGTCGTCCTGCGGAAATTCCTCGAGCTTGCGGATGTCGACCTTGCCGACCAGCGACGAAATGTCCTGGTTGTTTTCATCGCCCGGCTCGGTCTTGGCAATGGCGATCTGTTGCAGCACCGACGGGCGCACCTTGACCACACGGAACTTGGTGATGTCGCCGTTGAATTCGTTCAGGCGCTTGGTGGCCCACGGCGACGGGATCGTATTGAGATACCGCAGCGGAATGCCGAAGTCCTCCTCCAGAATCTTGCCGTCTTCGTCGGGCGAGAACAGGCCCAGGGGTGATTCGTGCACCGGCGATCCCTTCAGGCAATAGATGGGCACGTCTTCCATCAACGCCTTGAGCTTCTCTGCCAGCGACGACTTGCCGCCGCCCGGGGGGCCCAGCAGGTACAGGATCTGTTTGCGCTCTTCGAGCCCTTGCGCGGCGTGTTTGAAGAACGACACGATCTGCTCGATCGTGTCTTCCATGCCGTAGAAGTCACGGAAGGCAGGATAGATCTTGATGATCTTGTTCGAGAACAACCGCGAAAGGCGCGGGTCGTGGTGCGTGTCGATGAGTTCAGGCTCACCGATGGCGCGCAGCATCCGCTCGGAAGCCGATGCGTAAGCCGTCGCGTCTTTCTTACAGATCTCCAGATACTCCTGGATGCTGTATTCCTCTTCCTTGCGTGCTTCGAAACGTGTCGTGTAGTGGCTGAAAATATCCATATGCCTCACCCCCGCCTCATCGGAAAACATCGCGACGCGATGTCCGCTCTGTTGCCTAAGACCTGGATGACTGCGCAAAGGTTTCGACCTGGCTCACTGCATGCCGGAGCGACTGTCGCGAAACCTTTCGCACGGTCCCCTCCCTCACATGAACGACTCAAAATAGGTTTAGGTTGACTTTAAACTTGTCGCTGAAAATTGCAACCGTTACCTCATCATATGCACAAAACAAAAAAACTGTCGCTAGATATTTTCCGCAGCGCTAAGCATCGTCTATCCGCCATATTCCATGCGGGTTTGCGCCTCATCTACGCATTGCGCACGTCGGCGGAACCGCCTCACAAACCGCGCGATTCTTCGTCAATTTTTCCACGCAATGCGCACTCGGGTTTGTCTGCATTCGACCGTGTTTGAATTCGTCGACGCTTACTAAGGAATGCTATCTATCCGATAGATTTTCCCACGCACATTCGGCGCGCCGTGCGTGGGCGTTTGCGGAAAAAAGTGGGCGGCCCGACGACGTCGACGAACGCGAAGACGTGGGCGCGTGATGGAGTGCTTTCCTGTCGAGGCGACGCGACTGCGCGAAGTCGCGAAGGTCGTGCGATCATCATGCAGGGACGCATGGTGTCGCGAGCGGAAAGTCGACGACGGCCGGATGTCTGAACGAGCGAACCTCCTGGGCGATATCGGCATGCCTGCGGCGCTCGCCCTGCCCGCTGCCGGAAGGTTCCGACCCGGGCCGCTGCCGCCCACCATGCCACCGTCTCATCAATACCTTGCAAATTGCCGATCCCTGGAATGAAGCGAACAGCGTGCCAGTGAATCGAGCTTGAACCCATGTTACGCCGGTTCGCCCGACTCTGCTGCGCCGATATGTAACGTGCCGTGTCCCGGCACGCCTCGCCGACCGCTCGAGCCCAACGGCCCCGACGATCCAAGAACACGGCGACGCGCATCGATTCGTGCCATAATGCAACCTTGTTGCATTTATTACACAGTTGCAAACTGTGTCTGAGCGTCGCCGCGCCGACGCCTAATCCATCCATGCGTCGTCCATGATCCGTTTTTCCGTTTGGCTCTACCGCCTGGCTGGCTGGGAACGCACCGTCCTGACGTTGCTGGTGCTCCTGCCGCTTTGGGCGCTCGTCTACTGGGCTCTGCAGGGGGTCGCCCCGTGATTGGCTGCCAGGATCTCTCGGTTCACTTCGGACCGAACGTGGCGCTCGATCGCGTCAGCGTGACCTTTGCGCCCGGCGTGCTCTGCGCGGTCGTCGGCCCCAATGGCGGCGGCAAGACCACGCTGCTGCGAGCGCTCGCGGGCCTTCAAAAGCCCTCGACGGGCAAGATCGTCTGCGACGGGCCGGTCGCCTACCTGTCGCAACGGCCCGAGACCGACCACCGATTCCCCATGTGTGTCGAAGAGTACGTGCTGACCGGCACATGGCGACGCACGGGCGACGCACGACGTCTCGGGCGCGACGAAGTCGAGCGCGCTCACGACGCCCTTGCACGCGTCGGTCTTGCCGACAAACGAACGCAAGCGCTGGAAGCATTGTCGGGCGGGCAGTGGCAGCGCGCCCGCTTCGCGCGGCTGATTGTGGAAGACGCCCCGATCGTTTTACTGGATGAACCCCTCACCGGCATCGACTTGCCTTCGGCGGAACTGTTGCTCACCTTGCTGGATCAATGGCGCAGCGAGGGACGCACGGTGGTGACGGTGCTCCATGATCTGCCGCTCGTGCGCGAGCGCTTCGCGCACGTCGCCGTGATGGCCGGTCGGCTCGTGTCGACGGGCACGCCGGCCGAGTGTTTGCACGGTGGGTTGCCGCCTACCGACAGTGCGGGTGGCGGCGCGCATGCGGGCTTGTCCGGCGCCGGCGGCTACACCGCCCGCATTGCCGGCCCCGCGTCGGCGGCCTATGGCTTGCCGCCCCACGCGGGCTCGCGCGCGCCGGGTACGATCACGACCTCGGGGGGAAGCCACCGATGAGCGCGGTTCTCGATCTGATCGTCGGCCCGTTCTCGGAGTTCGACTTCATGCGCCACGCGTTGGTGGGCAGCCTCGCGCTGTCGGTCGGCTGTGCGCCGGTGGGGGTCTTCCTGCTGCTGCGGCGCATGAGCCTGATGGGCGATTCGCTCTCGCATGCGGTGTTGCCGGGCGCCGCCATCGGCTACCTGATTGGCGGTCTGTCGCTGCCCTGGATGGCGGGCGGCGGGATGGTGGCGGGCTTGCTGGTGGCCCTGCTCGCCGGACTGTCGAGCCGCCGTACGCGGCTGGACGAGGGGGCATCGTTCGCGGGCTTCTATTTATTGGCGCTGGCCGGTGGCGTGGTGATTGTCTCGAAATGGGGCAACAGCGTCGACCTGATGCACCTGCTCTTCGGCTCGGTGCTCGCGGTGGACGATCCGTCGCTGATTCTCGTGGCCGCGATCGCGTCCGTGACGCTTGTATGGTTCGGATGGCATTATCGCGGTCTCGTGCTCGACAGCGCCGATCCGGCGTTCCTCGGCCACGGCCACGGCAGGGGCGTGATGCGCTATCACCTGGGCTTCACGGTGCTCACGGTGATGAACCTCGTCGCGGGGTTTCAGGCGATGGGCACGCTCATGGCCGTGGGACTGATGATGCTGCCGGCGGCCACCGCCCGGCTCGTCGCCCGCACGCTGCCGGGCATGCTGCTCGTGGCCTGGGTGGTCGCGAGCGCGTCGAGCGTGATCGGATTGCTGCTTTCGTATTACCTGGCCTGCCCTTCGGGACCGGCCATCATTCTGACGGCGGGCATCGCCTACCTGGGCGCGCTGCTCGCCACGCCGGGCCACGCCAATGCGGCCAAGGCCCCGGCGCTTTGAGAGAGGAAAACATGTTCGGATTGGGTCAATCGGCTGGCAAATCGTGGTTTGGCGCAGCGCGCCTCGCCGCACTGCTCGCCATGGCGCTGGCGCTCGCCAGCCCGGCACGCGCGCAGGACACGCACCTGCCTGTTGCCGCAAGCTTCAGCATCCTGTCCGACATCGTCAAGGCTGTCGGTGGCGACCGGGTCGACGTGACGACGCTCGTCGGTCCCGACCAGGACACGCACGTCTACGAGCCCACGCCAACGGATGTCGCCAAGATTTCGGGAACCAAGCTCTTCTTCGTCAATGGCCTGGGTTTCGAAGGCTGGATGCCGCGCCTGATGAAGGCGAGCCACTATCCCGGCAAGCTCGTCACCGTCACCAAGGGCCTCAAAGCGCGCACCATGGTCGACGAGGGAAGGACCGTGCCCGACCCGCACATGTTCCAGGATCCCGAACGTGTCAAAACGATGGTCGATAACATCGCCGCCGCCCTGTCGCAAGCGGACCCGTCCGGCAGCGCCTATTACGCGGAACGCGCCAGGAACTACCGCGGCGCACTCGATGACCTGATCACCTGGGCGAACAAGCAGTTCGCCCCGATTCCGCCGGCCCGCCGCGTTGTCCTCACGTCGCACGACGCCTTCGGCTACCTCGGCCAGCGCTTCGGCGTCAGGTTCCTTGCCCCGGAAGGCGTGTCGACCGAGAGCGAAGCCAGTGCCCGGGACGTGGCGAACCTGATTCGCGTGATCCGCCGTACCGGGATCAAGGCCGTCTTCATGGAAAACATCTCCAATCCGCGCCTGATCCAGCGCATCGCCCAGGACGCCAAGGTGAGCGTGGACGGCAAGCTGTACTCCGATGCCCTGTCGCAGAATCCGGAAGCCACGACCTACCTTCAGTTGTTCCAGCACAACGTGCGCGCCATCGCGGCCGCGATGAAGGACAACCGCTAGTCGGCCGCCGCCCCGCCCGCCACGGTGCACGCGCTATACGCGCTATAATGCGTGCACCACACACCGGCCCCGCTACGGAGGTCCGGACAGGCCGGCCACGCCGGCTTTTGCGTTTGGACCGCCGCTTTTCTCTCGCGGCCGGGCAAGACTGAACCCCTGAAACACTCATACGGACGCCCCCAGGTCAACCACTGCGAACGGCGCACACTCAATGGCAAAGAAGATTTACATCAAGACGTTCGGCTGTCAGATGAACGAGTATGACTCGGACAAGATGGCGGACGTACTCGGCGCCGCCGAAGGTCTGGAAAAGACCGACTCTCCCGAAGACGCCGACGTCATCCTGTTCAACACTTGCTCCGTACGCGAAAAGGCGCAGGAAAAGGTCTTCTCTGATCTGGGCCGCATGCGCGCGCTCAAGGAAATCAAGCCGGACCTGGTCATCGGTGTCGGCGGCTGCGTCGCCAGCCAGGAAGGCGCCGCCATCGTGCAGCGCGCCCCCTACGTGGACGTGGTGTTCGGCCCGCAGACCCTGCACCGTCTGCCGCAGATGCTCGAAGCGCGCCGCGTCACCGGGCGCTCGCAGGTCGACATCTCGTTCCCGGAAATCGAGAAGTTCGATCACCTGCCGCCCGCCAAGGTCGAGGGAGCGACCGCATTCGTCTCGATCATGGAGGGCTGCTCGAAGTACTGCAGCTATTGCGTGGTGCCCTACACGCGCGGGGACGAAGTCTCGCGCCCGTTCGAGGACGTGCTTACCGAGATTGCCGGCCTGGCCGAACAAGGCGTGCGCGAAATCACGCTGCTGGGCCAGAATGTGAACGCCTATCGCGGGACGATGGCCGACGGCGAGATCGCCGACTTCGCGCTGCTCATCGAATATGTGGCCGAGGTACCGGGCGTCGAGCGCATCCGCTACACGACCAGCCACCCGAAGGAATTCACGCAACGCCTGATCGACACGTACGCCAAGGTGCCCAAGCTCGTGAGCCACCTGCACCTGCCCGTGCAGCACGGCGCCGACCGTGTGCTCTCGGCGATGAAGCGCGGCTATACCGCGCTGGAATACAAGTCGATCATCCGCCGCCTGCGTCAGGTGCGCCCGGACATGTCGATGTCGTCGGACTTCATCGTCGGCTTCCCCGGCGAGACGGAAGAGGATTTCGACAAGCTCATGGCGATGATTCACGAGATCGGCTACGACACGAGCTTCTCGTTCATCTACAGCCCGCGCCCGGGCACGCCGGCCGCCAACCTGCCGGACGATACGCCGCGCGAGGTCAAGCTGCGCCGTCTGCAACATTTGCAGGCGGTGATCGAGGAGAACGCCGCACGCATCAGCCAGCGCATGGTCGGCTCGCGTCAGCGTATTCTCGTCGAAGGCGTGTCGCGCAAGGACCCCAACGAGCTGCAAGGCCGCACGGAGAACAACCGCGTGGTGAACTTCCCGGCAACCGAAGCCCAGCGCGCCCACCTGATCGGCCAGATGACCGACGTCGTGATCACGCTCGCCTACCCGCACTCGCTGCGTGGCGAATTGCTCACCACGCACTGACCGAAATTTGCGACTATGATCGGATCCGGCAGATTCGGGCGCGCCTACCCCATGCATCGCATGCCCGAGCCTGCCCCCGGCGACTCCATCGAACGATCTGAACAGGCACCCGACCGGATCATCTTGAAAGCACCCGTCCAAGAATTCACCGCTCCGCGCGACGACAATCGCCGTCTGGCCAACCTCTGCGGCCCGCTCGACGAGAACCTGCGTCAGATCGAACAGGCGCTCGACGTCTCCATTTCCCGCCGTGGCCATCGCTTCTCCGTTCGCGGCAAGAGCGCCGCAATCGCCACCCAGGCCATCGAGAGCTTTTACAACCGCGCGACCGAGCCGCTGACGGTCGACGATATCCAGTTGGGACTCGTGGAGTCGCGTCAGGGGCTCGTGCCGAGCGTGCGTCACGGCGACGACAACCCGTTTGCCGCCGGCGAGACAGAAGACGGATCGCCCGTGCTGCACACGCGCCGCAGCGACCTGCACGGTCGCACCCCGGCACAGCGCGACTATCTCAAGCAGATCCTGTCGCACGACGTGACATTCGGCATCGGCCCGGCGGGCACCGGCAAGACCTATCTGGCCGTGGCCTGCGCCGTCGACGCCCTGGAGCGCGACGCCGTCAAGCGCATCGTCCTGACGCGCCCCGCCGTGGAAGCCGGCGAACGCCTGGGCTTTCTGCCCGGCGATCTGGCCCAGAAGGTCGACCCGTACCTGCGTCCGCTCTACGACGCACTCTACGATCTGCTCGGCTTCGACAAGACTCAGAAGTATTTCGAAAAACAGATGATCGAGATCGCGCCGCTCGCGTACATGCGCGGCCGCACGCTCAACCACGCGTTCATCATTCTGGACGAGGCACAGAACACCACGCCCGAGCAGATGAAGATGTTCCTGACTCGCATCGGCTTCGGCAGCAAGGCGGTCGTGACCGGCGACACCACGCAGGTCGACCTGCCGCGCGGCCAGAAGAGCGGCCTGATGGAAG
Source organism: Pandoraea soli (assembly GCF_902459595.1). Taxonomy (NCBI): domain Bacteria; kingdom Pseudomonadati; phylum Pseudomonadota; class Betaproteobacteria; order Burkholderiales; family Burkholderiaceae; genus Pandoraea; species Pandoraea soli. The sequence continues at coordinate 138,918 of NZ_CABPSG010000002.1, read as the reverse complement.
CCCAGGTGATCCTGAAGAACGTTCGCGGCATCGCCGTGACCCGCTTTACCAGCGTGGACGTGGTGCGTCACCCGCTGGTCGCCCGCATCGTCGATGCTTACGACGCGCACGCGCAGCTCGACGAAGCCAGCCTCGACGCGCGGGCGTCGGCCGAACGCGCCCCGCGCGCCGCCCGCGCATCGCGAGGCAAGGCATGAGCGAGCGGGCCCCGCGTTCGCCGCGTCACGCGCTCACGCTGACGCACCAGTTCGTGGCCGGTCCGGCGTTCGCCACGCACAAGGCATTGCTCACGCGCGCCGCGCTGCGTCGCTGGGTGCAGGCCGCGCTGCTCGCCGACGCCGAACTGACCCTGCGCTTCGTCGACGCGGAAGAAGGACAGACGCTGAACCGCGGCTATCGCGGCAAAGACTACGCGACCAACGTGCTCACATTTGCCTATGCGCAGGACGACAGCGACCCGGTAACGGGCGACATCGTGTTGTGCTGCCCGGTGGTCGAGCGAGAAGCGACCGAACAGGGCATTACGCTCGAAGCGCATTACGCCCATCTGATCGTGCACGGCGTGCTTCACGCGCAAGGTTACGACCACGAAGCGGACGATGAGGCACAGGAGATGGAAGGCCTCGAAACGGAGATTCTCACCGGTCTCGGCTACGCCGACCCTTACTTGGCGGAAAAGTCCCCGAAGACCCGCACACCGGCCAACACGCGCCGCGCCTGAACCGATATCGCATGGACCGCCGCCCCGATCGCCCGACTGCCCCCGAAACGCTTCCGGCCAGTGTGTCGAGCGGTCCCCAGTGCAACCAGTACCCACCGGATCTCGGCGACGCCCGTCATCTGAGCCAGCAAGAACTCGCCGGCTCGCTGGATACCGCGCTCGCCCACTGGGACGGTCGCGAGGATCTGTGGATCTTCGCGTACGGCTCGCTCATCTGGAATCCGGGCCTGCCCGTCGAGGAGAGCCTGCACGCTCGCGTCTTCGGTTATCACCGGGGGCTGTATCTATGGTCGCGCGTCAATAGAGGCACCCCCGAGCAGCCGGGACTCGTACTCGCCCTCGACCGTGGCGGGTCGTGCGCAGGGGTGGCCCTGCGGCTCTCGGCAGCCAAGGCACGCGCCGAACTCGAAACGCTTTGGTATCGCGAGATGGCGATGGGCTCGTATCGTCCGGCATGGCTCAATTGCTGCCTCGCCGACGGCCGCAGCGCACCCGCGCTCGCATTTGTCATGCGACGCGACGTAAAAAGCTACGCCGGCCGCCTGCCCGACGACATCATCCGCAAGGTCTTCGATCAGGCGCAGGGTCGCTACGGCACAACGCACGATTATGTCGCGCGCACGGTCAAGGCGCTGCGCGACGCCGGCATGCCCGATCCGGCGCTGGAAGCCGTGCTGCACCGCTGCGGTGCGCGCTGACGTCGTCTGTTCGTCCTGAAATCCGCGGCATCGCGTGGGCACGAAGTCGGCGCCACGAGACGCTGCGGTACTGACGCAGAGTTGCCGTACATCTGGTGTATCCTTGAGCTTCCTGTAACAGCTCGGCGTCCGCCCACCTTGGACGCGCCGTCATGAACGACCCTTATCCCAGTCGACCCGGTCGAAAAAACACCGATAAACCCCGCTCGCTGCTCGAACGCCTCACCGATCTGATTTCTCCGGAGCCGGAGTCGCGTGCCGAGTTGCTCGAAATTCTGCAAGACGCCCACGCCCGCAACCTGATGGACGCCGACTCCCTGGCGATGATCGAGGGCGTGTTCCAGGTGGCCGACCTGTGCGCCCGCGACATCATGGTGCCGCGCGCGCAAATGGACGCCATCAACATCGAGCAGACGCCCGAGGAGTTCGTCCCCTTCGTGCTGGAACAGGCGCACTCGCGCTATCCGGTGTACGAAGGCAATCGCGACAACATCATCGGCATTCTGCTCGCGAAGGATCTGGTGCGTTACTACGCGAATCACGACTTCGACGTGCGCGACATGCTGCGCCCGGCGGTGTTCATTCCTGAGTCGAAACGTCTGAACGTGCTGCTGCACGACTTCCGCGTCAATCGCAATCACATCGCCATCGTCGTAGACGAATACGGCGGCGTGGCCGGCCTCATCACGATTGAAGACGTGCTCGAACAGATCGTCGGCGATATCGAGGACGAGTACGACTTCGACGAGGAAGAAGACAACATCATTGCCGCGCCCGACGGCACGTATCGCATTCGTGCCCTCACCGAGATCGAGCAGTTCAACGAGGCGTTCGGCACGCAGTTCGTCGATGCCGAGAACGACACGATCGGCGGTATGATCACGCACCAGTTCGGCCGTGTGCCGCGTCGTGGCGAGCGCATGCGCATGGGCAATCTCGTGTTCGAAGTGCTGCGTGCCGACGGCCGTCAGATTCACGTGCTGCTGTTGCGGCGCATGGAAACGGCGGGCGCCGATCCGTCCGCCTGACGTCTTGACCCACGTTCCGATCAACGTCTTCATCGACCCATGCAGGAAATGACCCTCCACGCGCCCGAGCGGCGCTCGTGGCCCGCTTGGCGTGCCCGCGCGCTCGCCGGCCTGGCCGGTATCGCCCAGACCCTCGCCTTCGCACCGCGCGATGTCTGGTGGCTGCAACTGCTTGCCATGGCCGGGCTGTTCGCGCTCGTCGAGCGCAGCGCGTCGCGGCGCGAAGCCCTCTGGCTGGGCGGCAGTTTCGGCGTCGCGTCGTTCGCGTCCGGCATCTGGTGGCTCTATATCAGCATGCATACGTACGGCGGCATGCCCGGCATCATGGCTGGCGCAGCCGTGCTGCTGTTCTCGATCTATCTCGCGATCTATCCTGCGCTGGCGACGTTCATCACGCGTGGCGTCTCCCCCAGCGGCCCGTGGCGTACCCTCGCGTTCGCGGGGGCATGGACGCTCGCGGAATGGCTGCGCGGCACCGTCTTCACCGGCTTCCCGTGGCTGTCGCCCGGCTACGCCCATGTCGATGGCCCACTGGCAGGCTTTGCGCCGCTCATCGGGGTCTACGGCATTGGCGGACTCGCCGCACTTGCGGCGGCCTGGCTCGCCCGCGCAGTGCTTCCCGTCGCCGACACGACACCACCGGCTGGGCCGGCCCGGCGACTGGCGGCGGTCGCCGGTGTGCTGGCGCTGCTCGGCGCAGGTGCCGGGCTCGCGCGCCACGCCTGGACCACCCCGTCGGGCAAGCCGCTCACCGTTCGGCTGCTGCAGGGCAATATCGCGCAGGACATGAAATTCGAGCGCACGGGGATCGATCACGCGATGGCACTGTATCGCGACATGATCGTGGCCGCGCCGGCGGACCTCATCATCACGCCGGAGACCGCCTTCCCCGTGCTGCTGCAAGGCATTCCGCCCGATGTGGCCGGCCCGATCCGCGAATTCGCCGATCGCACCGGCTCCCACGTGGTGCTCGGGGCCGTCGGTGCCACGTTCACCGATCGCGGCCCCACGGACTTGACCAACAGCCTGTTCGGCGTCACGCCGCGCGACGCGACGCTGCACCGCTACGACAAGCATCATCTCGTGCCGTTCGGCGAATTCGTTCCGTGGGGCTTTCGCTGGTTCGTCGACATGATGCACATCCCGCTGGGCGACTTCCTGCGCGGCACGGCCACGCCGAGCGGCTTCGCGGTCGCCGACCAGCGCGTGGCGCTCGACATCTGCTACGAAGACTTGTTCGGCGAGGAAATCGCCCAGACGCTGCGCAGCATGCCCGAGCCCGCGACGGTGCTCGCCAACTCGACCAACCTCGCGTGGTTCGGCGACACCATCGCGCTCGACCAGCATCTGCAAATTGCGCGCATGCGCACGCTCGAAACGGGACGCCCGATGCTGCGGGCGACGAACACCGGCACGACGGCGATCATCGATGCGCACGGCCGCGTACAGGGCCGTCTGCCGACGATGACCACGGGCGCTCTCACGGGCAGCGTGCAGCCTTACAGCGGCCTCACGCCGTACGTCCGCTTTGGCAACCTGCCCGCGCTGGGGCTCGCCCTGATCGCGCTGGGCCTCGGACTGGCGATGTCGCGCCGGGTGCGCTGAGTCGCGCCGAGGTCGCACCAACGACATCGAAATGACGCGGGGGGCCGTGAAAATCCCCCTGTCGCGCTGTCCGAAGGGCATCGACGCCCCGTTCAAGTCGAATTCCCGCTAAAATTCAATGTTTTAGTCTTTTGGTCGCGCTCGCGGCCGGGCCGAAAGACTGCGCAAAATCCGCATTTTTTCTGATCGTCCGCGCGAATTCATCATGCTTACCTTTCAACAAGTCATCCTGACTTTGCAGGATTACTGGGACAAGCAAGGCTGTGCGTTGCTCCAGCCTTACGACATGGAGGTCGGCGCCGGTACCTCGCACACTGCCACGTTCCTGCGCGCGATCGGCCCCGAGCCGTGGCGCGCCGCCTACGTGCAGCCGTCGCGCCGTCCCAAGGATGGCCGTTACGGTGAGAATCCGAATCGCATGCAGCACTACTACCAATACCAGGTGGTGCTCAAGCCAGCGCCGGAGAACATTCTCGACCTGTACCTGGGTTCGCTGCGCGCGCTTGGCCTCGATCTGACCGAAAACGACGTGCGCTTCGTGGAAGACGACTGGGAAAACCCCACGCTCGGTGCCTGGGGCCTAGGCTGGGAAGTGTGGCTCAATGGCATGGAAGTGACCCAGTTCACGTATTTCCAGCAGGTCGGCGGGCTGGACTGCAAGCCGGTGCTCGGCGAGATCACTTACGGGATCGAGCGTCTGGCCATGTATCTGCAACAGGTCGAGAACGTCTACGACCTCGTGTGGACTGAGTGGGAAGAACAAACGGCCGACGGCCCCGTCACGCGTCGCCTGACCTATGGCGACGTGTTCCATCAGAACGAAGTCGAGCAGTCGACGTACAACTTCGAGCATTCGAATCAACCGATGCTGTTCGGCTTCTTCGACAACTACGAGAGCGAAGCCAAGCGCCTCATCGAAGCCGAACTTGCGCTGCCCGCCTACGAGATGATTTTGAAGGCCGCCCACACGTTCAACCTGCTTGACGCGCGCGGCGCCATTTCGGTGACGGAACGTGCGGCGTATATCGGCCGTATCCGGGCGTTGTCGCGCCTGATCGCACAGGCCTACTACGCTTCGCGCGAGAAGCTCGGCTTTCCGATGCTGAACGCCCCTGCCGTCCCAACTCAAACGCAAGCCGCATGATGAGCACCGCACAACGCACCCTGCTGGTCGAACTGCTGACCGAAGAACTGCCGCCGAAGGCGCTGGCGCGTCTGGGCGACGCGTTCGCCGACGGCATTGCCAACGGCCTGCGCTCGCGCGGCCTCACCACGGACGCGAGCGTCGTCACGCCGTACGCCACACCGCGACGCCTGGCCGTCTCGATCTCGAACGTGCTCGAACGCGCCCCGGACGCGACCATCCGCGCCAAGGTACTGCCGGTCTCCGTCGCCCTCGACGCCGACGGCAACCCAACCCCGCCGCTGGCGAAGAAGCTTGCCGCCATGGGCTTTGCCGACCTGCCGGTCGCCCGCCTGGAGCGCGCGATGGATGGCAAGGCCGAGGCCTTTTTCCACACTTACACGGCGGCGGGCGCCCAACTGGGCGACGCGCTGCAAGGGTCGCTCGACGAGACGCTCGGCAAACTGCCGATCCCGAAGGTCATGAGCTACCAGCGTCCGGACGGCGAGACGGTGCAATTCGTGCGCCCGGTGCACGGCCTGATCGCGCTGCATGGCGACACCGTCGTGCCCGCCACGGCGATTGGCCTCGCCTCGGGCAACCAGACGCTGGGACATCGCTTCCTGTCGAACGGCGAAGTCGTCGTCGCGCATGCCGACGCTTACGCCTCGACCCTCGCCTCCGAAGGCAAGGTGCTTGCCGGTTTCGCGGATCGCCGCGACGCGATTCGCACGCAGTTGCTTGACGCGGCGGGCAACGATCATGTGATCATGCCCGACGCACTGCTCGACGAAGTGACTGCACTCGTCGAATGGCCCGCGGTCTACGCCTGCCACTTCGAGGAGGAATTTCTCGCGGTGCCGCAGGAATGTCTGATTCTCACGATGCAGACGAACCAGAAGTACTTCGCGCTCACCGACAAGCCACTCGCCGAGGGCGGCCGTCTGACGAACCGCTTCCTGATCGTCTCCAACATTGCGACCGACACGCCCGAGCAGATCGTCACGGGTAACGAGCGTGTGGTGCGCCCGCGTCTCGCGGACGCGAAGTTCTTCTTCGAGCAGGACAAGAAGAAGCCGCTCGCGGACCGTGTGCCGCAGCTCGCGAACGTCGTTTATCACAACAAGCTGGGCTCGCAGTTCGAGCGTACGCAACGTCTGGTGCGACTGGCCGGCGCCATTGCGCAGATGATCCGCGGCGCGGACCAGAACGGCGTGGCACTGGCCGAGCGCGGCGCCCTGCTGGCCAAGGCCGACCTGCTGACCGATATGGTCGGTGAGTTTCCGGAACTGCAAGGCACGATGGGCACGTATTACGCGCGTCACGACGGCGAAGCCGAAGACGTCGCGCGCGCCTGCTCGGAGCATTATCAGCCGCGCTTCGCGGGCGACGCCCTGCCCGCGAGCGACACGGGTCTCTTCGTGGCGCTGGCCGACAAGCTCGAGACGCTCGTCGGCATCTGGGGCATCGGCCTGCAACCGACTGGGGAGAAAGACCCGTTCGCGCTGCGCCGCCATGCGCTGGGGATCGCGCGTATGCTCGTCGAGCGGCGCCTGCCGGTCATGCTGTCGGACCTGCTGAACGTGACCTACCAACAATTTACGTCGGGTGTCGCCAGCGACGCCTACCTGAGCGACGTCTACCAGTTCGTGCTCGATCGCCTGCGTGGCTATTTGCGTGAGCGTGGCTACGCCGCCAACGAGATCGAGGCCGTGCTGGTTTCCCCGTCGATCTATCTTGACCTGAGCGATGTGATCGAGCGCCTGGAGGCCGTGCGTACGTTCTCCGCGCTGCCGCAAGCCGACGCGCTTGCCGCCGCGAACAAGCGCATCGGCAACATCCTCAAGAAGACGGCGCCGCCGCCCGAGGGCGTCATCAAGGCGTCGTTGCTGATCGAGCCGGCCGAGAAGGCACTCGCCACCGCACTGGACAAAGTCACCCCGGTGGTGGATGAAAAGTTCAAGGCACACGAGTATGCGCAAGCATTGTCGGCGTTGGCCGACCTGCGCGATGCCGTCGACGCGTTCTTCAACGACGTGATGGTGATGGCCGACGACGAGGCACTGCGCAACAATCGCCTCGCCCTGCTCAGCCATCTGCATCTGAAGATGAACCTCGTGGCCGATCTCTCGAAGCTCGCCGCTTGATTGCGGCTTAATGTCCCGGAAGCCCGTTCGTCATGGATTCGCGTAAAGACCGCACCCCCGGCCCCGCCGCCCGCAAGCTCGTGATTCTCGACCGGGACGGCGTCATCAACGCCGACTCGGATCAGTTCATCAAGTCGACGGATGAGTGGGTACCGTTGCCCGGCAGTCTGGAGGCCATCGGCCGCCTGAATCAGGCCAGCTACCGGGTCGTCGTGGCGACGAACCAGTCAGGCGTGGGGCGCGGGCTGTTCGACATGGCGACGCTCGGTGCCATGCACACCAAGATGTCGAAGCTGGCCGTCGCCGCCGGCGGCCGCATCGACGCCGTGTTCTTCTGCCCGCACACCGCCGCCGACGCCTGCGACTGCCGCAAGCCGAGGCCCGGCCTGTTTCAGGAAATCGCGCGCCGGTACGAGGTCGACCTGACCGGCGTGCCGGCCGTAGGCGATTCGTTGCGCGATTTGCAGGCGGCGGCGGCGGTCGGCGCACGCCCGCATCTGGTGCTGACCGGCAAGGGCAAAAAGACGCTCGCCGCAGGCAATCTGCCCGAAGGCACGCGTGTGCATGACAGCCTGCAGGCGTTTGTGAACGACCTGCTCGCCGAAGAGGACGCCAAGAGCGCGTGAGTGGCGCGGCGCGTGCCCGCCTCATAACCCAGGACGCGCATCAGCGCGCGTAGGACAATCGCTCCGGCACCCTATTTCAGGCCAAGATCCGATGTTGCAACTTCGTTCGATTCTCTTCTTCATCTTCCAGATCGTCTGGACGATTCCGTACGCCATCGCGTGCATCGTCTCCTTCCCGTTCCTCTCGCGCGTGCAACGCTACTGGGTCGCGGCGGGCTGGTGCAAGGTGGTCATCTGGGTGGGCGACAAGCTGTGTGGCATGCGCTACCGGGTCATCGGCTGGGAAAATCTGCCGGATACCCCCGCGGTCCTGTTGTCGAAGCATCAGTCGGCCTGGGAGACGATTGCGCTGCCGGCACTCATGCCGCGTCCGCTGTGTTTCGTGTTCAAGCGCGAGCTGCTTTACGTGCCATTCTTCGGCTGGACGCTGGGCCTGCTCAGCATGATTCACATCAATCGCAGCAAAGGCACCGATGCGTTTCAGTCGGTCGTTGCGCAGGGTCGCGAGCGCCTGGCCCAAGGATCGTGGATCATCATGTTCCCGGAAGGCACGCGCACGAAGACTGGCTCGCGCAACAAGTACAAGTCGGGCGGCGCGCGTCTCGCAACGGCGACCGGCGCGCCTGTGGTGCCCATCGCGCACAATGCCGGACGCGTCTGGCCGCGCAACACGTTCATGAAAAAACCCGGGGAAGTGATCGTATCGATCGGGCCGGTCATCGAGACGGCAGGCCGCACGGCCGAGGCCGTCAACGCCGACGTGGCCGAGTGGATCGAGCGCGAGATGGTGCGTATCGACCCGAGTGCCTATACGGCAAAGCCGGCGAAGACCGCGGCCCAATCGTCGGATTCACCCGCCTCGTCGGACAAGCCCGACACCACGCCACGGACCTGACGCCATCCCCCGAGACCGTCTCATGTCGAAAGTCAAATACGCTATGCGCGACACCCGCTCCCGGCATGAGACAGCCGTTCCCCAGATGGAACTCGATTTATTCGGCAACCCGGCGGCCGAAGCGAATGGCGTGGCCACCGACGCGCCGGGCCCTTCCGTCGCACTAAACCCCTCGGGCAGCGACACGAGCACACGCCACGGGCCCACGTCGGGGGCACCGGGTCCGCGTCGAATGCCCGCCGCCGGCGAGCGGGTGATCGTGCTCGACGGTCATGCCATCTACTACCGCTTCAAGCGCTCCTCACGACGCACCATCGGGTTCATGATCGACGAGTCGGGACTGGCCGTCACGGCCCCGCGCTGGGTCACGCTCGCGGATGTCGAGGCGGCCGTCGTCGAGAAAAAACGCTGGATCTTCAACAAGATTGCCGAATTTCGCGACCGCGCCGCGCGTCGTGTGATTCCGCGCGTGATCTGGACCGACGCCACCACGCTGCCGTTCCTCGGCCACACGCTGACGATTCGACTCGGCGCGAGCGCTCGCGCTGCGCAGTACGACATCCATACGCATACGTTGTGGCTCGATCTGCCACCGCAAGCCGCACCGGAGCAGATGCGCGACCGCGTGCAAGGCTGGCTGCAGCAGGAAGCCCGCAAACTCTTCACGACACGGCTGGAAGTCTATGGCGAGCGCCTCGGCGTGCGCCATTCGGCGCTGGGGCTGTCGTCGGCCACGACGCGATGGGGCAGTTGCAGCGCTGACGGGCGTATCCGCTTGAACTGGCGGCTGATCCACTTCCCGTTGGGCGTGATCGATTACGTGGTCGCGCACGAACTGGCACATCTGAAGGAGATGAACCACGGGCCTCGTTTCTGGCAAGCCGTGGCGTCGATCTTCCCGGAGTTCGAGTCTGCGCGCGACACCCTCAAGTCGCATGCGCCCGAGTGGCTACCGGAATTCTGACCGTACGATCGCGCCTGATCGTTAGAATGGCTCAACGCTGCGTGAATGCAGCTCATTTTCATGCGCGCGGGTACAATCGAGTTCTCGTTGTCCCCATCGGTTAAAAACACCATGCGAATGCTCCATACCATGCTGCGCGTCGGCGACCTGCAGCGCTCGATCGATTTCTACACGCGCGTGCTCGGCATGCAACTGCTGCGTCAGAGCGAGAACGCCGAGTACAAGTACACGTTGGCCTTTGTCGGCTATGGCGCCGAGTCGGAGCACACCGTGCTCGAGCTGACCTACAACTGGGGTGTGGAGACGTATGAAATCGGCACCGCGTTCGGCCATCTCGCCATCGAAGTCGACGACGCCTACGCTGCGTGCGACACAATCCGTGCGGCCGGTGGCAAGGTCAGCCGCGAAGCCGGTCCTGTCAAGGGCGGCACCACGGTCATCGCCTTCGTCGAAGATCCGGACGGCTACAAGATCGAATTGATCCAGAAGCATTCGGCCAAGGGCGGCTTGTAAAGCCCGCCCAGTCTGCGCGCCATGCGGTAGCGGCCGACCATTTGCGGCGGCCGTTACCCGGATGACACAACAGCGTGCCGGCAACTTCTGTGCAGACCGGCCCGACGCGTCAGAACTCCACCATCGCAAAGTCCTCCTTGCCCACGTCGCACAACGGGCAGCGCCAATCTTCCGGCACGTCTTCCCAGCGGGTTCCGGGTGCAATGCCGTCGTCCGGACAGCCGAGCGCTTCGTCGTAAATCCAGCCACAGATCACGCAGACCCATTGGCGGTAGGCCGATGCCGTATCACCCGACACGACCGGCGCAACGCCGTCGTTCTGTGTCGTTTCGGTCGTCTTCGTTGCCCCCGGATCAAACAGCGACAACACAAGCGGCGATTCGGTGCCCGAGGCAGCGTGTTCCGGTCGGCTCAGATGCGATTGCAGCGCGGCGAGCAGGGCTTGCGCTTCGTCGCGGGTGAGATCGATCCAGTACGGATCGCCGGCCCCATCATTGAGTCGTGACGGGGAGAACTGAAGTTCGACGGCGGAGCCTTTCTTGTACATGCGCAATGTTGCAGAAAATGACGGCAGGGGGTGGGCACCATGGCCCGTGCGGAGCATTGTATCGGCACGGCTATGTGCAATAAACCCGCAGAATAGGGAAACATTGTGTCGCGAGACGAAACAATACACCCCGCATTACCCCTGTTGCCCGCACCAGAATGATGCCCAAGCGACCGGGATCGGAGACAATGTGCGACACAGCGTAGCGGGCTCACGATACGTCGCCATCCGAACCAATTCCATGAAAACCACTCCGCGTCCGATCGATGCCGCCGCGCTCGCCATCATGTTTGGCCTATGTGCGGTTTGGGGCGGCCAGCAGGTCGCCGTCAAACTGGCCGTGCCTGTCGTGCCGCCCGTGCTGCAAGCCGGCCTGCGTTCGCTGATCGCGACCGTGCTTGTCGGCGGCTGGATGCTGTGGCGCCGTCAGAAGCTCTTCACCGGCGATGGCACCTTGCCGGCGGGCCTCCTCGCGGGCTTGCTCTTCTCGCTGGAATTCCTCTGCATCTTCGTCGGCCTGACGCACACGACGGCCTCGCGCATGGCCGTCTTTCTGTACTCGGCCCCGTGCTTTACCGCCATGGGTCTTCACTGGACGGTGCCGAGCGAACGGCTGCGACCGATGCAATGGCTCGGCATGGCCGTCGCCTTTTGCGGCATCGTGGTGGCGTTCTCCGACGGCAGCGGTTCGGACCTCGCGAAAACATGGCCCGGCGACCTGCTCGGTCTCCTCGCTGGCGTGTTTTGGGGAATGACGACAGTGATCGTCCGTGCGTCACGCCTGGCGAGCGCCGCGCCGTCGAAGACGCTGCTTTACCAACTCGCCGTCTCGGCCGTGTTGCTGTGCGCGCTGGCACTGGGGACAGGCAGCGTGCACGTCGGCCCGATGACGGCCACGACATGGGTCAGCCTCGCCTATCAGTCCATTGGCGTGGCGTTTGCAAGCTACCTGATCTGGTTCGGGATGCTGACGCGCTACAGCGCCGCCCGCCTCGCGTCGTTCTCGTTCCTGAGTCCGCTCTTCGGCGTGACGTTCGGCGTGCTGGTGCTCGGCGAATCCGTCGGCTGGCGCTTCGCGGGCGCCGTCGTGCTCGTGTTCGCCGGGATCAGCCTGGTGAACCGACGCCACTGATAGCGCGCGAGAGATTCACGTATTCGTCGACCGGAACGTCCTCGGCGCGGCGCGTGAGATCGAATCCAAGCGCGTCGAAATCGACACGATCGCGGTAGCTGTGCAGCGTGTTGCGCAGCATCTTGCGGCGCTGCGAGAACGCCTGCGCCACCACCGCGCCGAACACCTCCAGATCGACCTGCGGCAGGTCGGCCACGGCACGCGGAATCATCCGCACCACGGCCGAGTCGACCTTCGGGGGCGGATTGAACGCCTGCGGCGGCACGTCGAGCACCTTGTCCATCCAGTAGCGATACTGAAGCATGACCGAGAGCCGGCTGTAGTTGCTCGACCCCGCTGGCGCGACCATGCGCTCGACCACTTCGTCCTGCAACATGAAGTGCTGATCGCGCACGAGCGCGGCGTAGCGCATCAGGTGGAAAAGCAGCGGACTTGAGATGTTGTACGGCAAGTTGCCGACGATACGCAGCGGAGCTTCGTCACGTCGATCCGCCGGAACAAGCGATCCGAAATCGAAGTCGAGCGCATCGCCCGCATGCACGCTCACGCGCTCACCGAACTTGCGCGTAAGCCGTGCGACCAGGTCGCGATCGAGTTCGACCACATGCAGATGCGCGAGCCACTCCGTGAGCGGCGTCGTCAGCGCACCCAGCCCCGGCCCGATCTCGACCATCAGGTCGTCGGTGCGCGGCGAGATCGCGCCCACGATCGCGTCGATCACGCCCATGTCGACGAGAAAATTCTGACCAAAACGTTTGCGCGCCACGTGGCCCTGTTGGACGCCCGTGCGCTTCGATGCGCTACTCATGTGAAATTCCTTATGAACGCGGTTTTGGGGCGTGCGGATCGCCGCTCGCGCCTGCGGTCAATGATGCGTGTGTCGCGGCGTTGGCCGCCATGGTGGCCGCCGTACGCAATGCTTCAAGCAGGCTGCCGCTCTCGGCATGCCCGGTACCCGCGAGATCGAGTGCCGTGCCGTGATCGACCGACGTGCGGATGATCGGCAGGCCAAGCGTGATGTTCACGCCTGCGCCAAAGCTCGCGTACTTGAGCACCGGCAGGCCCTGGTCGTGGTACATCGCGAGGACCGCATCGGCCCCTTCGAGATAGCGTGGCTGGAAGAGTGTATCGGCGGGATACGGGCCGCGGGCGTCGATGCCTGCGGCGCGTGCGTCGTCGAGGGCCGGCGTAATGACGTCGATTTCCTCGCGGCCGAGGTAGCCCGACTCCCCTGCGTGCGGATTGAGTCCGGTGACGAGAATGCGCGGACGCGTCACGCCGAAATGACGCATCAGATCCTGATTGAGGATGACGAGCGTTTTCAGCAGATCGTCGCGACGAATCGCGCCCGGCACTTGCGCGAGCGGCAGGTGCGTCGTCGCCAGCGCCACGCGCAGTCCGCCGCCGGCCAGCATCATCACGACGCGTGGCGTGCCGGTGCGCTCGGCAAGATACTCGGTGTGGCCGGTGAAAGCCACGCCGCAGTCATTGATCGTGCTCTTCTGCAGCGGCGCCGTGACGACGGCGTCATACGTGCCCGCCAGCGCACCATCGATGGCATCGTCGAGCAAGGCCAGCACGTAACGACCGTTGGCGGCGTCGAGCTTCCCGGGCTGCGCCGTGACGGCGAGCGGATGATGCACCACACGTACGCGAGCAGCGGCCAGCAATGCCTGCCACGCGTCGCCGAGCCCCACGGCCTGCGCGCGTGCAGCGAGCAGCGACGCATCGCCGAGCACGGCGAACTGGCAACGGGCAAGGGGGGCGTCGACGCTGACGGCGGTGGCACCTTCCGCCGGCGACAGGCACTTCGCGAGTGCCTGCACCGTCAACTCCGGCCCGACGCCCGCCGGTTCACCCGTGGTGATGGCGAGGACGAAGGACCGGTCGGAAGTCATGCCTGGGACGAGAGAGAAAGGAGAGGGGGAGTGAAATGTCTCACACGCCGCTTACTGCTGCGCGTTATTGAGACGATAGTCGACGTAAGCACTGTCGCGCAGTTGCTGCAACCAGTCGCGGTACTGCTGTTCGGCCTTGCGGCCACGCAGTTCCTGCATGGCGACATTGCGCTCCTGATCGCCCGAGACCTGTGTCTCGCGATGACCCAGCACTTGAATCAGGTGATAGCCATACTCCGAGCGCACGGGGTCGCTGATCTGACCGTCCTTGAGTTCGGACATGGCGCGCTCGAATGCCGGCACGGTCTCACCCGGCGAAATCCAGCCAAGATCACCGCCCTGCGATGCCGAGCCGTCCACCGAGAACTGTCGCGCGAAGTCCGCGAAATCGCCCTTGCCCGCTTCGATCTTGGCCTTGATGTCGAGCAGCTTTTGACGCGCCTGCGCTTCCGACACCCCATCGCCCACCCGGATCAGGATGTGACGCGCATGGATCTGCGGCACGGTCATGCCCTGCTCTCCACCCTGTTTGCGGGTCTCGACCAGCTTGATGACGTGGAAACCGTTGTCGCTGCGAAGCACCTGCGGGACCACCGTCCCTGGCTTCAGCTTCTGAATCTGGCTCAGATACAGATCGGGAATACGTTCGGGAATGCGGAAGCCCATGTCGCCACCGCTGGCGGCATCGGAGGCATCCGAATACTGCTTGGCAAGCGCCGCGAAATCTCCGCCGGCTTTCGCCTTGTCGAGCGCTTCGTCAGCCTTCTTCTGCGCCGCGCTCACCTGGTCGGGCGACGCACCCTCGGGCAGCTTCACGAGGATTTCGCTCAGGCGGTACTCAGTCTCGGACGGCGTCGCCGTGGCACCGCGCTGTGCGGCGAGGAAGGTGTTGACTTCCGAATCGCTGACCTGCACCTGGCTGTCGACTTCGCGATCGCGCAGGCGTGCCATCACGATCTGTTCGCGCACTTCCTTGCGGAAAGCGTCCCATGGCACACCGGCCTGCGACAGTCGCGCCTTGTACTGATCGATGCTCAGATGGTTGTCGGCGGCGATGCGTTGCAGGGCCTGCTCGACGTCGGCGTCCTTCACGACGATGCCGTCTTCCTTCGCGCGTTGAAGCTGCACTTGCGTGACGATCAATTGCTCGAGCACCTGGCGTTGCAGCAGATCGGCGTCCGGAATCGGGCGCTTGGCCAGCACGAGCTGGTGCTTGGCCTCCTCGATACGCGCGTCGAGTTCCTTGCGGGTAATCACGCTGTCGTTGACCACGGCCACGATGGAATCGACCGCGCGCACTGACGACGCAGGCGTTCCCGCGACACGGGCACCGACCGGCGCCGGCTGGGCCACCGCCACCCCGGCGGCGAGACACAGGCTCGCCAGCAGCGAGGCACGCTTCACAAACATGTCATTCATAGTTGCTGAATCGAGAAGGAATCTGGTTCGTCGGCGGTGCCTGATATCCCGGCACCCCGACCTTGAAGGCTTCTGTGGCGCTGTTGCCGGACTTCGTCAAGCCTTTTAGCTCCAACTGCGCGAAGATACGCGAAGTTGTCGTGGTGGCATTGGTCGCGTAGCGCTGGAGCCCCACCCGGAAGGCCCAGCAGTCGGCATCATACTCGAAACCCGCCAGGGCATCGATGAAGGTCTTGTCGGTAATGCTGTAGTTCAATCGCCCCACAACGCCCAACCGCGGTGTGATCGGCCACTGACCGGAAAGTTCGACCTGATTGATCGGCGTGACGGTCAACGCCGTTTGTCCCACGACCGGCACGGGGTTTCGCAGGTAGCGGTAATACACGTTGAACACCCGTCGCTCCCCCGGGCGCCATGTCACCCCGACATCCGACCGGTTGAACTCCGACGTGCTCGGGCTGTATTGCACGGCGGTGCTGAACGTGATGTTTCTGTATAGCAACGCCGAACCCCCGACCAGGAAGTCGGAAATGCCAGCGTCTTCCGGCGTGCCGCCCGGCATCGTCACGAGCGAGCGTGTGAAGTTGTAGCGCTGCGCGTACCAGACACGGCCTCGTTCCACCCCCGATTCCGCATCGATCAGGCGCGAGGTCAGTGCCGCCGTCACGCGATTGGCATCCTGAATCCGGTCGACACCGATGAACGAGTTCTCGCTGAAGATTTCCGCCAGGTTGAAGTCGGAGACCGCGCTGTCGAAAATCGGAATGGAACTCTGATTTCGATATGGCGTGTAGACATAGAACAGGCGCGGTTCCAGCGTCTGCCGCATCGCCGAGCCGAACAGGTTCAGCGGGCGCTCGAACGTCAGTCCGGTATCAAGGCTGACCGTCGGCACCGTGCGCGTGATCGACGACTGCATCGTCGAGCCGTTCGGATAATCGATGTTGTACGCGGCCGCGTTGAAGATGACCTTCGGCACGATAAAGTAGCCAGGGGTCAGGATCGGGTAGCTCAACGTCGGCTGCGCATAAAGGCGCTCGCCATTTGGCTGCCCCGTCGACGACGCAATCTGGAACCGGTTGTACTTGATCGGCATCGTGAAATCGAAGCCGTGGAAGTCCAGCTTGTTGTAGGTCGCCGACAGTTCCGGCACCGACTCATACTGCGGCGCGGTCGGCGCGAGCGTCTGATACTTCAGCACTCGAGCGAGGAACGACCAATTGCCGTACCCCCACGTCAACCCGGCTTCGCGATTGTAGACACGCTGCACACCGGTCTGGAAGTTGGTACCGGCACCGAAATCGTCTGGATAGGTGTCGTCCGAGACCTTCGTGAAGTTGACGTAGCCATTCACGCCGTAGCCGAGCGACTGGCTATGCTGCCATGTGAACGTGTAACGGGCGTCCCCCGTAATTCGGTCCTTCGGCAGGTATTCGAAATGGAACAACCCTGCGTATGTCGGCTCGAGGTAGCGGAAATCGCCGTTGAGCATCACACCGCGCTTGGTCATGAAGCGGGGGGTGAGCGTCAGGTCACGGTTCGGCGCGATATTGAAGTAATACGGCGTCGCCAGCTCGAAGCCGGTGCGGCTCGACTGAGTGAAGGTCGGTGCCAGGAAACCCGAGCGGCGCTCGTTCGACGTCGGGAACGACAAATACGGGCTGGCCAGAATCGGCACGCCCTGGAAGAACAGGATGCCGTTGTACGCCGTGCCTTCCTGCTGCTCCTGATCGAACTCGAACTCGGACGCCTTGATGTACCAGGCCGGCGTCTTGCCGTCGTCCGTGCATGCGCAGGCGGAATACGTGCCGCGCTGCAGGGTCACCACATTGCTCGCCTCGACGTCCGCGCGCTCCGACTTTCCGCCACCGCCCGTCACGAGCTTGTAGGTCGGCGTCAGCATATAGCCGTCGCCCGCACCGGTGTACATATGCGCCTCGGGGCCGAGGAACAGATTGCCCCCTTGCGACAAGCGCGCATTGCCACGCGCCACGACCTCGTCAGAGTCCTGATCGTACGTGAGGCGATCGCCCTTCACGAACGAACGGTACTTGCGCGCCTCGGCGTCGCCATCGACCGTCGCATCCACGTTGGTCCGGCCGGTGAGGTGCATGCCGCGCACATACATCGGCACGTCTTCACCGGCGCCCAACGGGTTGTCGACGAGCGCCGGCACCGTGCGCAACATCAAACCGTCGCTCTTGGCAATATCGGGAGGGGGGGCTTCCTGCGCACCGGCGAGCGAACACCACACGCCCGGCAGGGAGAGCAGGAGTGCCAGTGGCTTTCGGCGCGCGCGCATCAGGCGCCGCAGCGAAGAAACATCATTCGTATGGACTTGTTTATCCGGCATGTACGCAAACAGCGTGACAATCGAGGCGCCGCTTGCAGGCAGCCAATCCCGCATGTCTGCACGGCGTTGCCGGGACATTCGGGACGGTCGATCGAGGTCGAGAAACAGGGCGTCTGGAAAACATGATCGGGTATTATATGGCAAGACGTTTACGACCCCCATCATGACCGCACATCCCACCGCCTCCGCGAGTGTTTCCGACGCTTCCCACGCGCTCTCCAACGCCACCGATTCTCGCCTGCAAGCCCTCGGCCATTGGCTCGCCAGCATCGCCGAACCGTTCGCGCTCGACATGGCGCAGTGGGCGCCGGCCTCCGCGGACGCCAGTTTCCGGCGCTACTTCCGTATCGGCAGTCACGATCCTGCCCATCCGAGCCTGATCGTGATGGACGCGCCGCCGCCGCAGGAGGATTGCCGTCCGTTCGTGCACGTCGCCCAATTGCTCGCCGACGCGGGCCTGCAGGCCCCGAAGGTGCTCGCCGAAGATCTTGCGCAGGGTTTCCTGCTGCTCACGGACCTCGGGCGCGAGACGTATCTCGACGTCATCAACGAGGACAATGCCCGCCCGCTCATGCGTGCCGCGCTCGATGCGCTGATCGTCTGGCAGATGCAGTCCCGCCCGGACGTGCTGCCCGCCTACGACACGGCACTGCTCCAGCGCGAGCTCGATCTGTTCCCGGACTGGTACGTTGGCAAGCACCTGAAGGTGACACTGAGCGCGGACCAACGGGCGACGCTCGACCGCGTCAATCAGTTGCTCATCGACAATGCGCTCGCGCAACCCAAGGTGTTCGTGCACCGCGATTACATGCCGCGCAATCTGATGCCGGGCCTGCCGGGCACCACGGGCCCCGGCATTCTCGACTTCCAGGACGCCGTCTACGGACCGCTCACGTACGACGTGATCTCGCTGATGCGCGACGCCTTCCTCAGTTGGGACGAGGAACGTCAGCTCGATTGGCTGGCGTATTACTGGGAACGCGCCCGCAAGGCCGGCCTGCCGGTCGACGCCGACTTCGGCGAGTTCTACCGTCAGGCGGAATGGATGGGGCTGCAGCGCCATCTGAAGGTGCTCGGTATTTTCGCGCGCATCAACTATCGTGACGGCAAGCCGCGCTATCTGGCCGACACGCCGCGCTTCCTCGGCTACGCGCGCAAGGTCGCCGACCGCTACGCGCCGCTCCGCCCGCTGGCCCAGTTGCTCGATGCACTGACTGGCCAGCAGACGGATGTCGGCTACACGTTCTGAGGCGCACCGCATGTCCGCAATGAAGGCGATGATCTTCGCGGCCGGGCGCGGCGAGCGCATGCGCCCGCTCACCGACGCCACGCCCAAGCCAATGCTCGGTGTTGGCGGCAAGCCGATCATCGTCTGGCAGATCGAAGCGCTGGCGCGCGCGGGGTTCACGGATATCGTGATCAATCACGCCTGGCTGGGCGCGCAGATCGAGGCCGCGCTCGGCGACGGCCGCGCATTCGGCGTTCGGCTTGCGTACTCGGCCGAGCGCGAAGCCCTGGAAACCGCCGGCGGAATCGCCTGCGCACGCCCCTTGCTCGAAGGCGCCGGCGACGTGTTCCTGGCGATCGCGGGCGATATTTTCACCTCGTTCGACTACGCGGCGTTGCGCCCTCACGCGGCACGCATGGCCGCGCAGCCTACGCCCGGCATGCACCTGGTGATGGTGCCGAACCCACCGTTTCATCCGAAAGGTGACTTCGCCCTCGACCCGGCTGGCCAACTGTATCTCCCCGACGCCGCGCCGCCCACGGCCCAGGCGCTGACGTTCGGCAGCATCGCGCTGTACGACCTTCGGCTCTTTGCCGACATCGCCTCGGGCACGCGCATGGCGCTCACGCCGCTGTACCAGCGCTCGATCGCCGCAGGGCATGTGAGCGGCGAGCGCTTCGATGGTCTGTGGGAAAACGTTGGCACCCCGGCACAACTCGTCGCCTTGGATGCCGACGTGCAAGCCCGGCACAACCGCCCACCCGGCAGTAGAATCGCCTGACGACGTTTTCAATCGACCGTACCGACCGAAATGGAGCCCGCGATGACTGATTCCCCGTACCGCGCCCGCCGCGAGCGCGTCATCGAACAGATGCGCAAGGCCGGTGGCGGCGTCGCCATTCTGCCGACCGCGCCCGAAGTGCCGCGCAACCGCGACAGCGACTATCCCTATCGTCACGACAGTTATTTTTATTACCTGTCAGGCTTCACGGAGCCCGATGCGGTCGTGGTGCTCGACAGCCGCACGGGTCATTCCATCCTGTTCTGCCGCGCGAAGAACGAAGAACGCGAGATCTGGGACGGCTATCGCTACGGCCCGGAAGCCGCGCGCGAGACCTTCGGATTCGACGCCGCCTACCCCATCGACGAGATCGATACACGCGTGCCGCAACTGCTCGCCGACGCCCCGGCACTGTTCTATGCGCTCGGGGCGTCGGCACAGCAGGATCGTCAGGTCCGTCACTGGCTGAGCGCGGTGCGCGCGCAGGGCCGAACGGGCGTGTCGGCACCGTCTGCCGCACGCGATATCCGCGCGATCCTCGATGAGATGCGTCTGGTCAAAGACCCCGTCGAAATCGACATCATGGCGCGCGCGGGCAAGATTTCGGCAGAAGCCCATGTGCGTGCGATGAAGGCGTCGCGCCCGGGGCTGCGCGAATATCACCTCGAAGCCGAGCTGCTGTACGAATTCCGCCGCAACGGCTCGCAATTCCCCGCTTACGGTTCGATTGTCGCCACCGGCGCCAATGCGACGGTGCTGCACTATCGCGCCGGCGACGCCAAGCTGCGCGACGGCGATCTATGCCTGATCGATGCCGCTTGCGAACTCGATGGCTACGCATCGGACATCACGCGCACGTTCCCGGTCAACGGGAAGTTCACCGCGGCACAGCGCGAGCTGTATGACATTGTGCTCGCCTCGCAACAGGCCGCTATCGACGTGACGCGCGCAGGCGTGCGCTTCGACGCTCCCCACGACGCCGCCGTGCGCGTGCTTGCCCAAGGCATGCTCGACACGGGCCTGCTCAAGCGCGATGCGGTGGGCGGCCTCGACGACGTGATCGCCAACAAGTCGTTCAGCCGCTTCTACATGCATCGCACGGGGCACTGGATCGGCATGGACGTCCACGACTGCGGCGAGTACCGCGAGGAGGGTCCGAACGGCGAACGTCCGTGGCGCACGCTGACCGCGAACATGGTGACGACCATCGAGCCAGGCATCTACGTGCGTCCCGCGCCGGACATCGACGAGCGCTACTGGAACATCGGCATTCGCATCGAGGACGATGCGGTCGTGACCGCCGACGGCTGCACGCTGCTCACGCGCGACGTGCCGGTCGATGCCGACGAGATCGAAGCGCTGATGCGTGGCTGATGACTGACGCTCAGGCCCCCGCTGTCTCCGCCCACGCCGCCCCCGTGGCGGACGCCGGTCGCGCGCGTCGGTTCGATCTGGCGATCGTTGGCGCCGGCCCCGTCGGCACGGCACTCGCGCTTCTGCTCGCGCAGCGCGCGCCGCAGCTACGGATCGCGCTGGTGGACGCGCGCGGCGCGCAGGCCGGGTACGACGACCCGCGCACCCTCGCGCTCTCGCATGGCAGCCGCCAGATTCTCGCGCGCGCCGGCGCCTGGCCGCACAACGCGTCCGGGCTCGACAGCACACCGATTCAACATATTCACGTCTCGCAAGCGCGACGCTTCGGCAGCACGGAAATTGATTATCTCGATCACCGCGTCCCCGCACTCGGTTACGTGGTGCGATACGGCGCCCTGATGCGCGCACTGGACGCCGCCATGTCGCGCGTTCCCGGGCGCGTCGAACACGCGCCGCCGCCAGCGTCCGCCTCGCCGGAGGGGGCCGACGCGTTGCCCGCACCGGATCGACCGGGTCTGCATCACTTCCGCCCCTATCGGGCCATCGCCCTAAGCCAGGACGCACAGCAAGTCACCATGACCCTCGGCACGTCCGTCGACGATCGCGCCCAAACGCTGCACGCCGCCCTGGCCGTCAATGCGGAAGGTGGTCTGTTCGAGCGTCAGATGGCGCGCCCTCACGCGCGCGATTACGGTCAGACGGCCCTCGTCGGGTTTGTTACCTGCGAGCGGCCGCGCATCGGCTGGGCATGGGAGCGCTTCACGCCGGACGGCCCGCTGGCCCTGCTGCCGCAGGAAAACGGTTACGCGTTGGTGTGGTGCTGCCCGCACGCCGAGGCGAAACGTCGGCGCGAACTGGACGATGCCCAGTTCCTGGGCGAGCTGCACGCCGCCTTCGGCGACCGCATGGGCCGGTTCACCTCGATTGTTGGCCGTGCGGGTTTCCCGCTGGGCCTCAACGCGCTTGGCCATGTCGTCGACGGCCGTATCGCCGCCATCGGCAACGCCGCGCAAACGCTCCACCCGGTGGCGGGACAAGGGCTGAATCTCGGCCTGCGCGACGCCTTCGACCTGGCCGACGCCCTCGTTCGTGACATTCGCGGCGGCCCGCCACACCACGGCGTGCCGGGCCCCGCGGCGCTGACCGACTTCGCCCGCCGGCGCCGCGCCGACCGGAGTCTCACGATCCGCATCACCGACCTGTTGCCCCGCGTCTTCGGCATCGACGCAGCCCCGGTCGCCCTGCTGCGCAGTGTGGCCCTCGCCAGCCTCGACCTCGTTCCGCCGCTCAAAACGGCCTTTGCCCGCCAGATGATGTTCGGCCAGCGCGGCTGAGTGTCTGGATTGCCCGGTGCGACGATCGAACCGCCTGCTCATTTTTTAGGCGACGAGAATGGGTTTTCGCAGTAAAATGCCAACTTTTTCCCGCCTTTTCCCTTCATCGTGCATATCGGCCCCCACGAACTTCGCAATAACCTGTTCGTCGCCCCCATGGCGGGTGTGACGGATCGGCCGTTCCGCCAGTTGTGCAAACGACTCGGTGCGGGCTATGCCGTCTCGGAGATGGTGGCCTCGAACGCCCAGCTCTGGAAGAGCGAGAAGACGATGCGCCGCGCCAATCACGCGGGCGAAGTCGCGCCGATCTCCGTGCAGATCGCAGGTGCCGACCCGGCCATGATGGCCGAGGCCGCCCGCTACAACGTGGAGCGCGGCGCCCAGATCATCGACATCAACATGGGCTGTCCGGCCAAGAAGGTGTGCAACGTCGCCGCCGGTTCGGCCCTGCTCCAAAACGAACCGCTCGTTGCCCGCATCGTGTCCGCCGTCGTCGGCGCCGTGGGCGATGTGGTACCGGTCACGCTGAAGATTCGCACAGGCTGGGATCGCGACCACAAAAACGCCCTCACGGTCGCCCGTATCGCCGAAGACTGCGGCATCAGCATGCTCACGGTGCACGGCCGCACGCGCGCCGACCTGTACCACGGCGACGCGGAGTACGAGACCATCGCCGCCGTCAAGGCTGCGGCCCGCATTCCGGTCGTCGCCAACGGCGATATCGACTCGGCGCAAAAAGCCAGGCATGTGCTGGACGTCACGGGCGCGGACGCCATCATGATCGGGCGCGCCGCCCAAGGGCGTCCGTGGTTGTTCCGCGACATCGAGCTGTTTCTCACGACGGGCGAGATCGCCTTGCCGCCGCGCGTCGACGAGATTCAGCAAATCATGAACGAACACCTCGAGGATCATTACGAGTTTTACGGGGAATACACCGGTGTGCGGACCGCGCGCAAGCATATCGCGTGGTATTCGCGTGGCCTGCCGGGGGCAGCCACGTTCCGCCAGCGTATGAATACGCTCGACACCACGCAGGACCAGTTGGCTGCGGTCAACGAGTTTTTCGAACAGCAGAAGGCGCACTCGGACCGTCTCTGCTATGAACAAGAATCGCCGAGGGAGCTATTAGCCGCATGAGCAAAACAAACATAGAACAATGCGTGCGCGACAGTCTGGATTCGTATTTCCGCGATCTGGATGGCGCACGGCCACACGATGTCTACGATATGGTCGTCTCGGTCGTCGAGAAGCCGCTGCTCGAGTTCGTGCTCGGCAAGGCCGACGGCAACCAGTCGCTCGCTGCAGAATATCTGGGGATCAACCGCAACACGCTGCGCAAGAAGTTGCAGCAGCACGGCCTGCTCTAGCCGTTGCGCGCGAACGGGAGGCCGTCTAGACCCGCGCGCCGCCCGTCAGCCCCATCGCGGGGCGCACCTGCGTCGACGACGCCGCATGGTGCCCGCCCCATTTGCCCACATCGCCCGTTTTTGCCGCTTCACTACCGTCCGTCATGATCAAGCAAGCTCTCATTTCCGTCTCCGACAAGACCGGCATCGTCGACTTCGCCAAGTCGCTCGCTGCCCAGGGCGTGTCGCTCCTCTCCACTGGCGGCACCGCCAAGTTGCTGGCGGAAGCCGGCCTCAAGGTGACCGAAGTGGCCGACTACACCGGCTTCCCGGAAATGCTCGACGGACGCGTGAAGACGCTGCATCCGAAGGTTCACGGCGGCATTCTGGCCCGCCGCGACCTGCCCGAGCACATGGCCGCGCTCGCGAAGCACGACATTCCGACGATCGACCTGCTCGTGGTGAACCTGTACCCGTTCGTGCAGACCATCGCGCGCGATGACTGCTCGCTCGAAGACGCCATCGAGAACATCGACATCGGCGGCCCGACGATGCTGCGCTCGGCCGCGAAGAACCATCGCGATGTCACCGTGATCGTCGATCCGGCCGACTACGCCGTGGTGCTCGACGAAATGAAGGCGAACGGCAACACGGTCGGCTACGCCACGAACTTCCGTCTGGCCACGAAGGTGTTCGCTCACACGGCGCAGTACGACGGCGCGATCACGAACTACCTCACGAGCCTGGGCGAGTCGCTGCGCCACACCGAGCGCTCCGCCTACCCGGCCACGCTGAATCTCGCGTACACGAAGGTGCAGGACATGCGCTACGGCGAGAACCCGCATCAGAGCGCCGCGTTCTATCGCGACATCGTCACGCCGGAAGGCTCGCTGGCGAACTATCGCCAGCTCCAGGGCAAGGAACTGTCGTACAACAACATCGCCGACGCCGATGCCGCGTGGGAATGCGTGAAGACGTTCGACGCGCCTGCCTGCGTCATCATCAAGCACGCCAATCCTTGTGGCGTGGCCGTGGCCGCATCGCCGGTCGAAGCCTATGCCAAGGCGTTCCAGACCGACCCGACGTCGGCCTTCGGCGGCATCATCGCGTTCAACCGTGAAGTCGACGAAGCCGCCGCACAAACCGTCGCCAAGCAGTTCGTGGAAGTGCTGCTCGCGCCGTCGTTCACCGACGCCGCCAAGCAAGTCTTTGCGGCCAAGCAGAATGTGCGTCTTCTCGAAGTGCCGCTCGGCAACGGCGTGAATCAGTACGATTTCAAGCGTGTGGGCGGTGGCCTGCTGGTGCAGTCGCCGGATGCGAAGAACGTGGCCCCGCATGAACTGCGCGTGGTGACGAAGCGTCATCCGACGCCGAAGGAAATGGAAGACCTGCTCTTCGCCTGGCGCGTGGCCAAGTACGTGAAGTCGAACGCCATCGTGTTCTGCGCCGGCGGTATGACGCTGGGCGTGGGCGCCGGTCAGATGAGCCGTGTCGACTCGGCGCGCATCGCCAGCATCAAGGCCCAGAACGCCGGCCTGTCGCTGAGCGGCTCCGCGGTGGCCTCGGACGCCTTCTTCCCGTTCCGTGACGGCCTCGACGTGGTGGTCGACGCAGGCGCGACCTGCGTGATTCACCCGGGCGGCTCGATGCGCGACGACGAAGTCATCGCCGCGGCCGACGAGCGCAACGTCGCCATGCTGATGACGGGCACGCGTCACTTCCGTCACTAAGCCCTCGCCGCGATGGCCCTCGCCGGGTCATCGACAAGCGATATGAGAGGGCACCCAGGATCCCCCGGGTGTCCTTTCTTTTTCTCTGCCTCAGAAGTAGTGCGCGAGACCCACGGCCACACCGACCTGATTGCTACCCGGCAGGATGCTTGCGCCGTAGCCGGTCACCCCCAGATTGGAGCCGTTCTGATTGCGCGAGAAACCGACTTCCGCGAACAGTTGTGTGCGCTTGGAAAGCAGATACGCCGCATTGGCCGCCAGCAAAAACGGATGTTGATTGGCCGACGTGATGTTGTTGTAGTAGATCGCCCCCGAGAGAATCACTTCGGTCACGGGCCGGTACTGCAACCCGGCGAAGATGAGTTCATTGCGGCCCGCGACGCCGGGCACGTCGCTCAGATACCACTGATATCCCACGAACGGCTTGAAGTTACCGACGGCATAGCTCGCCCCCGCCGCCACCCGCTGCGTGGTATTGCCCTGCGTCGTGACCGACGTGCCACGTTGCTGGTCGTACACCAGCGAGACATTGAGCGGACCGTTTCCGTACCCGACCGACACGCTGTACTCCTTGCCCACACGCCACTGCCCCGGCACCTGCGCACCATTGGCAATGCTGGCGTCGTACCCCGTCGAGAACAGGCCTGCGACCTTGATGCCGTTGAAGTTTCCGGCGTACTTGATCGAGTTATCGGCCTTGCCAACGAACTGAGCATCGAGTCCGGGCAGCGAATAGCTGTAGTACGAAAGCGGATCGAGTTCGAGGAACGCATCGTAAATCAGGTTCTTCTGTCGGCCGACGGTCAGTGCCCCCCATTGATTCTGCAAACCCACGTACGCCTGGCGGCCAAACATGCGTCCGCCCTGCTGGAGCTGTCCCGAGTCGAGATTGAACCCTGCTTCGAGCTGCATGATCGCCTTGAGCCCACCGCCTAGATCTTCCGCCCCCTTGAAGCCGAAGCGATTCGCTGCCTGAGAGCCGTTGCTCAAGCGAAAGAGTGACGCCTTGCTGCCGTTCGCGCCAGCGGCTGCGTTACTGAGGTATTCCAGACTGTTGTCCAGAATGCCGTAGATCTGCAGCCCATCCGCTTTGGCGCAGCCCGCCGCAAACGTCAACGCCATTGCCAACCAAACCTTGTGTTTCATGACATTCCCCATTTTTTATATTGGACTACGAATTACGACCGTCTCATGCAATACGCGTTCGACATTCACGGCTTCCCTGCAAGTGACCGACTGAGACGGCATTTGAGACGCCGTTGCGCAGCCCGGTGATCTCCGCCAGAATCGCCAGCGCGATTTCCGGCGGCGTGCGCGCCCCGAGCGGCAGGCCGACCGGCCCGTGCAAGCGGGCAATCTGCGCGGCGCTCAGATCGAACATCGCCAGACGCTCGCGACGCGACGCCTGATTGCGGCGCGAGCCGATCGCACCGACGTAGAACGCGTCGGACTTGAGCGCTTCGAGCAGCGCCATGTCGTCGAGCTTCGGATCGTGCGTGAGCGCGACAATCGCCGTATGGCCGTCGGGACGCAAACGCGCAATCAGGTCGTCCGGCATCTCCCGCGAATGCGAGACGTGGGCACTGCCCATCGCGTCTCGCGTCACCTCGTGGATATCGCGGGGATCGCAGACGACGACCCGATAACCCAGCGGCACCGCCATCGTCACCAGATGCTGCGTCAGTTGCCCGTCGCCGATCACGATGATTCGCCAACGCGGGCCGAACGGCACCGTCAGACGCGTTGGCGAATAGTCGAACGCTGCCGGCTGCGTAACGCTGCGCACACGCGCCACCCCCGTGCGCAGATCCAGCTCGCGCACCCCGAGTCGACCGTGGCCGATGGCCTCGCGCATGGCGTCGAGCCCGCTGCGCGGGGTCACGCGCTCGACGACCAATTCGAGCGTGCCGCCGCACGGCAAGCCGAAGCGATGCGCCTCATCGGCGTTAAGGCCGTACGTCTGCAAGTGAGGTCGCAAGCCTGGCCGGAACCCGCCGGCGACCTTCGCGAGCAGGTCGTCCTCGATGCAACCGCCCGAGACCGACCCGGCGACGCGCCCGCGCGTGGCGAGCGCCATCATCGCGCCGACGGAACGCGGCGCCGAGCCCCATGTCCGCGCGACGCTCGCGAGCAGCACGTCGTCGCCTTGCGCCTGCCAGCGAGCGACGGCATCGAGCACTTCAGCGTCGAGCGCGTCCATCAGGTGTGTTCCTCGTCATGCGCTTCACGGGCGAGCGCGCGCGCCTGCGCAACGGTCTGCGGCAGCGGCATCGAACGCGCCCGCACACCGGTGGCGCGACGAATCGCCTGCGCCACCGCCGGCGCCACCGGCGGCAACGACACTTCGCCACACCCCTGCGGCGGGCGGTCGCTCGGCACGATCACCGTCTCGATCGTCGGCATCTCGACGAGATACAGCAGCGGATAGTCGCCGAAGTTGCTTTGCTCCACGCCGCCGTTGGCGAAGGTAATCTGGCTCTTGAACGTATTGGTGAGCGCAAATCCGATGCCGCCTTCGATGTTCGCGCGGATCAGGTTCGGGTTGATTGCACGGCCGCAATCGACGCCGCACACAACGCGTTCGATCTTGAAGCGCTCGTTCACGACACGCAGCTCCACGGCGAGCGCGACATAGGTCGAGAAGGCCGCACCGCGTCCGGTATAGGTGCAGTAGCCGAACCCGCGGTGCACGCCGGGCTTCGCCAACGTGTGCCAACCGGCAGACGCCGCCGTCGTCTCGATCACCCGCGTTGCCAGCGCATCGTGTTTGAGCAGTCGCTTGCGATACTCGACCGGATCGACGCCGGCCGCGTCGGCCATCTCGTCGATAAAGCTCTCGAGAAAGAACACACTCGACGTCGAGCCGACCGAGCGCATGAAGCTCACGGGAATGTTGGGCTGCGGCACGTCGATGCCTTCGACGCGCAGGTTCGGTACCGCGTACGCGAGGTCGTAGAGCCCGTCGAGCATGGTCTCGTCATAGCCGGCCTTCTCGTAGTGGTCCTTCTTGATGACGTTGTAGAGCGACTGCCCGGCCACACGCGCATGCAGCGCCGTGGGCAGCCCGTCGTGACCGAGCACCGCCTCGAAACGACCGGAGGCGCAGGGACGATAGAAGCCGTGTCGTATGTCGTCTTCGCGCGAGCGGATCACCTTGACGGGACGCCCGACCGCCGCCGATGCCACCGCCGCATGGATCACGAAATCGGGCACGTATTTGCGTCCGAAACTGCCGCCGAGGAAGGTCGTGTGCACGATGACCTTCTCCGGTGGCAGCTTGAAGATGCCGCCTAGGGCCCAGCGAACTTTGTCCTGCCCCTGGATCGGCCCCCAGACCTCGATCTCACCCTGCGCCTTGCGCACGTGCACGGTGGCGTTCACCGGCTCCATCGTCGCGTGGACGATGTACGGAGTGTGGTATTCGGCCGTCACGCGCTTGCCGCCGGCAGCACCTGAGACACCAGCAGCGATAAGGCCCGGGGCATCGCCGACGTCGGTCGCAACGCCCGCCTTCCCATCGACAAGCGCGGCACGGCGCTGCGCGAGTATCGTCGCGCTGTCGTCCGCGGCGCCCGATTTCCATTCGATATCGAGGGCATCGCACGCTTGCTTTGCACACCAGTAATCGTTAGCGACGACGATGACGGCGTCCTTCGCCTGCACGACGTCGTGCACTCCCTTGCGCGACTTGATTGCGTCGCGATTGCGCACCGACAGCGGGACGCCACCTGTGGTCGGCGCCATGCGCACGGCGCCGACGAGCATGCCAGGCACCTTCACATCGATACCGAAGACGGCCGAGCCATCGACCTTCGACGGCGTATCGAGACGCGACACCGACTTCCCGATCAATGCATGGGCGGCTTCGTTCTTCAATCGCGGATGCGAATTGAGCGGCAGCTTCGCGGCCTCGGCGGCCAGCTCACCGTAGCTGAGCGAGCGGCCCGATTGCGGATGGACGACGCGGCCCTCATGCGTCACACAGTTGGTCGTGCGAACGCCGAACCGGCGTGCAGCCACGGCAACCAAGGCTTCACGCGCTTGCGCCCCGGCGATTCGCAGACGCTCGTAGAACAACGTCGCCGACATCGACGCCCCCACGAACTGCTGCAACGCCTCGTTGGCCGCAGCCGTTCGGTAGGCGTCGCGCGCGGTCACGAATTCGACGCGCACCCGGCGCCAATCGGCGTCGAGTTCATCGGCCAGCACCTGGGGCAAACCGGTGTAGACCCCCTGTCCGACTTCGCATTGCGAGAGACCGAGCACCGTCGTGCCGTCGGCATCGATGCGGATCCAGTCGTTGATTTCGACAAGGGTCTCGCCCGCCGCACGCGCGTCGGGACTGGCCACCCACGACGCCGAAATCGGAACCAGCAGACTGCCCGCTGCCAGCGACATCCCTTTGAGCCAGTGACGGCGGGACGGCGACGCGGGGGCATGGGAAGCAGCCTCGTTCACATCGGCCGTGGTGCGCTCAGCGTTTTGCAGCGGCATGGATCGCCTCCCGGACACGGTGATAGGTCGCGCAACGGCAGAGGTTGGTCATCGCCTCGTCGATCTGGGCATCGGTCGGATGCGGATGCTTGTCGAGCAGCGCCGCCGCGGCCATCACCATGCCGGACTGGCAGTAGCCGCACTGCGGCACATCCGTGGCGATCCACGCCTGCTGGATCGGATGCGCGCGTGTGGGCGACAGGGCCTCGATGGTCGTGATGTGCCTGCCCGCCGCCGCCGAGACCGGCAGCACACAGGTGCGCGTGGCTACGCCATCGAGGTGCACCGTGCAGGCACCACATGCGCCGATACCGCAGCCGTATTTGGTGCCGGTCAACCCCGCGGCATCGCGGATGACCCACAGCAAAGGCGTGCCGTCATCGCCGTCGAAGACGAAGGGCCGCCCGTTGAGTTGGAATTCCATTGACTCTCCCGTTGTGACTGCCCGCTGCCCCGGCGTGCCTAACGACGCGCTGGCAGAGGGTGAGTGAATTCTCACAACGAGAAAATTGGCGAACAACGACCGCTCGGCCCGAAAAGGATGCCGTTCGTCCAGAGACGGGAAAACCCTCACGCGCGAGGCGCGACAGTCGCGTCAGTTGGCCGGGCCGCAGTGTCTGAGATATTCGCGCGGCGGCAAGCCGTAGCAGCGACGAAAGGCGCGGGTGAACGCCTTCTCCGACGCGTAGCCGACGGCATCGGCCACATCGGCGATGCGCACGCCCGCGCCCGCCAGACGCTCCGCAGCCAGGTACATGCGATGCGTCGTGAGATACGACATCGGCGATTCACCCACGAGTTCGCGAAAGCGCAGGCAGAACTTCGAGCGCGACATGCCGGCGATGTCGGCCAGTTGCTCGACCGTCCAAGGCCTTTGCGGCGCGTCGTGCATCGAGGCGATGGCGCGTCCCAATTGCGGATCGGTCATGCCGCGCAGCCAATGCGTCGTCGCGCCGCCGCTGGCACCGAGATAGGCACGCAGGATCTGGATGAACAGCACGTCGGCCAGACGCGCGACGGCCACGCGCCATCCCGCACCGCGCTGCATCGACTCCTCGATGAAGCCCGCCAGGGTCGTGGTCAGCCGCGCGGGAACGGCCGGATCGCCAGCGCGGATATGGATGAGCGGCGGCAGCGACGCGAGCAAGGGATTGCGCACGCGCTCACGGAACATCACTACGCCCGTGTAGAGGTCGCTCACCGGCCCCGCGCCGCCCGCGCGGAACGCGAGAGGTGTGTCGAGCCGGGGCTCGATACCCTGCGCCGTCATCAATTGCTCGAAGACCACCGGCGGCTCGTCCAGCGACGAGCACATCACGTGCTCGTGTCCATGCGGCAACAGCACGCAGTCGCCCGGCTCCACGCGCACCGGCGCCATGCCAGCCACGACGAGATAGAACGGCTCTCCCGTCGCCGTGCGAAACGGCGCACCGTCCATCGCGGGCTTGCGCAGCGACCAGGGGGCCCCGAACGTGAAGCGACCTGTCACGACCGCATCCGCCCGCAGATCGTTGAGAACGTCGCTCAGCGGATCCATGCCACCCCGCCTTGCATGACGTGAAGATTTATTCGTCTCATGGGTGGAACTTTGATTTATATATGGATAAATCGAAGTATGCCGTTTCGCTGACTGGAAAAGTATCGGGATCGGCCTAGGGAAAATACGAAGACGACGAAGGGCGCGCGTTGGGGCGCGGCGTCACGCGAGCAGACGGGATGGGGTGGGACCGGCCTGTAAGCGTCTGCGCGGCACAGGCCAGGGGGTTCAACGTCGCGAGAGCGTCGTCAGGAAGAGGTGGGCAGGGCTTGCCTCGGCCCGCAGTTCACAGACATCACCACCGTCGACGCGAAGCGCATGTTCCTCGGGAACGCTCACGGCTTGGCCGTCCCCGAAGACTGCCCGCACCTTCCCTTGCGCACAGTAAAGGAAGGCGACGGCGTCGGCGTCCGTTGGCAGCGACCACGTCACGGCGTCTCCCTCGAGCCGATGCTGCGCCAGCGTGTGCTGCCATGCGGCGCGACGTGTCATGACATTGAAGTCGTCGATGGGCACACCGGACGTCTCCAGCATCGGTGTGCCGCTTACCGCCAACTCGCCGCCGAAGGCGTATGGAGGCGTGCGCGTCGAGAGCGTGACGTCCGGGCGGCCTTCGACAGTAAGCGTGAGCGTGCCGCCCCGCGCGATGGCCAGCGAGCGATCGATGCCCGGGAACACGGAGAACGGTCCCGGGCTCGCGACCGTGGCCGTGCTGATGCGCCAATCGAAGCCGTCTTCACCGGGACGTCGCGCCACCGCCAGCTCGGTCGTGACCCCCAGGCCGTTCTTCCACGGCATCTTCTGAAAATCGGCCGGGCCGAGCATTTGCAGTTTCATGCGACGTCTCTGACGAATTGGCTTACTGGCGGACTTCGCCGTGTCCGAACACGACGTACTTCAGACTCGTCAGGCCCTCGAGACCCACCGGACCGCGGGCGTGCAGCTTGTCGTTCGAGATACCGATCTCGGCGCCCAGACCGAATTCGAAGCCGTCGGCGAAACGCGTGCTCGCGTTGATCATCACGCTCGCGGAATCGACTTCGCGCAGGAATTGCATGGCGGCGGAGTAATCCTCGGTCACGATGGCATCGGTGTGATGCGAGCCGTAGCGATTGATGTGCGCGATAGCTGGCGCCATGCCATCGACGATCTTCAGCGCCAGCACCGGTGCCAGATATTCCGTAGACCAATCCGCTTCGGTCGCCGCCACCACGCCGGTCATGCCGGCGTCGCTGAGCGCCGCCAGCGTTCGTTCGCAACCGCGCAACTCGACCTGCTTATCCTGGAACATGCGCGCGATGGCGGGCAACTGGTCGATGGCCCGTTGGTCGATAAGTAACGTTTCCATCGTGTTGCAGGTGCCATAGCGATGCGTCTTGGCGTTCTCGCAAATCGCCAGCGCCTTCGCCGGATCGGCGCGACCGTCGACGTAGACATGGCAGATGCCGTCGAGGTGCTTGATCATCGGCACGCGCGCGTCCTGCATCAATCGCGCGATCAGACTCTTGCCGCCGCGCGGCACGATCACGTCCACATAGTCGGTCATCGTGATGAGTTCGCCGACCGCTGCACGGTCGGGCGTGCTCACGACCTGCACGGCGTCACCGGGCAACCCGCTCGCCGCGAGCGCCTGCGCGATGAGGGCGGCCAGCGCCGTGTTGCTCTCGATGGCTTCGGACCCGCCGCGCAGAATGGTCGCGTTGCCCGACTTCAGGCAAAGCGCGGCCGCGTCGATGGTCACGTTGGGACGGGATTCGTAAATGATGCCGATGACGCCCAGCGGCACGCGCATCTGACCGACCTGAATACCGCTCGGCTGCACGCGCACGTTGCTGATCTCGCCGATGGGATCCGACAGGCCCGCGATCTGACGCAGTCCGTCGATCATCGTGCGCAGCGCCTTGTCCGACAGCGTGAGACGGTCGATGAACGCGGCGTCCTGACCATTGGCGCAGGCGCGCTCGAGATCGCGGCGATTCACGTCCTGCAACGCCGCGCCATCGCGCTCGATGGCATCGGCAATCGCGAGCAGCGCGCGATTCTTGGCAGCGGTGTCGGCACGCGCCATGGCACGCGACGCCTCACGGGCCCGCTGGCCCAACGATTGCATGTAGGCTTTGATATCCATATCGTCTGTTTCGCAGTTCTCTCGGCGACGCAATCGCCAGTGCATTCGGTGGGTCTTCGGTGACGGCCATCGTCACGAAATTCGGGCGGTGGCACACGGCACGTCGCCAGTTATGCGCCAGATTGTCCGTCAATTGTGGGGATCTTGCTGGCGCGGTTCCCGGGCCCCGGGGAGGTGGGCTCCGGCGTTTGGCGGCGCTTGGGCGCGGTCTACGCGTGCACCGGACGGGGTGCGCGAGCGGAGCGCGCCATCGGCGGTCGCTCGCCCGCGAGCAGCAGCCCGAGTTGCAGCATGCCGTCCCACGGGTCGCCGGACAGACCGTCGGCCCGCAGCCCCTTGACCTGCCGGTCAAGACGCGCGGCCAACTGCAGCGCCTGCGCCAGCTTGGCAGGTGTGACGCGGTGGACCGCCTGCTCCATCAGACGCTCCCGCGGCCCCCAGACCCGATACTCGCGCAACAACATCGCAAGCGGCTTGCCCGCCGCCATCCCGCGCGTGATCTTGGTGAGCGTGCGCACTTCTTCGGTCAATGCCCACAAGACCAGCGGTGCCGCTTCGCCCTCGCCGCGCAGACCGTCGAGCATGCGCACCAGCCGGGCGGTATCGCCTGCCAGGACGGCTTCACTGAGTTTGAAGACGTCGTAGCGCGCCACGTTCATCACGGCATCCTGCACTTGCTCGAACGCGAGCGCACCCGCCGGATAGAGCAGACCGAGCTTCTGAATCTCCTGATGGGCCGCCAGCAGGTTGCCCTCGACGCGATCCGCGATGAACTGGAGCACGCGTCGTCCCGGCTCACCGGCTTCGACGCGCTGCCCTTGTGCCGCGAGACGCTGCGCAATCCAGTCCGGCAGACGGCTCCGGTCGACCGGGTCGATCTTGATCGTCACGCCCTCGCGATCGAGCGCCGTGAACCAATCGGATTTGGTCGCTGCCGCATCGAGCCGGGGCAACGTGACAATGGTCAGGACGTCGCTGTTCGCGGCACTGGCGTGCGCCTTGAGCGCTGCGCCGCCGTCCTTGCCCGGTTTTCCGCCGGGAATGCGTAACTCGATGAGTTTGCGGTCGCCGAACAGCGACATGGATTGGCCCGCGTTGGCGAGCGCGCCCCAGTCGAAGCTGCGCTCGACGCTGAGCACATCGCGCTCGGTGAAACCGCCCGCACGTGCCGCCGCGCGTACACGATCCACCGCCTCCTGAACGAGCAGGCCCTCGTCGCCGTATATCGTATAGATCGGCGAGAGGGTCTTGGCGAGATGCGCGTCGAGCGCGTCGGGACGCAGTTGCATGATGGCAGACGTTACTCTTCCGGCTTCGTCGCCGGCAGGGATTTCACCGCTTCCATGCGACGAATGATCTGAGCGACCGCGTCCTTCTGCATGTCTCGGCCCAGCAGTGCGCCTTCGGCATCGCGCGCCGTCGTTTCGCTGTCGCTGTACGGCAGATTGCGCGTCAGGCTAATCGTGCTCAACGGGATGATCGGTCGGCCGTCCGGTGTCACGAGTTGAAAAGTAAAAACGCTCCGCATCTCATATTCGCGCGCCTGACCGTTGGCGTCGAGACTGACCGCGGTGCGCGACGATGTGGCGCTCACGATTTCCAAGCGTGCGTCCGCATCCTTAGGCTCGGTCACCACGACGGTGCCCTTGCTGCCGTAACGGACGTAGCGCGAGATATCGGTCGCCATCTGGCCACCGCCCGAGATATACAAACGGTGGAACGCATACTCACTCGCGCCGCGCAGTTGGAAGCCGCACGCCGACAGTATCAACGCGCAACTCAGCAAGGCGATGCCGCCGAAGACTTTGCGCGCCATACCGACGCTTCGTTGTCCGGATGTCATTTGCACGTGATGTGCCCTCTTGTCACCAAACGTCATCAATTCATCAATCGGCGGCCGCAACGGCCACCTCAGAGCACTACGTTCACGAGACGGCCCGGTACAACGATGACCTTCTTCACCGGCTTGCCTTCGCCAAACTTGGCCGTCATTTCGTGCGCCAGCGCGGCTTGTTCGATGGCCTCGCGCGAAGCGTCCTTCGCCACGCGCACGGCGCCACGCACCTTACCCGCCACCTGCAGCACGAGTTCGATCTCGTCCTGCACCAGCGCGGCTTCGTCGACTTCCGGCCACGGCGCATCGAGCAGGTCGCCCTGTTGCGCCGCGTAGCCCAACTCGACCCACAAGCCGTGTGTGACGTGCGGCACCACCGGGTACAGCACGCGCAGCAGAATGCCGTAGCACTCGCGCACCGCACCAGCGCCCGCCGCACCCTTGTCGCTCTCGATGGCGTTGAGCATCTTCATCGCCGCGGACACGACCGTGTTGTACTGCACACGCTGATAGTCGTAGTTGGCCTGCTTGAGCACGCCATGAATCTCGAGACGCAGCGCCTTGGCCGCCGGGTTTGCCGTATCGATGGCAGCGTCCGCCTGACGCAGCAGCGTGGCCTGCGACTGGCCGAAGCCCCACAGGCGGCGCAAAAAGCGGCTCGCGCCTTCCACACCGGCCCCCGACCATTCGAGTTGCTGTTCGGGCGGTGCCGCGAACATCACGAACAGACGCGCCGTATCGGCGCCGTGCTGATCGATCAGCGACTGCGGATCCACGCCGTTGTTCTTGGACTTCGCCATCTTCTCGATGCCGCCGAGCGTCACGTCCGCACCGTCAGCCTTCGACGTTGCACTGACCGGACGGCCCTTGTCGTCGAACTGCACTTGCACGTCGAGCGGGTTGAACCACGTCTTCTTGCCCGCGGCATCCTCACGATAGTACGTCTCGTTGAGCACCATACCCTGGGTGAGCAGGTTCTGCGCCGGCTCCTTGAAACTCACCAAGCCCAGATCGCGCATCACCTTGGTCCAGAAGCGCGAATACAGCAAGTGGAGAATCGCGTGCTCGATGCCGCCGATGTACTGATCCATCGGCATCCAGTAATCGGTGCGCGCGTCGACCATGGTGACGGCGTCCGGGCAGGCATAGCGCGAGAAATACCACGACGAGTCCACGAACGTGTCCATCGTGTCGGTCTCGCGGCGCGCCGGTTTGCCGCACTTCGGGCAATCACACTTGAGGAACGCTTCCGACTTGGCCAGCGGGT
This sequence comes from Pandoraea soli, assembly GCF_902459595.1. Classification (NCBI taxonomy): domain Bacteria; kingdom Pseudomonadati; phylum Pseudomonadota; class Betaproteobacteria; order Burkholderiales; family Burkholderiaceae; genus Pandoraea; species Pandoraea soli. The sequence goes on along the minus strand of NZ_CABPSG010000002.1, from coordinate 102,196 downwards.
TGCCGGTGCCGTCCGGCACGAGGTCTTCGGGCAACACGACCGGCAGGTCCTTCTCGGGAACCGGCACCGCGCCGCACGACGCGCAGTGAATGATAGGAATCGGCGTGCCCCAGTAACGTTGGCGCGAAATCCCCCAGTCGCGCAGACGGAACGTGACCTGCTTGTCGCCCGCGCCCTGCGCCTTGAGATCCGCGGCGATGGCGTCGACGGCGGCCGCAAAGGCCAGGCCGTCATATTTGCCGCTGTTGACCAGCGTGCCGTTCTCCTTGTCGCCGTACCAGGCCTGCCAGGCTTGCGTCGAATAAGTCTCGCCCGCCACCGCGACGACCTGCTTGATCGGCAGGTCGTACTTGCGCGCGAATGCGAAGTCACGCTCGTCGTGGGCCGGCACGCCCATCACGGCGCCCTCGCCATACCCCATCAGCACGTAGTTGCCGATCCATACCTCGACCTTGTCGCCGGTCAGCGGATGCGTGACGAAAAAGCCCGTCGGCATGCCTTTCTTTTCCATCGTGGCGATGTCGGCTTCAGCCACGCCACCCTGCTTGCATTCGGCGATGAATGCCTGCAGGTCGGGACGCTCGGCGGCCAGACGCGTTGCCAGCGGATGCTCGGCGGCGATTGCACAGAAGGTCACGCCCATGATCGTGTCGGCACGCGTCGTGAACACGCGCAGCAGCTTGTGCTCGCCGTCCAACTCATACGGGAAGCCGAAGTTCACGCCAAAGCTCTTGCCGATCCAGTTCTGCTGCATCACCTTCACACGCTCGGGCCAGCCGAGGTCGTCCAGATCGCCGAGCAGTTCGTCGGCGTATTCGGTGATGCGCATGTAATACATCGGGATTTCACGCTTCTCGACGAGCGCACCCGAGCGCCAGCCTCGACCGTCGATCACCTGCTCGTTGGCGAGCACGGTCTGATCGATCGGATCCCAGTTCACCGTGCCGGTCTTCAGGTAGACGATGCCCTTCTCGAGCATCTTCAGGAACAGCCACTGGTTCCAGCGGTAATAGTCCGGCTTGCAGGTGGCGACTTCGCGCGACCAATCGATCGCCAGGCCCATCGCCTGCATCTGCTTCTTCATGTACGCGATGTTGTCGTACGTCCACTTGGCCGGCGGCACGCCGTTGGCCATTGCCGCATTTTCAGCCGGCATACCGAAAGCGTCCCACCCCATCGGCATCAGCACGTTGTACCCGCGCATGCGCATCTGACGATACATCACGTCGTTGATGGTGTAGTTGCGCACGTGGCCCATATGCAGCTTGCCCGACGGATACGGCAGCATCGAGACGCAATAGAATTTCTGTTTGTCCGCGCGCTCGGTGGTCTTGTAGGCATCGATGGCCTGCCAGTGAGACTGGGCGGAGGCTTCGACGTCGGCGGGAACGTATTTTTCTTGCATGATGGGTCGGCGGGTAGGATTCGGCTCGGCTTCGGCCCCGCCGGTGCGCGGCAAAGGGCGCGCAGCACGCAAGCGTTTGGGGGCAAATCCGGGGAAAACGATGATTATAACGCCGACGGCAACGGATTCGGCGCGACGGTAGAGAGCAGCTTCGGCCTGGAGGCCGCCTTGGCGTGGCTGCCGCCCGATGCGTGATGCAATCCGTGGCGGCGTGCGTCTTTGATGTCGGCGTCTTCTGCCGGTCGGCGCATCGTCGGCCCACTTATGCGACGCCTCGATGCGCAACCGGCAAGCCGCACGCCGGCCTGAGCCGAATCAGCGAAGGCCCAGAACGTCCTGCATATCGAACAGGCCCGTGTTGTGCTGCGCGAGGAAACGGGCAGCGCGCAGCGAGCCTTGCGCATACGACAGACGGCTCGACGACTTGTGCGTGATCTCGATGCGCTCACCGATGCCGGCAAACAGCACCGTGTGATCGCCCACGATATCGCCGCCGCGCACGGTGGCGAAACCGATGGTCGACGGATCGCGCTCGCCGGTCACGCCTTCGCGGCCGTAGATGGCGCATTCCTTCAGATCGCGGCCCAATGCGTCGGCCACGACTTCACCCATGCGCAGCGCCGTGCCCGACGGAGCATCGACCTTGTGGCGGTGATGCGCTTCGATGATCTCGATGTCGTAGCCCGTGTTCAGAATCTTCGCCGCGACTTCGAGCAGTTTGAACGTGGCGTTCACACCCACGCTCATGTTCGGTGCAAACACCACGGCCACGCGCTCGGCACCCGCCGCCAGACGCGCCTTGTCGGCTTCCGAGAATCCGGTCGTGCCGACGATCATCTTGACACCGTGCTTCTCGGCGGCAGCCAAATGCGCCAGCGTGCCTTCGGGACGCGTGAAGTCGATCAGATACTGCGCGTTGGCGAGCGCGACGTCGAGATCGGCGGTGATGTTGACGCCCGTCTCCCGCCCCAGGAAGGCGCCGGCGTCGTGTCCCAACGCCGGGCTGTCCTCGCGGTCGAGCGCACCGACCAGTTCCGCGTCGTCGGTGGCCAGTACGGTTTCAATCAGCATCCGGCCCATACGGCCGGAGGCGCCAGCAATCGCAATCTTCATCATGGAATTCTTGACTCTTCAGACAGCTTACTTGGGCATCGAGAACAGGCCACCGCCGGAAGTCATCCGCGGCGACGGGACAAGCCCCGTGCCCGTGGCCGTCGTCGCGCCGCCCGATGCGCTGTCGCCAGCGGTGGACTGTGCGTTGGAGGCAGGGGCCGGTTCGGAAGCGGTAGCCGCCGCAGCGGTCGACACAGCCGCGACGTCGGACGCGGCAGGCGCGGCAGTCTCCGCGGTCGCGGCACTCGCCGTCGACGGGGCCGAGGCGTCGGTCTTTACGGTCTTGCCCTTCTGACCATCGATTTCCCGCACCAACTGATATTCGGTCGGCAGATTTTCTCCGCCTTCCCAGCGCGCCAGCGTGTCGCCGTCGAAGTACACCTTCAGGTGACGCTCCTGGACCACCGACGCGTTGCCGCGCTTGAAATAGAAGACATAGTCCCAGCGATTCGCGTGGAAGATGTCCGTGAGCAGCGGCGTGCCGAGCAGTTGACGGACCTGATCGCGCGTCATGCCGGCCTTGAGCTGCTCATAGGCCTCTTTCGAGACGAAGTTGCCTTGAACGATGTTGATTCGATACGGCGTGACCACGCCGATCACTTTGTCGGTCACGCTGTCATACGTCGAGCAACCGGCCAGGGCCAGGAATGCCGCTGCAGCGCAGACGGAGAGCGGAAGGGAGAGATAACGACGCAAATCTGACTCGCTTTCAAAAAAATCGACCTTGAATCCGGCACGCCGGGCGCGCCGCCACATCGCCCCCGTTGACGGTACAAACCGTCCCGATTGCCCTGGTTTGCTCCCGGGCAAGGCAAAAAGGCATTATTATTGCGGCTGTATTGTACTCTAGGGACGTAGAGCGATGCCGAATCCCGCCGATCTGAAAAATATCGGACTGAAAGCCACGCTTCCGCGCCTCAAAATTCTGGAGATTTTCCAGAACAGCGAGAGCGAGGTGCACCATTTAACCGCTGAAGACGTCTATCGTCATCTGCTCAACGAAAACCTCGATATCGGTCTGGCCACGGTGTACCGTGTCCTGACGCAGTTCGAGCAAGCTGGCCTATTGTCGCGCAGCAACTTTGAGTCCGGCAAGGCCGTTTTCGAACTCAACGAAGGCCATCACCACGATCACCTCGTGTGCCTCGACTGCGGGCGTGTCGAAGAGTTCTTCGACGCCGAGATCGAACGCCGCCAGAAAATGATCGCCAAGGAACGTGGCTTCGCGCTCCAGGACCACTCGCTCGCGATGTACGGGAGCTGCACGAAAAACCCCTGTCCGCATCGTCAAAAGAATTAAACGTTGTTTTGGCATAATGTCTTCTGATGAAGACATTATGGGATTCCCCCTAGCTTCAGGTCATGAAGCGCTGGGCACGGGCTACGCATCGTCGGCGAACACCCCGTGAATAGCGGTGAGGCGCTGCAATCGATGCTACGATGGTGCCAAGCGCATTAAGCGTTGCGGATGGGTGCGCGGAGCCCGGAATAACTGCGGTTATCGCCTAAACACCGGCATCCCTCACGACGCCGCGCCCCAAAGAAAAAGCCGCTGTCTCACGACAGCGGCTTTTTTTACGACTGAGCGTCAAATGCGATTACTTCGCCGACATGAGCGCAACGGTCGTGTCGAGCATGCGGTTCGAGAAGCCCCACTCGTTGTCGTACCACGAGCCGACCTTCACCAGGCGGCCCGACACCTTGGTCAGTGTGCCGTCGAAGTTCGACGAGGCCGGGTTGTGGTTGAAGTCGACCGACACCAGCGGTGCCGTGTTGTACGTTGCGATGGCCTTGAGCGAACCCTCGGCGGCTTCCTTCAGAATCGCGTTGACTTCGTCAACCGTCGTGTCGCGCTTGGCAACGAACGACAGGTCGACGATCGACACGTTGATCGTCGGAACGCGAATGGCGTAACCGTCGAGCTTGCCATTGAGCTCCGGCAGCACCAGGCCAACGGCCGACGCGGCGCCCGTCTTGGTCGGGATCATGCTCATCGTGGCCGAACGCGCACGACGCAGGTCTTCGTGATAAACGTCCGTCAACACCTGGTCGTTGGTGTAGGCGTGCACCGTGGTCATCAGACCCGTTTCCAGACCGATCTTCTCGTGCAGCGGCTTGACCAGCGGCGCCAGGCAGTTCGTGGTGCACGAGGCGTTCGAGATGACCGTATCGGTCGACTTGAGCACGCCTTCGTTCACGCCGAACACGATCGTGGCGTCGACATCCTTGCCGCCCGGGGCCGAGATGATGACCTTCTTCGCGCCGCCCTTCAGGTGAGCGCCGGCCTTTTCCTTCGTCGTGAAGAAGCCCGTGCACTCGAGCACAACGTCCACGCCCAGCTCGCCCCACGGCAGTTCGGCCGGGTTGCGGTTGGCCAGCACGCGAATCTTGTCGCCGTTGACGATCATGAAATCGCCGTCGACCGACACCGTGCCCGGGAACTTGCCGTGCGCCGTGTCGTATTGCGTCAGGTGAGCGTTCGTCTGCGCATTGCCCAGATCGTTGATGGCGACGATTTCGATGTCGTGCTTCTTACCACCTTCATAGTGGGCACGCAGCACGTTGCGGCCGATACGGCCGTAGCCGTTGATAGCGACGCGAATGGTCATGGGGGTTTCTCCGTAAGGTCTAACGAAATCAGCCAAGCACGGACTTGACCGTCGCGACCACGTGGTCGACGGTGAAGCCGAAGTGTTTGAACAGCACGCCGGCCGGGGCCGACTCACCGAAGGTGTCGATGCCGACCACGCCGCCTTCCAGGCCGACGTACTTATGCCAATACGCCGTCACGCCGGCTTCGATCGCCACGCGCGTCACGCCACGCGGCAGCACGCGCTCGCGATAGGCCTTGTCCTGACGGTCGAACACGTTGGCCGACGGCATCGACACGACGCGCGCCGCAATGCCCTCGGCAGCCAACACCTCGGCACCCTTGAGGGCCAGCTCGATTTCCGAGCCGGTCGCGATCAGCACGACCTGCGGATTCGCCACGTCGCGCAGCACATAGCCGCCACGACGAATATCGGCGATCTGTGCATCGTCACGCGAGACGAATGGCAGGTTCTGACGGCTGAGCACCAGGCTCGACGGACCATCGTGACGCTCGACGGCCGCCACCCAGGCGACTGCCGTCTCCGTCGTATCGCACGGACGCCACACGTCCATCTGCGGGATCAGACGCAGGCTCGAGACATGCTCGACGGACTGGTGCGTCGGACCGTCTTCACCCAGGCCGATCGAGTCGTGCGTGAACACGAAGATCGAGCGCAGCTTCATCAGCGCCGCCATACGCAGCGCATTGCGGCTGTAGTCCGAGAACGTCAGGAACGTACCGCCGAACGGGATGTAGCCGCCATGCAGCGCCATGCCGTTGATGATGGCGCTCATGCCGAACTCGCGCACGCCATAGTTGATGTGATTGCCGAACTGCACGCCTTCCGCATTGGCGCGCACGGCCTTGCTGGCCTTCCAATTCGTCAGGTTCGAGCCGGTCAGGTCAGCCGAGCCACCCAGGAACTCCGGCAGCACGGCGGCCAGACCTTCGATCGCCAGTTGGGACGCCTTGCGCGTGGCAACCGTCTCGCCCTTCTCGTTGGTCTTGGCAATGAACGCGGCGGCGGCCGACTTGAAGTCGCCGGGCAGCTCACCCTTCATGCGACGCTCAAATTCGGCAGCCTCTGCCGGGAACTGGCTGCGGTAGGCGGCAAAACGCTCGTTCCATGCGCCTTCGGCGCGCTGACCGGCGGCCTTGGCATCCCATGCGGTGTAGACATCGGCCGGCAGCTCGAACGGCGGCAGGTGCCAACCGAGCGACGCGCGCGTGGCGGCGATTTCGTCGGCACCCAACGGCGCACCATGCACATCGTGACCGCCCTGCTTGTTCGGCGCGCCCTTGCCGATCAGCGTCTTGCAGCAGATCAGCGTCGGACGATCCGAGGTCTTGGCCTGGGCGATGGCGGCGTCGACCGCGTCGACATCGTGGCCGTCGATGTCGCGAATCACATTCCAGCCATAGGCTTCGAAGCGCTTCGGCGTGTCGTCGGCAAACCAGTATTCGACGTCGCCGTCGATCGAAATTCCGTTATCGTCGTACAGCGCGATGAGCTTGTTCAGACGCAGCGTTCCCGCGAGCGAACACGCTTCGTGCGAGATGCCTTCCATCAGGCAGCCGTCGCCGAGGAACGCGTACGTGTAGTGGTCGACGATGTCGTTGCCCGGGCGGTTGAATTCCTTGGCGAGCAGGGCCTCGGCCAGCGCAAAACCCACCGCGTTGGTGATGCCCTGACCCAGCGGGCCCGTGGTCGTCTCGATACCCGGCGTGACCCCCACCTCCGGGTGCCCCGGCGTCTTGCTGTGCAGTTGACGGAAGTGCTTCAGCTCGTCGATCGGCAGGTCGTAGCCCGTCAGATGCAGCAGCGAATAGATGAGCATCGAGCCGTGGCCGTTGGACAGCACGAAGCGGTCGCGATCGAACCAATGCGGATTGACGGGGTTGTGCTTGAGATGACGGCCCCAGAGAGCGACGGCCATATCGGCCATGCCCATCGGCGCGCCAGGGTGACCGGAGTTGGCCTGTTGGACCGCGTCCATGGAAAGGACGCGAATGGCAGAGGCCATCAGCGCAGGCGTAGCAGAAGAGGAGTTCGTCATGGTGAACAGCCGGAAGAGCGGGCGTGCCCCGATGCCGCGAGCTGCCGCGCGAAATTCGAATGCGGAATAAAGTCCAAGATTTTACCAGATAAGGCCGTTGCCCGGGTCGCTCGCGGCGAACTTCCCCAAATGACGGGAACGTGGAATCATGCAGAGAAGTGGCATGATCGCCACCCATTAGAGGAAGTTGCCTCGCCAATGCCCGCCAAACGTGACATCAGCGACGACCTATCGACCGCCGCACTGCGCCCGTGCACGGCGCCGCTCGGGCCTTGGGCCGGTTATACATTCGCCGCGCGCCCGGTATTCGCCGCCGCGTCGACCTATCAGCACATCGAGGTCGTGGATTTGCCGGCATTCGGGGCACTCGGACGGGCGTATCGACTCGACGGCCGGTTCATGGCTTCGCTCGCCGATGCGCATATCTGCCACGAATGCATGGTGCATCCGCTCTTGCTTGCACACGGCAACGCCCAGCGTGTATTGGTGCTTGGCGGGGGTGATGGCGGCTCGGCACGTGAAGCCTTGCGTCACCCGAGCGTGCGCGAGATTGTCGTCGCCGAACTCGATGCCCAGGTGCCTGCGACAATCCTGCAGTACATGCCGACATTGGCGGACGGCGCATTCGACGATCCGCGCACCACGCTTGTCATCGGCGACGCCCGGGATCTCGTCGACGCCGCACTGGCTCGCGGAGAAACGTTCGACGCCGTGATTTTCGATCTGACCGACGCTGACGGCGAAGCGGCCACGCTGCACGGCGCGCCGTTCTTCGCCAAACTCCGCGCGTTACTCGGCCCACGCGGCGCTATCGCCGTGCAACTGGGGGCGCCATGGTTCGAAGCCGATCAAATCGCGCGCATGCTCGATGCCCTGCGCTCGGTGTTCAAATTTGTACAGCCGATAACCACGTATGTGCCGCTGTACGGCACGTTGTGGGCGCTCGCGTTCGCCAGCGATTCGCTCGACGTGCGTGACAGCGATGCAACCGCTGCCACGCAGGCTCGGCTATCGCGAGAATCCCTGCGCCACTATTCGCCAGCCCGGCATGCGGCGCTGTTCGACATACCGCCGGAACTGATGGCCGTGCTCGGCGATCGATAACAAACCGCGCGACGACGAGATGACGCGACGCAAGTGAATCAAGCCCGCATTCCTTGTATATTGAAAACTCATCGCAACCGTTGGCGGCGGACCGTTCGCGTATTCATACGTCAGGACGCGTCTGCTTCACCTACTGCCGACGCTTATACCGGAGCACCGTCATGCCCGATCCCCGCCCCGCCCATGTGCCGTGGTTGACGCCCTATCTGACGGTGCGCGACGCCAAGGCGGCGGCGACGTTCTATGCGCAGGCGTTCGGTTTCACGGTGCATGACATGGTGAACGATGACGGCATCGTCATGCACGTCGAAATGTTTTATCAAGGGCAATTGATTGTGATGTTCGCCCCCGAGGGCGCGTTCGCGAGCACCGCGCGCACACCGCGCACCTCGGGTGTGGAAGCGCCACAAAGCTTCTACGTCTATACCGAAGACGTCGACGCACTCTATGCGCGGGCGACCGCCGTCGGCGCGAAGGGGCTAACGTCGCCCAGCGACCAATTCTGGGGCGACCGTTTCTGCCAACTGGAAGACCCGGACGGTTACCGTTGGGGCTTCGCCCGCCCGGTCGCGCCGCCAAGCTGAGCCAATGCTTCCGCAGGCGTTGGGGTATGCTTCGGTCCCCGGCGCCACGCCCGACAGCCCCCTCCGTCTCCCGTCCGTATGCCTCGCTTCTTTATCGATGTGCCGCTGCACGCTGGCGCACTGCTTGATCTTCCCGAGACCGTGGTTCGTCACGTTCAGGTGTTGCGCCTGAAGATCGGCGACGCGCTCACGCTTTTCGACGGGACCGGCGGCCAGTATCCGGCGGTGCTCTCGACGCTGGAAAAGCGCCACGCGACGGCGCAACTCGGCGAATGGGAGGCGCACGAAGCCGAGCCGCCGTATCGCGTCACCCTGGCGCAGGGCATCGCTGGCGGCGACAAGATGGACTGGCTGATCGAAAAGGCCATCGAACTTGGCGTGACGGACATTCAGCCGATGATCACCGAGCGCTCGGTGATCCGGCTCGACGGAGAACGTGCGGCGAAGCGCGTTGCCCATTGGCAGGCACTGGCACAGGCCGCTTGCGAGCAATGCGGCCGAAACCGCGTGCCACGCGTCCTACAGATTCGCCCGATCGGCGCTTGGCTGCGCGAGCAAGGCGCGGTGACAGACGACGGATGGCGTGTGCTATTGTCACCCAGAGCGGACAGCGGTTTCGACTCGCTGCCGCTGCACGCACCGTCTCAGCCGGGCGTTTTGTTATTTGGCCCGGAAGGCGGACTGGCGCCGCACGAAGAAGCCCTCGCGCGGGAGACCGGTTTTACGGCGATTCGCCTGGGCGAACGTATCTTGCGAACCGAAACGGCGGGTATCGCGGTCCTCGCGGCATTGGCCGCGCGCTGGGGCGGTTGGTAAGCCTCGACGATTTGAACATTGGCTTCACAAGCCTAAAGGAGTCATCCCATGGGTATCCTGGATTCCATTCTCGGCGGCATGTCCGGCAATTCGGCCGACGGCGGTAGCGGCGGCGGCAATACCAAGATGTTGCTGCTGATGGGTTTGCTGGCGATGATCGCCAACCGTTCCGGCAACGCGCAGGCACAGGGCGGTCAGGGCGGCGACCTGATTGGCTCGTTGGGGGGTGCACTCAGCGGGATGCTGGGCGGCGCGGCGGCGGGCGGCGGTGGCGCCGGCGGTCTGGGCGGTTTGCTGGGTGGGCTGCTGGGCGGAGGACAAGCACCGCAGCAGGATGCCACTGGCAACCCCGCGGCGGCTCCGGGCGACCTGGTCGGTGCGCTTGGCGGGCTGGGCGGACTGACGCAGGTGCTGGAGAACGGCGGCCTGGGCGATGCGATGCGCTCGTGGGTCGGCACCGGCAGCAATCAGTCGGTATCAGCCGATCAGGTGACCCAGGCGCTTGGCCCGGGAGGACATCTGCAGCAACTGGCCGATTCGGCGGGCGTAAGCCAGGATGAGGCAGCACAGCAACTGTCATCGCTGCTGCCGGAGGTGGTCAATCACCTCACACCGAACGGCGATCTACCGCAAGGCCATCTCGATCTGGCGAGCCTCGCCCAGCAATTCCTCGGTGGACGGACCGGCTGAGGCAAGGCCATCCGGGAATCCGACAATTCCCGGCTGAAAACGTAAAAAGGTCCGCAATGCGGACCTTTTTCGTGAGAGTCAACGTGGCGCATGCTCGCGTCGGGGCAAGTGCGGTGACGTCGGACGGTGCCTCCGAGGTCATTCACTGCCGATACATGTCGCAGACCGTCAGGCAAACGAGTAAAAGACGCGGAACGTGATACGACGCTCCGCCCAGAACTCGGCGGCATCGCGGAACACGTCCAGCAGGGTTTCGCGACCGTCCTTATCGAACTTCGTCGCCACCGGCAATCCCTCGAGCACGACGACAAAACCGGGCTGCGGGCCAGCGTGATGCACCAGATCGGTCAGACAATCGTGCAAGGCGTCGTAATTCTTGCCGAAATGCTTGGGAAACAGGAACGACGTGGCGATCGTCTCCAGCACCTCGGCCTTGCTCTGCGCCTGCGAACAATTGGCGTAGAGGAAGTGCTGCCCGAGTCGCTCGGCCTCTGCGGCCAATTCCGGCACGCGGAATGCGCGGATCGACTGCACGATATTCGGCCTGACGGTCTTGAAAAGACTCATATCTCCCTCTTCCGATAAGGTATGGCGGCGGCCGGCTCGCGCGACAGCATGCAGGCCAAGCACCTGCTTGAACAAGTTGCCCTCGCCCGCACCGAATGGATCTGCCATACGATCTTTCCCGCGTTCCTGTGCGAAAACCGGCTCACTCATACTGCTGTCATTCCCTTATGCGTCTAAAGCTGTTGTAGTGATCTTGTGTGTAGTAACAAGGATCGACCGCCCGCTGGTCCCCGCCACAGATGATGCGCCTGGCACCTCGATTGCGGGCACCTGGGGTCGGCACCGTGTATTCATGGTAATAGCCACGCCGCATTTTGGGCAGCTGCTTTTCGTAGTTCCCAAATACAACGCCATCTTTGGCGTAGGGAAACGGCCCGCCCTGGGCAATCAGCGTCAGCGTGCGCTGCGCTTCGCGCGGCAGCTGGGCAACGGACACCGTGACCGTTGAATCCGTGGCGTATGGCGCGGTTTCGCGCGCCACGGCATTGGACCACAGAAACACACTACCAGCCGCCGTCAGCGCCACGATGCTCCGGTGAAGCCAACGTGCCATGGTCATAGCTAGCCTGTCGCCCGACGCCGTATTGCGCCGCGGGCTTGTTCTGGTGGTTGAAGCCGTAAGGTTATCGCTATTGGTCCCGAGAATCAATGTCGGCTTACATTTTGCAACGAAACAACGCGACAAATTATTGAAAATAAAGGACTTTAAAGAGAGTGAGCACACACATTACGGTGTGGGGCGCGAAAAACATCTCGCCGGAACGCAAATCGCCGCCCCCAAAGGGAGCGGCGATTTGTCGTTAACATGTGGCGAACGGCGGCGAACCACCCCGTGCTCGCCAGAGGTCAGCGCGCCGGTTGTTGCGCCGCCGCATCGGCCACCACCAGCGCCACCATGTTGATGATGCGTCGCACCGTGGCCGACTCGGTCAGGATATGCACCGGCTTGGCAGCGCCCAGCAGGATCGGCCCGATCGCCACGTTATTGCCGGCCGCCGTCTTGAGCAGATTGTACGCAATGTTCGCCGCGTCGATATTCGGCATGATCAGCAGGTTCGCAGCGCCGGACAGCGTCGATTCCGGCATGATACGCGCGCGCAGTTCCGGGTCGAGTGCGCAATCGCCGTGCATTTCGCCGTCAACTTCCAGGTCGGGCGCACGTTCCTGCAGGATCGCCAGCGTTTCGCGCATCTTGCGGGCGCACGCGGCGTCGCTGGTACCGAAGTTCGAATGCGACAACAAGGCCACCTTCGGCTGGATACCGAAGCGGCGAATCTCCTCGGCGGCCATCAGCGTGATTTCGGCCAGTTCATCAGCGCTCGGATCCTGATTGATGTGCGTATCGACCAGGAAAATCTGCCGGTTCGGCAAGATCAGCGCGTTCATCGCGGCATAGACATGCCCGCCCGCCCGTTTGCCGATCACGCGATCGATGAAATGCAGATGACGGCCCGGCGTCGACACCGTGCCGCAGATCATGCCGTCGGCTTCGCCCTTGCGCACCAGCATGGCGGCAATCAGGGTCGTACGGCGACGCATCTCGACGCGCGCATACGAAGCCGTTACGCCCTTGCGGTTGGTCAGTTGGTGATACGTTTCCCAGTAGTCGCGATATCGCTCGTCGTGCTCCGGGTTCACGACGGTGAAGTCAACGCCCGGTGTCAGGCGCAGACCATATTGCTGAACGCGGTGTTCGATCACCGCCGGGCGCCCCACCAGGATCGGCGTGGCGACACGTTCGTCCACGAGCACCTGCACGGCACGCAGCACGCGCTCCTCTTCGCCCTCGGCAAACGCAATGCGTTTCATGTTGGCTGGCACGCTGCGCGCCACCGAGAACAGTGGCTTCATCAGACCGCCGCTGTGGTACACGAACTGCTGGAGCGACTGTGCATACGCATCCACATCCGCGAGAGGACGCGTGGCGACACCGGCGGCCATCGCCGCTTCAGCCACCGCGGTCGCGACCTTGACCAGCAGACGCGGATCGAACGGTTTCGGAATCAGATAGTCGGGGCCGAACGACAGGTTCTTGATCCCGTAGGCCGACGCCACGATATCGCTCTGCTCCTGACGCGCCAATTCCGCCAGCGCATTCACGGCCGCGATTTCCATCGAGCGCGTGATCGTCGTGGCGCCAACATCGATCGCGCCGCGGAAGATGAACGGAAAGCAAAGGACGTTGTTGACCTGATTCGGGTAATCGGTGCGGCCCGTCGCCATCACGCAATCCGGACGCACTTCCTTCGCAAGCTCCGGTGTGATCTCTGGATTCGGGTTGGCCAGCGCGAAGATCAGCGGTTTGTCGGCCATCGTCTTGACCATTTCCGGCTTCAACACGCCGGCGGCCGACAGCCCGAGAAACACGTCAGCGCCGCCAATCACCTCGGCCAGCCCACGCGCCTCGGTCTTTTGCGAGAAACGGATTTTCTCCGGGTCCATCAACTCGGTGCGGCCCTCGTACACGACCCCCGCCAAGTCCGTCACCCAGATGTTCTCGATGGACAGCCCCATGTCGACGAGCAGGTCCAGACACGCGAGCGCGGCGGCGCCTGCGCCGGACGTCACCACCTTCACGGACTTCAGATCCTTGCCGACGACCTTCAGGCCGTTGATCAGCGCCGCGGCCACCACGATGGCCGTGCCGTGTTGATCGTCGTGAAAGACAGGAATCTTCATGCGCTCGCGCAACTTGCGCTCCACGATGAAGCACTCGGGCGCCTTGATATCTTCGAGGTTGATGGCGCCGAAGGTCGGCTCCAGCGCCGCAATGATGTCGACGAGCTTTTCGGGGTCTTTCTCGTCGATTTCAATATCGAACACGTCGATATTGGCGAATTTCTTGAACAACACGCCCTTGCCTTCCATCACCGGCTTGGATGCCAGCGGGCCGATATCGCCCAGGCCGAGCACGGCCGTGCCGTTCGTGATCACGCCCACCAGATTGCCGCGCGCCGTGTAGCGCGACGCATTGAGCGGGTCGACGACGATCTCCTCACACGCGGCCGCAACGCCCGGCGAATACGCCAGCGCCAGATCGCGCTGGTTGAGCAACTGCTTGGTCGGTGCGATGGCGATTTTGCCGGGGGTGGGAAATTCGTGATACTCGAGCGCAGCTTCGCGCAGTTTCGGATCGATCGGCGTGGGCATGAGGAGAGGCTCTTGACGAACAGAATGGGGTCGGATTTTCAGTGCAAATTGTAGCCCCATTTATTCACGCCACTTATGCAAAAAGCGAATAGGGGCTGCACCTGCCCGGTACGGCTTCCCCGCCGATAGTGGCCAAAATTCCTGGCGATTTCAACGCTGCGCTGCACCATCCCTCGCCTTTTCGGACCACGGACGTGTTGCAACCGGGGGGGATATCCGAGACGCGCATGAGAATCCGTCTGAATTCGGGGTGTCCGTGCTCTGTCTGCTTGGGAAAGCCGGGGTGGCCTCTTAGAATAGGGGCTTGCCTGTGCATCACCGCAGCCCTTTACTCATTGCCCACCGCCTAATGCGCCTTGGCGTCCCGCGTTGCACCGGACTAGTCCCGCAATGCGATGCGCCAGGTCAAGGCGGGCAACCGCGCCGTTGCTCATGACCCCGACGCCTGCCTCAACTTCACCGCTGTCCGAGTTCTCGCTGATCGACCGCTTCTTCGCCCACGCTACGCGGCCGGGCGAGCATGTGACGCTGGGCATCGGTGACGACTGCGCGCTGCTGCGCCCGCCCGTCGGCGAGCAGCTCGCGATTTCAACCGACATGCTCGTGGAGGGTCGCCACTTTTTTGCCAACGTCGATCCGCGCGCACTCGGTCACAAGACCCTCGCCGTCAATCTGTCGGATCTGGCGGCCATGGGCGCGCGGCCCATGGGCTTCACATTGGCGATCGCTCTGCCCGACAGCGACCCGGCCTGGCTCGCACCCTTCGCCGAGGGCCTCGCGGCGCTGGCCGACCGCTACGCGTGCCCGCTTGTCGGCGGAGACACCACACGCGGACCCCGCAATCTCTGCGTGACGGTCTTCGGCAGCGTGCCCGGTGCCCAGGCGTTGCGCCGCGATGCCGCGCAGCCCGGCGACGACATCTGGGTCTCCGGCACGCTCGGCGATGCCCGGCTGGCGCTTGGCGCAATTCGTGGGGAATGGACGTTGTCGGACGTCGACCTCGCCCTCGCGCGCCGCGCGCTGGACTGGCCCGAGCCGCAGGTGGCGCTCGGACTGGCGCTGCGCGGCGTGGCTCACGCCGCCCTTGACATCTCCGATGGGCTGCTGGGCGACCTCGGCCATATCCTGGAGCGCTCCAGCATGAGCGCGACGGTGAACGTCGACGATGTGCCACGCTCCGCCCTGCTGACCGCGCAAACGCCGGAGATTCAGAGAATGTGCGCGCTGGCGGGCGGCGACGACTATCAACTAAGCTTCTGCGCCGACCGTGCGCAACGGCCGCGTATCGAGGCGATCGGCAACGAACTCGGCATACGCCTCACGCGTATCGGTACAATAGCGCTTCCCGACGCGCGCCTCGCCCGGCTGCACCTCAAAGACAAGACCGGCGCGTCCGTCGCTGCCGATTTCAAAAGTTTCGACCATTTCCAATGAGCACTGATCAACTGGCCGCCGTCAACTCGGGCAGCGGCCCGCGCCGGCCGAACTCGCGGTTCCTGCTGTCGCACCCTGCCCACCTCTTTTCGCTCGGCTTTGGCACGGGCCTGTCGGCGTTCGCGCCGGGCACCGTGGGCACGCTTTTCGGCTGGGCATCGTATCTGGTGCTCAATCTGTACCTGACGGTCACGGGATGGGGCGTGCTGATCGCCGCGTCCATCGTTGGCGGTATCTGGATCTGTGCCTATACGGCGCGCAAGCTTGGCACATCGGACCCGAGTGCCGTCGTCTGGGACGAGATCGTCGCGTTCTGGATCGTGCTGCTGCTCATTACCCCGGCGAGCTTCTTCGGCCAACTGGTGGCATTCGTGCTGTTCCGCTTCTTCGACGCCGTCAAGCCGCCGCCGATCCGTTACTTCGACCGCACGGTCAAGGGTGGCCTCGGCATCATGCTGGACGATCTCGTCGCCGCCTTTTGCACGCTGCTCGTCATTGCGTTGTGGCGCTCGATCTGATCGACTGGGCTTGCCGCCACGCATGGCACAAACCGCATCATGACGAGTGCCTCGCTGGCGCTATTCCCGTCGGCACCACCGCCGGCACTCGTTACGTACTCGTTATGGACTCGTTGCATTGACTTATTGAAGGTGCCGTCCCGTGGTCTCCGAACAAAATCTTCTGGCCCAACTGTCGGTCAAAGTCGGCAATCGTCTGCGTGACGAACGCTTGATGCTGGCCACGGCCGAGTCATGCACCGGCGGCCTCGTTGCGGTAGCAATCACCGACGTTTCCGGTAGCAGCCAATGGTTCGAGCGTGGCTTCGTGACTTACTCGAATCAAGCCAAGTCCGAAATGATCGGCGTTCCGCCTGACCTGATCGACAAGCACGGCGCCGTGAGCGAACCAGTGGCACGTGCCATGGCCGAGGGCGCACTGCTGAACAGTCGTGCACAGATCTCGCTGTCGATCACCGGCGTGGCCGGCCCGGGCGGCGGTTCGCCCGAAAAACCGGTGGGTATGGTGTGCTTCGCGTGGAGCAACCGCGTCACGACCCTCGTCGAGACGAAGCGCTTCAAGGGCGATCGCACACAGGTGCGCAGTCAAGCCGCACAGCACGCGCTGCGCGGCGTCATCGAATTCCTCGACAAGGCCGAAGCGTAATCGTCGCGCCGCCCCGCGACGTCTGACAACGATCCGCGCATCGGCACGCGGACCGATCAGCGATACATGTTGATGCTGTCGCGCGTCTTTTGCGCAGCGGTGGCAGCCGCCGCGGCGAAATGCTCGTCGCGACCGGCGTAGATGATGGCACGCGACGAGTTGATCATCATGCCCGTCCCGTTCGCGGTGCGACCGGCTTTGACCGTCGCTTCGACGTCCCCGCCCTGAGCGCCCACGCCGGGAATCAGCAGCGGCATGTCACCGACGATGCTGCGCACGGCGGCGATTTCTGCCGGGAACGTCGCGCCCACCACCAGGCTGATCTGCCCGCTCGTATTCCACGGCCCCGCGGCCAGGCGCGCCACCGTCTGATACAGAGGCTTGCCATCGACATCGAGGAATTGCAGATCGCTGCCGCCCGGGTTCGACGTACGGCACAGCACGACGACGCCCTTCTCGGCGTGCGCCAGATACGGCTCCAGCGAATCGAAGCCCATGTAGGGATTCACCGTCACGGCGTCGGCACGATAGCGCTCGAATGCTTCGCGCGCATACTGCTCGGCGGTGCTGCCGATGTCGCCGCGCTTGGCGTCCAGAATCACGGGCAGGCCCGGATGATCGACGTGAATATGGGCGATCAGCCGTTCGAGCTGCTCCTCGGCGCGATGCGCAGCGAAGTAGGCGATCTGCGGCTTGAACGCACACGCGTAGGGGGCGGTCGCATCCACGATCCGCCGGCAGAACTCGAAAATCGCATCCGGCTGCGCTTGCAGATGCACGGGAATGCGCGACGGCTCGGGATCCAGGCCCACGCAAAGCAAAGAATTGTTACGCGTCCAGGCAGCGTTAAGTACTTCGGTGAATGTCATGACGAGGTTCCGGCGGGGTTCCGGCGGCGGTATTCCGACGGAGGGTGATTCGAGACTGATTCCTTCCAGCAAGGCCGACATTTTACCTGCTCCGCGCGCGGGCCGAACCAATCCGCATGCTTCGCGTCAATCTTGATATCGGTGCTCTCGGGCACCCGTCAACACGGAGAACCCCCTATGACTGAGGTCACGCCCCCTCTCGCGTCGTTCGACGCCGTGATGGGCTTTCTCGCGGCCAACGCCGTCCGCTACGGTCTGTCGCTAGTACAGGCCGTGTTGATTCTGCTGATTGGCTTCTGGATCGCAAAGCGATTGGCGCGCTTCGTGCACCGGACGTTGAGCCGTTCGCCGCACTTCGACGCAACGCTCAAGCCGCTCATCGAGTCGGTCGCGCTGTGGTCGGTGCGCATCATCACGCTCGTTGCCGTGCTCGCTCAATTCGGCGTGCAGACCGCCAGCATCATCGCGGTGCTCGGCGCGGCAGGCCTGGCCATCGGGCTGGCCCTGCAGGGCACGTTGCAGAATATTGCGGCGGGTACGATGCTGCTGGTGCTTCGACCGTTCCGCAACGGCGACTACATCACGGCCGGCGCGTCGGTGGCCGGCACGGTCGATGAAATCGGCCTGTTCACCACCACGCTCACGAATGCCGATGGCATCTACGTGTGCGTGCCGAACAACCAGATCTGGGGCCAGCCGATCACGAACTTCAGCCGCAACGCCACGCGTCGCATGGAGGTCACCGTGGGCATCGCGCTCGACGACGATCTCGATGCCGCCATGACGGCACTGCGCGCCCACGTGGCAGAAGACGCGCGAGTGCTCGACAAACCCGCACCGGAAGTCATGGTCAAGCAGGTCAGCGACAGCGCCGTGATTGTGAACGTGCGGGCATGGTCGTTGCAGGGTAACTACTGGGGCCTTTATTGGGATCTCCAGCGTGGCGTCAAGGAGACGGTCGAAGCCGTGGGTTGCTCACTCCCGTATCCGACGCGCACGGTCATGCACGTGCCGGCACAGCCGATACCGGACGCGGCCCCCTCGCGACACTAGCCCGCACACACGCCCGCGCTCGCCTCTCGTGCGAAAGTCTGCGCGCGCGGGGCTATCCGCCTATTGTGGCAACTCTGCCGCCCCCATGCGACGCGCGATCACGCCGGCGCGTTGCGCAAGGTACGGCGAATTGCGATGGGCATCGAAGTAGCGCGGACGCGGCAACATCACCGCCAGCCGCGCCGCCTGCCAAGCGGAGAGCTTCGAGGCCGGAATGCCGTAGTAGTGGCGTGCCGCGGCTTCGGCGCCGAACACGCCCTCGCCCCACTCCACCGAATTGAGATAGATCTCGAAGATCCGCTGCTTCGTCATCCAGAACTCGAGCATCCACGTGATGCTCAATTCTTCGGCCTTGCGCAGGTAACTTCGCTCGCTCGACAGAAACAGATTCTTCGCCAGTTGCTGGGAGAGGGTCGAGCCGCCCGCGACGATGCGCCCCTTCTTCTGATTCTTTTCCCATGCGCCGAGCATTGCGTCGATCTCGAAGCCATCGTGATTGACGAAGTTCGCGTCTTCGCTCGCGATGATGGCGCGCTTCAGATGTCGCGAAATCTGGTCGTACGGCACCCATTGGTGCTTGAGCGTCGCCTTCGGATCCGTCTCATGCAATCGCGCGGCGGCCGCGCGCATAAACGCCGTCGACGACGGATCGAAACGCACCCACCAGCCAATCTGCACGAAGTAATAGAGCTGCGTGGCAAGCACACCCACGAAGACCAACGTGACAACGTAGGCCGTCCACTGCCACGGACCCCAGCGACGATGGCGGGTCGTGCGCGAAGCGCGTCGCGGCGCAGCCATCGGCAACGTCAACCTTTCGCTGCGAGCCGGGCGCGCAAGGCGGTGCGCACGGCATCGGTCGACGGGCGCACGCCGCGCCACACCGCGAACGCTTCGGCCGCCTGCTCGACGAGCATGCCGAGACCGTCGGCCGCGCGCGTCGCCCCGGCCGCCAATGCGTGGGTCATGAACACCGTCGGCTGCGCGCCGTACATCATGTCGTAGGCAAGCGATCCCGCCGCGTAGACGCCCGCGGGCAGCGGCGGTACGTCGCCTTGAAGGCTGCCGGCCGTGGCGTTGATAACGACATCGAACGCCGCTGGGACCGTGTCCCAACCGCCACCGGCGAGTGCCACGCCATGGTGCTCGGCCGCCTTCGCGAACCGTGCGACGAGTTCGTCGGCGCGCGCGGCCGTGCGATTGGCGACAAACAACGCCGCCGGCTCCGCCTCGATCAGCGGCAACATGGCCCCGCGCGACGCACCGCCGGCGCCGAGCAGCAACACGCGCCGGCCCTTGAGCGATACGCCCAGCGGTCCCTCGATGTCGCGCACGAGCCCCACGCCGTCGGTGTTGTCGCCGGTGATGCCCCGCGCATCGAACACCAGCGTGTTGACGGCGCCCGCCGCCTGCGCACGTTCGGTCAGACGATCCGCCAACGCGTGGGCCTCGAGCTTGAACGGGACGGTGACGTTGGCCCCCCGAGCGCCGTTGTCGATAAAGGCGCTCACAGTGGCGGCAAACGCATCGAGCGGTGCGAGCAGGCGCTCGTAGGTGAGATGCTGGCCGGTTTCTCGCGCGAACTCGGCGTGAATGAACGGCGACTGGCTATGTTCGACGGGATGACCGATCACGGCGTAGCGATCGGCCGGCAGTTCCCCGGATGGCGTTTTGTTTGTCATCGTTGTCAAAGACGCGGCGCCCGGCTTTCGCCCAGGCGCCGCAATTATTTGCGTTCACGTGCATCAAATACAGTGTTTGGCCGGGATTCGGCAGGCATCGGTCGCTGCCCCCACATCACGATGCCGACGAACCGCGCCAATGTCATCGAATAGTACACGCAGCGGCCCCTTGTCCTCGGGCGTCCGCCGACGATTCGACCGCAGCGTCTTACCGCGCCGCGGCGACTGACGGTGACGCCAGCGTCTCGGCCTGCACCCCCTGACGCGAGAAGGTCATCCGCGTCACGATTTCGAGAATGTCGTAGCGCTGCCGCATCTCGGGCGAGAAGTCGCCAAACGGCGCACTGGCCTGTACGATCGCCACCGCGCGGCGGTCCAGATCGCGATTGCCGGAGCTTCGCGTGACTTCCACGCCCGCGACATTCCAGCCGTCCTTGTGATAGCCGAGCCCACCCCGCTGGTTGACGTTAAGCGTAACGATCAGCTCGCCATAGAGACGCTCGTTGCCGATCTGGGGAAAGTGCTCCGTGCCGTAACGTTCGACACGATGACGCAGTGTGTCGAAATAGCGCGCATACGCCACTTCACGGGTATTGGCTGTGACCTGTCCTCGTTTTGGACGGGTCTGATAGGCGCGCAACTGCTTGTCGATTTCCGCCTGCAGACGGGCGATCTTCTGGTCGACGTTCTGATCGTCGAGCCCTTGCCCGCGCTGTGGCGCGTCGGCACGATGACGCTGCGACGCCGGCATTGCGGCGTACTGATTACGCAATTGCGTCAGCAGCTTTTCCTGCGTCGCTTCCAGTTCACTCACGTTGCGCTGGATTTGCGCGACGGGCGCGCCGTCGCGATCAAGCGCGCGTGACGGCAGCGGTGACGTCGCACGCTCGCCGTCGTGCTCGCCGCCGCCCGCGAGGTTGGCCTGCGCGAGCGCCGTAGCCTTGTCGGGGGCATTGGCCGACTTCGCATTGACGAGGACGACATCGAGCGGTGTGTCCGCACTATGCAGTCGGAAACTGTCGGGCGCGACGAAATGCACCGCCAGCGCAAGCAGGTGAACCAGCGCGGAAAATGCCAAGCCCGTGGCAAGCGGATGTTCGCGCATGAGCGACCCGCCGCGGCGGCGCGCCGCGCGCAGGTTGCCGGCCGCGAGAGCGGGTTTCAGCACGCCGGACTGGGAGACGCGTCGCGCCCCCCTGCCGCCAACAGCGCGGCGGCAAGCGGCGAAGTGCCGGAGGAGGCATCAACGGATTGCGATGCCAAGTCGGTGGCGACGGCCGAGGCCGAGGCCGAGGCGGCATCATCGTCTCCCTGTCTGTCGTCGCCGTCGTCGCCGTCGTCGCTTTCAGTGCCGTTCGCTCCATCGGCATCATCGCCCCCCACTGCGCCGGCGCCACCCTCGGCCCCGTCGCGTCCATCGCCACCCTCGCTACCCTCTCCGCCTTCGCCTGCGCCCCCGGCGCCTTCGTCATCGTCTTCGCCGAGTCCGGTCTGGCTGGCGCCCAGCACCTGCGCGACACGCACCGAGATGCTGAGCGTAACGACGTCAAGCGACAGCACGTCGAGCATGATCTGCGTACCGCGCGCGTGCGGGCCAAGCCCCAGAACGATCAGCGTCAGCGGAATGTCGTTCAGCCGCACGGTGTCGCCCTTGAGCACGCTCGCCTGTACCTGCGACTTGTTCTCTTGAATCAACCAGCGCAGACACCAGTAGCGTTCCATCCGGCTCTGATGCTCGGCATAAGCCGCATAAGCGGCTTCGAAGCTCGACACGGTCACGTACAGGTCGGCATCCTTCGGCTTGAAGGGTGCCGCGAGCTTGGCCGTCACGCCATGACGCACGCAAGCGATCAATTGCCACTGGTTCACCAGATCGACGTAGCGACGCAGTGGCGAGGTGCTCCATGCGTACTGCTCGACACCCAGGCCTTCGTGCGGCGCCGGCGATGTCTGCATGCGCGTGCGATTCACGCCGTAAGCACGTTGAGCGCGGTAGATGCCGGGCACGCCGCATTCGGCAAGCAGGCGCCCCCATCGGCTGTTCGCGAGAATCGCCATCTCGGCGACGATCAGGTCCAGCGGCGCGCCACGCATGCGCTGCTTGATCGTGACGTGCTCGCCTTCAACGTAGAAATTGAAGTCGGTCTTGTTCTGCACTTCCGGACGCAGGCCGTAGCCCACGCGTGCAGCCTGACGTTTCTCGTAGAGCGACTGCGCGAACGGCCACAACAGCCGCAGCGCTTCCTTGTGCGGATACTCGCCGCTGCCGTCGGCCAGCGTTTCGGCCGTGATGATCGCGTCGAGTTCGTTGTGACGCAGGTTCGCCGAGATCGGCACCCGCTCCGCATGCGTTTCGGTCGCCACGATCTCGTAAGTGTCGGCCTTGACCACGACATACAGCGACAGCGCCGGACGCGCGCCGCCCTCGGCAAGCGTGTACGCCTCGACCACGGCATCGGGCAGCATCGTGATCTTCTCGCCCGGCGCATAGACCGTCGACAGACGCACGCGCGCGATCTCGTCGATCGCATCGCCGCGTGTAATGCCGAGTGCCGGCGCCGCAATGTGGATGCCCACGCGCAACAGCCCATCGGGCAGTACCTGCACCGAGAGGGCGTCGTCGATCTCGGTCGTCGTCGAATCGTCGATGGAGAACGCCTGCACGTCGGCGAGCGGCAAGTCGTCACCGGGCACCGGCGTCGGCCCGAGGTCGGGGAAGCCGGTGCCGCGCGGGAAGTGCTCGTAGAGGAACGCCGCCTCGTGATACGCGCGCGGCGACGAAATGCCGCCGCAGGCGAGCATCACCTCGGCGTGCGTCTTGCCCAGCGCCATGGCGGCGGCGTCGAGCGCCTTCCACTCGATGGTGTTCTTGTCGGGACGGAACAGCAACAGCAGTTCCTTGCCCTTGAGCGCGTCGGGCAGCGTGCCGGCGATCAGTTGATCGGCATACACGGCCTGCAATTCCGCCTGCTGCTGCTTGCGGGCGAGTCCCGCGAGCGCGGCCTGCAGTTGTTCCTCCGGCGCGCGTTGATACTGACCGCGGCCTTTTCGGCGGAAGTACACCGGCGAGGCCTGCAGCGCCAGCGCGAGTCCGGCCTGTTGCGCAACGCTGGCGCCTTCGCCGAAGTACTCGGCGGCCAGCACCGGGAACGCGAATTCCTCGGCAGGCGCGCATTCCCACAGGAAACTCATGTCGATATCCTGTGCGGCGGCCTGCGCCTGCGTCACCAGCTCCGCGGGCGACGGCGACTCGAAACGCAGCAGCACGTCGCGCCCCTTGATCTTGCTGCGGCGTCCACCGGGCAGCTCCACCTGGTACGACTCACCTTGCTGCGACAACACCGTGCCAGCCTTGAAGCCGCCGGATTCCTCAAAAAAAATATTCATGAAACAGCCATCGATCGCAATAGGCGACATTGTAGCCCGCCAAAGTGCGGCGGTTTAGGGCGGAACGGGCAAACGCGCTATTCGCCCGCGAACGGGCCGGCGGCACCGGGCGAAGGGGGAACGTCGATGCCGGCGAAGCGCAGCACGTCGTCCATATAGTCGGCAAAATCGGAAATGCCGTGGTCGCTGCCGTCGATCAACGTGAGCTTCGCCCCCGGAAACTTCGCCACCATGTCACGGTAGTCGAGGGTCTGGTCGCCGGTCGCGGCCACGAGATAGTAGCGCTCGGGACGCGTGATCTGGGTCACGTCGATCATGCGCAGCTCGTCCAGATGACGCGGCTCAACGACGATGGTGCCGCCGCCATGCCACATCGGCTGCTCGCCCAGCCATTTGCCCAGATCGTCGTACGGGCGCGTGGCCGGGTTGAGCAATACCGCGCGGCAACCGAGTTTCTCGGCCAGATACGTGGCGTAATAGCCGCCCAACGAGCTGCCCACGATGGTCAACTCGTCAGCCTTCACGCCGGTGAGCAGTCGCTGGGCGTCGACCACCGCGGCCAGCGGCGACGGCGGCAATTGCGGGCACGCCCACTCGCGCCCCAGGCCGAGCCGGTGCATGCGGGCGGCCATCAGCTGCGCCTTGAAAGAGCGCGGCGATGAACGGAAGCCGTGCAAATAGAGAATCATGTGAACCTCGATAAAAGCGGGTCAGTTGCCAGACGCCAAGGCGCGCGCCGCCAGCGCATCGAGCAATTTCTGGTGAATGCCGCCGAAGCCGCCGTTGCTCATCACCACGATCTGGTCGCCCGGATGCGCTGCCGCGCTCACCGCGCGCACCAGCCCATCGATGTCGCTGAACGCCTGCGCACGCGCGCCGAGCGGAGCGAGCGCCTCGGTCAGATTCCAGCCGAGGGCGTCCTTCCCGGACGGCGCGCCGTAGCCGAACACCAGGTCGGCATCGGCAAGGCTGGCCGGCAGTTGCGCCTTCATCACGCCAAGCTTCATCGTATTCGAGCGCGGTTCGAGTACCGCCAGAATGCGGGCACTGCCGGCGCGGCGACGCAGTCCGGCCAGCGTCGTCTGAATAGCGGTCGGATGGTGAGCAAAATCGTCGTAAACCGTGACGCCGGCCGCTTCGCCGCGCACCTCCATACGACGCTTCACATTCTGGAACTTGCCCAGCGATGCCGCGCCCTGCTCCGGCGGCACCCCCACGTGCCGTGCGGCAGCCAAGGCCGCCAGCGCGTTCATCCGGTTGTGCTCGCCCTGCAGCGACCACTTCACTTCCCCGGCGGCGATCGCCCCATGGTGGGCCCAGAACGCCTCCTGTCCCGCCGCGAGTGTGTCGTTGGCCTGGGCGACATGCCAGCCGTCGGCCACGCCAAAGCGCTCCACCTCGCTCCAGCAGCCGCGCGCCAGCACGCGATCGAGCGCGGCCTCGCGACCGTTGACGATGAGGCGGCCCTGGCCTGGCACCGTGCGCACCAGATGATGGAATTGCGTCTCGATCGCCGTCAGATCGGGGAAGATATCAGCGTGATCGAACTCGAGGTTGTTCAGGATGGCGGTACGCGGATGGTAATGAACGAACTTGGAGCGCTTGTCGAAGAACGCCGTATCGTATTCGTCGGCCTCGATCACGAAGAAGTCGCTGTCGGTCAGGCGCGCCGAGATACCGAAGTTCATCGGCACTCCGCCGACGAGGAAGCCCGGGTGGTAACCCGCGTCTTCAAGAATCCAGGCGAGCATCGACGTCGTCGTCGTCTTTCCGTGCGTTCCCGCCACGGCCAGCACCCACTTCTTGGAGAGCACATGTTCGCCGAGCCATTGCGGGCCCGACGTGTACGGCAGATTCCGGTTGAGGATCTCTTCCATCAGCGGGTTGCCGCGCGACACCACGTTACCGATGACAAACAGGTCGGGTTTGAGCGAGACCTGATCGGCGTCGAACCCTTCGATCAGCCGAATGCCCTGCGCCTCGAGCTGGGTGCTCATCGGCGGATAGACGTTCGCGTCGCAGCCGGTCACGGTGTGACCGGCCTGACGCGCGAGCACCGCGAGACCGCCCATGAACGTGCCGCAGATGCCAAGAATATGAATATGCATGGATGGGGAGCGAGGTGAGGACGGGCCGAGCCCGTGCGGGAAATGGGGGAAGCCGAACAGCCAGGATCACCATTGTACCTGCGGCGTGAAGCGCAATGCCTTTCGGGTATCATCGTGCGCATGACACGCAAATCCTGGTCCGACGCCCAACGCCTGCGCGAGGAAATCGCCTTGGTGGCCGCCCGCCTCATCGCCGAGGAGGGCGCCGACTATGCCACCGCGAAGCGCAAGGCGGCGAAGCAGGTGACCGGCGAGGCGCGGATTGCGGGTGAGTTGCTGCCGGATAACGATCAAATCGAAGCGGAAGTCCGCGAGTACGTGCAGACCTTCCTCTCGGACACGCAGCCGGCCGAGCTGGCGCATCTGCGTCAGGTCGCGCTGACCGTCATGACGACATTGGCGCGCTACCGGCCTTATATTACTGGCGCCGTCTACAACGGCACGGCGACGTCGCTGTCTGACATCTATTTGCAGGCATTTTGCGACAATCCGAAGGAAGTCGCCATCGATCTGCTGAACCGGGGCGTCGACTACGAGGTTTCGGAAAGTCGCCATTTCAACGGTCGCGGCATGGTCGAGACGCTGAGTTTCCTGTGGCGCGAGCGGGGACAGCGTGGCGAACCCGCCGGCGTGCACCTGTCCTTGTATTCCCTCGACGACATGCGCGGCGCACTCAAGGCCACCGACGGGAATGGCCGCCCGGTACGCGTCGATGTGAACGGGCTGAGCACACTGATCGACGGCGCCGAGGCCATGGAGCAAGCGTCCCACCGCTGACCGGCGTCCGGAACGCGGCAACATAGCCATCGAACTCCCGCCATTCTCCGCAATTGCTATCCGTTTTTCGTCTATCGTCCATCGTCAACTCCCCGCCACCTCCGCCCCATCCATCATGGTAAAACGCATCGTTACTCTGCTGATTCTGGCGCTCGCGGGACTGGCGGCCGGCTTTTGGTTCGGCCATCGAAACCAGGCACCGACAAACGCGTCGGACGCCGCTGTCGCCCAACTGCTCGCCACGCGGCTTCCCGACTTGGCCGGGAATGAGCAGGCCATTTCGCAATGGCGCGGCAAGACCCTGGTCATCAACTTCTGGGCCCCGTGGTGCGGGCCCTGCGTTGAAGAAATGCCCGATCTCCAGGCGCTTTCCACCGAATTCACGGGAAAAAATGTCCAATTTGTAGGCATCGGCATTGATACCGCGCAGAACATGATCGCGTTCGAGCAGAAGGTAAAGGTTGGCTACCCGCTCCTCGTGGCGGGCTACGCGGGCACCGACCTTGCCCGCGCGCTGGGCAACAAGGCCGGGGCGCTACCGTATACCGTCGTGGTTGACCCTGAAGGCCGCTTGCACTACCAGAAGCTCGGCCGCATTACTTCGGATGAAGTGCGTTCAGCGCTCAAGCCGCTGCGCTGACGCCGTGCCGGTCAGGCGGGCGCGCGGGAAGTCCGCCAGACGTGGCCGACGGGGGCTTGATTTTCACCCCACTGGACAAAATCCACCAACTGGCGTTTAATTGCGCCCAATTTCGTGAAATTTGATTCGCCGATGCCTCACCGCATTCTTGTGCTCCACGGTCCTAATCTCAACCTGCTCGGTACTCGCGAGCCGGCGGTGTACGGTCGTACGACGCTGGCCGACATCGATGCGGCCCTCGAGGCACAAGCCAAGGCGGCAGGTGCCGAGGTGACGACGTTCCAGAGCAATCACGAAGGCGCACTGGTTGACCGGATTCAGGCGGCACGCGACGCGTCGATCGACTTCATCGTCATCAACCCTGCGGCCTACACGCATACCAGCGTAGCGATGCGCGACGCGCTGGCCGGCGTGGGCATTCCGTTCGTCGAGGTGCATCTCTCGAACGTCCATGCGCGTGAGGCCTTCCGGCATCACTCGTACTTTTCCGATATTGCGCAAGGCGTGATCTGCGGCCTGGGCTGGCGCGGCTACACCTTCGCACTCGAATTTGCCCTGCGGCGACTCGCCGGCGGGTAGCCTTTTCATCCCCTATTTCCCCGCGCGGGGGCGTACCCCCGCGTCGATACCGAATTAAGGAGCTTCCTTCATGGATTTGCGCAAACTCAAGACGTTGATCGACCTCGTGGCCGAATCGGGTATTTCCGAACTCGAAGTCACTGAAGGCGAAGGCAAGGTCCGCATCGTCAAGGCGCCGCCCCAACTGATCGCCGCCCCGATGCAGATGGCCATGCCGGGGGCCTACCCGCAGGTCGCGGCGCAAGCGCCGGTGGCACCGGCCGCCGCGCCGGCACCGGCTGCCCCGGTCCTGCCGCAAGGTCACATCGTGACGTCGCCGATGGTCGGCACCTTCTACCGCGCCCCGTCGCCGGGCGCCGATCCGTTTGCGCAAGTCGGCGACTCGGTCAAGGAAGGCCAGACGCTGTGCATCATCGAAGCGATGAAGCTGCTCAACGAGATCGAGTCGGACAAGACCGGCGTGATCAAGGAAATCCTCGTCGAGAACGGTCAGGCCGTGGAATACGGTCAACCGCTGTTCGTGATCGGCTAATGCCGGTTGTCGGACGCCCCGCGCGCGCGGCCGAGTGCCGCCCGGCGACACGAGGCGTCCGGCCCCGCTCCTCTCCCCCTACGGGCAGGACTGCACATAATGTTTGAAAAAATCCTCATCGCCAACCGCGGCGAAATCGCTCTGCGCGTCCAGCGCGCGTGCCGCGAGATGGGCATCAAGACCGTGGTCGTCTACTCCGAAGCCGACAAGGAAGCGAAGTACGTCAAGCTCGCAGACGAAGCCGTCTGTATCGGACCGGCGCCCTCGCCGCTGAGCTACCTGAACATGCCGGCGCTCATCAGCGCGGCGGAAGTCACCGACGCTCAGGCCATCCACCCGGGTTACGGCTTTCTCTCCGAGAACGCCGACTTCGCCGAGCGCGTCGAGCAATCGGGCTTCACGTTCATCGGACCGCGCCCCGACACCATTCGCCTGATGGGCGACAAGGTCTCGGCCAAGCAGATGATGATCAAGACCGGCGTGCCGTGCGTGCCGGGTTCGGAAGGCGCGTTGCCCGACGATCCCAAGGAAATCGTGCGTGTTGCACGCCAGGTCGGCTATCCGGTGATCATCAAGGCCGCCGGCGGCGGCGGCGGTCGCGGCATGCGCGTGGTGCACACGGAAGCGGCGCTGGTGAACGCGGTCAACATGACCCGTGAAGAAGCCGGCCGCGCGTTCGGCAATCCGGAAGTCTATATGGAGAAGTTCCTCGAGAACCCGCGCCATATCGAAATCCAGATCCTCGCCGACAAGCACAAGAACGCCGTCTGGCTGGGCGAGCGCGACTGCTCGATGCAGCGCCGTCACCAGAAGGTGATCGAAGAGGCAACCGCACCGCTGATTCCGCGCCGCCTGATCGAGCGCATCGGCGATCGCTGCGCCGACGCCTGCAAGAAGATGGGCTACGTCGGCGCCGGCACGTTCGAATTCCTGTTCGAGAACGGTGAGTTTTACTTCATCGAAATGAACACGCGCGTGCAGGTCGAGCATCCGGTCACCGAAATGATCACCGGTATCGATATCGTGCAGGAACAGATCCGCATCGCGGCTGGCGAGAAGCTCACCTTCCGTCAGCGCGACATCCAGTTCCAGGGTCACGCGATCGAGTGCCGCATCAACGCCGAAGATCCGTTCAAGTTCACGCCGTCGCCGGGTCGCATTACCGCCTGGCACATGCCGGGGGGCCCCGGCATCCGCGTCGACTCGCACGCCTATAACGGCTACTTCGTGCCGCCGAATTACGATTCGATGATCGGCAAGCTGATCGCCTACGGAGCAACGCGCGATCAGGCCATTCGCCGCATGCGTGTCGCGCTGTCGGAAATCGTGATCGAAGGTATCCAGACGAACATTCCGCTGCACCGGGAACTGATGCTCGACGCCAAGTTTGTCGAAGGCGGTACGAGCATCCATTATCTGGAACAGAAGCTGGCGCAGAAGTCTGCCGTCGGCAGCAACTGAGCTGTTCATCAGCCGTTTATCAGCAGGAAATCACTCGCCATGTATCGCGAACTCGTCGTAGAAGTTGCCCGCGCCCAAGCCGAGGCCCTGTCGGACGCCCTGCTCGATCTGGGCGTGCTGTCGGTCTCCGTGGAAGACGCGGACGCCGACACGCCCGACGAGCAACCGATGTTCGGCGAGCCGGGCCTGACCCCGCCGGACACCGCGTGGCAACACTCGCGCGTGGTCGCGCTGGTCGGGGAAGACCAGGACGCCGCCGTGATGCTCGCGGCGGCCGTCAACGAACTGGGGCTTGCCGAGTCGCCCGCGTTCACGTTGCGCGACGTGGAAGAACAGGACTGGGTGCGCCTGACGCAATCGCAGTTTGAGCCCATACAGATCGGCCAGCGTATCTGGGTCGTGCCGTCGTGGCACGACGCCCCGGACGCCGACGCGCTCATCCTCGAACTCGATCCGGGCCTCGCGTTCGGAACCGGCAGCCACCCGACCACGCGGCTGTGCATGGAGTGGCTCGAACAGCACGTTGAGCCGGGTCAGTCGTTGCTCGACTACGGCTGCGGCTCGGGTATTCTGGCCATTCTGGCGCGCAAGTGCGGCGCTGATCCGGTGGTCGGTATCGACATCGATCCGCAGGCCGTCGAGTCTGCCGGCTATAACAGCGAGCGCAATCACGCGAACGTCGAATACGGACTGCCCGCCGACCTGCGCGACGGTCAATTCAATATCGTGGTTGCCAACATCCTGTCGAATCCGCTCAAACTGCTCGCGTCGATGCTGACATCGCGCGTGGCACCGGGCGGGCGGCTCGCGCTGTCCGGCGTGTTGGAGCGGCAAGCCGACGAGGTGATCGCCGCCTACGCCCCCTACATGAAGATGTCGGTCTGGCGTGCTCACGATGGCTGGGTCTGCCTGCACGGGCAGGCCGCCAGCTAAGTCGCCCACGACGCGCCGAGTCTCCGGGTCCTCGCCCTCGAATCCTCCGATGCCCCCGACTCCCATGGCCCAGCCCTCGCGCGTTCTTGCTACCCGCTGCCCTCACTGCCACACCGTCTTCCGCGTTGTGGCGGATCAGCTCAAGCTGCGCGATGGTCTCGTGCGCTGTGGCAGCTGTCGCGAAGTATTCGATGGACAGGCCTACCTGTGCGAGCCGCCCGGCGAAGAAAGCGAGGTGGAGACCGCGCCCGCCGAACGCCCCCCGGTGCCCGAGATGCTCACGCCCACGGCGATCGCTGCACTGCTGGGTACGCCGGACGAGAGCCGGGCGCAGATGCGACACGGCCCGGGTCGCTACATCGATGACGACGATGCCACGGTGCTCCCGGCGCCCACCGCGTCCATGGCGTCGTCCGCTTCTGTCGCGTCCGCCGACTCGCCAACGTCCGTTGCTCTCGCCGGACAGGCACGTCGCCCCGGCGCCGGTCGCGTGATCTGGCGCGTGCTGATCGCGCTGGCCGTCGTTGGCCTGCTCGCCCAATGGGCGTGGGTCGAGCGCGCCGCGCTCGTCGATCGCGTGCCGGCGCTGCGCGGCGTGTTCGCAGCGCTCGGACGCCCGATGCACGTGACGATCGCACCGCCGCGTCAGCCGGACAAGGTTCAGATTTCGAGCGTGACGCTGGTCACCGACGCCCCCGGTACGACCGACGCGACCGACACGAGCGACGCGGCAACCGGTGCGCCCGCGAGTGCCCCGACGCCAGGCGACGCCGCCGTGCCAATGACACTCACCGTGTTCATGCGCAATCAGGCTGACTATGCCGTGGCCTGGCCGTCGCTCGAACTCACGCTGTCGGACATCGACGGCAAGCCGGTCGTGCGACGCGTGTTTTCGGCGAGCGACTACGTCACCGATACAGCGCAGCATGATGCCGGTCTGGCGCCACACAACGAACGCACGATTCGGTTACGATTAACGGCGCAGGCAGCGCTAGCCAGTAACTACCGGGTGCTCGCGTTCTACCCGTGATGACGCTGTTGCACTCAACCTAGGAGATATTGATGTCCCAAGTCACACTCGGGGGCAACCCCATCGAAGTCGACGGCCCGTTCCCGCAAAAGGGGCAGACCGCACCGGCCTTTTCGCTGGTCAATGCCAAGTTGCAGGACGTCTCGCTCGACGATTTCGCAGGCAAGCGCAAGGTGCTCAACATCGTGCCGAGCCTCGACACGCCGACCTGCGCCACCTCGACCCGCAAGTTCAACGAAGCCGCGGGCAAGCTCGAGAACACGGTCGTGCTCGTGATCTCGGCTGACCTGCCGTTCGCCATGAGCCGCTTCTGCGCGACCGAAGGCCTGAACAACGTCGTCACGCTCTCGACCATGCGTGGCCGCGAGTTCCTCAAGCACTACGGCGTGGCGATCACCACCGGCCCGCTCGCCGGCGTGTCGGCCCGTGCCGTTGTCGTGCTCGACGCCGATAACCGCGTCGTCCACGCCGAACTCGTGCCCGAGATCAAGAACGAGCCGAACTACGACGCCGCGCTGGCCGCGTTGTCGTAAGCCATCGCCCCTCGGCGTATCTCTGGCCCGCCCGGTAAAGCCGGTGCGCGCCGGAGGGTGGTTCCCGTGCCGGTGCGGCAAATGCACCGGCCCGTTTTTCTAGCATGACCCGGCAGCGCGACTGGCCAACCGTCTGCCCTCCCAGATTGGCCCCGCTTACCTTTCGCAAGGATCTCCCCCGTGACTACCGTGATCTGCGGCTCGCTCGCCTACGACAACATCATGACGTTCGAAGGCCGCTTCGGCGAGCACATCCTGCCCGATCAGGTACACATCCTGAACGTCAGCTTCCTCGTGCCTACGATGCGCCGCAACTTCGGCGGCTGCGCCGGCAACATTGGCTACAGCCTGCATCTGCTGGGCGGCTCGCCGGTCGTCATGGCCACCGTTGGCGAAGATGGCGCGCCCTACGTCGAGCGCTTCCAGTCGCTCGGCATGACGACGGAATTCGTTCGCGTGGTCGCGGACAGCATGACCGCCAATGCGATGATCACGACCGATCTGGACAACAACCAGATCACCGCTTTCCACCCGGGGGCGATGATGTTCTCGTCGCGCAACCGCGTGGCCGATGTCAACGGCGCGACGCTCGGCATCGTTGCCCCCGACGCCCCCGACGCCATGCTCACGCACGCCGAAGGCTTCGCCGCCGCCGGGGTGCCGTTCCTGTTCGATCCGGGCCAGGGCCTGCCGTTGCTCTCGCCTGAGGCCCTGCGTCGCATGGTGGAACTCGCCACGTACCTTGCGGTCAACGACTACGAAGCCAAGCTCCTCTGCACGAAGACCGGCTGGTCGATGGACGACCTCCAGTCGCGTGTCGAGGCGCTGGTCGTTACGCGTGGAGAACACGGCGCTCTGATCTTCGCCGGCGGCAAGCAACATGACATTCCTGCCGTCAAAGCCAAGCGAGTCGTCGACCCCACCGGGTGCGGCGACGCCTTCCGTGGCGGGTTGCTGTACGGTATCGAGAAGGGTCTCGACTGGCCCACCGCCGGCCGCCTGGCCAGCCTGATGGGTTCGCTCAAGATTGCCGAGCAAGGCCCGCAGACTTACGCACCGACGCGCGCCGAGATCGAGGCGCAATATGAAGCCGCGTTCGGCCACCGCTTCGTATGATTTCAGGACAAACACAACGATGGCACGACTGACCACACCCCTCCTTATTCTCACCGCCGCAGCGTCGCTCTCGCTGTCCGCCTGCACGGCGTTCGGCCCGAGCAATTCCGCGAGCGTCTACAACAGTCGCCAGGCGCAACGCGAGCAGATCGTGCGCATGGGCACGGTCGAATCGGTGCGCCCGGTCACGATCGATAGCAGCAACGGCGATCCGGGGATTCTCGGCGTGGTGGGCGGCGGTGCGTTGGGCGCCGTCGGCGGCAGCGCCATTGGTGGCGGTCGCGGCTCGATCGCGACGGGCATCATCGGCGGTCTGTTGGGTGCCGTTGCGGGGCAAGCGGTCGAAAACCGCATGAGCAAGAAGGCGGGCCTGGAGATTACCGTGCGACTCGACAACGGCGAACTTCGCGCCATCACACAGGACGCCGACGAGGCATTCCAGCCGGGTCAGCGTGTGCGTCTGCTCTCGAGCGGCGGCGTCACGCGTGTGACGCACTAAGGTTGCATGAAAAAACCCGCTGCGACGATCTCTCATCACAGCGGGTTTCGGATCGAGTAGGCCTACTCGATCAAAAGACACCTAAGTGCCTTGGTTCCTGCTTCGGCACTCGAATTACGGACGGCTGCCGGTCGGGAACGGCCATGCCGCTGCCGGGTTCAGCGCCGTCTTCGGTGCTGCTGCCGGTGCTGCAGCCGGGGCCGCAGCAGGCTTGGCGGCGACCTTCTTGGCGGCCGGCTTCTTCGCCGCCGCCGCAGGCTTCTTCGCTGCCGGCTTCTTCGCCGCAACCTTCTTTACAGCAGCCTTCTTGGCGGCCGGCTTCTTCGCAGCAACCTTCTTCACTGCGGCCTTCTTCGCAACCGGCTTCTTCGCAGCAACCTTCTTCACTGCGGCCTTCTTGGCGACCGGCTTCTTGGCGGCAACCTTCTTCACCGCTGCCTTCTTGGCGACCGGCTTCTTGGCGGCAACCTTCTTCACCGCTGCCTTCTTGGCGGCCGGCTTCTTGGCGGCAACCTTCTTCGCTGCCGGCTTCTTGGCGGCGACAGCCTTCTTCGCTACCGGCTTCTTGGCGGCGACAGCCTTCTTCGCGACAGGCTTCTTGGCGGCGGCAGCCTTCTTCGCTACCGGCTTCTTGGCAACAGCCTTCTTGGCTGCGGGTTTTTTCTTAGCAGTAGTAGCCATCACTTTGCTCCTTAACGTGAGAGATCACTCAAACAAAACCACCTGAGAAGGAAACCCGACCACCATGCGGCGAACCGCCGGCGAGCGGGCTATTCATCGGCGTACGCATCGGACTTCGACGGCTTACGCTAATGAATTCGGCGCTGCGCGCATGACGCTGACCGTGAGTGGTCACGCGCGCAAAAAAATTGCCGGCGACATTGCCGCCAGCAATTCGATTGTCTTGAGAAAGGGGATTCGCCAGATTCTTCGGGGGGTAGCTTGCCTGTCCCGTCATCGGGAGGGAGGAGATTGCGATAGCGGATAAGCGATACTGCTTGCTATGCACCAAGGTTTTTACGCTCCGTAACTACCAGCTCTCTGTCGCGGGAGGAAAGCAATGTGCTTTCGTGTGTTCATCGAGACTGCAATTTATTTGAGCGAATCATAATTCTTTTGTGATGCGATGTTAATACTTTGCGCATAAAAAATCGCACAACGTTCGCAACGAAGAAGTCAATCTGTTGTATTTGATGCACATGGCGTTCGCATGTCGACGCGTGCGAAGCGAGCGTGACGACGTGCGAGTGAGGATGATGTGTGTGACGCGCACCGTCTCTTCGACTTCTTTTGCTGGCGCTCACACGTGCCACGCACGCTCACACCATCCTCTCGAAACCCGCATGGATACTGGCTTTGCAGCCAGCATCCAAATTTCACTTCCTGCTTAGTCCCAGCTCAACGCGCCACCGGTCTGGTATTCGATCACTCGCGTTTCGAAGAAGTTGCGCTCCTTCTTCAGATCGATCATCTCGCTCATCCACGGGAACGGATTCTCTTCGTTCGGATAGAGCGCCTCGAGACCAATTTGGGAACAGCGACGGTTCGCGATGAAGCGCAAATAGCTCTTGAACATGCCCGCGTTCAGACCGAGCACGCCGCGCGGCATCGTATCTTCAGCGTAGCGATACTCCAGCTCGACCGCCTTCTTGAACAGCTCGCGAATCTCTTCGCGGAACTCCGGCGTCCACAGGTTCGGGTTTTCCAGCTTCACCTGGTTGATCAGATCGATGCCGAAGTTGCAGTGCATCGACTCGTCGCGCAGGATGTATTGATATTGCTCTGCAGCACCGGTCATCTTGTTCTGACGACCCAGCGCGAGAATCTGCGTGAAGCCGACGTAGAAGAACAGCCCTTCCATGATGCAGGCGAACACGATGAGCGAGCGCAGCAGCTTCTGGTCGGCTTCCTGCGTGCCGGTCTGGAACGACGGATCCGCCACCACTTCGATGAACGGGAGCAGGAATTCGTCCTTGTCGCGAATCGACGGCACTTCGTGATACGCGTTGAAGATCTCGCCTTCGTCCAACCCCAGGCTCTCGACGATGTACTGATAGGCGTGCGTGTGGATCGCCTCTTCGAAGGCCTGGCGCAACAGGAACTGGCGGCACTCCGGTGCGGTGATGTGGCGATAGGTGCCGAGCACGATGTTGTTCGCCGCGAGCGAGTCGGCCGTCACGAAGAAGCCGAGATTGCGCTTGATGATGCGGCGCTCGTCTTCGGTCAGACCATTCGGATCTTTCCACAGGGCGATGTCGCGCGACATGTTGATTTCCTGCGGCATCCAGTGGTTCGCGCAACCGGCCAGATACTTTTCCCAGGCCCACTTGTACTTGAAGGGCACCAGTTGATTCACATCCGTCGTGCCGTTGATCACGCGCTTGTCGGAGGCGCTCACGCGACGCGTCGACTGCGAGGCGATCACAGTCGGGGTTTCCCCTTGCGTGCCCAGCACGTTCGACGCAGCCGGAGCAGCGGTGGGCGCAGCCGATTTGGCCGCGGTGGTGTCTTCTTCCCAGTTCAGCATAGGGTCTCAGTCCGTTCAGGTTGATGCGATGCACACATGCGCGCACATCGCCGAAGTGACAGATCAGCCGTTCGCGTGCGAAGGCCGACAAAAAATTTGCGATCCGGCGGCCGGCAAGCGATCACCGGGAGCACGAAGTCCACCGGGAGCATTGCCATATTTCGGGGGTGATGCAGAGGCGCAATTGCGCAGTTTTGAACAACAACGCCGACGCGAGAGCTGCAACAACATCCTGACCTCCCGACGTCGAATGGAATGCCTCCAATTTAGCACAATTACGTCACTCGTTCCAGCACACAACACTATATCTAGTGCCGCACTGCACGATGACCACTATACCTAGTGTTTGGCAACATCTCCCGAGTGCCGGGCGGCCGGGCTTGCGGGACCGGCATCTTGCCATGAAATGGCGCCGCACAACAGCGATGATGGTGCGTCGAGGGGGGCGCCGCGTCACATTGGCGTATCCTGTCGCGACGGCGAACCGGAACGACAGATTCCGGCGCACGCCACTACTGAACGTCGATGAAGGAGATACCGACGATGACATTCCCAGGCGCCGACGGCGCACCGGCGTCGGCAGGTTCGTCAGGCCCGACACCGCTCACGCTCACCCCCGGCAAACCGATCCGCCTCGCGGCGGGCGCGCTCGTGGCCGAGGTTCAACCGGGCTGCGGGGCGCGGCTCGCACGACTCGCTCGGCGCGACACGCGCGGTGACGTTTTCGACTACCTGGTCCCGCTCGGCAACGACCCGTTCTCGTCGGACGAATGGCCGAAGGCCGGCGCCTTTCCGATGCTGCCGTATACCAACATGCTGCGCGACGACACGCTGCACTGGCGCGAGCGCGCGATCGTCGCTCGCGAGACGCCGGCCGCATCGAGTTCGCTGCACGGCTGGGGGCTGCGTCGCGCGTGGGATGTCGTCGACGAGAGCCCGCACTGTTGCGTGCTCCAACTCGACAGTCCCGCTCAACCCGAATGGCCGTGGCACTATCAGGCGTATCTCTCGGTGACGCTCGACGCACTCGGCGTCGACATGCAACTGTCGATCACCAATCTCTCGACGCAGGATATGCCCGCCGGGCTCGGGCTACATCCCTACTTTCAGTGGCCTGCCGGCTCGCGCCTGACGTTCGAAGCGGAGGCGATCTGGCGTTCGCCGTCGGAGGACATCCGATGGCCGAGCGAGCAACGCGTGCACGTCGGCGAGATCGAGGTCGTGTCTGTCGGCGGCGGACTCGATACCGACGGGCGGTCCACCTGGTTCGCCGAGGCTCCGGTCGAGTCGGGGCGATTCGACGCACGCCTCGACTACGCCGGCGGCCTGCGCTCGGCCACGGTGCGCAGCAGCGACGCCACCTGGCTCGTGGTGCACTCTCCCGCGGGACGTCCCTACCTCTGTCTGGAACCGTCGACGCATCGGGTCGGCGAGTTCGACGACGATCACGTGGTCGTGGCGCACGGGCAAACGCTGGATCTGTCGATGCGTATCGATCTGGCCTGAGGGCTAGGTGACCGCCGTGTCACCTCCCACCACGGCGCGCAACGTGTCCGCAAAGCGCTGCGCCAGCAAGCTTTGCGGCGCGTGTAGCGGTCGCAGCAAGTGCGTCGTGAACGGCACATCCGGCACGAACCGCCGATAGTCGAGGAGGCCGCGCCCCGCATAGGCCCGCGCGACCGACTCGCTCACGATGCTCACGCCCAACCCGCCGGCAACCATCGCGCACACCGTCGCTTCGTACGGCGTTTCAAGTTCCTTGTGACGTAGCACGACGCCCGCCTCACGAAAGCGTTGATCGATCTTCATGCGCGTTCCGTCGACGAGTGACAGCGCGATGAACGGCTCGTATTCGAGATCGGCAGGGGTGACGATATCGCGCTCGCCCAGCCGATGCCCGGCCGGAAAAGCGCAAACACCGGCCACGTCGCGAATCGTCGTCGCCTCGATGCCCGACACGTCGCGGCTGACATAAGCCACCACGCCGAGATCGCAGAACTGAGACGCGACCCATTGCGCCACGCGCGGCGAATCGTTGGTGAGCAGCGAGACGGCCACGCCCGGATGCGCTTCGCGAAACCGACGAATGACCTCCGGCATTTGCGTGAGCGCAATCGACGGCACCGCGCCGACGCGCAGCCGGCCCGTCCCCGAGCGTCGAATCTGCGCAGCCGAATCCTCCAGGCTCTTCAGACTCACGAACGCACGCTCGACGTCGCGAAACAACTCGGCGCCCTCGTCCGTCAGTTGCAGCCGCCCGTTGATCCGCTCGAACAGCCGGAACCCGACGCTCTGCTCGAGTTGCCCGACCAAGCGACTGATATTGGGCTGCGACGTATGCAACGCGTCCGCCGCCGCCGTCATCGATCCGGTCTGGATCACCGCCCTGAACGCTTCGACCTGCTTGAACTTCATTGTCGTTGGCTCTCGACTGCCCGGAAACACCCGTGAATGCCGCGTGCCCAGGGGTATATCAGGAATGTATGGACTCGTATTGTATTGTGATTTTTAAGAATGCGACCGTCTCGCTACACTCGTTGGCATCCCGTCCGGGCAACGTCAAGGCATCGTCTCTCACCGCCCACGCCCCCGGCCGTCCACGTGCCGTTCCGCTTGAGGAGCTATCGATGCCACGCCTGCGCCGTTCGTTCATTACCGCCCTTGCCACCTCCGCCACCGTGATGGTCATGTCAACCATCGTCGCGCGCCCCGCCCTCGCCGCGCCGGGCGACTTGCCGGTGCTACCAGCCGACATCAAGGCACAAGGTCAGCTGCGCGTCGGCGTGCGTTGCGACCAACCGCCCTATGGCTACCAGGACAGCAGCGGCGCATTCGCGGGCGTCGAAGTCGAGATGAGCCGCCAGATCGCCGAGTGGGCGTTCGGCGCGAAGGACAAGGCCGTATTCACCTGCGTGACGGCAGAGAACCGTGTCCCGCAGTTGCTCGGCCGCAAGGTCGACCTGCTCATCGCCACGCTCGGCGTCACCCCCGAGCGCGCCCGCGTGATCGATTTCACCCAGCCGTACCGTTGGGGCGCCAGCGACGTGGTGGTGCGTCGCGACGGCGGCATCCAGTCGCTCGCCGACCTCAAGGGCAAGACGCTCGTCGCGCTGAAGGGGTCCGTGCAGGCGAAGTGGTTCGAGGACCATATGCCCGACGTCAAGATGCTCCGCCTGAATACGGCGGCCGACGCCATGCAGACCTTCCGCCAGGGTCGTGCCGACGCCTACACGCACGACGCCGCCACGCTCGTGGTCGCCGCCGCGAAGGATCCCGACGCCAGGTTGCTCGGCCAGTACTTCCAGATTTCCGACGCGGCCATCGGCGTGCGCAAGAACGAAACTGCCTGGCGCGACTATCTGTCGGCCGCCATCGCGCGCATGCGCTACGAAGGCCGCTTCGTGCAGTGGGTCAAGCTCAGCGTGCCCGAATCGATCCGCAGCTATTACCTCGCGGTGTTCCAGCAGGGACGCCCGAAGGAAACCGTGCAATAAGGCGGCGCCCATGGATTTCGACGTCGCCTATCTCATCGCCCAGTGGCCCGCGCTTTGGCGCGGCGCACTGATGACGCTCGAAGTGTCGGTCATCGCCATCGTCTGCTCGGCGCTGATCGGCATCGCGGGCTGCGCCATCCGGATCTTCCGCGTGCCCGTGCTCTCGCCCATGGTCACCGGCTACGTCGAACTGATGCGCAACACACCAATCCTCGTGCAGTTGTTCTTCATCTTCTATGGCTTGCCCGCGATCGGCCTCAGTCTGTCGTTATTCAGCTCCGGCGTGCTGTGCCTGTCGCTGTGGGCCGGGGCCTACCAGATCGAGAACCTGCGAGGCGGCATGGCGGCCGTCGGGCGGCGCATGTACGAATCGTGCCACGCCCTCTCGCTGCGACCGTGGCACTACTTCACGCTGATCGCACTGCCCATCGCCGTGCGTCACGCGCTGCCCGGCATGCTCAATACGGCGATCTCGCTGCTCAAGAACTCGTCATATCTGCAGGCCATCGGGCTCATGGAGCTGACGTTCGTCGCCGTCGATCGCATTGCCACGGACTTCCGCCCGCTCGAGATGTTCGGCGCGATCCTCGTGCTGTATCTGAGCATGGTCGCGGTGCTCGCGCTGCTCGCGCACCGGCTCTCGGCCTGGCTGCAACGGCCATTCCGAACCCATTGAGGCGAGTGATCCACCATGAACGTCATTCTTGAAAACTGGCTCGTCATCGCCAAGGGGCTGCGCATGACGCTTGCGCTGGCTGGCGCGGTGCTCGCCTGCACGACCGTGATCTCGCTCGTGTTCGGCGTGCTCGCCACGTTGCCCAATCGCTGGCTGAAGCTCGCCATCCACGGCTACGTCGAGCTGTTTCGTTCGATTCCGCTCATCGTCAACGTGTTCTGCGTGTTCTTCGTCGCGCCGATGTTTGGTCTCGACCTGAGCCCATTCGTCGCGGCTACGGTCGGGCTGTCCCTGTGGGGCGGCGCCAATGGCACGGTGGTGGTCTCGGGCGGTATCGCGTCGGTGCCCCCACACCAGTGGAAAAGCGCCGCCGCACTCGGTCTGCGACGCTGGCAGGTCTATCGCTACGTGATCGGCCCCCAGTCGATTGGTGCGATCCTGCCCGCCTACACGGGGCTGCTCACGCTGCTCGTCCAGTCGACCGCACTCGGCGCGTTGATCGGCGTTGGCGAATTCCTCAAAGTCAGCCAGAACATCATCGAGCGCGCCACGATCATGCAGGGCCAGAACCCCGCCTTCGAGGTCTACGGCCTCGTGCTCGCCGTCTATTTCGTCATCTGCTCAGCGCTCAGCGCGCTGTCCCGTTACCTCGAACGCCGCCTGCAACGCGAGCGCGTTCGCCCGCTCTCTACACAAGGTTGACCATGTCCATCTCGAAAGTCAGTCGCCGGCTCACCGAAGCCCTCGCCCCGGAAGTCAACGACATCATCTTCAAGCCGCGCCTGGCCGGCTTCGACGAGACGTTCGTGCCGCTCGGCGATATCAACAAGGCTCACGTCGTGATGCTGGCCGAGCAGGGATTGATCCGCCCCGAGCACGCGTCGGCGCTCGCGCGCGGCATTCTCGCCATGGAAGAACAGGGCCCGGGCGCCGTGCCGCTCGACCCGAGCCGTGAAGACGCCTACTTCAACTACGAGGCGCATCTGATGAGCCTGGTCGGCGCCGACATCGGCGGCCGGCTGCATACTGGCCGGAGCCGCAACGACATCCTGGCGACGCTCGATCGCCTGCGCGGACGCGCCACGCTGATCGAGCTGATCGATGTGCTGCTGCGCGTGCGCACCACGGCGCTCGAACAGGCCGAGCGCCATGCCGAGGTCGTCATGCCGGGCTATACGCACCTGCAACCGGCCCAGCCGATGACCTACGGCTTCTATCTGGCCGGCGTGGCGCAGGCGCTCGAGCGCGACAGCCGCCGCCTGATGGACACGCTCTCGCACATGAACGTCTCACCGCTCGGCGCGGCCGCGTTCGCCGGCACGCCGTTCGCGATCGATCGCCAGCGCACGGCGGGGCTGCTCGGCTTCGATACGTACATCGATAACGCGCTCGATGCAGTCGGTTCGCGCGACTTCCTG
The DNA here is from genome assembly GCF_902459595.1 of Pandoraea soli. Classification (NCBI taxonomy): domain Bacteria; kingdom Pseudomonadati; phylum Pseudomonadota; class Betaproteobacteria; order Burkholderiales; family Burkholderiaceae; genus Pandoraea; species Pandoraea soli. Next base: position 60,205 of record NZ_CABPSG010000002.1, on the reverse strand, counting down.
CTCGAAGGCATTGCCGATCTGAGCCTGCTGGCCGTGTTCTGGAGTCGCGTGGCGCAGGACTACTTCGTGTGGACCACGCATGAGTTCGGCTTGATCGAGTTCCCCGACAGCGTGGCGACAACGTCGAGCATCATGCCGCAGAAGAAGAATCCGGTCGTGCTCGAATACCTGAAGGGGCGCACCGGCCAGATCGTGGCCACGCTGATGGCCGGCTCGATGGCGATCAAGGGCACCCATTTCACCCACACCGGCGACGCGAACCGTGAGGGCACCCTCGGCTTCTGGGACGCCGCGCGCGAGACCCTGCGCTGCCTGACCCTGCTCGAACTCGTGCTGCGCACGGCCCGTCCGGTCGCCGCGCGCGCTGGCCGCCTCGCCGCCGAGGATTTCTCCACCGCGACCGCGCTGGCGGACCACATGGTGCGCGCGCACGACCTGTCGTTCCGCGCGGCCCATCACCTGGTCGGGGCGGTCGTGCGCGACGCGATGGACCGTGGCGTACCCGCTGACCGGATTGACGCGGACATGGTCGAGGCGGCGGCACGCGAACAGCTCGGCGCGCCGCTCGGCATTGATGCACAGGCAGTGCGCGCATGTCTCGACCCGACCCGCAATGTGGCCGCGCGTGCTTCGGCCGGCAGTCCGAGCCCGGACACGCTGCGTGCCCACGTGCGCGAAGCCCAGGGGCGACTCGACGACGCACACGCCTTCGTCGACGACTGGCGCACACGTCTGGCCGATGCCCGGCGCGAGCTGCAAGACACCACCCGCGCACTGGCAGGCCACCCATGAACGCACTGCTCTCGATTCGCGGTCTGCACAAGCATTTCGGTGCGCATCAGGTGGTCAACGGCGTGGATCTCGACGTCCATCCCGGCGAGGTCGTGGTCGTGATCGGCCCGAGCGGGTCCGGCAAGTCCACGCTGATCCGCTGCCTGAATAGCCTCGAGACGCCCACCGACGGCACCGTCACGCTCGGCGAGGCGGCCACCGACGTGCGGGATCACCGGGCCATGGCGAAGTTGCGCGAGGACGTCGGCATGGTGTTCCAGGATTACACGCTGTTCCCGCACCTGAGCATTCTGCGCAACATCACGCTGGCCCCGGTCAAGCTCGGCCGCATGACGCAGGCCGAGGCCGATCGGACCGCGCATGCGCTGCTCGAACGCGTGGGACTGGCCCACAAGGCAGACGCGTATCCCGTGTCGCTCTCGGGCGGGCAGCAGCAGCGCGTGGCCATCGTGCGCGCGCTGGCGATGAAGCCGAAACTGATGTTGTTCGACGAGCCAACCTCGGCGCTCGATCCGGAAACCGTCGGTGAGGTGCTGGCCGTCATGAAGGATTTGGCGCGCGACGGCATGACGATGATCGTCGTCACGCATGAGATGGGCTTCGCTCGCGAGGTCGCCGATCGGGTGGTGTTCTTCGATCACGGCCGCATCGTCGAGAGCGGTCCGCCAGAGGAACTGTTCGGTGCCCCGCGTGAACCCCGTACGCGTCAATTCCTGAGCAGCGTGCTGCGCTGACACGACGCGTCAACCGTCATCGCGGCGCCCGGAATCGCGACGCCCAAAAAAGTTTGGGGCCAGTGCCGAGGCGCAAACCTCGGGACTGGCCCCAATCTCACCGCAAGCGCAAGCTTACTGGCAAGCCTCGCACTCGTCGAAGCCCGGATCGCCCGGACGCATCGTGCAGACCGCGCCTTCGGCTTCCGGCATCGGTTGTGCCACCGGCGAAGTCGGCTCGGCCGAGAAGCTTCCGCTCGGCGTCACGCCCCCCGAGCTCACCGCATTCAGCGCGCCGTGGCTCACCGTCGACTTCTCGACGTGCGTCGCGGCCATCGTACGCAGGTAGTACGTGGTCTTCAAGCCACGCGTCCAGGCCAGCTTGTACGTCTCGTCGAGCTTTTTGCCCGAAGCGCCCGCCATGTAGATGTTGAGCGACTGCGCCTGATCGATCCACTTCTGACGACGCGACGCCGCCTCGACCAGCCACTTCGGCTCGACTTCGAACGCCGTGGCATAGATCTCGCGCAAGTCGGCCGGCACGCGGTCGATACGGGCGAGCGAGCCGTCGAAGTACTTCAGGTCGGCGACCATCACTTCGTCCCACAGGCCACGCGCCTTCAGGTCACGCACCAGGTACTCGTTGGCGACCGTGAATTCGCCCGAGAGGTTCGACTTCACGTACAGGTTCTGGAACGTCGGCTCGATACAGGCCGAGACGCCGATGATGTTCGAGATCGTGGCGGTCGGGGCGATCGCCACGCAGTTCGAATTGCGCATGCCGTGCGCAGCGATGTGCTTGCGCAGGCTGTCCCAGTCGAGCGTGGCCGACATGTCGACTTCGATATAACCACCGCGCGCTTCGGCCAGCAACGCCAGCGAGTCCTGCGGCAGGATGCCGCGATCCCACAGCGAGCCCTTGTACGACGAGTACTGACCACGTTCCTTGGCCAACTCCGACGACGCCCAGTAGGCGTAGTAGCACACGGCTTCCATCGAACGGTCGGCAAATTCGACGGCGGCGTTCGAGGCATACGGCGTGCGCAGCAGGTGCAGGCAGTCCTGGAAGCCCATGATGCCCATGCCCACCGGACGGTGATGCAGGTTCGAATTGCGCGCCTTCGCCACCGCGTAGTAGTTGATGTCGATGACGTTGTCGAGCATGCGCATCGCCACGCGCACGGTACGTTGCAGCTTGTCGTGATCGAGTTCGTAACCGTTCGCGGTCTGCTTCATGTGAGCCACGAGGTTCACCGAGCCGAGGTTGCACACGGCGATTTCGGTCTCGCTCGTGTTGAGCGTGATTTCCGTGCACAGGTTCGACGAGTGCACCACGCCCACGTGTTGCTGCGGCGAGCGGATGTTGCACGGATCCTTGAACGTGATCCACGGATGGCCGGTTTCGAACAACATGCCCAGCATCTTGCGCCAGAGCGCCTGCGCCGGCACCTTCTTGAACAGCTTGATCTCGCCTCGCGCAGCCTTGTCTTCGTAGGCGGTGTAAGCCTGCTCGAACGCCTTGCCGTACTTGTCGTGCAGGTCCGGGCAGGTCGCCGGCGAGAACAGCGTCCACTCGGCGCCTTCCATCACGCGCTTCATGAACAGATCGGGAATCCAGTTCGCCGTGTTCATGTCGTGCGTGCGGCGACGGTCGTCGCCCGTGTTCTTGCGCAGCTCGAGGAATTCCTCGATGTCCAGGTGCCACGTTTCCAGGTAGGCGCACACCGCGCCCTTACGCTTGCCGCCCTGATTCACGGCCACGGCCGTGTCGTTGACCACCTTCAGGAACGGCACCACGCCCTGGCTCTTGCCGTTCGTGCCCTTGATGTGCGAGCCGAGCGCGCGAACCTGCGTCCAGTCGTTGCCCAGGCCGCCGGCAAACTTCGAGAGCAGTGCATTTTCCTTGAGGGCTTCGTAGATGCCTTCCAGGTCGTCCGAGACCGTCGTCAGGTAGCACGACGAGAGTTGCGAGCGACGCGTGCCCGAGTTGAACAGCGTCGGCGTCGAACTCATGAAGTCGAAGCTCGACAGAATCTGGTAGAACTCGATCGCACGCGCTTCGCGCTCGACTTCATTGAGCGCCAGCCCCATCGCCACGCGCATGTAGAACGCCTGCGGCATTTCGATGCGGTGACCGTCGATATGCAGGAAGTAGCGATCGTAGAGCGTCTGCAGGCCCAGATAGTTGAATTGCAGATCGCGCGATGCGTCGAGCGCGGCGCTCAGCTTGGCCAGGTCGAACGAGAGCAGTTGCTCGTCGAGCAGTTCGGCGTCGACACCCTGCTTGATGAAGCGCGGGAAGTACTCGATGTAGCGCGCGGCCATTTCGCCCTGCGGCACTTCTTCGCCGAGGATCTCGCGGCGGATCGTGTGCATCAGGATTCGCGCCGTGACCTGGCTGTACGCCGGTTCCTTCTCGATGAGAGTGCGCGAAGCGAGGATCGCCGAGTCGTAGACCTGCGACAGCGGCACGCCGTCGTACAGGTTCTTGAGGGTCTCGGTCACGATCGGTTCGGCCACGACTTCGTCGCCGAGATTTTCGCAGGCAGCCTGCACCACGCCGCGCAACACCGACATATCGAGCGTGCGCACCACGCCGTTGTCGGTGACATTGAGCACCGGGCCATCGGGCGTAGCCGCTTCTTGCGTGGCCTCAACCGCGTGCGCGCGCTCTTGTGAACGCTTCTCGCGGTACAGCACATAGGCGCGCGCCACGTTGTGCTCGCCTTCACGCATCAGCGCGAGTTCGACCTGATCCTGGATGTCTTCGATGTGGAACGTGCCGCCGTTCGGGCGGCTGCGCATCAGGGCGCGCACGACGTGCCCCGTCAACTGCTCCACGAGTTCGCGTACGCGGGCCGACGCCGCGCCCTGTCCGCCGTTCACGGCGAGGAACGCCTTCGTCACGGCGATCGCGATCTTCGACGGCTCGAAACCCACCACCGCGCCGTTGCGTCGAATCACTTTGAAGTCGGCGTTGGTCGCCGGCTCGAAGGCACCCGTCGTCTGGGGCGCCGACGCACCCGCACCATTGCCGGAGGTCGCGGCAGGCGTCGGGGTCGGGCGGGTGAGGTTTTCGTTAGTCTGCATGTAAAAACTCCCGTTCCAATGAGATGGTGCTGTTAGCGCGTTCTTACCAGGGTTACGGCCGGCAAAAATGCGCCCTAGGGACGCCGGTGGAGCGAAGTGCTGGATACCGCACGACCGACGGACGGCCAAGGTTTCAGGTGTCCGCTGCACGGCTTTGCTGCTGTGCCGCCCCGCAAAAACGCCGCAGGAAAAGCACGGTATTGATGGCGATTGCATTCTGTGCCGAACCTGACATCAACCACTAGATGTAGTGGTCGGCACCTGAATTTTCACTAAGTATAGTGGAGATGACGCACTCCGCAAACCCAAAAATTTCTCTCGCCGGGAAGGCCCGTGGCATCGCCGTGTCAAGCAAAACCTGTCCCTGGAAGGGGATTAGTCGGCCGGCTGAAACGGCAATGTCTGGGGGCTCAGCGCCGCCATCCGGCGCAATCGCTGCCACTCGAAGCAAGGCCCCGGATCCGTCTTGCGTCCCGGTGCGATATCGGCATGTCCGACTACGGCTTGAATCGGATAATGCTCACGCAACGCTCGCGTGAGCGCCGCCAGCGTGACGTACTGCGCAGCCGCATACGGCAGGTCGTCGGTGCCCTCGAGTTCCACGCCGATCGAAAAATCGTTGCAGCGCGTTCGCCCTTTGAACGACGATGCCCCCGCATGCCAGGCCCGCGCGTTGCACGACACGAACTGCTGCAACGCACCATCGCGTCGCACCAGGAAGTGCGACGAGACCTGAACACCGCGGATCTCATCGAAGAACGGATGCGCATCGTGATCGAGCCGATTCTGGAAGAACGCTGCGATCTCGCCGCCCCCGAATTGTCCTGGCGGCAACGAAATGTTGTGCACCACGAGCAGGTCGGTCGGCGTGTCCGCCGGACGCCCATCGAAGTTGGGTGACGGCAGTCGCTCGGCTTCGCGTATCCATCCGTCGGCATCGAGCGTGAGTACCGGGACATGGGTCGGCGCACTCATGCGTCACCTCGCCGCAGCAAGGCACGCGTCGTGACGCAATTGCACGACCGGAGCACAACGTGAGGGCACGTGGATGACTGGGACATGACGGGCACAGCGGGCTCCCGTAGAGCGAGGGGCGCCATTGTAGCCCACTTGGCGTGACGCCGTCGGCGGCATGTCGGGCGCGCGCGAGGTTCAGCCCGCTCACGCTCAGCCCATTCACGCGCGGCCGGCGTTTCGTCAATCGTCGTCATGCGGTGAAAGGGAATGTCCAATGAAGAAGCCTCCCGCCTTGCCTGGCCGAGAGGCTTCCGTAGGCGTGACCACGCCCAGGGATGATATCGCTCGCGTGTCGATCGACACGCTCACCATCCCGCGCCGCTCACAGGTGCGACGCTTTTGACCGTTTCCGGCCGGTGACACTTATCGTCTTCGCCAACGCTGTCATCGCTTTCGATACGGTGCCCTCGCTTATTGCCATGATCGCCATCGTTCAAGGAAAGGCAGGAATGGCGGATTCCACCCCTTCCATGTGCGCTTCAGGATGATGGGCCTTGAGCATCTCTCGAATCTCATCGACGCGACCGTCGCGCACATCCACCATCAGCAGAATCATGCCGCGCTCGAGCGGCTCACGAAACGTCTTGAGTCGCGAGTTCGGCACCGAAACGCCGATCATGCTCGACACCCAGGCGCCGAAGAGCGCACCGAGCGGTGCCGTCACGATCATCAACTCCCACTGGGGACGCGTGCCCACGATGGGGAAAAACGCGGCGACTGCACCGACTGCCAGACCACAGAACCCGCCGATGACGAGCCCGGCTTCGGCGCCGTGCACGATATCGGAAGTCTGTAGCAGGTTAGCCTCGTGCAGTCCCTCCAGGTCCATTTCGTCACGTGCCATAAAGTGGATGTGACGTTCCTCGACCCGGGCGAGCAGTAAGTCGCTCATCGTGCGCTGGGCACTCGCCAGATCGGGAAGCAGAAAGTACATCCGTCTGCGCATTAGCATATTGCGCCCTCCTGTCGTCGCGCCCCTCGATGATTATTCTGTTTGTGAGCGGGGCCGGTTACTGTGTTTTAGTGCATGCGGCAGGCATGCGCAAGCCGGCACGTACAGGTGCCACAACGGGAAGGGCGGAAGAACGGGAACATCGCTGCGCGGCGTGGCCGCGCAGCGCGACTCAGATGCGGTGTTCGCGCATCAGATAGGCGTCGCGGTGTTCACCGCTGCAAAAATGCTGACCGCCCGCGCCAGCGACGGACTCACTCTCGGGAAGATAGGTATCGCACTCGCTGCATCGCACCATGCGCTCGGCGGGCGGCAGCGCCTGCCGCGCCGTCGTGCGCGCATCGTTTGCCCCTGGCGGGCGCATGCGCTCGGTATTGCGCTTGCGCTCGTTGCTTCGCATCCACCACGTGCCAACGATCAGGAGCACCAGTAACAACAAGATATTGCGCATCGCGCTTCAAGTCTCCGTCATGCGATGCAGCACCACCTCAAGCACGAAGCGAGAACCGACATACGCCAACAACAGCGCCACGAACGACGCCAGAACCCAACGCAGCGCGACCTTGCCGCGCCACCCATAAAAATGCCGGCCCAGCAGCACCGCGCCGAACATCAGCCACGACACCACCGCGAACACGGTCTTGTGATCGATGCGCACCGCGCGCCCGAACAGCGCCTCGGAGAACATCACGCCGGAGATCAATGTCAGGGTCAGCAGCACGAACCCTGCGCCGATGAGCCGAAACAACAGCTTTTCCATCGTCAGCAGCGGCGGCAGCGTCTCGAGCCAGTGCGCCAGCCAGCCGGTCGTCTCGCCGCGACGCGAAGGATGCAGTTGCCGCTCGGCGTAGAGCATCAACAGCGCATGCAGCGCCGCCAGCGCGAACAACCCGTAGGCCATGTTGGCGATGATGAAGTGCGCCTTGAAAATCGGTTCCGCCGCAAAGCCGAGAATGCGCACATCCGGAAAAATCATCGGCAGCACACAAGCCACCGCGGCCACCGGGGTGACCATCAAGCGCAGGCTATCGAGCGGAAAGAAGAAACTCTCGATCCAGTAGATGCCGACCGAGAGCCACAGCATGGCCGAGAGCATGTACGCGAAACCGAAGTGCATACTATCCGAGCGGAAGATCGTCTGATGCAGCAACACCCCGTGCAGCACGAGCGTGACGAACAGCGAAAGCTGCATCGACCAGCGCGACGGCGTGCCCGCGACCGGCGCAGGCGCGACTCGTCCGCCCGCCAGTGCGAGTGCGGCATTGCGCCGATACCCTTGCCACGAACAAACCGCCAACCCGGCGTAGAGGATGGCGGTCAGCGCATACAGTAAAATAGTCATGTTTGAAGTTTACACCAGCCCATGACGGGCGCGCTGCCGTCCCCGCCACCGACCCTCCGGGGCCGAACGGCAGGGCGAACGGGGCCGCTGCAGGTCTTACAGGATACGTTTCATGCTCGACAATCTCACTACGCGCCTCGCCAAGGTCGTCAAGACGCTGCGCGGCGAAGCTCGCCTGACCGAGGCCAACACGCAGGAAATGCTGCGTGAAGTGCGTCTCGCGCTGCTCGAGGCCGACGTCGCCCTGCCCGTGGTGCGCGATTTCGTCGCCAAGGTCAAGGAAAAGGCGCTCGGCGAGGAAGTCATTTCCAGCCTCTCGCCGGGCCAGGCGCTTGTCGGCGTGGTGCAACGCGAACTGACGGCGCTCATGGGCGGCGACTACGAAGGCCGCGCCGCCGAACTCAATCTCGCGACCACGCCGCCCGCCGTCATCCTGATGGCCGGTCTGCAGGGCGCCGGCAAGACGACCACCGTCGGCAAGCTCGCCAAGCTGCTGCGCGCGCAGAAAAAGAAGGTTCTCACGGTCTCCACCGACGTCTATCGCCCCGCCGCGATTGCCCAGTTGGAGACGGTGACGAAGCAGGTCGACGCCGACTTCTTCCCGTCGCAACCCGATCAGAAGCCGGTCGACATCGCCCGCGCGGCCGTCGACTGGGCGCGACGCCATCACCATGACGTGCTGCTCGTCGACACGGCCGGCCGTCTGGGCATCGACGAAGCGATGATGCAGGAAATCAGCGCCCTGCATGCCGAGCTCAAACCGATCGAAACGCTGTTCGTCGTCGACGCCATGCTCGGCCAGGACGCCGTCAACACGGCCCGCGCCTTCAACGACGCGCTGCCGCTCACCGGCGTGGTGCTCACCAAACTCGACGGCGACTCGCGCGGCGGTGCGGCGCTGTCGGTGCGTCACATCACCGGCAAGCCGATCAAGTTCGTCGGTGTGGGCGAAAAGCTCGACGGCCTTGAGGTCTTCTACCCGGATCGCATGGCGAACCGGATTCTCGGCATGGGCGACATTCTCGCACTCGTCGAGGAAGCGCAACGCGGCGTCGACGTGCAGGCCGCGCAAAAGCTCGCCGATAAGGTCAAGAAGGGCGGCGACTTCGACCTGAACGACTTCAAGGCACAAATCGGCCAGATGAAGAATATGGGCGGCCTGTCGTCGCTCATGGACAAGCTCCCCGCGCAATTCCAGGCCGCCGCCAGCCAGACCAATATGGATCAGGCCGAGAAGCAGGTGCGGCGCATGGAGGGCATCATCAACGCGATGACGCCGTCCGAGCGCGCCAAGCCGGAATTGATCAAGGCGAGCCGCAAGCGCCGCATCGCCGCCGGTGCGGGCGTTCAGGTGCAGGAGGTCAATCGCATGCTCAATCAGTACGACCAGATGCGCACCATGATGAAGAAGCTCAAGGGCGGCGGCATGATGAAGATGATGCGCAGCATGAAAGGCATGATGCCCGGGATGCGCTGACCGGATCCGATGCCCGGTTGCCCCCCCCGTCACGCGGGCGGGCATTCCGTATATACTCCGGGCCGCACATAGCGACATCTCCCCGCAACACGTTCCACAGGGTTGCCCCATATGAACCGCGAAGAAGCCCTCGAAGTTTTCCGTAATTCCGAAGAGATCGTCTCGGCCGACGAGGTCGGCCGGTCCATCGACACGATGGCCAAGGCCATCAAGGAGGCCGTTGGCGACGAGTTCCCGATGGTGCTCTCGGTCATGGGCGGCGCGGCCGTCTTTACCGGCATGCTGCTGCCGCGCCTGGACTTCCCGCTGGAGTTCGACTACATCCACCTCTCGCGCTACAACAACACCACGACGGGCGGCGCGATGCAATGGCGCGTGGCGCCGCGCGACTCGGTGCGCGATCGCGTGGTGCTCGTGCTCGACGACATCCTCGACGAAGGCGCCACCATGGCGGCGATTCGCGATCGGATCCTGGAAATGGGCGCATCGAAGTTCTACAGCGCCGTGCTGTGCGAGAAAATTCTGACGAAAGACAAGCCATCGCGTCCGGATTTCTGTGGCTTCACGGTGCCGGACCGCTACGTCTTCGGCTGCGGCATGGATGCCAAGGGCTACTGGCGCAACCTGCCGGCGATCCGCGCCTTGACCACGCCGCGCTGAGCGCCGCCAGCGGGACAGCGTTCCGTATCCACCAAACGACAAAGGGGCCTGCGAGGCCCCTTTGTCGTTTGGGTGCGCCGGCGAGCGAGCCCTCGCCCACCGGCATGTCACCTGATCAGATCGTCTTGGCGGCGCGCACCTTTCCGGCGACGACATCCGCCACGGCGGCGACGTCGAGCAACTGCGCTTGTTCGTCGCGGCGGCCCTGATACTCGAGCTTGCCTTCCTTCAGCCCTCGGTCGCCGATCACCACGCGATGCGGCACGCCGATCAGCTCCCAATCCGCGAACATCACGCCGGGACGCTCGCCACGGTCGTCGAGAATCACGTCGACACCCGCAGCCACCAGGTCGTCATAGAGCTTATCGGCCGTCGCACGCACGGCGTCGCTGCGGTCATAGCCCATCGGGCACAGCACGACTTCGAACGGCGCAATCGATTCCGGCCAGATGATGCCGCGATCGTCGAAGTTCTGTTCGATGGCTGCCCCAAGAATTCGCGTGATGCCAATCCCATAGCAGCCCATTTCCATCGGTGCAGGCTTGCCGGTCTCGTCGAGGAAGGTGGCATTCATGGCATCCGAATACTTGGTCCCCAACTGGAACACGTGCCCCACTTCGATGCCACGGCACAGGGCAATCTCGCCCTTCCCATCCGGCGACATGTCGCCAGGCACGACGTTGCGCAGATCGGCCACGACTTCCGGCTCGGGCAGATCGCGCCCCCAGTTCACCCCGGTGATATGGAAGTCGACCTCGTTCGCGCCAACCACGAAGTCGCTCATCTTTGCGACCGTGCGATCGACCACGAGCTTGACCGGCTGCTTCGTACCGATGGGGCCCAGGTAGCCCGGCGGTGTGCCGAACCGATCGACGATCTCGGCCTCGCTCGCGAAGCGGAAGCCCGCCAGTCCCGGTACCTTGCTCGCCTTGATCTCGTTCAGTTCGTGATCGCCGCGCAGCAACAGCAGCCAGACGGTCGTGCCGGCCTCTTCGCTGTCGGTGGCAAGTACAATCGACTTGACCGTGCGCGCCAGCGGGATCGAGAGCAGTTCCGCAACGGCTTCGCACTTGGCCTTGCCCGGTGTGGCCGTCTTGGTCAGCGCCTCGGCGGGCGCGGCGCGCTCGCGCTGCGGGGCAAGCGCCTCGGCCATTTCGACGTTGGCCGCATAGTCGGACGCCGGGCAGTAGGCGATGGCGTCTTCACCGGTATCGGCGATCACATGGAATTCGTGCGAGCCGGACCCGCCAATCGAGCCGTTGTCGGCCACCACGGCGCGAAACGCCAGCCCCAGGCGCGTGAAGATGCGCACATAGGCGTCGAACATCTTCTGATAGGAAACCTGCAGGCCGGCACGGTCCTTATCGAAGGAGTAGGCGTCCTTCATGATGAACTCGCGCCCGCGCATCACGCCGAAACGCGGACGAATCTCGTCGCGGAACTTCGCCTGCACCTGATAGAAGTTCACCGGCAGTTGGCGATAGCTCTTGATCTCGCGGCGCGCGATGTCCGTCACGACTTCCTCGTGGGTCGGGCCGACGACGAAATCGCGGTCGTGGCGATCCTTCAATCGCAGCAGTTCCGGACCGTACTGGTTCCAGCGCCCCGACTCCTGCCACAGTTCGGCGGGCTGGACGGCAGGCATGAGCAGTTCGAGCGCGCCGGCGCGGTTCATTTCTTCGCGGACGATGGCTTCAACCTTGCGAATCGAACGCAGGCCGATCGGCAGGTAATCGTAGATACCGCCGGCCACGCGGCGAATCATGCCGGCGCGCATCATCAGCTTGTGGCTGACGATCTCGGCGTCGGCGGGCGCTTCCTTGAGGGTGCCGATGAAGAAACGAGAGGCTTTCATGCAGATTTCCGGGAAAAATGAGGGTCAACGGCACGGGCGGCGGTTCGGTCTGTTGCCGGGAGCGAGGCCAGAGCGCGCCCGAACCTCGTCGCCGCCCCTGAGACACCCGCCGGCCGTACACGCCGCCCCGGTCACCCGAGCCGCCGCCGGCCGCCGCGCCGGTGATTATCTGTTTATAATCGAAGCAATTTTAAAGGATTCAAGGGTGGTTGTATGCTTGACCGTGAAGGCTTTCGCCCGAACGTCGGCATCATCCTCTTAAACGCACGCAATGAAGTGTTCTGGGGCAAGCGGCTGGGCGAGCACTCCTGGCAGTTCCCGCAAGGCGGCATCAAGTACGGCGAAACGCCCGAACAAGCCATGTTCCGAGAATTGCACGAAGAAACCGGGCTAAAGCCAGAACACGTCAAAATCATCGGTCGCACGCGCGACTGGCTGCGTTATGAGGTGCCGGACAAATTCATCAAGCGCGAAGTGCGCGGACATTACCGGGGCCAGAAGCAAATCTGGTTCCTGCTGCGCATGGTCGGTCGCGACTGCGATATCTGCCTGCGCGCCACCGAGCATCCGGAGTTCGATGCCTGGCGCTGGAACGAATACTGGGTGCCGCTGGACGCCGTGATCGAGTTCAAGCGTGAGGTCTACCAACTCGCGCTGAATGAACTCTCGCGTTATCTGCGACGCTCGGCAGCGCGCGCGCCGCAGGATCGGCGACGCTTTCCGCGCGCCGGGGCCCGGGTCGGCGAATTGCCGCCGGGCGCAAGCCTTGCGGATGACGACGCCTGCGACGGCGGCCGTTGTGGCGACGAGGCCAGTGAAATGGCAGGCGCCACCACTGTCGGCACACCACCTCGGGAGCACTGAACCGGGCCGCCGCCGGCTTGTCCCATCATCGGTCGCGGGCGTCACGCCCGCGCCCTCCCTTTGACCAGGCATCCTACGGGATACCGGGCGGATCGTCCGCTAGCGATGATCCGCCGTCCAAATGACTTCTCGATCCCAATCCATGCGTCTTTCCTTAGTTCGCCGCGCCCCGCGCCTGACCGCTCTGGCCCCTTTGGCCGCACTGGCGCTGATGACCGCCTGTAGCGGCACGATGCAGCCCGTCCAGGACTACGACGAATACGTTGCCCAGCAGGAAGCGTCCAAGGGCAAGTGGAAGGAAGCGGAATTCACCCTGCCGGCGAAGGCCCCGCAAGACGCCGATCTCGTGAGCTTCCCCACCCTGCCGAGCGCCACGCTCGACTACGCCATCGACACCAAGTCGGTGCAGGTGACGGCCGACGGCGTGGTTCGCTACGTCGCCGTGATCCGCAGCAAGCAAGGGGCGCGCAACGTCTCGTTCGAAGGCATTCATTGCTCGTCGTTCGAGTCGCGTCTGTACGCAACGGGCCGGCCGGATGGCACATGGGTTGCGGCACGCAACAGCGAATGGCGTCCGATTCGTCCGTATGGTGCAACCGCCTATCAGGGCATCCTGTTCCGCGACTATCTCTGTCGGGACAAGGCCCCATTGGGCGACGCCAAGGAAATCGTGCAGAACCTGCGCTACCCGAAGTTCGATCAGAACCAGAACTATCGTTAAGCCGTCGACGCACGGTCGATAACGATTGACCGACGAGATGAAAAACGCCGGTCACGCACTTCAAATGCGTGCCGGCGTTTTGTCTGTCAGGCGCGAGGCCATCGGACCCGCCCTGCGGCTCAGCGCAAGATCAGATTGTCGCGATGGATCAGCTCGGGCTCGTTCGCAAAGCCCAGCACCTGCTCGATGTCGCTGCTCGGGTGACGCCGAATCAGACGTGCCTCCGAGGCGCTGTAATTCGACAGCCCGCGCGCGACTTCAAGGCCGCCCTCGTCCACGCAGGCAATCACTTCGCCGCGAGCAAACGTGCCCTCGACATCGATCACGCCGATCGGCAGCAGGCTCTTGCCCTCTTGCGTCAGCTTCTTGCACGCGCCCGCATCGATCACCACGCGACCGCGCACCTGCAAATGATCGGCCATCCATTGCTTGCGAGCGGTGAGCACGGCCGTGCGCGCGACCAATTGCGTGCCAATGGCCTCGCCGCTCGCCAGACGCACAAGCACGTCGTTCTCGCGCCCCGACGCGATCACGGTGTGCGCGCCGCTGGTCGCCGCACGCTTGGCCGCCAGGATTTTCGTCAGCATGCCGCCGCGTCCGATATTGGTGCCCGCGCCACCGGCCATCGCTTCGAGACGCTCGTCACCCGCATCTGCCTCGTGGACGAACTCGGCCTTGGGGTCCTTGCGCGGATCGGCCGTGTACAGGCCCGACTGATCGGTCAGGATGACCAGTGCGTCACCGTCGATCAGATTCGTCACGAGTGCACCCAACGTGTCGTTATCGCCGAACTTGATTTCGTCGGTCACGACCGTGTCGTTCTCGTTGATGATCGGCACCACACCCAGACGGAGCAATGTGAGCAAGGTCGTTCGCGCGTTCAGATAGCGTTCGCGGTCGGCCAGATCGGCGTGCGTGAGCAGAATCTGCGCGGTGCGCACGCCGTGTTCGGCGAAGCGCGTCTCATAGACCTGCGCGAGGCCCATTTGCCCCACGGCCGCCGCCGCCTGTAATTCGTCGATGGCGGTCGGACGGCGCGCCCAGCCGAGGCGCTGCATGCCCTCGGCAATGGCACCCGAGCTGACGAGCACCACCTGCTTTGGCGGGCGAGCGTCGCCACCATGCCGCAGCGCGGCGATCTGTTGTGCCCATCGCGCAATCGCGACATCGTCCAGCCCGCGACCATCGTTGGTCACGAGACTGGATCCCACTTTCACCACGAGCCGCTTGGCATCGGCGATGACCGAACGCATGGAACTGGATTCTCCTGCGAATGTATTGGGAAGACGGCGCTACCGCAGCCGGATCGCTGGCGCTGGCGCGATGACAGGCAGCGCCATCGCCAGCGTTTGAGTGACGAGGAGTTTACGCCTTTGGCGCGTCGTCCGGGAGCGTCGGCGGGGCGACGTCGGCCGCCGGGGCGGCACTGCCCGCGCGAAAACGCGGATCCTGCGCGGCGTCTTCCATCGCTTCTTCCACGGCGCCGCGTTGTTGGTACAGATACTCTTGCACGGCCAGGCACAGCTTTTCGCAGCCTTCACCGGTCAAGGCGGAAATCTCGAACGTCGGGCCGTCCCAGGCGAAGCGCTTCTGGAAGTCGGCGACGCGCTCGGCACGTTCCGCTTCCGGCACCATGTCAACCTTGTTGAGCACCAGCCAGCGCGGCTTCTGGAACAGTTCCTCGTCGTACTTCTGGAGTTCCAGGATGATGGCCTTGGCATCCGCCACCGGATCGACACCTTCGTCGAACGGCGCGATGTCCACGATGTGCAGCAACAGGCCCGTGCGTTGCAAGTGGCGCAGGAACTGGTGACCGAGGCCGGCCCCATCGGCCGCGCCTTCGATCAGGCCGGGAATATCCGCAATCACGAAGCTCTTGCCCGGCGCGGTGCGCACGACCCCCAGATTGGGGTGCAGCGTCGTGAACGGATAATCGGCAATCTTCGGGCGCGCGTTCGACACCGAAGCGATGAACGTCGACTTGCCCGCATTGGGCATGCCGAGCAGACCGACGTCTGCGAGCACCTTCAGCTCGAGCTGGAGCATGCGACGCTCGCCCGGCTTGCCGTCCGTCTTCTGACGGGGCGCGCGGTTCGTGCTCGACTTGAAATGGAGGTTGCCCAAACCGCCCGCACCGCCTTGTGCGAGCACGACTTCCTGACCGTGTTCGGTCAGGTCCGCAATGGTCTCGCCGGTGTCCATGTCGCTGATGATGGTGCCGACGGGCATGCGCAAGTAGACGTCCTCGCCCCCCTTGCCGTAGCAATCTGCGCCTCGACCGGATTCCCCGTGCTTTGCGAGGTGCTTGCGCGCATAACGGTAATCGATCAGGGTGTTGATATTGCGATCCGCCACGGCAAACACGCTGCCGCCGCGACCGCCGTCGCCGCCGTCGGGTCCGCCGAACGGCACGAATTTCTCGCGGCGCATCGATGCCGAGCCGTTGCCGCCGTTCCCGGCGATCACCTCGATACGCGCTGCGTCAATGAATTTCATGGGGGTCCGTTCCGCTCAATCGACCGTCCGCAGACGATCCTAATTCTGTGTAATGGCCCGACGCACGCGCAGAATGCTCGCCGCGCACCGGCGGGAAAAACAAAAAAGGCTCCGCATGGGAGCGGAGCCTTTTGGTGGCAAAAGGCTTAGCTTACGCTGCCGGCACCACGCTAACCACTTGCTTCTTCGCTGCGCCCTTGATGGCGAATTGCACGTGGCCGTCGGCCAGTGCAAACAGCGTGTGGTCCTTACCAATACCGACATTTTCGCCGGCATGCATACGAGTACCACGTTGGCGAACGATGATGCCGCCAGCCAGGATCGCCTGACCGCCGTACACCTTCACGCCGAGGCGCTTCGACTCTGAATCGCGGCCGTTACGGGACGATCCGCCTGCTTTTTTGTGTGCCATGACTTAACTCCTTACCTAGCTCGATCGATTAGCCGTTGATGCTGTCGATACGCAGCTCGGTGTAGTTTTGGCGATGGCCTTGACGCTTTTGGTAGTGCTTGCGACGGCGCATCTTGAAAATCTTCACCTTGGGGTGACGACCCTGGGCGATAACGGTAGCCTTGACGGAAGCCCCACTGACCAACGGCGCACCGAACTTAATCGATTCGCCCTCGCCTACGGCGAGAACCTGGTCGATGGTGATTTCAGCGCCAATGTCAGCCGGTATCTGTTCTACTTTAAGTTTTTCGCCAGCAGCAACCTTATATTGCTTGCCGCCGGTTTTTATGACCGCGTACATTGTTGAACCTCACTCATAAACAAGAGAATTTTCCGTGCAGGCCGAGGGTCCCGAAAGGACTCGACTTACCAGCCCATCGCACCGCCGCAGACCGCCATACCTAGGTATTCTCGGACTTGACGCAACGAATGCGCGCACGAAAACGGAAGATTATACAGACTTTCTCCTTTTGCGTCAAAGACTTCCGTGAAACCTGTCAAACCGCGGGGCTGGTCCCCGAAAGTCGCCGCGCCCACTATATAATTTGGGGCGAAATTTTCCTCACCCGAGCCTTGTCTTGACTGCTTCGACTTCTTCCCAGAACGTACTGGCCGCCATCGCCGACGACATGCGTGCCGTCGACCAGCTTATCCGCCACCGGCTGGCCTCCGAGGTGGTCCTGATCAATCAGATCTCGGAATACATCATCAATTCGGGCGGCAAACGGCTGCGCCCGGCGTTGCTGCTGCTCGTGTCCGGTGCGCTTGGCGTGAGCTCGCCGCATCGCTTCGAGTTGGCGGCGGTCATCGAGTTCATTCATACCTCGACACTGCTTCACGACGACGTCGTCGACGAATCCGACCTGCGTCGCGGCAAGCAAACGGCGAACGCGCTGTTCGGCAACGCGGCTTCGGTATTGGTGGGCGACTTCCTGTATTCACGCTCCTTCGAAATGATGGTGAGCGTGGACAACATGCGCGTGATGCAGATTCTCGCGCGCGCCACCAACGTGATTGCCGAAGGCGAAGTGTTGCAGTTGCTGAACATGCACGACCCGGACGTCGACGAAGCGCGCTATCTGCAGGTCATCCAGTACAAGACGGCCACGCTGTTCGAAGCGGCAACCCAACTCGCTGCCGTGCTCGCCAACGCCGACGCGCAAACCGAAGCGGCCGTGCGCGAATACGGCGGACGTCTCGGCACCGCATTCCAGTTGATGGATGATTGGCTCGACTACGCGGGCGACACCGACGCAATGGGCAAGAACGCCGGCGACGATCTGCGCGAGGGCAAGCCGACGCTGCCGCTCATTCACGTGCTGCAACATGGCACCGACGACGAGCGCGCACTCGTGCGTGAAGCCATCGAGAATGGCGGCACCGACAAGTTCGAACCGATCCTCGCCGCGATCACGCGCACGGGCGCACTCGATTACACGTTGGCACGTGCCAAAGAAGAAGCCGACGCTGCGGCACAAACAATTTCTGCGCTGCCCTCTTCCAAATACAAAAATAGCCTGCTAGAATTGTGTTCTTACTCGATAGCGCGACGCACTTAACGGCGAAGTAGCAGTATCGAAAGCGGGGTGTAGCTTAGCCTGGTAGAGCGCTACGTTCGGGACGTAGAGGCCGGAGGTTCGAATCCTCTCACCCCGACCAGAATTACCTTTGCTCGCGAGCAAAGCAAAAAACCGCCGGACGCGTCCGGCGGTTTTTTTATGTCTGTTGCACACGTCATCGGCGCATCATCACGAAGCGTCAAGCACGTTGCGCGAATGGCTTGGCGTCCAACGCATTCGCGCCGGCAAAACCCACCCGGCGCCCGACACGGCCGACGGCAGCATCCCCTCTGCTATAGTGGCAACTCATTGCCACCCGCCCGCGCCATTTGCGCACCCAAACGCTTGGAAGCCTTGCCCTTGTGGGCGCAGATTTGCGCCGTCGCCCTCCTGATCGTCTGCTCGGGATTCTTTTCCATTTCCGAAACGAGCATGATGGCGCTCAACCGCCATCGCCTGAAACATCTCGTCCGGATGGACGTGCACGGTGCCAGGGCAACGCAAGGCCTGCTCTCTCGCACCGAAGACCTGCTCTCGACGATTCTCGTCGGCAATAACGTCATCAATACCGTCGTCCCCGTGCTCACCACGTCGATCGCCGTGCGCTATTTCGGCAACGACGCGATCACGCTGTCGGTCGCGACGGCACTCATTGCGCTGCTCATCATTATCTTTGCCGAGATCGGTCCGAAGATTGTCGGTGCGACGTATCCCGAACGCATTGCCCTGCCGACGAGCCGATTGCTCAAGCCGATCGTGACCGTGGCCGCGCCGCTCGTGTGGGTGCTCAACGGCTTCGTGCGCGGCATGCTGCGCGTGCTGCGCATCGACACGCGCCGCGAGCAAGGCGAAGTCCGTCTCACGACGGAAGAACTGCGCACCATCGTGCTAGAGGCCGGCAACTACATGCCGACCAAGCCGCGCAGCGTGCTGCTCAATCTGCTCGATCTCGAAAACATCGCGGTGGACGACGTGATGGTGCCGCGCGCGCGCATCGAGGCGCTCGACATCTCGGCGCCGCTCGACACCCTCCTGTCGCAGCTCGCGACGTGCTATCACAACAAGCTGCCGGTCTACGACGGCGACATCGATCGCATCATCGGTATTCTGCCGGTGCGCCGCACGCTGGCCGCCCTGCAACACCCGGACGATCTCTCGGCCGACACGTTGCGCGCGTTGCTCGTCGAGCCATATTTCATCCCGAGCGACACGCCTGCGTTGCGGCAACTGCAGTATTTCCAGGAGAACCATCGGCGCGTCGGGCTGGTCGTCAACGAATACGGAGAAGTCGAAGGACTGCTCACCACCGAGGACATCATCGAGGAACTCATCGGCGAGTTCACGACGAGCATGCCGGGTACGGGGGGCAGCCGTTCAGGCTGGACATCGGATGACGATTGCCTGGTCAGCGGCGGCGTAGGGCTGCGCGACCTGAACCGCCGGCTGAACCTGCATTTGCCGACCGACGGTCCGAAGACGCTCAATGGACTGATCCTCGAAGTGCTGCGCGAGATCCCCGAGGCCACGGTCAGCCTCGAGATCAGCGGCGTTCGCATGGAAATCGTGCAAATCGACAATCAGGCCATCAAGATGGTGCGCCTGTTCAAGCCGGGCACACGAACGCCGTCGCAAGATTGAGTCGCCCTCGTTCACTGCACGTGACACCCGCCCATTTTTCGGGCAATTCCGATTGAGCCGCTCCAGGGTTTTGACGAGACTGACGTTTCACGCAGCACTCGTCAGACCCTGTCATGTCATTTCATTTTTCTGAATCCGCGGCCACGGCGACAACGACCGAGCCGCTCGCGGCCACGTCGCGCACGCCGCTCGACGCCAGCACCCCCTTGCAGTTTCTCGAACAACTGCTGGGCGAGGCGGTTCGCGCTGGCGCGTCCGATGTGCACTTCGAACCGATGGCACAACGCTTTCGCATTCGACTGCGGATCGACGGCCATCTTTACGAGCGCTGCGATGTACCCAACCCGTGGCGCGACATGCTCGTCTCACGCCTCAAGGTGCTCGCCAATCTGGATATCGCGCAGAAGCGTCTGCCGCAGGACGGGCGTATGGTGTGGCGCGAAGCGGGCGAACCCGTGGAGTGCCGCGTCAGCGCATTGCCCACGCTGCACGGCGAGAAACTTGTCGTGCGCCTGCTCGACGGCGCGAAGGTCCCGCTCTCGCTGGAAGGACTCGGCTACACACCGAAGCAGTATCTCGCGCTCACGCGCGCCATTGCCCGGCCGCACGGCATGGTTTTGCTGACCGGCCCGACGGGCAGCGGCAAGACCGTCTCGCTTTACAGTTGCCTCAAGCGGCTCAACGACACCTCGCGCAATATCGTCACCATCGAAGACCCAGTCGAAATCCGCTTGCCAGGCGTCACGCAGGTCAATCTCAACGAGCGCGCCGGGCTCGACTTCGCGACCGCCTTGCGCGCGTTTCTCCGACAGGATCCGGACGTGCTCGTCGTCGGCGAGATTCGCGATGCGCAAACCGCCGAGATCGCCGTGCAGGCCGCACAGACCGGGCACCTCGTATTCGCAACCGTCCATGCGAACGATGCGACGAGCACACTCGCCCGACTGTTCGATCTCGGGGTCGCACCGTTCAACCTGTCGTCGACGCTGCTGCTCATCAGCGCACAGCGCTTGCTCAGGCGTCGATGCCCGGCGGGCTGCGAACCCGGTCGCGCGCCAGCGGACATCGCCCAGGCCGGCCGCCCATGCATGCGCTGTCACGGCACCGGCTTCGCCGGGCGCATTGGTGCGTTCCAGGTGATGCCCATCAGCGCGACGCAGGCGACTAACATTGCGCAGGCCCGAAGTCCACACGCACTCGCGGCGCAAGCGCAACGCGAAGGTGTGATGACCTTGCGCGAAGCCGGTCTCTGGCATTGCGCAGCAGGCACCGTCAGCGAGGAGGACGTCGATGCGACGACTCCGGCCTGATTCACATCAACCGCGCGCGCGACATAACGCGCCGGTCCCATCGGCACATGCCGCGTGCCGAGCCGCGATAGGATCGGGTCGCCCATTGCCGCTTGCCACCTGGCGCAGAGAACGACCATGTCGCGCATGACGCAGCCCCGGCGCTGGCACTGGCAAGGTCACGATGCCGAGGGGCACCGCCGACGCGGCGAGGTGCTCGCCCACGGAGAAGCCGCGGCGCGTTTGCTGCTGCGCCGCCAGCCCCTGACGATCACGCATCTGCGCCCGGGTCGCCGGCATACCCCATCGGGGCGCGTCGGAACGGCCGATGCCACCGATCTGGTCCGGCGCCTCGCCACGTTGCTCGGTGCAGGGGTGCCGCTCACGTCTGCCCTCGACGTACTCGCGCGTGGCGCCCATACGCGAGGGCTCAAGCGGCTGGCGTCCGATATCGGACTGGACGTCGGTCGCGGGCATCCGTTGGCACAGGCCATGGCGCGGGCCAGCCGCCGCTTCAGTGGCGTCGACTGCCAATTGATTGCCGCCGCGGAACTGAGCGGTCAGCTCGGCCCAACGCTGGCGCGTCTGAGCGCGCAGTACGATCACACGCGAACGGTGCGAGAGAAACTCCAGCGCGCGCTTGCCTATCCGCTGACGGTGCTGGTCGTCGCATTGGCCGTCGTGATGGCGCTGCTGCAGTGGGTGATCCCGGAGTTCGAGCGCCTGTTCGCCAGCGCCGCCGGTGGCGGCATGCCCCTGCCGCCGCTCACGCGATGGCTCATCGACCTCTCGCGGGCGTCGCTGACCAACGGGCCGTGGCTGCTGGTCGGCCTGGGCGCCGCGGGGCTGATCGTCGCGGCGGCATTGCGCCGCAGTCCCCGAATGCGGCGTCTCCGTGATCGCGTGCTCTTGCTACTGCCGGGCGCCGGACGCATCCTGTGCATGTTGAGCGCTGCCCGGTGGGCCAGAACCCTTGGCACGTTGCTCGACGCGGGCGTCGCGCTTCCCGACGCGATGGACGCCGCCGCGAGCGCATGCGGCAACCTCGTCATGCAGCGTGCGGCGCATGACGTGCACCGGGCGGTCGCCCGAGGTGCGCGTCTTGCGACCTCGCTCGAGGCCGATGCGCACTGGCCCCTGGTCATCGCGCAACTGACCGTCATCGGGGAGGAATCGGGTACACTCGGGCGCATGCTCAACCAGGCCGCTGGCCTGCTCGACGAAGACGCCTCGCACGCGCTGGTCAGTGCCTGTGCGACGCTGGAACCCATGATGATTACGTTTCTTGGCCTGCTGATCGGCGGCATGGTCCTCGCCATGTACCTGCCGATGTTCCAACTCGGATACGGTGTCGCATGAACGGTTACGCAGAGCTGCTACAGGTCGATTGGCTGGCGCAACTGGAACCTCACTGGCGCTTCGCGCTGTTCGCCGCCGTGGGCGTTGTCGCCGGACTCGGCCTCGATGCCGTCGTACGGCGCGTGCCCGCGGCGATCGAACGGGCGTGGATGGAAGAGATGCAGGCGGTCGATACCACGAATGCATCGGCCCTGCACGCCCCTTTCCATCAAGCCACACTGCCATCCACCTCGATGGCGCTCACCGCCCCACTCGCCCCCCCAACCGCCCCACTCGCGGACGCCGCCGTGCCTCGCCGCTGGCAACTCTCGCTCCTCAGCGGCGCGCTGAGCGTCGCCGTGGCGTGGCGCTTCGGCCCGACCTGGCAGAGCCTCGGTGCACTTGGACTCGTCTGGACGCTCATCGCGCTCGCGTACATCGACCACGATACGCAGCTCCTGCCCGACATCCTCACGCTGCCGCTGCTGTGGGCAGGGCTGCTGTGCAACCTCGGGCACTGGTTCGCCGCGCTCCCGGCGGCGGTCGTTGGGGCCGCGACCGGCTATCTGAGTCTGTGGGCGTTGTATTGGGTGTACTGGTGGCTGCGTCGTCGTGAGGGCATGGGCTTCGGCGACTTCAAGCTCTACGCGGCGCTGGGTGCGTGGTTCGGCTGGACCGCCTTGCTACAGATCCTCATGATCGCCTGTCTGCTCGCCGTTGTGATCGCCGGCACCGCCTGGCTCACCGGACGGCTGCGCAGCGATCAAATGTTTCCTTTCGGCGCCTTTCTCGCCGCGGCAGGCATCGCCACGCTGTTCGGCGGCAATGGCCTGATGATCTGGATTGGAGGAACGCCATGACTTACGCCATCGGCCTGACCGGCGGCATCGGCAGCGGCAAGACGACCGTCGCCAACCTGTTCGCCACGCACGGCATCGCCATCATCGACACCGACGCCATCGCGCACAGCATCACCGCCCCGGGCGGCGCGGCCATGCCCGCGATCCGGCGCGAGTTCGGCGCCGCCTTTGTCGCCCCGGACGGGGCGCTCGACCGCGCGCGCATGCGCGAGGCCGTCTTCACGGACGATGCCGCCAAAGCGCGTTTGGAGGCCATTACCCACCCGCTGATTCGCACGGAGTGCGAGCGTGCCGCCAGCGACGCCCGAGGGCCCTATCTGATTTTCGTCGTGCCCCTGCTGGTGGAATCCGGGAAGTGGCGAGAGCGCGTGCAGCGCGTGCTCGTCGTCGATTGCACCGAGCAGACGCAGATCGCACGCGTTATGTCCCGCAACGGCTTCACGCGCGATCAGGTGCAGGCGATCATGGCGCGTCAGGCAAACCGGGCGCAGCGGCTCGCCGCCGCCGACGACGTCATCGACAACGATGCCCGGCATGCCCCACTCGCTCCGCAGGTCGACCGTTTGCATGCGGCGTATCTGAAGTTCGCGGCGCAGGCGGAAGGCCGTTGATCGACGTTGCCGCTCGCGTGAATGGCGCTTCTCGCACGCCCGTCCCTCGAATGAGCGGCCACGCGCGTTGCGCCTCGACAGATTCCGGCATTAGAATGTCGCCATTACGCTGAAAAGCGCCAACTTCTGGGCCAACGCGCTTGATCCTGTACGAATATCCGCTCAACGAACGCATTCGCACGCTGCTTCGGCTGGAAGAGCTGTTCGGGCGCTTTGCCTTTTTCGTCGGGCAGGATCAGCCGCTCGATCATCACGCGGCGCTGATCACGATGTTCGAGATTGCCGACATCGCCGGGCGCACCGACCTGAAGAACGAACTGGTCAAGGAACTCGACCGGCAACGTCAGACGCTCACCACCTATCGCGGCAATCCCGATATCGCCTCCGACGCGCTCGAACAGTTCATCGGCGAAGTCGAGTTGGCCATCGCGAACCTCAACCAGATTCCCGGCAAGCCCGGCCAACATCTGAACGACAACGAATGGCTCGCCAGCATTCGCAGTCGCTCGGTGATCCCCGGTGGCACGTGCCGCTTCGACCTGCCGTCGTATTACGCCTGGCGTCACAACGAAGCCGAGCAGCGCCGTCAGGACATCGACAAATGGATCGGCCCGCTGTTTCCGATACGCGACGCGCTTGGCATCGTGCTGGGGCTCGCCCGGGAGTCCGGTCACGCCAGCAAGGCGATGGCGCAGCAGGGCAGCTACCAGCAGATGCTGACCGGCCGTGTCTATCAGCTCATGCAGGTGAGAGTGGCGCCCGAGTTGCGCGTCATTCCCGAAGCCAGCGCCAACAAGTACATGCTGTGGGTGCGCTTCACCACACAGGACGGCGACCTCAAACCGCGTCCGGTCGACAGCGACGTGCCGTTCCTGCTCACGCTCTGCAATCTCTAAATCCATGACGACCGTCGTCAACTGCCCGACCTGCGGCAAGAAAGTGGTTTGGGGACCCGAGGCGAAATTCCGCCCGTTCTGTTCGGAACGCTGCAAGCAGATCGACATCGGCGCCTGGGCGGCGGAGAAGTACACCATCCCCGCCGACTCGCCCGACGATCCCTCGCAAGACGCCCCGCTCGATCCGACGCAGCGCTGATGCGCTGGTGCCGCAAACGCGCACGAACGTCAATCGCCCCACCCAACGCAAAAGGCACCCTCACGGGTGCCTTTTGTGCGTCTGGGCGCGTGCTCGGAAGCGCGGCGTCACCGGTCAACCGATCACTCGGCAGCATCGCGACCTGCCGCTGCGGCCGCCCCCTACGACTTCGCGGCGAGCTCCTCCGAGAGCCAGCTCAGCGGCGGCAGAGCCGCCGGCAGCAACGGCTCCACGCTCACCGGCGGGCGCTGCCATGCCAGCGCCTGCCCTTCCTTGCCGTGCGGCTCGCCCTGCCATGCGGTGACTTTGCAGAAATGCAGACGCACATAGGCATGGGGGTAATCGTGCTCGAGGACGCGCCACGGCGCGCAACGCTCCACCGTCACACCCAGTTCCTCGTGCAGCTCACGCGCGAGCGCCGCAGCAACCGATTCGCCCGCCTCCAGCTTGCCACCCGGAAACTCCCAATAGCCCGCGTACGGCTTGCCTGCCGGACGCTGACCGAGGAGCACCGAGCCATCCGCGCGCACCATCACGCCGACGGCCACTTCCGTGATGGGACGCCCATCTGGCGCATATCGTTTCGAAACTGTCATAGTCCTTCGCCATCCTTGCGCCATCTGCGCTGCCTGCGGATTTCCCGGTCGAGCGACGCATGCCTTGGCCGATAGGCCACGGCGCCCCGCTCACCCGCACATTACGAGGCGTGTGACGCACTCCGAAGCTTGCCCGCCCAGTCGCGCGCGAACTGGAAAGCCACGCGCCCCGATCGCGAGCCGCGCTCGAGCGCCCAGATCAGCGCCTCATGACGCGCCGATTCCGTTTGATCGGCCGGCACGCCAAAATGCTGCAACCAGTGACCGACAATCGTCAGGTAGTCGTCCTGCTTGAACGGGTAGAAGCTCACCCACAGCCCGAATCGCTCGGACAACGAGATCTTCTCCTCGATCACTTCACCCGGATGAATCTCACCGTCATCGGTGTGGCGGTAGCTTTCGTTGTCCTTCATGTACTCGGGCAACAGGTGACGGCGATTCGACGTCGCGTAGATCAGCACATTGTCCGACTGTGCGGCCACCGAGCCGTCGAGCGCGACCTTCAGCGCCTTGTAGCCCGACTCACCGTCTTCAAACGAGAGGTCGTCGCAGAACACGACGAAGCGCTCGGGACGCTGCGAAATCAGATCGACGATATCGCCCAAGTCGACCAGGTCGTCCTTGTCGACTTCAATCAGACGCAGGCCTTCCGAGGCGTACTGATTCAGACAAGCCTTGATCAGCGACGACTTGCCCGTACCGCGCGCTCCGGTGAGCAATACATTATTGGCCGGCTCGCCACGCACAAACTGGCGCGTATTCTGCTCGATCAGCCCTTTCTGGCGTTCAATATTCTGCAGATCGCCTAGCGTAATCGTCGGCAAATGCGTCACGGGTTGCAGAAATCCGCGTCCCTGCCTTTTGCGCCAGCGAAAAGCCACCGCGGCGCGCCAGTCGATCTCGGGAGTGGCCGGCGGCAACATCACCTCCAACCGGGCCAGCACGCCTTCCGCGCGCGTGAGGAACTGCTCCAACTTGTCCATGCTTCGAAATCCCCGCGCCGCTCACGGGCGCTTGTGTCGATGCTGCGTCGTGTTGTCGTTTCCCTTCGCTGCCCGCCGTGGTGCTTTTGCCACCTGCCGGCGCGGGTCGATGCCGATCCGGCATCGACCCGCGGCGCCCCCGGTGGGAGGCGCGCGGCGGTCGCGTCAGGGCTTAGGAACGGTAATCTGCGTTGATGCTCACGTAATCGTGCGAGAGGTCGCACGTCCACAACGTGGCGGCAGCGTCGCCGCGGCCGAGCACCACACGGACCGTGATTTCGCTTTGCTTCATCACGCGCTGTCCCTCTTCCTCGCGATAGTCGGCATTGCGGCCGCCCGCGCGGGCGACCAGCACATCGTCGAGATAGAGGTCGACCTTGCTGACGTCGAGGTCGTTCACGCCCGCATAGCCTATGGCGGCCAGAATGCGGCCCAGATTCGGATCGGACGCGTAAAACGCCGTCTTCACCAGCGGCGAATGCCCGATGGCATAGGCGATCTGACGGCACTCCGCCACATCGCGGCCACCCTCGACCGTCACGGTGATGAATTTGGTCGCACCTTCGCCGTCGCGCACGATCAATTGCGCCAATTCCTGCGAGATCGACAGCAAGGCGTCGCGGAATGCAGCAAAGGCCGACGTGTCCGTGCTGGCGATTTCCGGCAGATCGGTCTGGCCGGTCGCTGCGACAATGAACGAATCGTTGGTGGACGTATCGCCATCGATGGTGATGGCGTTGAACGAGCGATCCGCCACGTACTTCACGAGCGCATCGAGTACCGGCTGCGCCACGCGCGCGTTGGTGCCCACGAAGCCGAGCATCGTCGCCATGTTCGGCTTGATCATGCCCGCTCCCTTGCTGATGCCGGTGAGGACGAGGGTCTTGCCATCGATCACGATCTCGCGCGACGCGGCTTTCGGCAGCGTATCGGTCGTCATGATCGATTGTGCTGCCTCATACCAGTGCGCGGGCGCCAGATTGGCAATGGCTTGCGGCAACCCGGCGACCAGTCGGTCGACCGGCAGCGGCTCGAGAATCACGCCGGTCGAGAACGGCAGGATCTGGTTCGGGTTGACCGACAGCAGCTTGGCGAGCGCGTCGCACGTCGCACGCGTGGCGACCATGCCCGGTTCGCCGGTGCCCGCGTTGGCGTTCCCCGTGTTGACGACAAGCGCGCGAATGCCCGCGTGCGCGGCCAGATGCGTCTTGCAGACCGTCACCGGCGCGGCGCAAAAGCGGTTCGTCGTGAAAACGCCCGACACCGTGCTACCGGGGGCCAGTCGCATGACCAGCACGTCCTTACGGTTCGGCTTGCGGATATTGGCTTCGGCCCAGCCCAGTTCGACGCCGGGAACGGCGTGCAGTTGGGAGGCTTCGATCGAGGGGAAATTGACGGCCATGTGGGTTCGCCCGCGAGAGATGAGCGTTACAGCTCCCGCCCTGGCGATGTCGGCACGACACTCCGCCGGGGCGGCGGTTGATCGGTGCGGCCGGTCGAAAAACCGGCGCTACAAACGACGCGGCGCCGATCCTGAGTCGGCGCCGCGTCGATCGGTTCACATCTTAAGACAGTTTGCCGTGGCAGTGCTTGAATTTCTTGCCGCTGCCGCACGGGCACGCATCGTTGCGGCCAACCTTCGGCAACAACTCGCCGCCGGCCATCGCCGCGCTCGCCGCCTGGGCCAGCGCCGAGACCACCGGCCGCCCCGCGTCTTCGTCGATTTCGCCGTCGCCGCCGACCGTCTCGAGTTCGTCGTGCTTGAACTCGACGTTGATCAGACCGCCCGCGCTGTCGTCAAGCGCTTCCGTCGCCTGCTCGAGCTCTTCCTGCGACTGGATACGCACGTTCATGATGACGCGCGTGACTTCGAGCTTGATGGTCTCAAGCAGTTGGGCGAACAATTCGAATGCTTCGCGCTTGTATTCCTGCTTCGGATTCTTCTGCGCGTAACCGCGCAGATGGATGCCTTGACGCAGGTGATCCAACGCGGCCAGATGCTCGCGCCAGTTGGAATCCACGCTCTGAAGCATGACCGAGCGCTCGAACCCGGAGAACGACTCGCGTCCCACCAGTTCGACCTTGGCGTGGTATGACGCTTCGGCCGCGTCCATCACTTCCTTGAGGATGTCCTCGTCGTCGATTTCTTCCGAGCCTTCGATGCGCGACTGCAGCGGCAAGTCGAGCTGCCACTCTTCGCGCAGCACCGTCTCCAGCCCCTTCAGGTCCCACTGCTCTTCGACCGTACCGGCCGGCACGCAGGTACGCACCAGATCCTGGAACACGCTCTGACGCATGCCTGCGATGGTTTCCGAGACGTCTTGCGCTTCGAGCAGTTCGTTCCGCTGCTGGTAGATCACCTTGCGCTGATCGTTGGACACGTCGTCGTATTCGAGCAGTTGCTTGCGCACGTCGAAATTGCGCGCTTCGACCTTGCGCTGCGCCGACTCGATCGAGCGCGTGACGATGCCGGCCTCGATGGCTTCGCCTTCCGGCATCTTCAGACGATCCATGATCGAGCGAACGCGGTCGCCGGCGAAAATGCGCAACAACGGATCTTCCAGCGACAGGTAAAAACGCGACGAGCCCGGATCGCCCTGACGGCCCGAACGGCCGCGCAACTGGTTGTCGATACGGCGAGATTCGTGGCGTTCGGTACCGATGATGTGCAGACCGCCGGCCGTCTTCACCTGCTCATGAAGGCCGTGCCATTCGTCCTGCAATTGCTGGATGCGGGCTTGCTTGTCCGCGTCGGACAGGCTCGCATCCATTTCGATGAAGCCCGATTGCTTCTCGACGTTGCCGCCCAGCACGATGTCGGTACCACGGCCGGCCATGTTGGTGGCGATGGTAATGACGCCCGGACGCCCCGCCTGCGCGACGATCTCGGCTTCGCGCTCGTGTTGCTTGGCGTTGAGCACCTGATGCGGCAGCTTCGCGCTCGTGAGCAGTTGCGAGAGATACTCCGACGTCTCGATCGACGTCGTGCCCACCAACACCGGCTGACCACGTTCCACGCAATCGCGGATGTCCTTGATGACCGCGTCGTACTTTTCCTTGGACGTCTTGTAGATCTGATCCTGACGGTCGATCCGCTTGGGCGGGCGGTTGGTCGGGATCACCACCGTCTCGAGACGATAGATTTCGTTGAATTCGAACGCTTCGGTATCCGCCGTCCCGGTCATGCCCGAGAGCTTGGCGTACATGCGGAAGTAGTTCTGGAACGTGATCGAGGCCAGCGTCTGGTTCTCATGCTGGATCGAGACGCGCTCCTTTGCTTCCACCGCCTGGTGCAGCCCTTCGGACCAGCGGCGACCGGCCATCAAACGGCCGGTGAACTCGTCGACGATGACGATCTCGTCGTTCTGCACCACGTAGTGCTGATCCTTGTGGAACAGCGTGTGCGCGCGCAGGGCGGCGTACACATGGTGCATGAGGGTAATGTTCTGCGGCGCATAGAGGCTGTCGCCCTCGGCGATCATGCCCCACTCGGCGAGCAGTTGCTCAGCCTTCTCGTGGCCACGCTCGGTCAGGAACACCTGGCGCGCCTTCTCGTCGAGCGTGTAATCGCCCGGCACCTCGACGCCCGTACCGTCCGACTTCTCTTCACCGATCTGACGCTCGAGCATCGCCGGCAAGCGATCCATCTTCACGTACAGTTCGGTGTGATCTTCGGCCTGGCCGGAGATGATGAGCGGCGTGCGCGCCTCGTCGATCAGGATCGAGTCCACTTCGTCGACGATGGCGTAGTTCAGTGTGCGCTGCACCCGCTGCTCGGTCTCGTAGACCATGTTGTCGCGCAGGTAGTCGAAGCCGAACTCGTTGTTCGTGCCGTACGTAATGTCGGCCGCGTACGCCGTCTGCTTCTCGTCATGCGGCATCTGCGACAGGTTGATACCCACCGTCAGGCCGAGGAAGTTGTACAGACGCGCCATCCACTCGGCGTCGCGCTGGGCCAGGTAATCGTTGACGGTCACGACGTGCACGCCCTTGCCCGAAAGCGCGTTCAGATAGGCGGGCAATGTCGCGACGAGCGTCTTGCCTTCGCCCGTACGCATTTCGGCGATCTTGCCGAAGTGCAGCACCATGCCGCCAATCAGCTGAACATCGAAGTGGCGCATCTTGAGGACACGCTTGCCGGCTTCGCGGCACACCGCAAAGGCTTCGACCAGCAACGAATCCACGCTCGCCCCCTGGGCGATACGTTGCTTGAATTCCTCGGTCTTGCCGCGCAGTTGCTCGTCGCTCAGTTGGGCGATCTGCGGCTCGAGGGCGTTGATCGCCGAGACGGTTTTCTGGTACTGCTTGATAAGCCGCTGGTTACGGCTGCCAAATACTTTTTTAAGAAGACCGGGAATCATCGGATCACTGGTTAGGGCGGCAAATGTCGTTCGCAATCGTGCAGTCGGTCGGCAAACGGAACGGGACGCTTCAGGGGTTGTGCCCCACGCGTGTCGAACCGCCCAACGCGCCTGCGCGCTGCGGGTCACCGGTGTTTGGCACTCAGGCCTCGCACCGGTTCGATACCTATACTAAAAAAAGGATTCTAGCATGCTGTCATGGCGCGTCCCGCTGGCCTCGGACGCGGGCCATCCGGCGTTTTCGGCATCCGGGCCGAGGCGACGCCCGATGGCGGGGTAAAATATGCGGCAACCTCTGTCTCATCATATGAAACGACCCAAAGCTCCCCGCGTTGCCCGCCCGCTCACCGATCTGCTGTGTGCCTCCGACGGCGCCGGCTCTTTGCTGGCCGCCGCCGAACAACTGGGTCGACTCGAGCGAGACGTACACGCGTTGTTGCCCGCCGCGCTCAGCGGCAGCGTCCGACTAGCGCCGCCGCGCGAGGGCGCGCTGGTCTTCCTCGTCGCCAATAATGCGCTGGCCGCTCGGCTGCGCCAGCAAACGCCGTCGCTGATCGAGGGTCTGGCGACGCGCGGTTGGCTGATTCGCACGATCCGGATCCGAGTGAGCATCACAGCGCCCGAGCCCCCAAAGCCCCCCAAGGAGGCACGCCTTTCGCGACAGGGCCTCGTCAGTCTGCGCGATCTGCGCGACGCGCTCGAGCCGTCCCCGCTTCGTGACGCCCTCGCTCGCCTCGTGTCCCGCCATTCCTACGGCGGTCCGCGCAAGCCTTGAACCCTTCGCTCGCCATGGCGCGACTCATTCACGCACAACGTCGGTTTGACTCGCGCGTCAAATAAAAAAGCGCCGCAGAGTCGGCGCTTTCGTTTTGTTACATCCGCGCCGCACCCGCCGGCGCGTCATGCGTCCTGCGTGATTTACGCGAACTGTGTCTGTGGCTCGAACTGGAAGCCGCGCGGTGCGTCTTCGGCGTGCTCGAACGTGACAATCTCGTAGGCTTCTTGTGCGAGAAGCTCGCGCAAGAGCTGGTTGTTCAGGCCATGCCCCGACTTGTACGCCGTGTAAGACGCCAGCAGCGGATGTCCAATCACGTACAGGTCGCCGATGGCGTCGAGCATCTTGTGCTTCACGAACTCGTCGTCGTAACGCAGACCATCGTTGTTCAGGATGCGGTACTCGTCGAGCACGATGGCGTTGTCCATGCTGCCGCCGCGCGCCAGGCCCAGTTCACGCAGCATCTCGACCTCATGCGCAAAGCCGAACGTACGGGCGCGCGCAATCTCCTTCGCGTAGGACGTATCGGCAAAGTCGATCTCCAGCGCCTGCCCGGTGCGATCCACCGCCGGGTGACGAAAATCGATGGTGAACTTGAGCTTGAAACCTTCGTACGGCTCGAGACGGGCGAACTTGTCGCCTTCGCGAATCTCGATTGGCTTCGTCACACGAATGAATTTCTTGGCGGCCGCCTGCTCTTCGATGCCGGCCGACTGAATCAGGAAGACGAACGTTGCTGCGCTGCCGTCCATGATCGGAATTTCTTCGGCCGTCACATCGACATACAGATTGTCGATACCCAGCCCCGCGCATGCCGACATCAGGTGCTCCACGGTGGACACCCGCGCTCCCTCTTTCTGCAACACCGACGCAAGACGCGTGTCGCCAATCGCCATCGCCGACGCCGGAATCTCTACAGGAGGATTCAGATCGGTACGGCAAAAGACGATGCCCGTGTTGGGCGGCGCCGGACGCAGCGACAGCTCGACCTTGCGACCGGAGTGCAAGCCGATGCCGACTGTCTTGGCGATGGATTTGAGAGTGCGCTGCTTGAGCATGCTATTTATTTAAACTATCAGACGCTAATGATCATAGATGTAATTATACCAGATGGAAGCCTTCATCGCTGTGCCACAAACGCAACGTTTCGTTACTAAACATTCCGAATTCTGCCGCATCGACTCGTCCACACCGATATCGCGACACGAAATAGGCCGTTTCAGAAATCGACGTCAGGCCGAAGCCCGGACATCACCCATCGTCGGGACACCCCGACCACCGCGACGGAGGCATGCCGCAGCGGTCGGGGGACAGATTCGCGAGACCGGGTCAGGGATCCGAACGCTTACCCGTAACGTTCGTGACCTATGAAGCGTGGACACCGCTTGCGACGCTGGTTGTCGCAGCCATACGGCATCTCGCGTCTTCACAACCTCGCCGTATCGTCATGCGGACTCGTACTGCGGCGCGCCATCCCCACGCCACACGGCATGGTCGTTGGAGCGACGACGAATCCTCACGACGACCTGCATAGGCCTCGCGATTCCCAAGGTGCGGCGGCACCAGGCACTGGCACCTGGTCCGCGCGCGACCCTGTCAGTCGGCTTGCTTGCGCAGGAAGGCCGGAATGTCGTACGTGTCGACACCCTTTTCCTGCAATGCGGCAACGTGCGACGCCGCAGTCTCGCGCGTGCTGCGCCACACGGCCGGCGTATCGAGCGCGCCGTAATCCGTACCCCCCGCCTGACCGACATTCGGCACGTGGCCGGTAGCGATCGGCATATTGTCGGTACCGGTCTTGAGCAACGTCATCGGTGCGGCAGCCTTCTTCGCGACAGCACGGCCCAGGCCGGTTGCCACGACGGTCACGCGCAGCGCATCGCCCATCTTGTCGTCGTAGACCGTACCGAAAATCACGGTCGCGTCTTCGGCGGCGTAGCTCTTGATGGTATTCATCACTTCACGCGTTTCCGACAGACGCAGCGAACGCGATGCCGTGATGTTGACCAGCACGCCGCGCGCACCCGACAAGTCCACGCCCTCGAGCAGCGGGCTCGCCACGGCTTGCTCGGCCGCCAGACGCGCACGATCGACACCTGCCACCGTCGCCGTCCCCATCATGGCCTTGCCTTGTTCGCCCATCACCGTCTTCACGTCTTCAAAGTCGACGTTCACCAGACCGTCGACGTTGATGATTTCGGCAATGCCGGCCACGGCGTTATGCAGCACGTCGTCGGCGCACTGGAAGCACTTGTCCATCTCCGCGTCGTCGCCCATGACTTCGAAGAGCTTGTCGTTGAGCACCACGATCAGCGAGTCGACGTTGTCTTCCAGTTCCTGCGCGCCCGTCTCGGCCACGCGCATGCGCTTGCCGCCCTCGAACTCGAACGGCTTCGACACCACGCCAACGGTCAGAATGCCCATTTCCTTGGCAATCTGCGCCACCACCGGTGCCGCGCCCGTGCCGGTGCCGCCGCCCATGCCAGCGGTGATGAACACCATGTGCGCGCCACGCAGGGCGTCGGCCACGCGCTCACGGGCTTCCTCAGCCGCCGCACGTCCCATCTCCGGCTTGGCGCCTGCGCCCAGACCCGTCTTGCCGAGCTGGATGCTCACGCTGGCCTGCGAGCGGCCGAGTGCCTGAGCGTCGGTGTTCATGGCGATGAAGTCCACGCCCTGCACACCCCGGTTGATCATGTGCTGGACGGCATTGCCGCCAGCGCCACCAACACCCACCACCTTGATGATGGTGCCGTTGGTTTCCGTTTCCAACATTTCAAAGTTCATAGCGCCTCCAGTGATATAAAAGCAGATCCGGTATTGCGGGTCACGGGCAGCTCGGGTAAGCCACACGTGTTTTCAACGCCGAATCCACACCCCTCAAAAAACACCCTTAAAAATTGCTGAAGAACCAGTCGCGCATGCGCGACCAGACCTGATTCGCTTGCCCCGACTGCACCGCGACCTTGCGCCCGCGCATGCGTTGGGAACGTCCTTCGAGCAGCAGGCCCATCGCGGTCGCGTAGCGCGGACTGCGCACCACGTCGGCCAGACCGCCGGCATACTCCGGCACGCCAATGCGCACCGGCTTGAGGAAGATGTCCTCGCCCAGCTCGACCATGCCCGGCATCATCGCCGCGCCGCCGGTGAGCACGATGCCCGAGGACAGCAGTTCTTCGTACCCCGACTCGCGCACCACCTGCTGCACCAGCGAGAACAGTTCTTCGACGCGCGGCTCGATCACCGCCGCCAGCGCCTGACGCGAGAGCGTGCGCGGACCGCGCTCGCCCAGCCCCGGCACTTCGATCATTTCGTCCGGATCGGCCAGCGACTGCTTGGCGATGCCGTGCTGAATCTTGATGTCTTCCGCATCCGGCGTCGGCGTGCGCACCGCCATCGCGATGTCGCTCGTGATCTGATCGCCCGCGATCGGAATCACGGCCGTGTGACGAATCGCGCCCTCGCTGAAGATCGCGATATCGGTCGTGCCGCCGCCGATGTCGATCAGCACCACGCCCAGTTCCTTCTCGTCTTCCGTGAGCACCGAAATGCTCGACGCGAGCGGTTGCAGAATCAGGTCGTTCACTTCGAGGCCGCACCGGCGCACGCACTTCACGATGTTCTGCGCCGCCGAGACGGCGCCGGTCACGATATGCACCTTCACTTCAAGCCGGATGCCGCTCATGCCGATCGGCTCGCGCACGTCTTCCTGACCGTCGATGATGAATTCCTGCGTGAGGATATGCAGCACCTGCTGGTCAGTGGGGATGTTGATCGCCTTGGCCGTCTCGATGACGCGCGCCACGTCGGCCTGCGTCACCTCCTTGTCCTTGATCGCCACCATGCCGCTCGAATTGAAGCTGCGAATGTGGCTGCCGGCAATGCCCGTGAACACGTTGGTGATCTTGCAGTCGGCCATCAGCTCGGCTTCTTCGAGTGCACGCTGAATGGACTGCACCGTGGCTTCAATGTTCACCACGACACCTTTTTTCAGCCCGCGCGATTCGCTCTGGCCGAGGCCAATCACTTCATAGCGGCCTTCAGGGCGCAGTTCGGCCACCACCGCCACGACTTTCGACGTGCCGATATCGAGGGCGACCAACAGATCCTTGTAATCTTTGCTCATAGCGTGTGTAAGTCCTGAAGTCTCACTGGCTTCGCTTCTGCCGCGCGGCAGGTTGCGCAACTGCCGGCTTTTGCGAATCCCGCTTTTGCACCGGTGCCGCGGCAAGCTTCTTGGCCTGTTCTTCGCTCAAGAAACGCATGCCGGCTGCACGCACTGCAAAACCGTTCGGGTAGCGCAGATCGGCATACTCGATCTGGTTTCCCCAGCGTGCCGCTACTTGCGGATACGCTTGTACGAAACGCCTGCTGCGTGTGGCGAGGGATTCGGCGGTTCGCTCCCGTCCCAGCGCCAGTTGCACTCCCCCGGAGAGCCGTACGCTCCATGCGTAACGATTCGACAGCGCGACCGCTTCGGGTTTCATTTTCAGCGGCGCGAACCACCTCACGAAGTCGTAGTACCGCGCCGTCACATCCTTTTCGCTGCCCGGCGGGCCGGCGAACTCGGGCAGCTTGCCGTCGTCCTCGGCTTCGGCCAGATTCGCCGCGAACAGCTCGCCGTCCACACTCACCAGACGGCCATCGTTCCACGTGGCCAGCGGCTTGTATTCCTCGATCGTCACCGAGAGCCGGTTCGGCCACACACGTCGCACGCTTGCATGGCGCACCCACGGCACGGCCTCGAACGCCGCTCGCGTGGCGTCCAGATCGATCGTGAAAAAATTGCCCTTCAGGCGCGAGACGGCATTCGCGCGCAAGGTCGGACCGTTGATGTGAGACACGTCCCCATCGATCTGCACCGCCGTCAGCGTGAAGATCGGCCGCTGAATCAGCCAATGGCCGCCCGCAGCGAGCGCCGCCAGCACGACGAGTGCGACGAGCGCACTCGCGATGGCGTTGAGCAGGCGTACGTTTTGCCACATGGCGATTTGCTTTCCGTATCGGGGCGTTCTTCAACGCGTTCAAGGTTTTACTCGGGTTTCCACTGCGCGTTCGGATGCAGATCGAGCGTCGCGGTGGCCAGGATTTCGACAACCAGGTCTTCGTACGACAGACCCGCCGCGCGCGCCGACATCGGCACCAGCGAATGGCCCGTCATGCCCGGCGAAGTATTGATCTCCAGCAGGAACGGCTTGTTGTCACGCTTGCGCAGCATCACGTCGGCGCGCGCCCAGCCACGACAGCCCAGCACGAGATAGGCGCGCAGCACCAGGCGCTGCACCTCCTCCTGCAACGACACCGAGAGCGGCGGCGGGCATTCGTAGCGGGTGTCGTCCTTGAAATACTTGTTCTGGTAGTCGTAGTTCGCGTCCGGCGCCACGATGCGGATCACCGGCAGCGCACGCGCGGCCGCCGCGCCCTTCGTGCCCACGCCAAGCACCGGCACGGTCAGCTCGTCGCCATCGATGAATTCTTCGGCGAGGACGTCCGGATCCAGGGCGACGGCCTTCTCGAAGGCCGCCTTCAGTTGCGACGCCTCGGTGACCTTCGTCAGACCAATGGTCGAGCCTTCACGCGACGGCTTGACGATGAGCGGCAGGCCGAGATCGCGGGCCACGGCATCGAAGTCGCTGTCGGAGCTCAGCATCGCGAAGCGCGGCGTCGGCAGCCCTTCGTTGATCCACACGCGCTTGGTCATCTCCTTGTCCATCGCCAGCGCGGAGGCCAACACGCCGCTGCCGGTGTACGGAACCCCCATATGTTCGAGCGCGCCTTGCAGCGTGCCGTCTTCGCCATAGCGGCCATGCAGCGCGATGAACACCCGGTCGAACTTCTGCGCGGCGAGCGCCGCGAGGTCGTGCATGCCGGTATCGAACGCATGCGCGTTCACCCCGCGCGAGCGCAGGGCTTCGAGCACGCCATTGCCCGAAATCAGCGAGATCTGACGCTCGGCCGAGCGCCCGCCCATCAGGACGCCCACCTTGCCGAAACGTTTCGGATCGAAAGCACTCACTTCAAACTCCTTGCTGAACTTGCAACTTGCCGGGCACCGCGCCGATGGAGCCGGCACCCATGGTGATCACGACGTCGCCCGCCCGGGCGACTTGCAGAATGGCGTCGGGCAGTTGCGCAACGTCTTCCACGAAAACCGGTTCCACCTTGCCCGCCACGCGCAGGGCGCGCGACAGTGCGCGACCGTCGGCCGCCACGATGGGGGCCTCCCCGGCCGAATAGACTTCGCCGAGCACCACGGCGTCGGCGTCGGACAACACCATCACGAAGTCTTCGAAGCAATCGCGCGTGCGCGTGTATCGATGCGGCTGGAAGGCCAGCACAATGCGACGTCCCGGGAAAGCACCTCGCGCGGCAGCAAGCGTCGCCGCCATCTCGACCGGGTGATGTCCGTAGTCGTCGATCAATGTGAACGTGCCGCCGCCGCTCGACTTCGGCAGCGCAATGTCGCCATAGCGCTGGAAGCGCCGGCCCACGCCATTGAATTCGGCCAGCGCTTGCTGGATCGCGTGATCGGGTACTTCCAGTTCGGTCGCGATCGCAATCGCCGCCAGCGCGTTGCGCACGTTGTGCTCGCCCGGCAGGTTCAGCGTGATGTCGAGCGGTGCGGCACCAGCGCCGAACCGGCGCAGCACGGTGAAGCGCATCTGGCCGGCGTCCGCACGCACATCGATGGCGCGCACCTGCGCGTCGTCCGACAGGCCGTAACGCACGATCGGCTTGGAGACGAACGGCAGGATCTCGCGCACGTTCGAATCGTCCACGCACAGCACGGCGATACCGTAGAACGGCAAGCGCTGCGTGAAAGCCACGAACGACTGCTTCAGACGCGCGAAGTCGTGTCCGTAGGTGTCCATGTGATCGGCATCGATGTTGGTGATGACTTCAATGACCGGATTCAGATTCAGGAACGAGGCGTCCGATTCGTCGGCCTCGACCACGATGAAGTCGCCCGTGCCGAGCTTGGCGTTCGCGCCGGCGCTGTTCAGACGACCGCCAATCACGAACGTCGGATCAAGCCCGCCCTGCGCAAGCACGCTCGCCACGAGACTCGTCGTGGTTGTCTTGCCGTGCGTGCCGGCGATGGCGATGCCCTGCTTCAGGCGCATGAGTTCGGCGAGCATCAGCGCGCGCGGCACGATGGGGATCTGGCGGGCACGACCCGCGAGGACTTCCGGATTGTCCGCCGTGATGGCGGTGGACACGACGATGGCGTCCGCGCCTTCGATATGCTCGGCCGCATGGCCTCGGGCGACGCGCGCGCCAAGGCTGACAAGGCGCTGCGTCACCGGGTTGTCGCCGAGATCGGAGCCGCTCACCTGGTACCCCAGGTTGAGCAACACCTCGGCAATACCGCTCATGCCGGAGCCGCCGATGCCGACGAAGTGAATGTGTTTGACGATGTGTTTCATTTCAATCCTTGGCCAGAGCCGCGCACACGCGCGCCACTTGTTCGGTGGCGTCCGGCTTGGCGAGCGCCCTGGCTTTCTCTCCCATCGCGAGCAGCGATTCGCGCGTCTGACGGCGCAGCCACTCGGCCAGGGTCTCGACCGACAGCTCGCGCTGGTCGATCAGCGTTGCCGCGCCCTTGTCGGCGAGGAAACGCGCATTGGTTGTCTGATGGTCGTCGACGGCATGCGGGAATGGCACGAACAACGCCGCCACGCCGGCCGCCGCGACTTCGGCCACCGTCATCGCGCCCGCCCGACAGATCACCAGATCCGCCGCCGCGTAAGCCGCGACCATGTCGTCGATGAACGGCACGGCATCGACCGTCACTCCCGCCGCCGCGTAGTTCGCCTGCAGCGTCTGAATATGCTTGACGCCCGCCTGATGCGTGACCTGGGGACGCGCGTCGCGCGCCAGCTTCGCCAGCGCCTTGGGCACGATCTCGTTGAGCACCGTCGCGCCCAGGCTGCCGCCCACCACCAGAATGCGCAGCGGCCCGGTGCGCGCGCGGTAGCGCTCGGCCGGCGGCACCATCTCGTCGAAGTCGGCACGGATCGGATTGCCGACCCATTCGCCGCCGGCGATGGTGTCGGGGAACGCGAGCAACACCTTGTCGGCCACGCGCGCGAGCACCTTGTTCGCCATGCCGGCCACCGAATTCTGCTCGTGCAGCACGAGCGGACGCCCCAGCAGCGACGCCATCATGCCCGCCGGGAACGTGATGTAGCCCCCCATCCCGAGCACCACGTTCGGCTTCACGCGACGGATCGCCCGGAGGCTCTGCCAAAACGCGCGCAGCAGATTGAGCGGCAACAGCACCTTGGTCATCGGACCCTTGCCGCGCAGGCCACCGAACTTCACGAACGCCATCGGAATGTCGTACTTCGGCACGAGCGTCGCTTCCATGCCGGCCGCATTCCCAAGCCACACCAC
This sequence comes from Pandoraea soli, assembly GCF_902459595.1. Taxonomy (NCBI): domain Bacteria; kingdom Pseudomonadati; phylum Pseudomonadota; class Betaproteobacteria; order Burkholderiales; family Burkholderiaceae; genus Pandoraea; species Pandoraea soli. Next base: position 20,273 of record NZ_CABPSG010000002.1, on the reverse strand, counting down.
GCGCCACCCCTGCACACGCAGGAAGTTGGCAACCGCGAGCCCCGGGAAGACGTGACCGCCCGTGCCGCCGGCCATGACCAGCAGCGTGCGCGTCTTCGTTTCCGGGGCCGGCATCGCGGTGGCGCGCTCGGTCATACCTTTCCTCCCCGCATCAACACGCGGTTCTCGTAATCGACCCGCAGCAGAATCGCCACGGCCACACAGTTGAGCAAGATGCCCGAGCCGCCGTAGCTGACCAGCGGCAGCGTGAGACCCTTGGTCGGCAGCAGGCCCAGATTCACGCCCATGTTGATGAAGGTCTGCGATGCGAGCCACACGCCCACGCCCTTCGCGAGCAAGCCGGCGAACGTGCGTTCGAGCGCCAGTGCCTGGCGCCCGATCTCGAACGCGCGGCGCACCATCCAGTAAAAGAGCAGAATGACGATCAGCACGCCCACGAAGCCGAACTCTTCGCCGATCACCGCGAGGATGAAGTCGGTGTGCGCTTCGGGCAGGTAGTGCAGTTTCTCGATGCTCCCGCCCAGCCCCACGCCAGTCCATTCACCGCGTCCGAACGCGATGAGCGAATGCGTAAGCTGGTAAGCCTTGCCCAGCGCGTAGTCCTCGCGCCACGGATCGAGATACGCGAAAATCCGCTCGCGACGCCATGGCGACAACCAGATCAGCATGGAGAACGTGCCTACGGCCGTGAGCGCCAGCCCGCCGAACAGGCGACCGTTCACCCCGCCGAGGAACAGCACGCCCATCGCGATGGCCGCGACCACCATGAAGGCGCCCATGTCCGGCTCGAGCAGCAGCAACATGCCGACGAACACAACGGCGATGCCCATCGGCAAGAAGCCCTTGCGGAAACTCTGCATGAATTCCTGCTTGCGAACGGTGTAGTTCGCGGCGTACAGCGTGACCGCGAGCTTCATGATTTCCGACGGCTGCATATTGAGCACGCCGAACGGAATCCAGCGCTTCGAACCGTTCACGCCCTTGCCCAGGTGCGGGATCAGCACGATCACGAGCAACATCAGCGCCAGCAGGAAGACCTTGGGCGCGAGCTTGTCGAGTGTCTTGACCGGAATACGCAGCGTAATGAGGGCCGCGACCAGTCCGATCGTCAGCGAGACAATGTGACGCACGAGAAAGTGGTAGGTCGTGTATCCGCTGTACTTGGGCGAGTCCGGCAGCGCGACCGATGCCGAGTACACCATCACCAGCCCCAGCGACAGCAGCGAAATCACCACCCAGACGAGCGCGTGATCGTATTCGAGCATGCGCGAGCGGGTCGGCTTGATGCTGCCGAGCGTACGGCTCGCGGCATGCGTCGCGGCGCCCGGAGCGGCCGCCGCACCTGCCCCGGCGAAGCCGGCCTGACGCTTCTTGCTGAAGAACGACTTGATACGGTTCATAGCATCACCCCCGCGTCGGCGGCCAGATCAACCACGGTGTCGCGAAACACTTGCGCGCGATGCTCGTAGTTGCGGAACATGTCGAAGCTCGCGCAGGCCGGCGAGAGCAGCACCGCGTCGCCCGGCTGGGCCAGCTTCGCAGCGTCTCGCGTGGCGGCTTCGAGCGTCGGGGCATCGATCAGATCGACGCCCGTGTCGGCCAGCGCTTCGCGCAGCCGCGGCGCGTCGCGGCCGATCAGCAACACGGCGCGCGCGTGATGCGCCACGGGGTTGGCCAGCGGCGAGAAGTCCTGCCCCTTGCCGTCGCCGCCGACGATCAGCAGCAACGTCTTTTGCAGGCCGTTGATGGCCGCGACCGTCGCGCCCACGTTGGTGCCCTTGCTGTCGTCGTAATACTCGACTTCGTTGATCGCGCCGACGAGCTGCACGCGATGCGGCTCGCCCGGATATTCGCGCAAGCCGTGCAAGAGCTTGGCCATCGGCAGGTCGATGGCGCGCGTGAGCGCGAGCGCCGCCAGCGCGTTGGCGGCATTGTGCTGACCTCGGATGCGCAGCGCGTCGGCGGGCATGAGGCGTTTGCCGATCACCTCGACCGCAGCCTCCACGGCACCGGCCTTGCGGCGCTTCGGCGCCGGCGGGGCGTCGTCGCGCGAGAAGCCCTCGACCAGCCACGACATGCCGCCCTCCATCTCCAGTCCGAAGTCGCCCACGGCCTCGGGCTTGCCGGTGCCGAAGGTCACGACATTGGCCTCGGGCGTGGCGAAGCCCATCACGCGAGCATCGTCGCGGTTGAGCACGCGAACGGTCTGCGGGCCGAAAATGCGCGCCTTGGCATTGGCATAGGCGTCCATATCGCCATGCCAGTCCAGATGGTCCTGCGTGATATTGAGAATCGCGGCCGCATCGGGCGCAAGCGAATGCGTGGCCTCGAGCTGAAAGCTGGAAAGTTCGAGCACCCAGACATCGGGCAATGTGGCGTCGGCAATGCATTCGCTCAGACGGTCGAGCGCCGTCGGGCTGATATTGCCCGCGACCGCCGTGCGCTTGCCGGCGCGACGGCACAGCAGCCCCGTCAGACTCGTTGTCGTCGTCTTGCCGTTCGTGCCGGTTATGGCCAGCACCTTGGGCGCGTAGCCGCTCGTCGCGTGCATGTGGCGCAGCGCCTGCGCGAAAAATTCGATCTCGCCCCACACCGGAATGCCGCGCTCGGCCGCCACCGTCAACAGCGCCGCCACATCGGCGGCGAGCGGCGAGAGGCCTGGGCTGATACCGATCAGCTCGATGTCGGCGAGCAACGCGTCGACCTGAGCCCCGAATGCACCGCCGACGAACTCGGCCTGCGCAGCGTCGGCACGCAAGGTAAGAACATTCGGCGGTGTCTCCGACGACGCAAAGCGCGTGTCGGCCGCGCGCACACGGCAGCCGTAACGCGCGCACCAACGTGCCATCGCCAGGCCGGACTCTCCCAGACCCAGGATCAGGACACGCGGTTGCCAGGATTCACCAAACTTCTCGCCGAACACGTCGCTCTTTCCCTTTTATCGATTCAAACCACCGACGAATGCATCGCCTCAACGACACCGATATTCCGCTATCGGCACGAGCGACCTAACCTTGAGTCCGCTTTGCGAAAAGGCGACATTGTCATTTCACAAGGTCGCCGTTCCGCAGGCCTTGGCCTCGTCAGCGCAGCTTCAGCGTCGACAGACCGATCAGCACCAGCATCAACGTGATGATCCAGAAGCGAACCACCACCTGCGTTTCCTTCCATCCCGACAATTCGAAGTGGTGGTGCAGCGGCGCCATCTTGAAGATGCGTCGCCCTTCCCCGAAGCGCCGTTTCGTGTACTTGAACCACGTCACCTGCAACATCACCGACAACGTCTCCACCACGAACACGCCCCCCATCACGAAGAGCACGACTTCCTGACGCACGATCACGGCCACCGTGCCGAGCGCACCGCCGAGCGCCAGTGCCCCCACGTCGCCCATGAACACCTGGGCCGGGTGTGTGTTGAACCAGAGGAACGCAAGCCCCGCGCCCGACATCGCAGAACAGAACACGAGCAATTCGCCCGCGCCGGGAATGTGCGGAAACAGCAGGTATTTCGAGTACACGACGTTACCCATCACATACGCGAACACGCCGAGGGCCGCGCCGACCAGCACAACCGGCATGATGACGAGACCGTCGAGACCGTCGGTGAGGTTCACCGCGTTGGACGAGCCGACGATGACGAAGTACGTAAGCGCAATGAAACCGAACACGCCCAGCGGATAGCTCATCGTCTTGAAGAACGGCACGATGAAGTCGGCCTTCGGGGGCAGATCGAGCGGGAAGCCGTTACGCACCCAGCTGATGAACAGCTCGAAGACCTTCAGATTGCTCGTCTCCGACACGGAGAACGCCAGATAGATCGCCGCGAACAGGCCGATGATCGATTGCCAGAAGTACTTCTCGCGCGACGACATGCCGCGGGGGTCCTTGTAGACGACCTTCCGGTAATCGTCGATCCAGCCGATGATGCCGAAGCCCAGCGTGACCGTCAGTACGATCCAGATGAAGCGGTTGCTCAGGTCCGCCCACAGCAGCGTGGCGACCGTGATGCCGATGAGAATCAGCACACCGCCCATCGTGGGCGTGCCCGACTTCACAAGGTGAGTCTGCGGGCCATCGGTACGCACCGCCTGGCCCACCTTCATTTCGGCGAGCTTGCGGATGACCATCGGCCCGAACGCGAGGCCGATCACCAGCGCCGTGAGGCTTGCCATCACGGCCCGAAACGTCAGGTAGTTGAACACGCGCAAATAGCTCGCATCCGCTTGCAGCCATTGCGCCAACGTCAGCAACATTCCATCAATCCTTTATCACTTGGCAGGGGCGTTGCCGCCCCCGCTTTCACTCGTCGCGCGCAACTGCTCAAGCACGCGCTCCATCCGCATGAAGCGGCTTCCCTTGACCAATATCGTGGCCGGCGCGCTCAACGTGGCATTCAGCTCGGCCACGAGCGGCGCCACATCCGTCACGTCGGAAAAATGCTCGCCGCCGTCGCCGAAGGCCGCGACACTGGCTGTCGTCTGCTCGCCCATCGCGAGCAAACGATCGATACCGCGCTGGGCGGCATACTCGCCCACCTCGCGATGAAACGCCGGTCCGTTGTCGCCGACTTCGCCCATGTCGCCGAGCACCAGCACCCGTGGGGCCGGCGTCTGCGCCAGAACGTCGATTGCGGCGCGGACCGAATCGGGGTTCGCATTATAGGTGTCATCGATCAATGTGACACCCGCGAGCGGGCCCTTGGAGAGCGTTGACACCTGGAGACGGCCTTTGACGGCGGAAAACCCTTCGAGTGCCCGTACGATCGAGCCAATGTCGACATGCGCGCCCAACGCACAGGCAATCGCAGCCAACGCATTGCGCGCGTTGTGCTCACCGAGCAGCGGCAATGCAAGCGAAAACTCACCGGCGGGCGACGCCACACGCAGTACGCGCGTGGCGACGTCGTAGCGTCCGGAGACAGCGGCGCGGCCATCGAGCGCGAAGTCGAGCACACGGCGCTTGCCGGCGATCTCGCGCCACATCGGCGCAAATTCGCTCTCCGCCGGAAACACGGCAACCCCGTCGTGGGGCAGCGCTGCCAGCACGGCTGAATGCTCTTCAGCGACCGCGGCCACGCTCACCATGAACTCTTGATGTTCTCGCTGCGCGTTGTTGATGACGGCCACCGTCGGTTGTGCAATCGCCGCGAGGTACGCCGTTTCGCCGGGGTGATTCATGCCCAGCTCGAGCACCGCAAGCTTGTCGCTGTCCTTCAGACGGAACAGCGTGAGCGGCAGGCCAATGTCGTTGTTCAGGTTGCCGGCGGTCGCCAGACGCGCCTCGCCGCCCACCGCCTCGGCAAAGATCGCCGAGATCATTTCCTTGACGGTGGTCTTGCCGTTACTGCCGGTGACGGCGACCACGGGAATCGCAAAGCGGCGGCGCCACGCGGCCGCCAGCTCGCCCAGCGCGACGCGCGTGTCGGGCACGATGAGCGCCGGCGTCGCGAACCCTTCCGGCACGCGCGACGCAACCACCGCGGCAGCCCCTGCGCGCGCCACGTCGGCCAGAAAGTCGTGCGCGTCGAAGCGCTCGCCCCGGATCGCCACGAACAGATCGCCCGGCTGCACCGAGCGACTGTCGGTCACGACGCGCGAGAAGCCGGTCGTGGGTTCGCCCGTCACGCGCGAATCGCTCACAGCGGCTTGCGCATCGCTCAATCGCCACATCATCGTCATTCGCCACCTCCGCGCACGGTGGTCGCACGCGCGGCGAGTGCCAGACGCGCATGTTCCTGGTCGGAGAACGGCCGTTTCTTACCCATAATTTCCTGCGTACTTTCGTGTCCCTTGCCGGCGATAAGCACGACATCGGCGGCTTGCGCTCCGCGCACGGCCTGCAGAATCGCGCTCGCCCGGTCTTCGATACAACGTGCCGCGCCCGGGTGCGCAAGGCCCGCGGCGATTTGCGCGATGATGTCGGCCGGCACTTCCGTGCGAGGGTTGTCGCTCGTGAGCACGACGGCGTCGGCCAGACGCTCCGCCACTGCGCCCATTTGCGGACGTTTGCCCGTATCGCGGTCGCCACCGCAACCGAACACGCAGACGAGTTTGCCGCCACGCGCCGAGGCCACTGGCCGCAGCGCGTCGAGCGTCTTGTCGAGCGCGTCGGGGGTGTGCGCGTAGTCGATGACGACCAGCGGCTGCCCTGGCTGTCCGATTTGCTCCATACGCCCGGACACGGGGGTGAGTGCGGCGAGCCCGGCAATGGCGGTGTCTTGCGGCACACCGGCGGCAAGCGCCGCACCCAGCACGGCGAGCGCGTTGCTCACATTGAATTCGCCGATGAGCGGCACGGTGATCTGCTGGCTGTGATCGCCGAGATGCAGCGTGAAGCGCGTACCTGCAGTGGTCGCGCGGATATCCTCGGCGCGCAGCACAATGTTGCCATGCGCCGACTTCGCGTCGCCATGCAGGCCGTACTCATAGACCGGCGTCTTCCCGGTCAGACGCGCGAGCAGGCGTTGCCCCATCGCGTCGTCGCGATTGATGACCGCAGCCTTCAGGCCCGGCCAGTCGAACAGACGTGTTTTCGCCGCCTCGTACTCGGCCATCGTGCCGTGGTAATCGAGATGGTCTTGCGTCAGATTGGTAAAGACAGCGATGTCGAAGGCCACGCCGTTCACGCGCCCCTGATAGAGACCGTGCGACGACACTTCCATCGCGACCGCCGCCGCGCCCTGCGCCCGCAGGTCGCCCAGGCTGCGCTGCAACTGGACCGCATCGGGCGTGGTGAACCCGGTCACCGTCAGATGGCCGGGAAAGCCGCTGCCCAGCGTGCCGATCACCGCGCTGCGCGTGCCGGCCTTCGACAGCAGTTGTGCGAGCCACTGGCTGCACGATGTCTTGCCGTTCGTGCCGGTCACGCCCAACGTCGTCATGCCGACGCTCGGTTCGCCGCACCAGAGCGCGGCCAGCGGGCCCGCCAGCCAGTCGAGTCGCGGCACGCCGAACGCCGGCACGTTCGCGAGACTGCCCAGCGACGCCGGCCAGGTGAAGTCGCCGCTCTGCCAAAGCACTGCGGCGGCGCCTCGCTCCACGGCGTCGGCGATGAAGCCGCGGCTGTCGGCGCCTTTGACAGCGTACGCGACGAAGACGTCGCCCGACGTCACGCGACGACTGTCGGCCTGCAGTGTTGCACCGGCCGGCACCGTACGGCGTAGCCAGTCCCACGCCTGCGTCAGCGTGGCGCGCTCGGCGGCGTCTGCGATGAGGGCGAGCGTGGCGGGGTTTTGCGGCGTCGGGGTCACGGTGCCCATGGCTCGCTCTCCTCCACCTTGTCGCTCACGACGAGCTTCGTTACCGGCGAATCCGGCACCACATTCAACGCGCGCAATGTGCCGCCCACGATCGCCGAGAACGCCGGACCGGCGGCCACGCCGCCGTAGTGCGACCCGCGCCCCGGTTCGTCGAGCGTCACGGCTACGATGATGCGCGGTTCGGACATCGGCGCCATGCCAACGAACGACGCGCGATACTTGCTCTTGTCGTATCCCTTGCCCGACTGCTTGTACGCCGTGCCGGTCTTGCCACCGACGCGATAACCGATCACTTGCGCCCGCGTGGCGGTACCGCCGGGCGACGTCACCATTTCCAGCATCTTGCGCACTTCGCGGGCCGTCGCGGGAGAAATCACTGGCGTGCCCTTCACGACGCTGCCATCTGTCTTGTAGATGGAGATCGGCAGCAGCTCGCCGTCATGCGCGAACACGGTATAGGCACGCGCCAGTTGAATCAGCGACGCCGACAGGCCATAGCCGTAGCCCATCGTTGCCTGCTCGATCGGACGCCAGCTCTTGGCCGGACGCAAACGTCCCGCCACCGCACCGGGGAAACCGATCTTCGGCGCTTGACCGAGGCCAACGCTCGTGAACATGTCCCACATTTCCTGCGGCTTCATCTGCAGCGCGATCTTGGCCGTGCCGATGTTGCTGGACTTCTGGATGACGCCCGCCACGGTAAGCAGACCGTAGTCGTGCGTGTCCGTGATGTTCGCGCCGAAGAAGTTGGCCCGGCCGGTCGTCATCACCGTCGACGTCGGCGTCACGTGCCCATTTTCGAGGGCGGCGGCAATGGTGATCGGCTTCATGATCGAGCCCGGCTCGAACGTGTCGGTCATCACCCGGTTGCGCAACTGCGCGCCGGTCAGGTTGGTGCGGTTGTTCGGGTTGTATGTCGGCAGGTTCGCGAGCGCCAGCACTTCCCCCGTGCGCACATCGAGCACCACGGCGCTGCCGGCCTTCGCGCCGGTGCGCTCGATGGCGTCTTTCAGTTCGCTGTAGGCGAGGAACTGGATCTTGCTGTCGATCGAGAGCGTGATGTCATGGCCGTCGCGCGGCTGCGCCAGGATGTCGACGCCCTCGACCACCCGGCCGAGACGATCCTTGATGACGCGACGGCTTCCCGGCGTGGCGGCCAGATCCTTCTGCATCGACAGTTCCACGCCTTCCTGCCCGATATCTTCCACGTTCGTGAAGCCGACCACGTGGGCCGCAATCTCGCCTTCCGGATAGAAGCGCTTGTATTCCTTGCGTTGGTACACGCCCGGGATGTCCAGATCGGCGACCTGCTTGGCCACGTCCGGCAACACCTGGCGCTTCACGTAGACGAAGCTCTTTTCCTGATTCAGCTTCCGGCGCAGATCCGGCTCGCCCATCTCGAGCAGACGCGCGAGCTGGCGCACCTGTTGCGTCGAGATATCGTCGGGCACGTCTTCGGGAATGGCCCAGATGGCCTTGACGGGCAGACTGGTGGCAAGCACCTGTCCGTTACGGTCGAACACTTTGCCGCGCGTGGCGGACATCTCCAGTGTGCGTTCGTAACGGCTCTCACCCTGGCGCTGATAGAAGGCGTTGCCCGGGCCCTGAATCCAGAAGGCGCGCGCGACCAGCGATCCGAATGCGCCGAAAATCACGAAGACGAGCATCTTCGAGCGCCACATCGGCAGACGCACGGACAGAACCGGGCTGGCAGAGAACTGCACATCCTTGGTCTTGGCCTTGGCGTCCTTGCGACGAATCATCGCTTGCCTCCGCTCTCGGGCGCGGACGCGGCACTCGCGCTCGGCACCGGCACGTCGACCATCGCGCCGGCGCTACCGGCCGGTGCGGACAGATATTGCGTGCGTCCGGGCGAGACGGCCTGCATTTTCAGGTCGTTGCGTGCAACGCTTTCGATGCGGGCGCTCTTGCTTTGTGAGCTCTGTTCGTACTGGAGGCGATCCCAGTCCTGCAACAATTGATGCTCGAGCGCCTGCTCGCGATTGAGCTCGACGAACGTACCGCGCGCCCGATACTGGGCATTGATCAGCGACAGCGCGCAGCCGATGAGCAACACGAGCAGAAGCGCATTGAGCCGGCTCATGTCGACACCCGCTCCATGACCCGCATGATCGCCGAGCGCGAACGCGGGTTCGCCTCCACCTCGGCGGCGGACGGCTTGATCTTGCGGCTGGCCTTGAACGGCGGCTCGGGGATTTCGTGGGCGCGCAAGGGCACGCGGCGATCCACCACCGGCGCACTCGAGCGCGCTTGCATGAAGCGCTTCACGATGCGGTCTTCCAGCGAATGAAAGCTGATCGCCACGAGTCTGCCTCCCGGTTCGAGGACATCGGCCGCTACGTCGAGGGCTATCTGCAAGTCCGCAAGCTCTTGATTGACGTGAATCCGTAGAGCCTGAAAGGTGCGTGTTGCCGGGTCCTTGCCCTTCTCACGGGTCTTGACGGCGCCCGCCACGATCTCGGCAAGCTCGCGTGTGCTGACGAGTGGACCGAGGCGATCGGCGTTTGCCCGGCGAGCAACAAGCGCCTTTGCAATCTGAAAAGCAAACCGTTCTTCCCCATAGTCCTTGATGACCTCCGTCATGTCTTCCAGCGTTGCCCGGGCCAGCCAATCGGCGGCCGACTCACCGCGCGTGGGATCCATGCGCATGTCGAGCGGGCCATCGAAACGAAAACTGAATCCGCGCGCGGGGTCGTCGACCTGCGGTGACGACACGCCCAGATCCAGCAACACCCCCGACACCTTGTCGATACCGCGCCGGGCCAATGCCTCGCGCAACGTCGCAAAGCTGTCGTGTTCAATCGAAAATCGCGGATCGGCAATTTTTGCCGCCTCCGCGATCGCTTGGGGATCCTTGTCGAACGCGATCAGCCTCCCCTTGGCGCCCAGCCGCTCAAGAAGCCTGCGACTGTGCCCGCCGCGGCCGAAGGTGCCGTCGACGTAGACGCCGTCGTCGCGCCACAGCAAGGCATCCACGGCCTCCTCAAGCAGGACCGTGCGGTGCTGCATAACCGTTTCCACCGCGTGCGTCATGCTCGTCGGACCACCTGATCTGTCAAAAAGTGAAGTTTTTCAGTGCATCCGGCATGCCTTGCGCCATCGCCGCCTGTTCCTTGGCGGCGTACGTCGCGGCATCCCAGAGTTCAAAGTGACTGCCCATGCCCAGCAGCATGACTTCCTTGTCCATGCCCGCGGCCGCGCGCAACTCGGGCGCCACCAGGACACGCCCCGCCGAATCCATCTCGACGTCGGCAGCGTTGCCCAGGAAGATGCGTCGCCACCAGTGCGCGTCCATCGGCAGTGCGGCGATCTTGCCGCGGAAGATTTCCCATTCGGGACGCGGGAACAGCAGCAGACATCCGTCGGGGTGCTTGGTGATCGTCACCTTGCCTTGCGCGTCGCCTTGCAGCACGTCACGATGCCGGGCCGGAATCGACATCCGTCCCTTCGCATCCAGTGAAAGTGCCGAGGCTCCCTGAAACACGTGCGCTCCCGTGAGGTTTCGTCCGCCTGCCCGTCATGCCGAAAGAGAAAGATTTTGTGCCCTACACCACACAAAAATACACTTTCTCACACTATTTCCCACTTTAGAGGAGAGTGTTTGGGCGGTCAAGCGTTTCACCCGAATTTCGGAGGGAATTTGTCAGACAGAACAATGACTTAGCTCACTTTCCTAAAGCCGGAAAACGGAATTTTGTCAGGAAAATTAAAGACATAACTGCGATAGTGAATGTGGAACCTCAAACTTTAGACGCCGCCTTGCGGGAGGCCCGCCAGCACTATCGCTACCGCGTAGTGCGCGCTTACGCCGAGCCAGGGCGCGGCAATTGCCGGCCGGCACGCGTCACACAAGGGGAAGATCGACACGAAAGGTGGGGGTCAGTCGAGGAAACGCGTCAGACGCTCTATATATGGTAGGCGGTCGTCGTCATGACTTTGGCAGCGGCGCGCATCACACGCTGCACGGGGGCCGGCAGCTCGATCCCGCCGGCGTCGCGCGCCGCCTGACCGTGCTCGATCTCGTCCCGGCGCATCTGGTCGACGATGGCGCGCGAGCGCAGGTCGTGCGGTGGCAAGTCGTTGAGGTGGCTATCAAGATGGTGCTCGACCTGACGCTCCGTCTCCGACACGAAGCCCAGGCTGACTTTGTCGCCGCACTTGCCCGCCACGAAGCCGATGGCAAACGCGCCGGCGTACCAAAGCGGGTTGAGCAGGCTCGGGCGCGAGCCGAGTTCCGAGAGACGGTGCGCCGTCCAGGCGAGGTGATCTTCTTCCTCCTTGCCGGCGTGCTCGAAGGCGGAGCGCAACTCCGGACGTGTTGTCGCCAGCTTCTGTGCCTGATAAAGCGCCTGCGCGCAAACCTCTCCCACGTGATTCACGCGCATGAGACCCGCAACGTGCCGCCGCTCTTGCGGCGTCAACGCGTCGTCGCCGATCGGTGCGTCACTCAATATAGAAGAGAGGGAAGCATCGACAGCAGGTGTCGGGCGGGAGGCTTGCGTAACGCCGGCGATCGCTCGCAGGCCGCGGTCAAGTTCGGAGATCAGGTTGTCGGAAAACATCGTACTTTCAACTCACTTCAATTTTTCACCATGTGGGACGTCAGACGATTGCATCACGCCCTTCACGGATGATACGCGCCTTTGTCCGGCGTGCCTTGCGCGGGTGCAAACGCATGAAAGCCCCGCTGGACGCCGGTTTGCGGGCTGTTGCGTAAACGAAACAAAGGACGCCGCAAACCCGCGCAAAACGGGCCTTTTCCTTTGCCGCCCACAGTGAATTTGTTACATTACGTCCAACTTCTCGCGAAGTTGATTAGCAAGGACGTTATCACTAGTGACCTTGTTAAACAAATCTCACAATCCTTTGGAGATCACTCAATGAAAAAGTCGCTTCTCGCTCTGGGTGTGCTCGGCGCATTCGCTGGCGCTGCTCACGCTCAAAGCAGCGTGACCCTGTACGGTATCATCGACGGTGGCTTCACGTACGTGAACAAGACGGGCGGCAACGTTGCCGGCACCGCCAACACCTCCAAGAACATCTCGCTGAACAGCGGTAACCTGCAAGGTTCGCGTTGGGGCCTGAAGGGCGCTGAAGATCTGGGCGGTGGCCTGAAGGCGATCTTCGTGTTGGAAAGCGGCTTCAACGTCAACAACGGCATGTCGGCACAAGGCGGTCGCCTGTTCGGTCGTCAAGCTTACGTTGGCCTGAGCAGCGCAACGGCTGGCACGGTGTCGATCGGTCGTCAGTACGACTCCGTGGTTGACTTCGTTGGCCCGTTCGCTTCGGGTAGCCAATGGGCAACGTATTCGGGCGCTCACCCGTTCGATAACGACAACCTGAACAACTCGTTCCGCGTCAACAACTCGATCAAGTACACGACCGCCAACTACAACGGCTTCAGCGCTGGCGCTCTGTACGGCTTCTCGAACTCGGCCAACAATGGTTCGACGGGCACGGGCTTCGCGAACAACCGTGCATGGTCGGTTGGTATGGGCTACGCCAACGGTCCGTTGACCTTGGGCGCTGGCTACTTGTATCTCGGCGCACCGGGCAGCAACTCGAGCGGCGTGCTGCTGAGCGGCGACCAGAACACGGCGATGTCGGCTGGCGGCACGAGCGACAAGGCATACATTGCTTCGGCAGGCGGTTCGTACGCCTTCGGTCCGGCTACGGTCGGCCTGGTGTACAGCCACAGCAAGTATGACTACATCGGCGGCGGCAGCTGGAAGTTCGACAACGTCGAACTGAACGGCAAGTACATGCTGACCCCGGCTCTGCAACTGGGCCTGGCTTACACGTACACCTGGACGAAGCTGGCATCGGGCACGACCGACCTGTCGCCGAAGTACCACCAAGTCAACCTGGGCGTCGACTACTTCCTGTCGAAGCGCACGGACACGTACCTGGTTGGTCTGTGGCAACACGCCAACAACGATGCTCCTGGCGGCGCTTCGATGAACGGCCAAGGCTTTGCACAAAGCACGAACCAGTTCGCCGTTACGGCTGGTATTCGTCACAAGTTCTAAGCTGACAGCTTCTGTCACTTAGGCTTTGACGAGAGGGCACCTTCGGGTGCCCTTTTTTTATGGTGCCCGCGAAGAAGCAATTGCCGTCAGTGGCCGCTTGCCGCTTGCCGCTTGCCGCTTGCCGCTTGCCGCTTGCCGCTTGCCGCTTGCCGCTTGCCGCTTGCCGCTTGCCAGCATAGGGTACGCCGAGACTTCGTGACGATCCCAGCTTGACCGAGGGTTTATTTCAAACCTAAAATTTCCATACTGTAAATTTCACCTTGCCCAACATGAGCCTCGCCGACGCCGACTCTCTCGATCTCGAAACCCGAGCCCACGATCGCGAGCACGATGCCCTGCGGCTATGGCTGCGGCTCCTCACTTGCGCCAATATGATCGAGACGGACATCCGATCGCGCTTGCGCCAGGAGTTCGATTGCACGCTGCCTCGCTTCGATCTGCTCGCGCAACTCGACCGACATCCCGAGGGGCTGAAGATGGGGGAGCTTAGCAAGCGGATGATGGTCACCGGCGGAAACGTCACAGGCATTACCGATCAGTTGGAGAAGGAGGGATGGGTTACGCGGCAGACGGTCGCCAACGACCGGCGCGCCTTTCTGATCAAGCTCACGCCACGCGGCAAAAAGGCGTTCTCCGATATGGCTCGTGCTCATGAGCAGTGGATCGAGCAGCGCCTGGGAAGGCTGCCGGAAGACAGGCAGAAGCAGCTTTATGCCCTGCTGGGCGACCTGAAGTCGGTGATTGCCTGAGGGGTACGAGGCGCCGTGTTCCATCCGAAACGGCTATACCTACGCTCACTTTAGATCCGAGATCTCCAACATTCGACCTGCGCCGCGTTGACGCGCAAGGCTCGGCATCGCCCTTCGCCCTTCGCCCTTCGCCCTTCGCCCTTCGACCTTCGACCGTCGGATTCAGGTTCGGCAGGGTTTCTCAGCCAGACTAGCGCCGCGCCTGCATCGGCTTGTCGAGTAAGTCGCGCGCAGCCGCCGCCGCCGGGGTGTTGTCTAGCGCGGTGAGCGCCGCGATGCGCTCAGCCTCTGGCCGCTTCGATAAGCTTTTGACAGCCGCGTAAAAGGCAGGCAAGTGGTCGTGCTCCTCTGCCAATAACGCCATGAACGCCGGCACCCACTGGTTATACGTCGCGAACGATCCGATCTTGGCGTTATTCAGGTGGGACGCAAACCAAAGGTCAAACCCCTTGTACCCGCCCCAGGACGCCTTCAACCGCTCGTAGTCAGCACGCATGCTGGCGAACAGCGCGTCCTTGGTCGCGATTTTTTGCGCGTCCGTTTCCGAGCCGTCGTACAGGGTTTCCAAGCGCTTGCGATAACCATCCACCAAGTGACGGAACTGGCGTCGGTGCGCGTCGTATCGCTCATATTCCATTGCTGCGTCGGGGTGCGCCGTCAACCAGCGCCGTACGCCCACGGTTTCCACCGTCACGGCGAAAGACTCGTTGAATGCCGTATCGCCCCGAACGAATAGAATCTGATGCGCGAGTTCGTGGAAAATCATCCGCGCCACTTCCGCGCGTGGAAGATAGATGAAAGTGTTGAGCAGCGGATCGTCGAAATAGCCCAGCGTCGAATAGGCCGGAATCCCCGCGACGAATGTCTCCCAGCCATCTCGGTGCAACTCGGCCGCATAAGCCTCGGCGGATTCGCGAGAGTAATAGCCCCGATACTCGACGCATCCGACGACCAGCAGGCAGGACTCGCGAAGCTTCAGCGATAACGCGGGCGCGGCGAAGACGTTGTAGACGACGAACGGTCGCTTGAGGTCCGCATAGCTACGATAACTCCCGTTGTCCGGCTCACTGAGCGCGGACACGGCATAGCTTCGGATTTGCTCGGCTTCTATCAACCGCGTGCGCAAATGCGGAGCAACCGATGGGTCGGCAACCAGATCGGACACCGGCTGCGCCTGATGCAACACGGTGAAGTGCCCGTTAATCGACTGCGCGTAGTAGCCAACCTGGCCGCATCCGGCAAGACCGAACAGTAGCGCCCAGCCGGCGGCTAACCCCACGGCGGCGCGCAACGTCGAACGCCGATATGCGGAGAGTCCCGGGAACAGTGTGGGCATCGCAGCAGGGTCAGACATCACAGGCTCCTCGGCGTCAGCTCGGCATCGGCAGGCGTGACGGCCGGTCTTATGCCGGCGCGACTTCGACCAGACAATCGTAGAACGTTGGCGCCCGTCCCAGATCGGTGAGCTGCTGGCTGGTGACCTCGTTGGCATTCTTGCCGTCCGGGGCGAGTTTCTTCCACCAGATGGACAGACCCACCACGACGCCTTCACGCGCCTTCTCCGTCACCCGAGCCTTTGCGCTCAAGATGCCTCGATCATTGAAGATTCGCACATCGCCGCCATTCTCAATGCCTCGCGGCGCGGCATCTGAGGGATGAATATCGAGCGTCGGCTCTCCCACCGAGGCACGCAGGCTATCGACATTCACGAAGCTCGAATTCAGGAAGTGACGGGCTGGCGGTGAAATCATTGCCAGGGGATAGCGTGCCGCCAGATCCGGATTGCTCGCCACCGATTCGTACGGCGGCACCCAGTCGGGTAGCGGATCGAAACCTTCCTGCAGCATGCGCTCGGAATAAAACTCACACTTGCCCGACGGCGTGTAGAACTGCCCGTTCGCAAAAGGCGCGTCCGGCAGATCGTATCGGATCCACCCATTACGCTTGAGGGTCTCCCAGTCCCCCCCTGCCATGCGAGCATCGTCCCAGCGAATGGATTGCGCGGCCAATTGATCGTCGGTATCGGAGAAACAGGCCTCCTGCCATCCCATGCGCCCCGCCAACAGACGAAAGATTTCCGAGTTGGGCTTGGCTTCGCCGAGCGGCGCAATGGCTGGATTGTTCGCCAGCAGATAGGTATGGCCGTAAGCCTTGTGGATATCCAGATGCTCGAGCTGCGTCGTTGCCGGCAGCACGAAGTCCGCATAATCTGCGGTATCGGTCTGGAAATGTTCCAACACCACCGTGAAGAGATCCTCCCGGCCGAAGCCCGCTGCCACCCTTCCCGACTGCGGCGCCACCGCCACTGGATTGCTGTTGTAGACCACCAGCGCCTCGATCTTCGGCCCGAACGAATCGTCGCCCGGATGGCAAAGGGCATCACCGATCGCGCTCATGTTCACCACGCGGGCCGGCTTTTTCTGATGCGGTCGCAGATCGGGCCGTGCCTGTGCCACCGAATCGACGGGTGCGTAACCGGACGTCGACATCAGCAGCCCGCCCGCCGGGTCGCGCCACGCGCCAATCAGCGCCGGCAGGCACGCAACCGCGCGGGTCGCCTGCCCGCCGCCTCTGGCTCGCTGCATGCCGTAGTTCAGTCGGATCGCCGCGGGCTTCGCGTTCGCATACTCCCGCGCCAATGTCGTGATTGTGTCTTCGGGGATACCGCAGATTTCCGCGACGCGAGCCGGCGTGTAACGTCGTACGCGCTCCTTGAGCTGCGCGTAGCCCACCGTGTGTCGCGCAATATATTCGTGATCGACCAGGTCTTCATCGATCAGGACATGCATCATGCCCAATGCCAACGCCGCGTCCGTGCCTGGCAGCAAGGCAATATGCTGATGGCATTTTTCCGCCGTGAGCGAACGATAGGGATCGATGGCGATCAACTTCGCACCGCGACGCTTGGCTTCCTGCGCGATGGCCCAGAAATGCACGCTCGACGTAATCGGATTGCTGCCCCAGATAAGAATCAGCTTGCTGTCGACAAAGTGTTCGACGTGCATGCCGACGCCAGCACCGTATGTGTATCGCAGCCCCGCAGCGCCTGCGCTCGCACAGATCGTGCGATCGAGGTCGGACGCGCCGAGCTTGTTGAAGAACCTTGCAGCCATCGATTCGCCTTGGACGAATCCCATCGTGCCAGCGTAGCTGTACGGGAGAATTGCTTCGGGTTCGCGTGCCGCAATCGCCCCCAGTCGCGTGGCGATCTCGTCAAGCGCCTCATCCCAACTGACTGGCGCAAATTGCCCGCTGCCCTTCGGTCCGACACGCTTGAGCGGATGCAACAAGCGATCCGGATGATAGGTTCGTTCGGTGTATCGAGAGACTTTCGTACACAAGACGCCCTTGGTCGTCGGATGGTCCGGATCGCCCTGGACCTTGATCGCGACGCCATTTTCCACTGTGACGTGCATTGCGCACGTATCGGGACAGTCATGCGGGCATGCGGCCCGAACGACGCGGGTGTTGGTCGTCATGTAACGACTCCTCTCTTTACGAAATTGCCGCGACCGCCAACGGCGCGACGTTGACGATATTGTATTACGTTCCCCCCCGCCTCACCCCGCGGCACGGTCACTTGCGACATTTTCCAGACGTGTCCGGTGCAGCGCTCGGACGTTTCCTACCAAGGTGTCAGACCCGGTCATTAGGGGTAAGATGGACCATTGCGCCACGCAGGAAACCCGAACATGAAGCTCATTCCAGAAATCGACGCCGCTCGCGGCGAAATCCAAACCATCCGACGTGATATTCACGCGCATCCCGAACTGTGCTTCGAAGAGAAGCGCACATCGGATGTGGTGGCGGATACGCTGACCCAATGGGGTATCCCCATTCATCGCGGACTCGGTAAAACCGGCGTCGTCGGCATCATCAAGCAAGGTAGCAGCGACCGCGCGATCGGTCTGCGCGCCGATATGGATGCGCTGCCGATTCGTGAGGCCAATACGTTCGACCACGCGTCGAAGCATGAAGGCAAGATGCACGCCTGCGGTCACGATGGTCACACGGCCATGCTGCTTGCCGCCGCGAAATATCTCCAGACGCATCGCCATTTCGACGGCACCGTCTACCTGATTTTCCAGCCGGCCGAGGAAGGCGGCGGCGGTGCTCGTGAAATGATCAAGGACGGCCTGTTCGAGCGCTTCCCCATGCAGGCAGTGTTCGGCATGCACAACTGGCCGGGCGTGCCGACCGGTACATTCGCCGTGACGCCTGGTCCCATGATGGCCTCGAGCAACGAATTCAAGATCACGCTTCGCGGCAAGGGAACCCATGCGGGCATTCCGAATGCCGGCATCGATCCGGTGATTGCGGCCGTGCAGGTGGCGCAGGCGTTGCAGAGCATCATCACGCGCAACAAGCGGCCGATCGACGCCGCAGTGCTCTCCATTACGCAGATCCATGCAGGCGACACCACGAACGTGGTTCCCGATGTGGCATGGTTGGGCGGCACGGTTCGCACGTTCTCCATTGAAGTCTTGGATCTCATCGAGACCCGTATGCGCGAGATCGCCGAATTCGTGGCCAAGGGGCTTGGCTGCTCGGCGGAAATCGAATTCCTTCGCAACTACCCGCCGACCATCAATGACCCTGGCATGGCAGCGCTTTGTGCCGACGTGATGCGCGAGGTGGTTGGCAACGAAAACGTCAACGACAAGGTGGAGCCCACGATGGGCGCCGAGGACTTCTCGTTCATGCTTCTGGAGAAGCCGGGGGCGTATGTCTTCATCGGAAATGGCGACGGCACCCACCGGGACACGGGCCACGGCCTCGGACCGTGCAACCTGCACAACGCCAGCTATGACTTCAACGACGATCTGCTCCCCCTTGGCGGCACCTACTGGGTCACGCTGGTCGAGACCTATTTTGGACGCCATCCGTAAGCTGCCTGATCCCTGGGTTCGGGCGACAATAAGAAAAGCCGGCAAGTATCACTTGCCGGCTTTTTCGCTTTTGATTCGAACGAGATCGCGCTATTTCGCGGCCGTTGTCGTGGGAACACCATCCGTTTCGAGACGAATGTCACCGTACCATGCGGTGAATTTCGATCGAGTATTGTCACCGTCGCTCATGATTGCAATACCGATCAGACGCCCTGGAGGTTCGCCAAACGCTTTCTCATAATCCCTGGCGATATCGCGAGAATACGTTTGCCATCTTCCAAGGTGCTCGTCACCGCGCTCGACAACGAGGGAGCGAATACGACCGGTATAAGAATTGGTGACGATATCGTCCACCGAGAATTTATCATCGCCCCAGGTGTACATCAGGGTCGCAAACGGTAAGTCGCGACCGCTGACCATACGCGCCAATTCGCGATGCAGTTGATCTTGCATGGTGAGTTTTGCGGGATCGCCATCGAACGCAAGGGCGATGCGTACAGGCGCATCGTCGAATGCCTTCGTGCGAATATCGGCACTCGCGGGGATGGCATCGGCACGCCAGCGCCACGTCAGCTTGGCGCCCGGGTACACCGGGACGTTGAGCTTCTGTGCGATGCCGGACGCGGATCTATCGACCGAGGCGCGAATCACCGCGATGCCTTGGCTGTCGATCGTCTGCTCATAATGGGTGAGCCGTTTGTTGCGGGTGACGAGATATGTCTCCCAGTGCGGCGGCAATCCCTCCGGAGTCACGGCAGCGGAAAGCGGGGCAATGTCACCGCTCTGTACCGTCGAAGTCAACGCCGAGGTGTGTTTCGAAGACGTTCCCTGCGACGTACACCCACCGAGTCCCCAGACAACCATGGTGGTAACAACCCACGCAGCTCCCGCACGCCATCTTGCATGGCGCTTGCTCCGATCCTGATCGACCACCTGTTTCGCTCCCCGAACTTTCGCTAACCCCGAGGCCAGATGCTAAGCGAGAAATGGATATCGATCCAGGCGGAATTTCCCAGAAAAGCAAAAACCCCTTGCTACACGAGTTAGCAAGGGGTTTTTAGGGGGAGCCTGACGATTACCTACTTTCACACGGGTATCCGCACTATCATCGGCGTGGAGTTGTTTCACGGTCCTGTTCGGGATGGGAAGGGGTGGTTCCAACTCGCTATGGTCATCAGGCATAACTTGTATGTTCTGCTGAGCGAGGCTCAACAAAACCAATTCGGAAGAAGCGTAGTACTACGTTTGTAGGGTTGTGAGTTGTATCGGCACACTTCACGACACTCACACCAGGAAAAACACACTGGTTATAGGATCAAGCCTCACG